>CAVCWT010000041.1:0-21329 GCA_963605745.1 Lachnospiraceae bacterium
TTTAACAAATTTCGCCGATTATGACCACTCCCGCCTGACATTCCGCGGGCAAAACGAAAAAAGAGAGGGCGCCCCGCACCGGAGCGGGTAAGGGATTATTTCACATTCCAGCCGTCCAGAGCCAGAGTGAGCGAATCGGTAGATTCAGGGATTGTGCATATGATGCGGCGTGTCTCGCCCGGCTTAAGGCTTATGAAATTCTCCTCCCAGTATGCCGGGACCACCGTCTCGCCCTCTGAATTCTTCAGGGAAAGCCTTATGAAAAATGCCACAACATCAGTCTGATTGGCCAAAGTAACCTCATACTGTCCGGAGGAGACTTTTTTCATCGCAGCCTTTACCTTTGCCTCTGGGAGTTGAGCCAGTGGAGTATAGTCCGCACACTGGCTAAGCGGAGTCCTTATCCAGTTATACCTAGACCAATCGGTTATGTCTTCCTTTGATGACAGTGCGTACCAGTTGGTCTCCATCTGTCTTCCACGGACATCCTTCAGCGTCAGGAATAGGAACGATACTCCATCCACGACAGGCACCTCAGACAGTTTCACCGACTCGCCTTCCGATACAGAAAATTTCACGCTGCCGCGGTGCAGCAGCTCCCCTGACAGCGAGTAGAGTTCCATCTGCGCTTCGCCGGAAAAAACGGCCTTCTCGTCATTCACGGCATAGACATTCTTGTCCGCATAATTATAGACAAGCTGCCGCGGTGCGCAGGCCTTCTTCACCGAGTAATATCCTGCGGTAGGAGCCAAATACCAGTCATACAGCTGCCAATACAGTGAAGGCCAGGCGGAATTCAGCATCCACTGAATGATGCCCGTGGTTTGCGGGAGATTAACCCTGAACCCTTCGAACATCGCACGTGTACCGTCATAATCAAGATGATGAGCCTTGTGCAGAAAATCTTCCAAAGAGTCTGTGTCCCCATAACGCGCGGACATCACCGCCTTAAGCACATCTAGAGAATGCATCGCCTCTCCGGCTGTGGTGCAGTGATAATCGTACGCGGCGCCCACAGGCCATAGCTGACCTTCCGGAATCATCTTCGCAAGAGACTCAAACACAGGCAGCTGCGCACCTATTCCGGTCTCAGTGTTAAAGCCAATCGAGCCTCCCGGAGCTTCAGGGCTATACCAGTAGGATGGAGCCTGGTAATCATACGGTCCGACCATCTTCATCCCGGCAGGGCCTGACACTTCGCTCACAAGAGCCTTTGCTGAAGACACATACGGTCTGTCATCTATCTGAGGCAGTATGGCCAGGTATTTTTTCTCAAGTTCCGGGCGTGGCAGCATATCACTTCCCACATACCACGCGATTATAGACGGATGGTTGCGAAGCCAAAGAACCTGATCTTTGAAGGACTGCGCGATCAAATCCATATCTTCCTCGGACTTTATGCATCCGAATTCATCGTTGGGCACACCGGAATAACCTTCCCATTCCCAGAAACAGCTCCAGCCCACCAGGGCAAGCAGCCCCAGGCGGTCACACTGGTCATATATATTCTGTGAAGTGCCCCAGATATTCTCAAAGCGCACCGCATTGAGATTCATATCCTTGACATACGACAGCTCTATGGAGTTGCGCCTGTCGTCATTTCTAAGGAAAATATCGTCCGTCCATCCGGCGCCCTTTATCAGCACCTTCCGACCGTTAAGGATAAATCCCCTGTGGCCTTCCGGTGTAAAATACGAATCTATCTGCCGGATGCCGAAGTTCACTTCCTTCTCGTCAGACACCTTCCCGTTCACGAGAAATCGCACCTGAAGGGTCTGCATATTCGGTTCGCCAAGATTGTGGCACCACCAGAGCTTCGGATTCCTAACATTGAGCATCGCCGCTTCGGAAGGTTCGATGCGGACAAGCCGGGTCTGTCCCGAAGACAGCGTTATCTTTTTCTCATACTTCTTTCCGGGCATCCGGATCTGAAGTATGCCCTCAACCGGAGCAGCAGAATTATTGGAAAGAGTGGTCTCTACCGTCAGCCACGCACGTTTCAGTGATGCGGTATCCACTTTCGTGCGCACTGCAGGCGAAAGCACGCTGACCTGTCCGGAAAAGGTCAGCCGGACAGGGCGGAAAATACCCATACTTTCATCATAAGGACGCGGATTCCAGTCCACAAAGCCTATGTTGAATTCTCCCTTGCGTGCCGGATAAAGCTTTACGGTCAGAATATTCCTGTCCGCTAACATAGACGTAACATCATACCGGAACTGCCTGAACGGGCCCTTCATCTCTTCACAGCCAGCCACTTTCTGCCCGTTAAGCCAGACATCCGCGCGATAGCTTATGCCGTCAAACTCCAGAAAGGCATTCTCATTTTCTGCCAATACCGGCAATTCGAACTCCTTTTCATAAATCCATGGAGAAGCAAACGGAGTCCTGTCCGTCCTGCCATAATTGTCGCCCACGAAAATATCTCCGTAAAGCCCGTTGGCAGTAAGTGTCCCCATAACCGTGGATGGTACCCTGGCAGAATACCAGGATTCTCCTGCGGTGTCCGCAGGACGAATGCGCCACCCTTCCTCGAGAAGGATGTCCTGCCTATTTTCTGCTGCGAGAGCCTGCCCAGCGAGAACACACAGGGCGAAAAGGGATATTTTCGTGATAAATCTATTCATCTTCTGAAGGCAAATATTTTAACCAGTCCACCTCAAGTTCATACGCATACAGCGGAGCCTGAATGGCACTCGGATTATCTTTCACAGGTTTAAGTTTGGAGTGGTAATAATTCAGCGAGAACTGTGCAGGATACTTGAAGAAGTCGTTCTCCAGATCCTTCAGAACAGTCTTCTCTGCATTCTCGGAAGTCTGCATCCACCAGATAATGTGTTCCGCATTCCAGTCTATTCCATAAATATAGAATTTGGATTCGGCCGAGAATCCTGCCGGATATATGGCCTCTTCCTTATCCTGATAAACGGCATACACCGCCGACGGATCCGACGGACGGAGCTCAAGCGCCACGGCGGAAGATTCCGCAGTCAAGGTAAGACTGCAGCAAAGCCCGGCATTGGCCTGAGCGGTGACAGTCTTGGGAACCCTGAGGCGCGAAGAATAAGTGCCGTAATAACAATAGTCATTGGCATACGCGGAAGGGCCACGCTTGATGCCTGCGGCATCCGAAGGGTCAATGCGCAGAAGCAGAACAGTGCCGTTGCGCTCGCTTATGGAAGGGAATGCCGGGAAATACCGGAAATCATCCCTGGTCGTGCGCTCGCTAAAGGTCACATACTCAAGCGAAGTGGAGGAAAAGTCCTCGGTAAAAGCCTCGCTAAGCACTGCCGGAATGTCAGGCTCCGGATCAGGTCCTGGCACGGGGTCCTCCGGCTCCACTGCAGGTGAAGGACTGCAGGAGAGCACCAGAAGCATCACGAGAGCACAGAGCGGAATTGGCAAGAAACTACCAGTTGTTCTTCTCCCTCCACTCGACATTGATATCATCATAAGGTTCATATTTCATCCAGTCTATCTCAAGAGAATATGGATATGCAGGCTTCTCTATGGAATCGGGGTTGGTGTCCACAGGCCAGTTGTTCGTGTGCCAGAAATTAAGCAGATACGTGGTCGGAGACTGCGGAATGCCCGAGAAATTCGGGGTAGTGCCCTGGTAATCCCAGAGAATGATCTTCTCCCCTGTCTGCGGATGTTCTATCCACCAGGTAAGCCTGTCCGGATACCAGTCAAATCCATAAACATAGAACTTCTTGGAGGCATTGTAACCTTCGATGGCGCTTATCTTCTTGGGAGTAATGGCGTTGTCTTCTGTAAAATTATGGTTGATGCTGCCGTCGTGGGCCGAACGGTAAATCGTATAAAGGATTTCACCCTTCGCGAGATTGATGGTTCTGCCAATTCTCTGGTCACAGTTCGGACCGGTCCAGGTGCCTATGTAAATCAGTTCAGGGTCTGCCAACAGCCACTCGAAATCAATCTCGCTGAGGCCGAAAGTCTTATCGACCCTATAGGTGAAATAACCCACTACTGACCCGACATTGGGCTGAACTTTCTTGAGATCCGGGACACGGATCCTGGCGGAATACGTTCCGAAATGTGTCCTCTTTACGGTGCCTATTTCCGGACCTCTGCCCGCCCCGGCAGGATCATCGGGACTTATCCTCATTATAAGCACGTCAGTACCCTTCTCAGTGAAAGACGACACACCGCAGCTGTAACGCAGGGACGTACCGCTGAAAGTGAAGTTTGACGAATTGGATGATGAGAAGTCCTCCGTAAAAGAACGCATAAAACGGCTGTCCGTATCCTGTGCATTCACGGATTCTATTGCCAGGCCAAGCAGCAGGGCCGCGGCAACGGTCTTGAATTTCATAACGATAAATTTAACTGCAGACAGGGCGGGGAAACGCCCTGCCTGCGTATAATAAAACCACTAAAGAATAATCTTAACGCTCAGGTTATCGAAATAAAGGTCGATGCCAGGGCCAAAGATCGGTCCCCATACTGAACGGTAGTCAAGATAGAAATAAAGTGTGCCGGATGTCTCCACGGTGTAATCCACATAAGGAGTTTCACCATCACCGCTGAAGCCGAGTCCCATAGCAGCATTGGCAGCGAGCCACGCCTCTGTACCTGCGAAATTGCCGTCATAGGCAGGAACAGGATCACCTGTCTGGTCTCCCCAGTAATTGAAGATCTCGATAACAGCCGTTCCGTCTGCACCTATCTTATCCTTTTCAGCAATACCGAACCAGAGCAAACCGTTATTATTGGTTTTATCACCCCATTTCATATCGGCAGAAACGCGAAGCACGTCACCTGCCTCCACCTCTATAGCCTGATACATTCTGAAATTGTTGGCCCAGTCGTGGGTCTGGTTCTCCGAGCTGAGTCTGAGACATCCGCCCACACCTGCTGAAGGTTTGTCGTCGGTATATCCGAAATATGGCTGCCAGCAGTATTTGCCGTCCTGAACAAGTTCGTAGCTGTCTGCCTGAGGAGCATAAATAGCCTCGATGGTCCAGTACTGCTCGTCACCCTCATTCATCTCGCCACCCTTAAGAAGCTCGTTATTGGCCACTGCCTCAACCTCAGCCTGGTAAGTGTCAGCAGAACCGTTGGCACCTGTAACGGTAGCCTTTACGGTGTATTTGCCGTAATCAGGGAATTCGTGGTCAACCTTGAATTCCGAAGCGCTCTGTCCGTCACCGAAATCCCAGGCGATGGAAGCGGCATTCTCGGAAGCGGTAGCATCGAAACTGAGCACCTTCCCGAACTTGCCCTTGCGTCCGTCAACTGCGGCGTAAGAAAAATATGCCTTGACCGCACCGGCCACAGTTATGGTCTGCTCCGTCTTGTCAACGACGCCGTCTGCATTGGCAGCGGTAAGTTTGACAGTATATTCCCCGGAAGCGGCATAAGTATGCTTTGGAGAGGCTTCCTTGGATGTCTCGTCATCACCGAAGTCCCATTTGTAAGATGCGGCACCGGTAGATGTGTTAGTGAATGTCACATTCAGTCCGTCAACAGAATAGGTAAATCCTGCCACAACTTTCTCTGCAGGGGTCTCAGGCTCATCCGTAGGATCTTCTTTCTGTGTACAGGCAGCCATTCCGAGGACTATGCCCATTACTGCCATAAATTTAAATAAAGGTTTCATAATAGTATAAAAATTAAATGGTTAATATATCGGGAACAAATTTCTTATCTCACTTTCGGGGAGATTTTCCGCAACATCGTCCCAGTAGGAACTGTTGAAGTCGATCACTATGACCACCTGCGTATTCTCTTCTGCCAGTTCATAGGCGGAAGGATCCGTTATCTGAAGGCCCAGAACCAGCAGTTTGTATTTGCCAGATTCATAGAGCGACTCTTCTGACAGTTTTTGAACGTCCACCGGGATATAACAGGTGCCGCTATTCTTTCCGGCAGCGACTTCAATCTTCTCGGGCAAAGTGTAGAATTCCGCCGGAAGTTCGATGGCCGAAGTGGATTTGGATGAATATTCGTCCAGCTTGCTGGCCGTGAGTTCCGGGCAGGTGGTGAGTTTCACGCTGAATGCCTGGGCATTGGCGATATAACCGCTTCTGATTACACCCAGCGCTATGTCCAGAGTACCCGTCTTCTCATCATACCTGCAGCAGTATGTGCTGTTCTGCCCGAGAGGGCCGACCGGGATGGGATAAGAATTGTCCAGTCCGGTGACGGTGGCCTGCGGAATATAGATATACGGGAAACCGTAATCCCTGTTCGCATCAGTCTTCCCGCAGGCTGCTGCAAGCAGGAAAGTGACGCAAAAGGCAAAAGATATTTTAATGATGTTCTTCATATTTCTAATTGTACAATGGATTCTGATTCAGTGCACCCTGGGAATTGGCGATTTCCTCTCTGGTGAACGGAAGATAATACTGTCTTTCCTCAAACACCCTGCTTCCGATGACCTTGGTGGAATACTGATAACCGCCCAAATTGTTCTTGCGTATCACCATTCCCTTGATGGACTTATTAAGCACATTTTCAGCATCCAGCCATCTTACCAGATCCCAGTAGCGGTGGTCTTCGAAAGCCAGTTCGACACGGCGTTCCTGCTTGACAGCCTTGCGGAAGTCTTCTTTGGATGAAGCGGAGACAGTTGGCAGAGAAGTGCTGGCGCTGTTGCGGACCTGAGTGAGAGCCTCGCGGGCGGTCATACCGTAACCCTTAGGGTCAGCGTCAGGGCCATAAGCCTCGTTCATGGCTTCGGCATAATTCAGAAGGACCTCGGCATATCTGTAAGCCGGCCAGATGTGGTCAGCGTTTCCGCCTTCTATAAGGTTAAGGTTGGAAGCCAGGTATTTCTTCAGATAATATCCGGTAGGGCTGGCGCCTTTCGTGTTCTGGCTGAACTGTCCCTTCGGGCTCTGGTCGAAATCGTTCACTCCGTTCCAGCTGGAGCCATTGACAACTATGGACGCCGTAAGACGCGGGTCACGGTTCTCGTAAGGATTGAGAGTCTGGGCACCGACATATTCGTATGCATCCACCAGATTCTGGGTAGGACACACTCCGCTGTTGCCTCCGCGTGTACCGACAGGATAATTCTTCGTCTCCAGGTCATTGCCTGCGGCCTGACGGATAAGAAAGATCGATTCCTCGTCCTTGGTGGCATTGTTGCCCTGGAAATACTTGCCGTAGTCTCTGTTGACCGGCATATTGTAATCAGGATATGTCTTCGCGCCGTCACCGAAGCCGAAGCCCTTGGCGAAAATGGCTTTTCTGACCTCTATCACGTCGTGGGCAGCCTCGGCAGCCCTTTCCCATTTAGATAGGTCACCGGCAGTGTTGTTGCGCGGACTGGCGGCATAGAGAAGCACACGGGCCTTGATGGCCAGAGCAGATGTCTTGTCGAAACGCCCTATATTGTCCCTGAAATTCCAGTTCTGCACATCGGCGATCTGGTTTTCCGGAGTCACATCCAAAGCAACCCTCCAGTCCAGATTCACACTGTCACAGTATTCATCGACCAAATCCACGATATGCTCCACCACCTCTTCATAGGTAGCGGCGCGCATCGAAGAATTGTTCACATCTTCACTTACGATAGGCACTCCGCCATACATCTTACTCAGCTCGGCATAATAATATGCTTCGGCGATTCGGGCCTCTGCTCTCTGCCAGCGCAGATTTATGACATCGCGCATATAGGCGCGCGGATTGTCCGTGCTGTATATGGTGCCGTCCGGATTGTAAACCGTGGCGGTATCCCTGTTCATGGCCAGCATCTCCTCGCCGTTCTTCGCATAGTCCAGGAAGAAATGCGCGGCACGGATACCTTCGTAGCAGTTGTCATAAAGGTATGACAACGGATTAAGGTCAGGGGAAATGAGGCCCTTGTTGAAGGATTGCACATCCGAAACAGACGTAGCCTGCTCCGCTTCGTCGGAAGCCGTCGCGAACAGATTATCGTCTATGACCGAGAATCCCGACTGCATTGGAGTATAGTAAGCATTGGCAAAACTGGTCAATGTGCTGTATCTCGTCTGAAGACGGTCCATAGTGTCGAACACGTCCTGACGCGTATCCAAAAATCCGGAGCAGCCGCTGACTGCGAAGACAAAGGCACAAACTCCGATGTTCTTTATGTAATTTTTCATATAACTCCGTTTTTAGAATGTAATCTGAACTCCGACATTGTAAGACCTTCCGTTAGGATAACTGTAATTCGTTCCTTCAGGGTCCATCTTGCACTCCGACAGCAGTTTGCTTAACGTCAGAAGATTATATCCGCTCAGATAGACACGCAGCCGGGAGATTCCGCTGTTTTTGATCATAGGGGTGAAATCATATCCGAGTTCCAGTTTCTTCAGACGCAGATAGTTGTTGTCCCTGATCCAGAAAGAGCTGGCAGTATAGTTATTCTCATTCGAACCAGTGGACAGGCGCGGATAAGTAGCAGTCTTTCTGGTGTCAAGCTTGGCCTCAGGATAATATACCCAAGCTCCTTTTGCCCATTCGAAAGCGTTGCCGTAATTCTCGAATGTCCGCCACTGAGGATAATCCAGAAGGTTCACGCTTGACCCGAGCGAGCCCGTAAACAGGGCAGACAGGTCGAAATGCGCATATTCTACCGTGCCGCCGAAGCTGAACGATGCCAGAGGATATTCAGGGTTGCCTATCTTCACGAAATCAGTCTCGTCGATGATGCCGTTGCCGTCCTGATCCTTGTACTTAAGATCGCCCGGCTGTACGGCTCCGAACAGAGGAGTCGGCTGACCGACATTGAGTTCACCGTCCAGATCGAAGTCTGAAGTGCTGTAGAATCCTATACACTCTAGGCCCATTCTTGAACCATATGCGAGACCGGTCTGTGCATTGTAAGGGTATTTGACTCCGACCTCTCCCATCTCGAGAACCTTGTTTTTCGCAAAGAGAAGATTGGCAAATACGGAATAATTCACCTCTCCGGACTTGGAAGCATATACGATGCTCATATCGAGACCCTGGTTCAGCATACTGCCGATATTGGAATAATAGATATTGTCGCCATAGCATTCCATAATGGTCTTGTCGAGCGTGAGGATGTCGGTCCTGCGGTCAAGGAAGTAATCCGCCTTTATGTTCAGTTTTCCGAAAAGCTCCAGATCGACTCCGAGGTCAGCCTTGAGGCTCTTCTCCGGGCCGACGTTCGGATTGGCAGTGAACAAAGGCTTGATGCCGCTGGAGCCGCCATCATAGTTCGGCCCCATACCGGTAACGAAACTGCCGGTCCAGCCGTAATACTGCTGATACAGGTAGCGTCCGTCGGTCAGATACCCGTCTATGCCCACATAGGCCTGCGAAGAACCGCTGAGGCCCACTGATGTACGCACGTTGAGGTTCGATACGGTGGAATTACCTGCGAGGAAATCCTCTTTGGAAGCAAGCCAGGAGAATGACAGGCTCGGGTAGAAATGATATCTGTTGCCGGCGGCATAAGCGTCGCTTCCGAACAGCGAGAGGCCAAGTCCTGCGTTGTACTTACCGTCATAAGAATAACTGAGCTGACCGCTGTAGTTGATGTAGCGGTAACTCCAGTCATAGAATTCAGAACCGTTACCGTTATAATCGGACAGATGCGCATCGGCATAAGCCTTCAGCGAATGCTCGTCAAAGTCACCGGACCAGCCCAGACGGACATTGCCCTGCATCCATTTCTCGTTGCCGGATGCCCAGTAAGCGCTGGATCTGATATATGAAGACACGTCCGAAGTCTGTGCCACGCCGTTCTGATACCTGGCATAGGTTCTGGTCTTGGCCATATTGCCGATGGTCTTCGAATAGAACGAGAACCCTTCCTCCAGATAAAGACCACCCAGAAGATCCGACAGGTCCTCCCTGAACTTGAAGCTGGTCTGCAGCACCTTGGTTCTGCTCCTGGTCCAACCGACACCTTCGAGCGAAGCCACAGGGTTATTCGGATAGACGGCAGTACCGGAATAGGTGCTGATAGGATCCGTCGAGTCAGGATCATTGACAGAGTAGATATTTGACGGATAGTTCATAACATCCTCCATCAGGGAATAGACGCTGTAATTAGGTCTGCCCCTGTCCTCCAGTCTTCCGCCGATATACACGCCCGCAGTAAGGATACGGTTGATCTTCATATCGATATTGGTGCGGATGCCGTATTTGGTGAAAGTCAGGTTCGAAGTTCTGTCCGTATTGGCCACATTCAGAAATCCCTGCTGGTCAGCATAATCCAAAAGCACATTGTAACGGGCGAATTCAGTGCCGCCGCGGAAGGACAGCGACATATCATTATATGTACCCGTATTCTTTAGGACCTCGTCGTACCAGCTGACATCCGTCCCCTCACCGTTCTTGTAAGCGGCAAGCTGCTCATAATCATAATACATATCCCACTCACGTCCGTTGTCGTTGCTGTATGCCTGATTGTAGAGGCTCGCATAATCATAGGAAGAAAACGGTTTGGCCACGTTCAGAAGAGTCTGCACACCGCCGCTGGCCCTGAAATTAATGACCGGCTTGCCGATGTTGCCCTTCTTCGTAGTGATATAGATGATGCCGTTGGCGCCGTTCATTCCATACAGCGCGAGGGATGCGGCATCCTTCAGCACTTGCACGGATTCCACTTCGTCCGGATCAAGATAATCGATAAAATCGCTCTTTACCTCGAAACCGTCCACATAGAATTTGACCGTATTGGTTGATGAACCCTCCGCATAGGAGGCCAGGCCCCTTACAAGGAGTCGCGGCGAACCGCTTCCCGGCATCGCATCGGTGTCAATCACCATCAATCCGGAATCCTTCCCCACCAGACTTTCGAGGAAATTGTTCATATCCTGCGCCCCGGCCGTCACTGGCAGCAGGGCGAGAAAACCTATCAAAAAAAGTTTGTATCTTTTCATTTCTTTCCGGATTAATCTGTTAATAACCAGGGTTTTGGATAATAATACCCTTATTCACCTCGTCCTGACGGAAAGGTTCCAGGAACCATTTCGGATGCCAGTATCCAGTATAGGAATAAGCGTCCCAGTAGGAAATCAGCGCAGCCATAGTGTTCTCGCCGCCGGTTCTGTAGAAAGAAATCTCCGTCATATCTCCGCCCAGGATGCTGGTGCCTATGTCCGGATGCTTCCAATGCTTGACGTCATAGTACCTGTGGTTCTCCTCGAAATACTCGAGCGCCTTCTCCCTGACGATCAGTTCGCGCAATGCCGACTGGTCAGTCTCGGCGGTTGACGGAATACCCGCGCGGTTTCTGATGATGTTCAGATACCTCAGGGCGTTGTCTGTCTGACCAAGCTCGTTGTATGCCTCAGCCAGATGCAGATAGTTCTCAGCCAATCTGAACAGAGGGAATTCGAGCCAGCGGCGGGCACCTGCCTTGTAATAGAATTTGGTCGGAACACCGATGGAGCGTCCTTCCGTAGCGCGTGCCATGGAAGCGGCTATCTCCGCGCTTTCAGTGAAGCTACCCATATACCAGATGTCCTCGTTCCAGTTCGCATCACCGTCATTCGAGCGTCCGTACTTGCCTGGAACACAGATATCTACCCTGAAACGGGCCTCCACCTTGTCGATATTGGCAGCGAAATCGGAGATAGGACGGGGTTCAGCCTCCCCCACCCTTGGCCAATCGATCTCTCCGCCATCCCTGTCCCTATAGAGACGGATGAAATTGGTCAGGAGTCCGCGCTGTGAACGCTCGCCAGCATCGACATAGGCCGAGAAGTTGTAACCTTCGGTCATATTGTTGTACACCTGCTGGTCACTTTCGACCTTGAATGCCAACAGGGTCTCGGGTCCGTTGAGCTCGGACACGCCACGACCGTAGTCGTCTATGGCCTGTTCGAAGTCATTGACATTGCCCTCACCGGCTGTGAAAATGAGGTACTTGCCGTGAGCCTTGGCCCATTCCAGCACTGCCAGATTGGCATCTATGGCCTGCTGATAGCGGTTCACATCGTACCCCCCGAGCCAGATCAGCTCCTGTTGTGAAGAATCGTACTTCAGACCGTACTCGGTCGTGTAAGGCTGATCGGAGTTGAATAGCGGACGAGCGGCGAAGGTAAGAAGTCTGGCCTTCATCGCCAGCACTGCGCCTCTAGTAAGGCGGCCTTCCCATTTCTCTCCGCACCCTTCCTCAATGTCTGTCCAGGTGTCAGGAAGACGGGATTCGGCCTCGGACATCATCTCCAGCGCGAAATTCAGGGTCTCCTGTGCGGTCGCTCTAGGGAAATTAATATCATCCGACATTTCATTGGCCTGCCTTACTACAGGCACACCGCCCCATCTGATGAACATTCCCAGATATCTGTATGCGATAAGCCCGTAGGCCTCACCTTTCATATATTCCTTCATCTCATCACTCAGTTCGCCTGAAGGTACCTGGTCAATATTCTGGATTATGAGCCAGCAGGATCTTATCACTTCCCAGTTTTCATTGAAATTGCAAGGCGCTCCCTGGAACTGGCCCGAAGCGTCCAGACTTGTGGATGGTCCGTTGACTACCAGATTGTATCCGGCGTGCCAGCTGTATCCGCGGGTAAGTTCGCCCGAAAGGCTGGCCAATGTGCCGTGGTTGATACCCCATCCCTCAGGGAGGCCTTCACGCAGACCTCTGTGATATGAACGCCAGAGCATTCCCTCGGTGTCCTTCCTGGTAGAAAAGACATCGTCCTTATATACACTTCCTGTAACTTCCGGCATCTCTAGAAAAAGGTCACAAGAATTCGCCATAGCCATTATGGCACAGACAGCTGCAAGTAAATTTAACTTTTTCATAAACACCTAGAATTGAATATTCACACCTACATTCACCGTACGGGTAAGAGGGAATACATACGAGATGTTTCCTTCACTTCCGCCCAGGTCATCCTTGGTCTCAGGGTCTATACCGTACTTGCTCATCTCATCGAAGAGAGTAAACAGGTTGTTGGCATTGACATAGACCTGAAGAGAGGAGATGCCGCATCTGCGCATAAAGGCACAGTTGCTCGGGAAAGTATAGCCCACCTCTACGTTCTTTACCCTCAGGTGGTCGCTTGACAGAGCCCAGAGTTCGCTCTTGGGACCGAAATCATAATGATTCTGGTCGGCATCGAACACCGCACGCGGATAGGAGATCGTCTCACCGGCCGCATAGCGCTCCGCCGTCCACCTGTTCTCATACTGCCACCTGAACGCATTGCCGGCCCGCTTGTAGAACGGACTGGTGATGCGGGCGATATAATATGAACCCATAGCCGTACCGGACAGGACCACATTAACATTGAAGTTCTTGTAATTGAAGCCAATCTTGCCTCCGAACTGCATAAGCGGTCTGTTAGGATAACCGATAGGAGCCATATCCTTGTTGTTGATAACACCGTCTCCGTTAAGGTCCACATACTTGATGTCACCGAGCGTAACCGCATTGGCGGCATCCTGGAAATACGGACGGTTGTTCAGCTCCTCGAGAGTATTGTAGAAGCCGTCCACCTTGTAGCCGTAGTACTGACCGATGCTGTGTCCGGTCTCGTTCATCCAGTCATAAGGATTCGGAGCCTCCGCCATATACAGGATGGTATTCTTCGCATAGGTGACATTGGCCTCAATGTTATAGCCCCAGTCCCTGTGCTTGTCTTCCCATCCCAGCACGAGTTCGAATCCGTTATTCTTCACCTTGCCGACATTGACAGGAGCGGTGTTCCACGAAGACACGCCGAAAGTCACCGGAATCACGCCAAGCGTGGTAAGAATGTCATATCTGTACTCCCCGAAATAATCCGCCGTGAGATAAAGCCTGTTGCCGAAGAACTTGGCCTCCGCACCGGCGCTGATTTTACGGGACTTTTCCCAAGTCACGTCGGAATTACCCAGCGCACCCTCGGCAGTTCCGTAATAGATAGGGTTATAGGCACTTGTACTGTTACCGAACTGATAATAGTTGCTTTCCAGCGAGCCTGATGAAGTGGTGCTGGTAAAACTACCCGGCCCCATATTGACTGAATACGTACCCGGAAGGTACAGATATCGACGTCCGCCGATCTGATCGTTACCCACCAGACCGTAACTGCCTCTCACCTTGAAGAAGGTAAGGACGTTGTTCTTCGGCCACCACGGTTCATTGGTTACGACATAACCCAAAGATGCGGCAGGGAAAAAGCCGAAACGCTTGTCCTTGGCGAAATTCTCGGTACCGTTGTATGCGCAGTTCAGCTCCACCATATACCTCGTGTCATAATCGTAGGTAACGCGGGCAGATGTTCCTATAAGTCCGCTCGGAGTATTGAAGCTGTCGCTCGGCATAGTGTATTTGGTGGCGCGGCCCAAAAGCAGCGCACCTACATTGTGCTTTCCGAAATTACCCTGATAATTGACGGTCACATCGGCATAGAAGTCCCTGAGGCCTCCCCAAGAGCCTGAATAATAGCTGTCAGCGCCTACCGTGCCGCCGAAATAGTCATACTGATTCGGATCCGACAGATTGCGCCTTACGGTATAGGACGGAATAGCATAAGACTGCACAGCGACCTTGCTGTAAGATTCCTGATAACGCACGGTAGCCTGAACATCCAGACCTTCAAGCAGATATGACATATCGTGACGGAGTTTCATGGACACGTCGGCCCTGGTTCCGGTGGTCGTGCCAATGGACTGGCTCAGCAAAGCCGGAAGCCACCCTCCGGTCATCTCGTTGGCAGTTCTCTTGTGCAGACCGTCCTGAACGGAATTCTGCGGATAGTCGAAGTCAGTGATAAGCTTGCCGTCCATAATCATACTCCTGTTGGTGAACGGGTTACCTTCATATATAATCTGCATTATCCCACTGTACCTGCTGTACAGGCTTCCCGTTCCCGGGCCGGAATTGGAAGTGAACTGGCCGCTGGTATTGACGGAAAGCGTGGTGTACTTGAACAGGTCAAAGTCAATGTTGGCTCTGAGATTATACCTCTGATATCTCGAGCCGGTATTAACTCCGAAGTAATTGGCATTCTTCATTATGGACTGCTGGTCGAAATAGTTCAGGGACACATAGTATTTTACTCTCTCCGCACCGCCGGACACGCTTACATTGGCCTGCCACTGAGGGGCCACCCTGCTGTAAAGTTCCGAATAGGCATCGGAAGATCCGTAATACAGCGCCGGACTATTGAGCAGAGACTGTTTCTGGGCATCGGTCAGGTTCATCGCCGCAATCTCGTCAGGCGTGAAGTCACGGTTGTTCTGGAATTTCCACAGATCATCGTCCGTGAAGAGGTAATTCCTGAGCGGGGTGCTGCCGTAACCGGCCACTTCGTTCTCTATGGCTTCGTTCCTGAACAATGCATATTCATAGGAAGAAAGGCCCTTCTGCACGTTGGTGGCGGAAGTGAGTCCGAAATTGCCCGAGAAGCTCACCTTGGGCGCACCTTCCTGACCGCGGCGGGTCGTGATGATGATGACGCCGTTGGCCGCACGGATACCGTAAACTGCCGTGGATGAGGCATCCTTGAGAACGCTGATACCCAGAATATCGTTCGGGTTGATGGAGTTCATAATGCTCATCGCCTGGCTTACAGGCTGTTCTATGCCGTCAATCACGATAAGAGGGGAAGTGCTTCCGTTATAGGAAGATATACCACGGATTGAAATGTCGGCGGCATCCTGGCCAGGCTCACCGCTGGCTGTCACGGCACTAAGGCCCGGAGTTATACCCACGAGAGCCGAAGACACGTTGGCCACAGGTGCAGCCAGGATTTCGTCTCCCTTGACGGCGGTAATGGCTCCCGTCACGTTAACCTTCTTCTGAGTGGCAAACGCCGTCACCACCACCTCATCCAGGAATTCAGCATCCTCCATGAGAACCACCCTTATGAAAGTTCTGTCTCCCACAGGGACGACCTGCTCTTCATATCCCATACAGGACACAGTCACAGAAGTGCCGGCTATCGAAAGTTCAAAAGCACCATCCAGATCAGCGATGACACCATTGTTCGTGCCGGTTTCGAGCACGGCTGCACCCACGAGAGGCTGACCGTTTCCATCAACCACCACACCGGTGATCGAACGGTGCTGCTGGGCAGATGCGCTTACCGTAACCGTTACCATCGATGCCAATGCCAATATGGCTGTAACAATACTGCGAAAATGCTTGTTGTCGTTTAGCATATCTAATAATTATGGTTAGTCTTTCAAACACAATGCGGCGGCGCCAAGGATACCGCATTCATTATTGTCGGATATCAGGATCCGAAGTTTTTTTAGGGACCCGGGATATGAAAAATCCGCCAGATTCTCCATCATCGACTGTTCAAACAGGTCGAAGGACTTCGAAATGGAACCTCCGAGCACTATGGCCTGCGGGTCTATGACATAAAGAATCATCTTTACCAGCACAGCCAGATGACGGCCGTACTGTCTGTATGCGTCAAGAGCCTCCAGATCACCCTGTCTGGCCGCCTGCGAAAGTTCAAACGCGGTCCTGCTGCAACGGTCCGTAAAAAATCTGCTTGCGCAGTAATCCTCAATCCTGGAATCCAGATAAGGCAGTTCCCCGAACTCTCCGGAGCCGCAGTTCGCATCATCCAGAAGATGCCCGTGCTGAATGATGCCTCCACCGACTCCGGTGCCCAGTGTTATGCCGACGAAATTCTCAATGCCGCGGCACTTGCCGTAACGATACTCGCCGAGCGCAAAACAGTTGGCATCATTATCCACGAATACAGGAAGGCCGAACTCCTCCTCCAGAATGGTTTTCAGATGAACCTCTTCCCAACCGCGGATATTCATCACGTTGAAGGCGATGCCATCCCGGCGTTCAATCACACTTGGAACTCCGATTCCTATGCCGCCGCACTGCGGAGCAGATGCCAGAAGCGAACGGATAAGTTCCTTCAGTACACCCAGGGTTACGTCTCCCCCTTCCGAAGCGCAGGTAGGTACGGACTGCACACTACCGAGAACAGAATCAGCGACGACTCCGCCCTTGATGTTGGTGCCACCTAAATCGATGCCGATGATGCTTGACATTTGGATCTGGTTTAATTCTAGTGTTTTTACAAATTTCCCAATAATATTTATCTTCGATATTCACCTTTCATCTAAAAAAAAGTCTAATTTTGTCCAAAATATTTGGACCGGGAATGAAATATGCTTTTATAATATCCGTTTGCGTCTTAAATTCTATTATGTTATCGGCAGGTAACTATTACGGAAAGAAAATCAGCATCGAGGACGGACTTTCACAGGCAAGCATCACCTGCATCACATACAGCCACCAGAACGGAGCCTTGTGGATAGGCACCAAATTCGGACTTAACGAATACAGCAATGGAAGCATCCACACTTTTACGGATGGAGCTTGCGGAAGCCATATATATAGCATCTATAGCGATCGTCTGAACAATCTCTGGATATCTTCGGCAAAAGGACTTTCCTATATAGACGGACAGACCGGAGACATAAATGAAGTATCCGCAGATGCGACGACCTGCGTGACGGAGCACAACGACACCCTCTATGTCGGAGGGAACAGAGGTCTCTTATATTACGACAGGGCCACGAATTCCATCAAGGGCGAGCCTTCATCGATATGGACGGACATTCTGAACATCTACTCCTATGATGGCGGACTCATCTGCATAGACAGAAAAAACGGCATTTCTTTCATCCGGAACGGCAGCTCCGACTTGCTTGACATTCCAGACATCACTGGGCACACCCTAATGGCATCCTGTATGGACGAAGATAACCTTTACCTTTCGATTCTGGGAGAAGGGCTGATCATATACAATCTGAAAAACAAAACCATAGACAGATCCCTCCACGGCAAATACAAGGACCTGGCCATCATCCTGTCCATCTGCAAGATAAATGAGGACATCTGGATCGGCACGGATGGTAACGGGATATTCATTCTGGATTCTGCCGATCACAGTCCCCGCGCTGCAGACGAATGTTTCTCGCTCAACCCGGGCACAGAACTTCCCGAAGCCGTATCCTGCATCTACCAGGACCCTTTCGGCAACATCTGGACCGGAGGAGAGCAGTTCGGCGTTACGGGTCTCAAGCTGTCTTCCATCCAGAGCTTTCTTACCGCCCAGATCATCAACACCGTATATATATCCGAAAACAAAGGACTCACATTCATAGGCAGCAACGGGGACGGCATATATTATTTCTTCCCCGAGACAGGAGAAAAACGGCATCTGGACCAGACTGCAGGAATGAAGATAACATCAATGGCGGATTATGATAGGGATCGCCTGCTTTTCTGCGCATACAACCAGGGATTTTTCCTGTACAACACTAGGACCGGCTCACTGGTGCCATACATACTGAAAGACAAAGAGACAAATGCTCGGGAATGCCTCTACGGCAACGCTCCCGAGATATACAGAACCGGTGACGGCCGCCTTATAATCTTCGCCGTAAACAACTATATTCTGAATCCGCAGAACGGATCCTGTGCCAGAATCAATTCGAAGCCGGAAGAATATGCCGCAGACCTTCAAACGGTTTACCCCCTTAAAGGTGACGACATATATAGCTTTTCCAAAGACGGCATCTACCTAGTGAATATCGAACAGAATAGGATCTCACGTATTTTTGAGCCGACAGCGACAACCGGTTCGATAAACTGCATCTCTTACAGTGACTCCCTGTTCGTGTTCGGCACAGACTCGGGACTTTACAGGTTCGATACCGTCGAGCGCTCCTACAACCAAATAAGCACAAGCCTTTTCAAAAGAGTAACCGGTCTTTGCCTGGACGATGAGAACAACCTGTGGGTAAGCGCCGACAACACTCTGTTCAAATACTGCAACGGAACATTCGTCCTCATAGGCGAAAACAGCGGAGTCGCGGCCAATGAAATCAACAACTGCGCCGTCAGTCCGGATGGAGCAGTATATCTGGCGGGTACAAGAGGACTCCTGAAATTAAGCGGGAACCGCCAGGTATCAGAAAGCGCCATAAGTCTTATTGCCAAATCGATTACTCTTAATGACATCTCCGTCGATGGTGTGTCGGTTTCACACGGCAGCAACATAATCAGAGTTCCGCACAAAACGAAGAATCTGAATGTCTCCATATCCCTGCACAATGCCGATCCGCTAGAAAAAGTCGTTTACCGATATGCAGTCAACGGAACTTCTTACGTAATCGAAACTTTCGACGAGAACATACAGGTTCCTCTGCTCAAAGCCGGAATGTATCTGCTGGAAGTTTCCTTTCTGACCAACGACGGCAACTGGAGCGCACCCCAGACCATCCTCAGAATCAACAAGCAGAAACCCTGGTACAGGACCGGCGCCTTCTACTTCCTTCTCTCACTAATAGCGCTGACCCTTCTAATTCTAGCATTCGCAGAATGGAGAAGCAAGACAATACAAGCACTTGAAGCCAAATACGAAAAACGGGACCAGTCCTTTATCAACAGATTCGATACCTACATCACCGAACATCTGGCCGACCCAGACCTGTCAGCAAACGAAATCGCACGCGACTTCGCGATGAGCAGGGCATCCCTATATGCCAAAGTAAAGGACTCCTTCTCTTCCGGAATCGGCGAATACATAGAAGGGAAAAGAATTCAGGAGGCCAAAAGACTCCTGAAGGAGACCTCGCTCAGCGTGACCGAGATATCCGAGCGCACAGGCTATTCGTCACAGCGATACTTCAGTACCCGCTTCAAGAAATGCACAAACCGGTCCCCTCTTTCCTACCGGAAGAACAAGTGAGAATACAGGTAAAGAATCCCACCCTACTAAACCTGAAATAGATCGTCAAGTGTTACAACCATCTGAACAACATCTGAATTCTTTCCCTGAGCAAGGCCTTCAGTTGAAATCAGTACGGTATGGACAGCTTTTCTGGTGTCTGTAACAGTCACGAATGTACTGCGTCGTTCCTCGAGTTGAGCAGCATAATCTGTAGAAATACTGAACGGTTCCCGGTAATTCTTAATCTCACAAAGATCTATTATCCCGTCTCTGCGATCAATCAACAGATCAACCTGCATTCCCCTACGCCCATTGCCGTTATCCGGAGTACACCTCCAGGCATATTCACTTGTCGCGACACCACTTATGCCAAGTTTCATCTTAATCTGCGGTATATGCCACAAACACGTTCTCTCAAATGCAAGACCGCTCCACGTATTATACAAAGGAGTTCCTATCAGTGACTTCCAATAATTATCGCCTGTACTGCGGTTATTCAAAAAACTGTAATAAAACAGCGTAAAATGATCTATGAGCTGATAGATACAATTCTGTTCACTTCCAAAAGAGATGTAATGTCTTATAAAACCACACCACTCCAAGTTATCCAGAATCTCCGAAAATGCACCATTGTCCTCAAAATCTCCAGTAGAAAGCAATTCCTTCCTGGTAAGGCCTTGGCGTTTTTGGGACAAATGTTTTATCACCTGGATATATTTCTCCGGTTTCTTATACAAAGCGGCATACAGCATTTCAAATTCATCGTGAAGTTCTCCGTCCTCGGAAAATATAAGACGATCTATCTCCTGTGCAACACTGACTCCTCGTCTAAGCAGACTCCAATAATACGGAACACCGCCGAAAATCATATATGCTTCAAGAATCTGTCTGCGGGAAAAGGATAATCCTCTAGACAAGCAAAGTTTCTCACATAAACCAAGAGAAAAAGGTTTAAGTGATATTTTGTGATTCAGACGATTATGAAGTCCCCCCTTGTTCTTTATGATTTTTTTAACCATCCATGATGTGCTGCTTCCACATACGATAAAAACAATATCCTTACGGGCAGAGGCCCAACCGTTCCAAAAGCTTTCTACTGCACTAAGAAAACCCGACCGAGGAGCATCCATCCATGGAAGTTCGTCAAGAAAAATGACTTTCTTGCCATCAGGAAGAGATCTAATAAACCTCTCCAGTTCGCTGAAAGCATCTTCCCAATTGGAAAATTGCAAGGTATCGGTCTGTCCATGCTCTACAAGGGCTTTTCGGAATCTTGCAAGCTGCTTCTTAGAAGAAAGATTGGCTCCGCCGGTAAACTGAAAATCAAAATCATAGTCAAATGCCTCTCTAATGAGGAATGTCTTGCCTACTCTGCGCCTGCCATATACGGCTACGAACTGAGAATACTCTTCCGATAAAGTACTCTTCAATATCGATATTTCATTATCGCGTCCTATAATCATATCTATGCTGTTTTGTGCAAATATAGTATTTTTTTTGTACGTAAATCAGCGGAAGTGGTTATTTTTTTGCCACTTCCGCTGATTTACGTACATTTCAGGCAGCGCGTGAATCTTTCCAGAGCGCCCGCCCTCTTTCCTACCGGAAGAACAAGTGACGTAGCCACTGGCAATATACATACACAAAAAGACCGGCCAAAATGACCGGTCTTTTCGTGTGGTGCCACCGAGAATCGAA
>CAVCWT010000042.1:0-20349 GCA_963605745.1 Lachnospiraceae bacterium
AAAGAGGAAACCTAGCCACATGCCAAGTGCAGCGTGAATTGCCTGCTGGCAGGCACAAAAAATTATGAACCCAAAAACCTGGCTCAAAGCCTTTCTCATCTGCATAGCAGCGTTCCTTGCGGCGGTCGGCGGTCTGGTGATCTGGCTGGATCCGTTTTTTCATTACCATGCGCCGGTGCCCGGCTGGTATTATGAACTCAGTGACCAGCGCAGTCAAAATAACGGCATTACCCGCCATTTTGACTATGATGCCATCATTACCGGCACCAGCATGACCGAGAATTTCAAAACCTCGGAGTTTGATGAAATCTTTGGAACCAATGCGATAAAGCTCCCCTATCCCGGGGCAACCTTTAAGGAAATCAACGACAATCTGGAGATTGCCTTTGAAACGCATGACAGCATTCAGTATGTGCTGCGTGCGCTGGATTACACGCACATCACGGAGGACAAGGATGCGATGCGGGAGGATATGGGAGAATATCCGGAATATCTGTATGACAGCAATCTCCTGAACGATGTGAAATATCTGTATAACAAAGATGTGCTCCTTTATTACCTGGTCCCCATGCTGCAGAAAAAGCTCTGCGGGGAGTCTGGAGGCATCACCTCCTTTGATGATTACGGGAGCAGTGCGGGAGATGAATGCTCGAAAGAGAAGGCACTGGAAGGAATTGATTCCTTTTCCGTTGCAAAGTCGCAGACGGAGCTGACCGAAGGGGAAATTCAGGAGATTCGGGAGAATATGGAGCAGAATGTTATCGCTCTTGCTAAGGCCCACCCGGAGACGACGTTCCTGTATTTCTTTCCGCCGTATTCGGCGGCCTGGTGGGGGAGCCTCAAATCCGACGGCACGTTGGTGCGTCAGGTGCAGGTCGAGAAGATCGCCACACAGATGATGCTCGAGGAGACCGACAATATTCAGGTTTATTCCTTCAATGTGGATCAGACGGACGTGATCTTTGATCTCGACAATTACAAGGATACCGGTCATTACAGCGCCGCTGTGAACTCGCAGATTCTCACCTGGATTGCAGACGGAGAGGGACGGATCACTCTGGACCAGGTCGATTCTTATTATGAAAAGGAACTGCAGTATTACCTGGAGTACGATTACAATCAGCTGCTGGCGGATTGAATAAGGGGTCTGAATAAGAGAGCTGAATAAGAGAACTGAATAAGAGAACAGAATTAGAGAACATAGAGGAAAGCAGCGTTGCCTTAAAACCAAGGTAGTGATATGTATCCGGCAATCGGGCTGCGACATGAAAATCAGATAATTTTCCACAAGAAATCAAAATCTTCCGCAAGAAATCAGAATAAGTCGATTTCTTGCGGAAGATTTTTTATCATTGGGGGCAGATACTTGGCCTGTAACAGGATATCAGGATTGCGGGAGAGCAAAGCGCGGAGCAATCCGGGTATCATGGGGGCAAAAGGATTCAGCGACTATCTGAAAAGCAGTACATGAGGGCATCGAAGATGAAGACCTGCAGACAATTGGCAGCAGAATGGGGCATTTCAGAACGAACGGTAAATAATCTGTGCAACGCGGGAAAAATTCCGGAGGCAGTGAAGAATGGCAGAGTGTGGCAGATTCCTGACAATGCGCAAAGGCCGTTGGATGGAAGAGTTTCCTCCGGAAGATATATCAGAAAATCCGACGATGCAGAGCGCAAACCGCTGCCGGTCGGCATCTCCGATTATGTGCGCGCGCAGTCGGAATACTACTACGTGGATAAGACACTTCTGATCCGGGATTTTCTGGATCAGAAGCCATTGGTATCTTTGTTCACCAGACCGAGGCGGTTCGGCAAGACCCTGAATATGGATATGCTGCGAGTCTTTTTTGAGATATCGGCCGAGGATACGTCACAGTATTTTGCAGACAAGAAAATCTGGAAATGCGGAGAGGAATACCGGGCCTATCAGGGAAAATATCCGGTTATTTTTCTTACCTTTAAGGATGTTAAGTTTGGTACCTGGCAGGAAACCATAGAGAAAATCGGTGTTCTGCTGCAGGAGGAGTTCGGAAGACACGCAGAGCTTGAGAGCAGTGAAAGACTTTCCGCCTATGAAAAGGAGTATTATGCCAAAATTCTAAGCCGCACGGCGGGAGAGGTGGAACTGGCTGCATCGCTCGAAAAGCTTTCCAAAATGCTGGCATCGCACTACGGAAAGGCTCCGGTCATTATTATTGACGAGTATGACACTCCGATTCAGGAAGGACCTGCAGGAGGACGGATCGTATCTATGCGAGGTTGCTATTCCGAACAGGGAGATCGCGGCAGTGTACAAAGGAGAAATTCTTTCTCAAGTGCCGAAGATGTGCTGAAGCTTGGAATTGCATTTTCAGGGAAGAAGGTCTGCGTAAGGGCTGAGCAACAGATGTGAATGGACCAATATAGATTGCTATGCAGAAGACAGGTTCCACCTCCGGAGTCCCGGGGTGGAACTTTTTTTGTGAATGTGCCTGGCGGCAGCATCGGTTGATATCACAAAGAGCCTTTATGCAAGGGTTGGGATAAGCGCTGGAAGTATGGACAGGAGGAAATGGCTGGTGAACAAACGGCTGATGAACGAACACAATCCGGTTCAAATATGTAACAAAAAATACAAATGCGTAGCAGAGACAAAAAGTCCTGCTGCGTACAATCAGGACAGTTGAGAATACTGGGACAGGGCGCAGAAAAGCAATTCCGGACAGCGCGAGAAAGCCTATGCTGCAGGAAGAAGCTTCGCTCCGCCGAACAAGGAGGAAAAGGATGAGTAAAAAAACAAAAGATCCATACAGGCTGACCGCGCTGAAGCAGATTGGCTGGTCAGGCCGTGCAGTATCCATCGCAAGCAATGTCGTGATTCTGGGCTATCTGACCTATTACTGCACGAACATACTTGGGATGAGTGCAGTTCTGGTTGGAAGCATCTTCCTGGCCAGCAAAATTTTTGACGGAGTGACGGACCTTGTTGCCGGAATGCTCATCGACAATACGAACACGAGGTGGGGAAAGGCGAGACCGTACGAATTCAGCATTATTGGTGTGTGGATTGCAACCATAGCAGTGTTCGCATGCCCGGATCTGGGAACAACAGGAGAAGCTGCCTGGCTCTTCGTCATGTATTCCCTGATCAATGCAGTATTCACCACGCTTTTGAATGCATCAGAGACCATTTATATGATCCGGGCATTTAAGTATGAAGATGACAGAAATAAGGTGATCTCCGTAAACGGCTTGATTGTAACGCTTGGAGCAACGGTCATCTCCATCATTTTCCCGATCCTCATGGGAACGATGGGAACGACCAAAGAGGGGTGGCTCAAAATGATTTTGATCTTTGCGATTCCGCTTACGATCATCGGAATGGCAAGATTTCTGTTCGTACCGGAAGTGAACGATGAAGTGGTGACGAACACGACCGAGAAGATCAGTGTGAAGGATTTCATTCCGGCCCTGAAGGACAAGTATCTTTGGATGGTTCTGGCAATCAGCCTTCTGGTATGCCTGATCTCGAACACCAATACCGCAGTCGGTACATATTATTTCACCTATATTGTGGGTGATATTGCCAAAATGAGTCTGGTCAGCATGCTCGGCCTGTTCATTCCACTGTCGCTGCTGATTATGCCCAAGCTTCTTGGAAAGATCGGCGTTAAAAATCTGTTCGTTTATTCCTTCATTGGAGGAGCGATCGGGTGCGCAATCAAAGGCGTGGCAGGAGCGAATATGCCTCTTATTATGATCGGCACGGTAATCCAGACCTTTGCGGGGTTGACACCGTCCTATTTTACCATGCTACTGATCATTTCCGTTATGGACTACCATGAGTGGAAAACCGGCAAGCGTGTGGAAGGCGTCATTTCTGCTATTAACAGCTTCTCCGGAAAGGTTGCAGGGGGATTGGCTTCCGGCGGCATGGGTCTGATCATGGGAATTGCCGGCTTTGAAGGAACAGCAGAGGTGATCACGGCGAGTGCGAGAACCTCCATTGTTGTGCTGTACACATGGCTTCCGGCAGTGCTGTATATCGTTCTGGTACTCCTGATGAGGAAATGGGATCTGGAAGAGAAAATGCCGCAGATTCACGAAGAGCTTGCAAAACGGCATCAGGAAGGAAAGGGGGTATAGGAGATGAATCAGTATATCGTCCGGAAAGAACAGGTAAGCCCTTTCCCGCATTACTGGGAAATGTGCGTAGGCAGCTGCCATGCGGCGACGGCACTTCGTGAGGATTATCGAAGACAGCTCAGGCAGGCTCACGAGGAGCTGGGGTTCCGGTATGTTCGTTTCCATGGACTGTTCGATGATGACATGAGTGTTGTGCTCGCAGATTCCCCTTCGCCGTATATTCCGTCGGATCGGGTGAAGTACAGCTTCATGAATACGGATAATGTTTTTGATTTTCTGCTTTCGATCGGAATGAAGCCGTTTTTGGAGCTTGGCTTTATGCCAAGGCTCCTGGCATCGGGAACGGAGACCGTGATGGCTTATGGCGGGAACATCACGGTGCCGAAGGATTTTGGAATGTGGGGCGATCTGATCGAGGCCTTCGCCAGGCATCTTCTGGAGAGATATGGAGAAGAGGAGGTGCGAACGTGGTTTTTTGAGGTGTGGAACGAGCCGAACCTTCCGGTGTTTTGGAACGGAACAATGGAGGATTATTTCCTGCTGTACGAAACCACGGCGCGGGCGGTGAAAAAGGTATGCAGCGATTTTTTGGTGGGCGGTCCTGCCACCTCCATTAATGCGTGGATTCCGGAATTCAGGAATTACTGCAAGGAAAAAAGCGTTCCGCTGGATTTTATTTCCACACACCATTACCCGACCGATGATCCGATGTGGAACAACCCGGGAACGGATCTGATGGCACTCATGGCGGAGCAGGGCGCAGATGTTATGAACCGGTATGACCGGCATATCATGCGGAAGATGACCGAAAGGGCCTGCAAAGAGGCGGGTGACCTGCCGCTGTACTATACGGAATGGAATGTTTCGGCGGTTTTGGGCGATGCGGTGCATGATGAGGCCTATACGTCCGCGTACATCGCAAGAATTACGGATGAGAATGACGGACTTGTGAAGGGGTATTCCTGGTGGACTTTCTCGGATATTTTCGAAGAAATGGGACAAATACCCGGAGAATTCCATGGGGGGTTCGGTCTCATGACCTATCATGGAATTCCGAAGCCGGCCTATCGCTGCTATGAGCTCCTGCACCGGCTTGGTGAGAAAAGGGTGGGGGTGGCAGCGCAGCAGGAGAATGATCATCTGGGAATCATTGCAACAGAGGCAGCAGGAGAGCTGAGAATTCTGCTCTATAACCACAACACAAAGGCATTGAATGAGATCTCAAAGGAGGAGATCGTCATACAGCTGCCGGAGGGGACTGCAGAATCTGCCAAGGTGTACAGGATTGATGAGCAGCATGGAAATGCCCATTCGAAATGGGAGACGATGGGAAGTCCCATGTACCTGACGAAGGAACAGACCCGGGAGCTCCTGAAAGCATCCGAATTGGCACAGGAGAAAGCAGAGGTTCAAAACGCAGAGCTTCGTCTGACACTGCCGCCCTATGGAGTTGCCTTGATTGTCATAGAACAGTAGGAGGGAAAATGGCATTTATACAGATCAACATGCTGGCCCAGAGCCTGATGCGCACGGTTCCGGTGAATGTGATCATCCCGGTAGACCGGCTGGCGGTTCCGGGATTGCCGCAGCACGGAGACAAACCGTATAAGACCCTGTATCTTCTCAATGGGGTCTTTGGCAATCAGATGGACTGGGCGCTTGGAACGTCGATTTGCCGCTATGCGGAGGAGCATGACATTGCCGTGGTGATGCCGGCAGGAGAGAATGCAAATTACCTGGACCATGCGGACCGGTTCACGTATTACAGCAATTTTATCGGAAAAGAACTTGTGGATTTTACGAGGAGGCTGTTCCCCCTCTCCGACCAAAGGGAAGATACCTATATCGGCGGACTCTCCATGGGAGGATACGGCGCGATGCGAAACGGCCTCAAATATCACGATACCTTTGGGGCAATCGTAGCGCTGTCGGGCGCCTTTATCACGCAAGAGGCTGTAAACCGGAAAGAGAATTCTCTGAACCCTCTGGAGAGCAGAGCCTTCGCAGAGGCCTATTTCGGAGATCTTGATACCCTGCAGGAAAGCGATCGAAATCCGAAATACCTTGTGGAGGAGCTTTTGCGGGAGGGGGCCAGAATCCCGGAGATTTATATGGCGTGCGGCCTGCAGGACAGCTTTCTTGCAAATAACAATGACATGGCAGAGTTCCTCCGGCAGAAGGGGATACCGATAACCTATGAAACCGCCCCCGGTGCACATGAGTGGACATTCTGGGACCGTTTCATAGAAAAGGCGCTGGACTGGCTCCCGACGGAAGCCATCGGACAGGGAATCAACAGCGGGAATGTGGGAATATGAGCAAGGAATATGCTGAGGATGCAGCAGTTGATCGGAGAATGCAAAAGCCCCAGTTGAAGAAGGGTGCATATCCTCCGTATGAAATCGATGAAGTAGACGGAAAAATGTACATGCTCGACCGGCATCTGAGCGGATGCATCAGCCTGCAGTTCGACAAGCCGATCCGGGAAGATATAAAAGGGACGATTACCTGCGATGGGAAGACGTGCCGATATGTCTTTTCCACAGTGAACCTTTGGGGAGAGGTGCAGCTGCTCGGCGTTTTTGTCCGCGATGCGGCAGCAGAGTACGGGAAGGAATACACACTTCACCTGGAGGGATTCACAGATACGGATGGGAATGAGATGGATCCGGAGGATTTCGACTTCCGGACCGCTCCGGAGGGGCAGCCGGACCCGGCCTACGAGGAACATGATGCTGTGGCGCTGCGCGCAGCAGAGGAGGGGATGGTTCTTCTGAAAAATGAGGACCGGCTGCTTCCATTAAAGGCAGACGCGCATATTGCCGTATTCGGAGCACAGAACTTCCGAATCGAGGCAGTGGGAGCCGGAAAAATCAACCCCAGATATGCGGTTCGCTTTGGCCGTGCCGTGGAAGAGAGCACCTTTACCGAAGATGAGAACGCGGACATCGCAGTTCTGGTGATTTCCCGTGCATCCGGAGAGAATTATGACAATGGTGCATTCCGCGGGGAATTTTACCTGACCCGGCAGGAAGAGGAACAGCTTGCCGGTTTGAAGGAAAGGTACAAGAGTATCATCGCAATCATCAATTCCGGATATCCTATGGATGTCCGGTGGACGAAGGATCCTAAGATAAAGTCTGTGATCTGGACCGGATTCTGTGGAATGCTGGGTGGAAGGGCACTGGTCAATATTCTGAACGGAACGGTGAACCCGTCCGGTCATCTTGCGGACACCTGGGCAGAGGATTACTACGACATTCCCTCTGGCAGGAATTTCTTCATGCCGGCTTCGCCGGACGAGGCACTGGATGCGGACCATGATGTGTGGGTGAACACCGTCTACGAGGAGGATATCTACGTTGGCTATCGCTACTTTGAGACATTTGAGAAGGAGGCGGCGTATCCGTTTGGCTTTGGCCTTTCCTATACGAGCTTTTCCATAGAAGGGGAAATGGCAGATGACCATCTGGTAAAAGCAATTGTCACGAATACCGGTGACTTTGCCGGCAGAGAAGTGGTACAGGTGTATGCAAGGATTCCGGACGGGAAGCTGGAGCAGCCGGAGCGCAGGCTGGTCGCTTTTGCCAAGACGAAGGAGCTGGAGCCGGGCGAGCGTGAGACGATAGAGCTTGAGATACCGGACAAGAATCTCATCTCCTTTGACGAGGAGACCTCCTGCTACGTCATGGAAGCCGGCATATATAGATTCTACCTGGGTTCATCGGTGAAGGAGACTGTGTGTGTTGGAGAAAGGGTTCTTGCCAGGGACCGAGTGGTAAGAACCTCAAAGAGCTACATGAAGCCGCCGGTTGACTTTGTCCGATTGTCTAAGAAAGATCCCTCTACCTATCCCCAGGGGAAATTAAGCGGAATTGCGGAGGGCGCCCATGAACTGACTTACAAAGGGGAGCGCATGACGATTCCGGACCGGGGAGAAATCGAGGATCCGGAGGTGGACGACTGGACGATGGAAGAGCTTGCAAGATTTGCGGTGTGTGCAAGCTCCGGCTGGGGGATGCAGGATGTTGGCGTGGCCGGCCGGGTAGCCAGACCGGAAGGACGGAATATTCCCTATTATGCCGTTGCAGATGGAAATAACGGTGTGAACATCAACAGGAGAAATATCGGCATGCCGACCAGCTCGCTTGTATGCGCAACGTGGAATCCGGAAATTGCGTACGAGATTGGACGTGTCATTGCAGAGGAAGCAAAGGAAAACAATGTCCAGATGATTCTGGCACCGGCGATGAATCTCCATCGTAATCCGCTTTGCGGGAGGCACCCGGAGTATTATTCGGAAGATCCGCTTCTTGCAGGAATCATGGCGGGGCATCAGAGCAAAGGCCTTGAAGACAATGGCATTGCCTGCAGCGTAAAGCATGTGTGCTGCAACGGATCGGAGGCTTCCCGCAAGAGAAATCACAGCATTGTTTCACAAAGGGCGCTGCGGGAGCTGTATTTAAGAGCCTTTGAAGAGGCCTTTGCAGTACACCGGCCGTTGTCGATTATGACAGCCTACAATGCCTGCAACGGAGTATTCACATCGGAGGATGAGGAACTGATTCAGGGAATTTTCCGAGGGGAGTTCGGATTTGAAGGCTTTGTCATGACGGACTGGAACAGCTATGACACCGCGGATGTTGCCAGGGAGGTTCAGGCAGGAAACTGCTGGCTGACGCCGGGAACAACAGATCTGACGTATGTCCAGCCAATCCTGGACGGTCTGAAGAATGGAACGGTGAAAGAATCCAGATTAAGACAGAATGCAAAGTATATGCACAGGGTGATCCGGCTTGCGGGAGAGCTTTGGACCTTTTGACCCTGGTATCATAGTATAATTGCTTCATCAGCGAAAAGGAGCCGGGTATGGAAACGGGATCAAAGGAGCAGATGGAGAAGCTATGTAAGATCACAGAGGTGCCGCTGTATGCAGAAACTCTGGAAGGGGATAAGGAAATCTCATTTCCGGGCAGCGGCACGGTTTTCGAAGCGGATCGAAGAATACGGATTCTTTTAAAAGAAAAAATACAGGCAGCCGAAACACCGATTCTGTATGCAGAGGACGAGTGCTATGCATACGGAGCATTTGGCGCGGAGGGCTGTCTGTTCTTTTTGGGACCGTTCTGCTTTATGAAGCCGTTGGCCAAGCGGGCAAAGGATTATGAAAAAAAGCATGGCCTGTCCGGCACGCGAACCTACCCTGTCTGGGATGCAGACAAAATAGCGGAGTATCTTTCCTATCTGTACAGGGGGATTTCAGGCAAAGAAATCCCATCGGAAACGATTGCACAGACCGTGATTCATGAACAGAATGTGTGGAATCCGAATATTGCCATGGAGCAATATGAGATGGAGCGTTCGGAGAAAAATGAGACGCATGGAGACAGTGAATACGAGAGAAGACTCTTAGAGCGCATTGCGTCAGGAGACGTGGAGGGAGTAAGAAAGGTTGGCACAGGGGAAGTGGTCGATAAGCCTGCAATCGGGACAGTAGCACGCTCCGGCTACAAACAGATGGAATACCTGGCTGTGACGATGATTGCCCTCGCCTGCAGAACAGCAGTGAAGGGCGGCATGAATCCCGTAAGGGCATACAATATGTCGGATCTGTATTTGCAGCAGATTGAAAAATGCAGGACAGTTTCTGAAATCTCTGCAATCTCAGGTGGAGTATGTGAAGCGTATGCAAGATGTGTGAAGGAGGCGAAGGAGAAGAGAAGCCGGCAGTTCTATGTGGAAGCGTGCAAGGATTACATCATGAAGAATCTTCGCAAAAATATTGTCATAGCCCATATTGCACCAAGGCTTGGAGTGAGCGTTTCCTATCTTGACCGGAAGTTCCGGGAGGAAGAGGGCATGACGATACAGCAATATATCGCCAAGGAACGATGCGAGCATGCAGCGAATCTTCTGAAGTATACCGCGGAGCCGATTTCTTTGATCTCGGAGTATTTCTGTTTTTCCTCGCAAAGCTATTTTGGAAAGCAGTTCAAGAAATATATGGGAGAAACTCCGCTCCAGTACAGGCTAAGAAATCATTACAGCAGCGGAGGAATCTTTTAATGTGGCAGACGCCGGTTGCGCCTGACTTACAGCTGGACCGCAACAAAGCGGCCTGCGCGAGAGCTGTGATCGTAGTTTGCCGGTTGCAAAACTGCATAAAAATGCGTATGATACAAGACGTTTATGCGAGACACCTTTGAAACTGCCTGAAAAACGGCGCAAAAGGTTGCCATGCAATGCATGACAGATTGCATAAGTTTTGCTTTTGGGTTCTAAGAGGAGGACACAGATTATGAAAAAAGCACTGGTAGTATTACTGACAGGTTCTATGGTACTTAGCCTTGCGGCATGCGGAAGCTCTGACGCAGAGACGACTGCAACAACGGAGGCTGCAGCAGAAGAGACAACAGAAGCTGCCGAGGCAGCAGAAGAGACCACTGAGGCTGCTGAGGAGACAACACAGGAGGAAGCCGGAGAAGAGACGGTGGATCTGTCTGAGTCCGCATATCTTTCTGACGGCGTTCTTACCGTTGGTCTGAATGCAACCTTCCCGCCCTTTGAGTACATCGGCGAGGACGGAGATCCGACCGGCTTTGATATTGCCATGATGAACGAGATTGGCGCGCGCCTTGGCGTTGAGGTTGTCATTGAGGATATGGATTTCGACGGCATCGTTGCTGCCATCGGCACCAAGATTGACTGCGCTGCAACCGGCATGACCATCACGGAGGAGAGACAGGAGGCTGTGAACTTCTCCGATCCTTATTACAATGCAACACAGGCTGTTCTGCTGCCGGTAGATTCCACCATTGCTACGGCAGAGGATCTGGCTGCTGCCGCTGCCATCGGCGTTCAGGCAGGCACCACCGGTGAGACCGTTGCACGTGAGATCAATGATGCCGCTGTTGTATCCGTAAAGAGCTTCAATCAGGCGGTTCTGGATCTGGTAAACGGCAAGGACGATGCCGTTGTCATCGACCAGGTTCCCGGCGAGGCCTTCCTTGCACAGTATCCGGATGAGCTGCAGCTGGTAGATGGTTCGGTATTTGAATTCGATGCAGAGGAGTATGGCATCGCAATGCCCAAGGACGATGAAGTGATGCTGAATGCCATCAACAATGCTCTGGCCGAGATGAAGGAAGACGGCACCTACGATGCTCTGGTTGAGGAGTATATCAGCAATTATGAGGCAGAGTAACAAAAACGGCTTTCTGTACAGCGATTGAAAACCAAAGAGGGTGAGGAGAGATTCTCCTCACCCTCTTTTCAAATATATGGAGAAAAGGGTACAATAAACACAAGTGTGCCCTGAAGGCAGAGGATGATTTGTCAGTGTGGTCGTTTTTAGACGATCAGGTATCCTGGCAGGACAAAAGACCGCAGGGAGCAAAGGACACAAAAGAGCGCGGACGGAATGACCGCAAAGGTGCATGTCCGGATGGGAGTAACATGGCTGATTTAGGAAATCAATTTTTTAAAGCATTTATCAAAAATGACCGCTGGCTTTTGTATGTAAAGGGCCTTGGCAATACCATTGAGGTGACCTTCTTTGCAGCAATCGTTGGCTTGATCCTGGGTACCATTGCCTGCGTGCTGAATATCAGCAGGACCAAGGAAGGAAGACGAAGTCTCCAGTCCAAGATTGCGTATGTTTACATTGATATTATTCGCGGAACGCCGACGATGATTCAGCTCCTGATCATGTGGAACGTCATCATGGCGTCTTCCAAGAACAAGATTCTGGTGGCAACGCTTGCCTTTGGCGTGAACTCAGGCGCTTATGTGGCTGAGATCCTGCGAGGCGGGATCCAGTCTGTGGATAAGGGACAGATGGAGGCCGGACGCTCTCTTGGCTTGTCACGCCTGCAGACCATGGCATACATTGTTCTGCCGCAGGCTTTTAAGAACTGCTTCCCGTCCCTTTTGAATGAAATCATTACGCTGCTGAAGGAAACGTCCATTGCAGCGGCTGTAGGTCTGGCAGAGCTGACGCATGCTTCCGAGCAGGTTTCCTCTGCAACCTATCAATATATGATGCCGCTGCTGGGAGCAGCCGTTATGTATTTTGTGGTAGTTAAGGTTCTGTCGTTCTTTTTCGGCCTTCTGGAAAAGAAGATGAAACAAAGCGACAGGCGATAACAGGTTTCGCAGCACGCAGCGATCTGCAAACAGGAAACGCTGCATGGATCAGAGGATTGCCAGGGCACAAGGCGCTGCGCAATCCGGGGGTCACGGCCACGCCGTAAGCAGAAAGGACCAAAAGTAATGTCTGAAGAGAAAGCAATCATCCGCGTGAAGGGACTGGAAAAACGATTCGAGGACAACCATGTTCTGCGCGGGATCGATTATGAAATACACAAGGGAGAGAAGATCGTTCTGATCGGCCCGTCCGGCTGCGGGAAATCGACATTTCTGCGTTGTCTGAACCTGTTGGAAACACCGACGGCGGGGGAGATCTGGCTGAATGATGTTCAGATCAACGATCCGCATACCGACATCAACAAGGTGCGCCGCAGCATGGGAATGGTGTTCCAGCACTTTAATCTCTTCAATAACCTGACCATTATGGATAACATCACGCTGGCGCCGATCAAGCTCGGAATTGCTGCAAAGGAAGAGGCACATGAGAAGGCGCTGGAGCTCCTGCGCCGGGTAAACCTGGAGGATAAGGCAGATGCTTATCCGCGTTCTCTCTCAGGCGGCCAGCAGCAGCGTATTGCGATCTGCCGGGCGCTTGCCATGAATCCCGAGGTCATGCTCTTCGATGAGCCGACATCTGCCCTGGATCCGGAGATGGTAGGAGAGGTTCTGCAGGTTATGACAGAGCTCGCAGAGACCGGCATGACGATGGTTGTTGTCACACATGAGATGGCTTTTGCAAGACAGGTGGCTTCGAAGGTGATCTTCATTGACGAGGGTGTGATCAAGGAAGAAAATACACCGGAGGAATTCTTTGCACATCCGCAGAATGCGAGACTGCAGGACTTCCTGTCGAAGGTGCTTCAGTAAAGAATACTCGCAGGTGCCTGATGGCACCTGCTCCTATTCAGGAGTGACAGCCGGAATACCGGCTGTGCACTCCGTGCATCGGAGAAACCGCATTCGCGGATTTCTCCTCGCGACTCGCAGGTGCCCGATGGAGGAAGATGAATATGATGAATTGGGAAGAGAATGTGCGGCGCGTGGAGCCCTATGTGGCCGGTGAGCAGCCGCAGAATCTGAAGGTAATTAAGCTGAATACCAATGAGTGCCCGTATCCGCCGGCACCCGGTGTTGCAGAGGCGGCAAAAGGGCTTGCTGCCGACTATGACAGGATGCGACTGTATCCGGATATGAATGCGACCGAATTGGTCAACAGTCTGGCAAAGCGGTATCAGGTGCGGCCGGAGCAGGTTTTCGTGGGTGTTGGATCGGATGATGTCCTGGCCATGGCATTCCTGACGTTTTTTACATCGGGAAAGAGGCTTCTGTTTCCCAACATCACGTATTCCTTCTATGATGTCTGGGCTGAGCTTTATCACATCCCGTATACGATGGTTCCGCTGAAAGAGGACTTTACCATTTGCCCGGAGGATTATATTCCGGGGAGCGACTCCTGGAAGGGAGAGGATGAGCCGGGCGGCGGAATTATCTTCCCGAACCCGAATGCACCGACCGGTGTGGAGCTGCCGTTCGCAGCCATTGAGAAAATTGTAGCAGCCAATCCGGATAAGGTTGTCATTGTAGATGAGGCCTATGTGGACTTTGGCGCAGTATCGGCACTGCCCCTGCTGGAGCGCTATGAGAACCTTTTAATCGTACAGACCTTTTCTAAGTCCCGCGCGATGGCCGGCGCACGAATCGGCTTTGCCATCGGAAATGAGAAGCTGATTGGGTATCTGAAGGATGTGAAATTCTCCTTTAACTCCTATACAATGAATCTGCAGACGATCCGGATGGGAACGGCAGCTGTAGAGGACGAGGACTATTTCCGGAGTCTGACATCCCGGATTGTGAATACGAGAGAGTGGTTTGCAAAGGAGCTGACAAGGCTTGGATTTGAGTATCCGCAGTCGAAAACCAACTTTATCTTTGCACGTCACCCGGAGCACTCCGGGCAGGAGCTGTTCGACGCCCTGCGGGAGAGGAACATCTTCGTGCGTCACTGGAACAAGCCGCTCATCGGAGAGTACCTGCGGATCACCATCGGAACCGATGAACAGATGAAGGCAGTTGTGACAGCGCTGGAGGAGATCCTGGCGCAGCACCTGTAAGATGTCTGCCGATCAGTCAAGTGAATTTACAGGCAAGCTCGCGCAGATGCGCGGCCGCAGCCTGGAATTTATACAGTGACAGATACGTTACAGCAGCACACCGTGCCTGCTCGCACAGGCATCACCACAAATAGAAGTCAGCTGTACTTGGATCAGGAAGGAAAGAACAGAGAATATGGTTAAGAATTATTTTTACTGCTTTTTTATTGCAATGGTGCCGCTCATTGAGCTGCGCGGAGCGATTCCGATTGCACAGGCGTTTCATGTGGCCAATCCGGCCTTCAATATGCTGATCGCGTATGTGCTCATCGCCATCGGCAACATGATTCCGGTGCCGTTTATCTTCTTTTTTGCAAGACGTGTATTGGAATGGGGTGCGGACAAACCAGTCATCGGTAAATTCTTTACCTTCTGCCTGCAGAAGGGACATAAGGGCGGCGAGAAGCTGAAGGCAACGGCCGGAAAGGGCCTGTACTGGGCGCTCCTCTTGTTCGTTGGTATTCCGCTCCCGGGAACCGGCGCATGGACGGGAACGCTGGCCGCATCCTTTCTGGATATGGATTTCAAAAAGAGCGTTCTGGCAGTCCTTGGCGGTGTGGCCCTTGCCGGCGTGATCATGGCAACGATCAGCTTCCTGGTTGCATCCGGCGTAACAACAGCCATCGGGTGATGCAGATCGCACAAAATCGATCAGGAGAGAAGACATGAAGGACGGATTCATAAGGGCAGCAGCGGCAGTGCCGGCTATGTCCGTTTCAGATACCAGGCAAAACACGACCGAAATCATCACCTGTATCCATGAGGCGCTCTCGAAGGGGGCCAAGGTGATTGTGTTCCCGGAGCTGGCAATTACAGGGTATACCGACCATGATCTCTTTCTGCAAGACCTCCTCCTTCGCGGAGCAGAAGAGGGCCTTGCGCAGATCAAAAAGGCAACTGAGGGCAGCGATGCCCTTATTTTTGTTGGGTTCCCTCTGGAACATCAGGGAAGTCTGTACAATACGGCAGCTGTTCTGCAAAACGGTCGGCTCCTTGCGTTTATTCCGAAGCGCTTCCTTCCGAATTACGCAGAGTTCTACGAAGCCAGACAATTTACACCGGGGCCGGAAGAGGCAGAGCTTATTGTCTATGAGGGAGAGGAGATCCCTTTTGGCAGCCATATTCTGTTCGAGGTGGATGCGATCCGGGATCTGGTCATCGGCTGTGAGATCTGTGAGGATGCCTGGGTGGTGCATGCACCGCATATTGACCATGCGATGGCAGGAGCCAATCTGATTGTCAATCTGTCTGCCTCCAATGAGACCGTCGGAAAGGACGCTTACCGCCGCGAGCTGTTCGCATCCATCTCGGCAAGGACGTTGTCGGATTATATCTATGTGAGCTCCGGAGACGGAGAATCCACGCAGGACCTTGTCTTTGGCGGCCGGGTGATGATGCTGGAGAATGGTTCGATGCTGGCAGAGCGTCGTATTTTTGACAACAGCTACGGAGAACCCAAGCTGTGCTGTGCGGAACTGGATGTGCAGCGTATGAATTATGAACGCCGGAGAATGTCGACCTTTGAGACGTCCAGAGACAATGACTATCTGTATCTTCCGGTACACATGGAATCAGAAGACCTGGAGCTGACGCGTGTTTTTGATCCGCATCCCTTTGTGCCGGCCGATGCGGCAGGGAGGTTTCGCCGCTGTGAGGATATCCTGAACATCCAGTCGAGAGGCCTGGCAAGGCGGCTGTCGCACATCGGCTGTAAGAGCGCCGTGGTCGGCGTGTCTGGAGGTCTGGATTCTACATTGGCCCTTCTGGTGGCGGCAAGAGCCTTTGACCTTGTAGGACTCCCGAGAGAGAACCTTCTGGCCGTAACGATGCCGTGCTATGGCACAACGGATCGGACCTACAACAATGCACTTACGCTGGCAGGGACGCTCCATCTAACCTTAAAGGAGGTTCGGATCGGAGCCGCTGTGCAGCAGCATTTTGAGGATATCGGTCAGGATCCTGCGGTTCACGACGTTACCTATGAAAACGGGCAGGCAAGAGAACGGACGCAGGTGCTCATGGACCTGGCCAATAAGACAGGGGGCATCGTCATAGGAACCGGTGATCTGTCTGAGCTGGCCCTTGGATGGGCAACCTACAACGGGGATCACATGTCCATGTACGGCGTCAATGCAGGCGTACCGAAAACACTGGTCTCCCATCTCGTTCGCTACTGCGAGGAGCTGGCAAAAGAGAGGGAGCCGGAGCTGGCAAGGTGCCTTCAGGATGTACTGGATACGCCGGTGAGTCCGGAGCTCCTCCCGCCGACTGAGGATGGAACCATTTCGCAGAAAACAGAGGACCTTGTGGGACCCTATGAGCTGCATGATTATTTTCTGTATTATCTCCTTCGCTGCGGCTATCGTCCGAGAAAGGTTTACCGCCTGGCACTGCAGTCGTTTGCGGGAGTGTATGATAAGGAGACGATCCTGAAATGGGAAAAGACCTTTGTCCGCAGGTTCTTTAACCAGCAGTTCAAGCGGTCCTGCCTGCCGGACGGACCCAAGGTTGGATCGGTTTCGGTTTCCCCAAGGGGCGATCTGCGGATGCCGAGCGATGCGGCGGCAGCGCTGTGGAGAGAAGATCTGGAAGATCTGTAAAACAGGCATGCGAAACCTTCCATACCTGCTCGCACGGCCTTTGCGGGGCATTATTCTGGATAATGGGTGGCATGGGAAGAACATGGTTGACGGTGACTGGATCAGTCAACAAGCGGCGGATTTATGGATCGTGCATGAAACAAGAATGGATACATGCAATGGATTCATGTAATGGATACGTGCAATTGACATGTGTAATGGATACAAGTAATGGATCGAAGGATGCAGGAAAGGAGACTTCATATGCAGCTGCATTTTACCAAGATGGAAGGCTGTGGCAATGACTATGTCTATATCAACGGCTTTACGGAGAAGGTGCCGCAGGAGGCTAAGCCGCAGCTGGTGCGGGAGCTGTCCAGACCGCATTTCGGAATTGGCGGAGACGGCGTTATTTTTATCAATCCGTCTAAGGCAGCAGATTTTGAGATGGAGATGTACAACCTGGACGGATCCCGGGGACAGATGTGTGGCAACGGCATTCGCTGCGTGGCTAAATATGTGTATGACCATGGGATGACAGACGGCAGAACGAACATCACGATTGAGAGCTATGGCGTGATTAAGACGCTGGAGCTGACTTGCGAGAACGGCAAAATGCTGCAGGCCAGGGTCAATATGGGACGTCCGATTCTGGAGGCGGAGCAGATTCCGGTGCTGCCAAAAGAAGGCGGCGATCCGAAAGGACAGATTGTGGATGATCCGATCGAGGTTCAGGGCAGGACTTACCGCATGACCTGCGTGTCCATGGGAAATCCGCATGATATTATCTTCCTGGACGATGGAAACGAAGACCTTTTGAGAGCCTGCGGCAAACAGGACGAAGATGGCAATCCGATTCCGGACGGGGACATCCGGAACCTTGATCTGGAGCATATCGGTCCGTATTTTGAACATCACGCAAGATTCCCGGAGAGAACGAATACGGAGTTCGTGCAGGTGGTGGACCGCGGACATGTGAACATGAGAGTCTGGGAAAGAGGCAGCGGTGAGACGCTGGCCTGCGGGACAGGGAGCTGCGCGACCGCGGTGGCCTGCGTGTTGAATGGCAGGACAGATCGGACCGTTGAAGTGAACCTGATCGGCGGGAAGCTTTTGATTGAATGGAATCCGGAAACGGATGAAATCTTTATGACAGGACCTGCCAAAACAGTATTTGACGGAACAATCGAAGTATCTTTATAATCGCAATGTCAGAATAGGAGGATAAATCATTATGTTTCAGGCTAACAATGATTATTTGAAGCTGCCGGGCAGTTATCTGTTCAGCACCATCGCCAAAAAAACGAGAGCATATCAGGAAGAACATCCGGAGGCACAGCTGATCCGCATGGGAATCGGTGATGTGACGCAGCCGCTTCCGCCGGCCGTTCTGGAGGCCCTTCATAAGGCAGTGGACGAGCAGGGAAATGGAGCAACCTTCCGCGGCTATGCACCGGACCTTGGTTATGATTTCCTGCGCAAGGCCATTGCAGAGAATGATTTCCGCAGCCGCGGCTGTGACATTGCAGATGATGAGATCTTTGTCTCCGATGGAGCAAAGTCAGATTCCGGCAACATTCAGGAGATCTTTGAAAAGGATTGTGTTCTTGCAGTATGCGACCCGGTTTATCCTGTCTATGTGGACAGCAATGTCATGGCAGGCCGCACCGGAGAATATGATCCTGAGACCGGCCGCTGGAGCAACGTTATTTACATGCCCTGCACAGAGGAGAACGGGTTTGCTCCGGATCTGCCGGGAACCGGCCTGACGAAGGCGGCTTCCGGAGACCGCAGACCGGATCTGATCTACATCTGCTCTCCGAATAACCCGACCGGTGCAGCTCTGAATAAGGATCAGCTGCAGAAGTGGGTGGACTATGCTAATGAGAACGGAGCCGTGATTATCTTTGACTCCGCTTATGAGTCTTACATTACGGAGGAGAACATCCCTCATTCCATCTATGAGTGCGAGGGAGCCAGAACCTGCGCCATTGAGATTCGTTCCTTCTCCAAGAATGCCGGCTTTACCGGCCTTCGCCTTGGCGCAACGATCATTCCGAAGGATCTCAAGGACCACAACGGAACCCCTCTTCACAGCCTCTGGGCAAGACGTCATGGAACCAAGTACAACGGAGCTCCCTATATCGTACAGAGAGCGGGTGAGGCAGTCTATTCGGAGGCCGGCAAGGCACAGATTAAGGAAATGGTTGGCCGTTACATGAACAATGCACATTTCATTAAGGAGAGCCTGCAGTCCATGGGCTACACGGCGTACGGCGGTGTGAACTCTCCTTATGTATGGCTGAAGACACCGAATGACATGACCAGCTGGGAGTTTTTTGATTACCTTCTGGACAAGGCGAATGTTATCGGAACTCCAGGATCAGGCTTTGGCCCGTCCGGTGAGCATTTCTTCCGTCTGACCAGCTTTGGCACGGTGGAGAATTCGCAGATTGCGATGGAGCGTATTAAGGCATTATAATAGACGAAACTTATTTTGGAGGATGACGCAATGGCATTATTGCAGGAGTGGCGCGCAAAGGCATACAATGAGAAGGCAAACAAGGGAGATCTGCAGAGACTCTGGACAGATTATTTTGCAAAAGAGAAGGATATCTATGCAGAGCTGTTAAAGAACCCGGACGAAGAGGTTAAGGGTACGGTCAAGGAGCTGGCAGAGAAATATAACATCTCTCTGGAGTACATGGTTGGTTTCCTGGACGGCATCAATGATTCCTTGAAGGTTGCCAATCCCATCGATACGATGGAAGAGGATACCGAGGTCAGCCTTGGCTTTGACAAGGAGAAGCTCTACAAGAACATGGTTGCTGCAGAGGCGGATTGGCTGTACGGTCTTCCGGAGTGGAATGCAATTTATTCTGAGGAAGAGCAGAAGGCGCTGTATCTCGAGCAGAAAAAGTCCGGAACCGTTGTGAAGGAGAACAAGATCTATCCCAACGATCCCTGCCCTTGCGGATCCGGCAAAAAATATAAAAAGTGCCACGGCAAGAACAAGTAATCCGAGGGATTGCCGGCCAGCATAGAGGATAAAGAGGACAGGAGGTGTCTGCAGGATATGCAGCATCTCCTGTTTTTTGGACATGGTTTTTTGGACATCGCTGGATAAAAAATAAAAATGTTCTTGATTTTTGATGCGGCACACCATATAATAGCCATTGCGTCTGTGAGAAATAAGAACAGCCGCGAACAAAATACAGATCGGGGTGTAGCGCAGTTGGTAGCGCGCCACGTTAGGGACGTGGAGGCCGCAAGTTCGAACCTTGTCACTCCGACTACAGAGAAAACCTTGGAATTTCAACAAATGTTGATTTTCCAAGGTTTTTT
>CAVCWT010000043.1:0-18489 GCA_963605745.1 Lachnospiraceae bacterium
CATGACATTGGGGTCAAGAATTCCGATTTCAATTCGGAATCAATTGCAGTATAACAAAAAATCCCCGGAAGGAATTGATCCTTCCAGGGATTCGGGTCATAAATTACTCCCATGAATTGCTCACATGAATTGCTCTTGATGCTGCCGCTCAATCATTGGATACGGTCTTGCAGAAATCAGCCATATCATTCATGAACTGGTTCCAGTTATATCCACCGGCCACGTTCTCCAGCTCCAACTCATCAAATGCCCTCATTTCATCCTTGTCGTCCATTTTTGCATTCTCCTTTCTGTCCTTGTTGCTGTCCACACATCAGTCATCCGTGGATTCTGACGTAGAAAACAGTATCCGATATCCTGCCCGTCGGCAGGATATAATTTTCCGTTACACAGATACATACGCTGGTTAGTATTAAAATGTTACATAATCGTTTAGCACCGCATCTCGATTTTCCTTCGGAAAACCTCGATGTGGCTGGTCAGATGGGCTACGCCCCTTGGCCACCTGCCTATTTCAATCATGAATACGTCTGCAAGCAGCCGATTCATGTTGAAACAGGCAGGTGCTAAACAGATAAAATGTTACAATGTTCAGCACAAATCAATTTCAATACGAATTGACCGCTTGCGGGCATATTCGTTTTGGAAATTGATTTGCGGCCAAGGCCCGAAGGGTCTCTGGCCGACCACATCGAGAATGCGCAGCATTTGAGATGTGCTGAACATGACTTATCTGTTCCTTAGCACATGTCAATTTCAATACGAATTGACCGCTTGCGGGCATATTCGTTTTGGAAATTGATTTGCGGCCAAGGCCCGAAGGGTCTCTGGCCGACCACATCGAGAATGCGCAGCATTTGAGATGTGCTGAACATGACTTATCTGTTCCTTAGCACATGTCAATTTCAATACGAATTGACCGCTTGCGGGCATATTCAACCGGAGGCCATTTATGACACAGCAGCAAATCCATACACTGATTGACACCGCCCTTGCGCAGCTGTCCTTTTCCTATGCGCCCTACTCGCATTACAAGGTCGGCGCCGCCCTCCTCTCACAAAGTGGAACCATCTACACCGGCTGCAACATCGAAAATGCCGCCTATGGTCCTTCCAACTGTGCCGAACGAACCGCCTTTTTCAAGGCTGTCAGCGAGGGGGTTCATGATTTTACTGCCATCTGCATCGTCGGAGGTGCCGACGGCATCGTGCAGGACTATGCCCCACCCTGCGGTGTCTGCCGGCAGGTCATGGCAGAATTCTGTGATCCTTCCACATTTCAGATCATTCTCGCAACAGACCGGGATCATTATGATGTCTACACGCTGCAGGATCTCCTGCCACACAGCTTTGGGCCGCATAACCTGTAGACTCTGTCCGACTATTTCTGAGCAATCTCTTGTATTTGTTGCTCACATTTTCTACAGTATACCATCGGATATATTGCAACACGTAGATGAAACACTGAAATTAATGACTGTACTCACAGGTGACGATCGTTTCGAGGAAGCTCTGCAGCAATTACCTGCAGAAGGAGGAATCAGTATGTGCGATGTATTAGACAGAGTAGAAAGGCGTGGGATGGCACAAGGGATGACACAAGGAGAAAATAAACTAGGAGCACTGATCAGTGCCATGATCAAGAGCCACGCTTCAAACGCTGACATTTCCAAGGCCTCCGTTGATCCTGCATATCGCCAGGAAATGTATGCCCGCTTCGGCATTCAATAAATTTTCGATATCTATTCATCATCCTATCGTTTGAAATTTATTTTGCTTGTAAGCTAGCCTCCTATCGATCTGCTATAATCATGACATCGAGAGGTAATTCCTATGAGCAAAATACGACCGACCAACCAGAATCCTTTGGGATTCTCGTTTTTACCACGTCTTTTATTCGCCATCACCCTTCTGGTGATGACCTTTTGTCTCCATGAACCATTGTCTGTACGCGCGGCAGGGACGTCTGCGCCGGCAGGTCTGACCATCTGGTATCTGGATGTCGGACAAGGGGATAGCGCACTGATTACCTGTGACGGAGAATCGATGCTGGTGGATGGCGGAACCTCCTCGCAATCCTCCAAGATCTATACCGTTTTAAAGAACCAGGGCATCACTCGGCTCAAATATATTGTGGCGACGCACCCTGAGGCCGACCATGTCGGCGGACTGCCTGGTGCTCTTAGCTATGCAGCGTGCGACGTAGTACTGTCGCCGGTTACAGCCAGTGACAATAATTCTTTCCAGAAGCTATCCAGAAAATGTGCAGAAAAGGCTGTCCCCATTCAGGTTCCGGCGCAAGGGGCAACCTACTCCTTAGGCGGTGCTGTCATCACCATTCTGGGACCCACTGACGAGATTCCAAACGATGCCAACAACAATTCCATCTTTTTCCGTCTCGATTACGGCACAACTTCCTTCTTATTTACGGGGGACGCAGAACAGATGGAACAGCAGCTCATTATGTGGAACGAGTACGATGAGCTGCATGCGGATGTTCTGAAAATGCCGCATCACGGCAGCAGCAACGGCGCATCCACCGCCTTTTTAAATGCCGTGAATCCGACCTATGCGGTGATCTCCTGCAAAGCAGGCAACAGCTACGGCCATCCTCATCAGGAGACTATGAATCTCCTGCAGCAGCATGGTACCACCGTATACCGCACCGACCTGCAGGGCGATATCGTTTGTGTCAGTGATGGAACCACCATTGCCTTTGCGACAGGCATAACAACGACCGCCGACCTCTACGCTCCCGGCAGCAAGTCAACCGGCAGCTCCACCGGCAAATCGTCCAGGAGTGCAGTCACCACCACTGCCACGCAAGGCTCTTCCACGGTGACTTCCTCTGGGAATTCTGTCACTTCACAAAGTTCTGCGACAGCACATGATTATATTGCCAACAAAAATACCGGGAAATTCCACTACCCATCCTGCTCCAGTGTGACCAAGATGAAAGAGAGCAACAAGCTGGCAATCACAGCTACCAGGGATCAAATGCTTGCCAACGGATATTCTCCCTGCGGGAATTGTCATCCATGATTCAACATGAACCATCGCTTTAAATCGCTGTATCTATTCAGCGCTCACATCTCGAATCTGGTACTCGAAAATGACTGATGCCATTTCCCTTGCAGCGTTGCCTAGTACAGCGTTTGCAAAATAACTGGCCAGATAACGCAGAATGATTTTCGGAGAGTGCGCGTCAAAAAACGTAGGCGTAGCGGGCTACGCTGAGGATTTTTGACGCGTGCTATTCGGAAATCAGGCAAGTTAATATGGCTAGTTATTTAAAAATCGCTGTACTAGCCCACAGCGATCAAAAAGGCCGCCGGTTTCCCGGCGGCCTTCCCTATACGATGTACTATACAAATGTACCATGATGCCTCAATACCGGGGCTCTTGCCCCGTGATACCAGCATCGTTTTGCATTGTGCGTTTTCAACACATGCACTGCATTTCTTTCTGGAATTACTTGACCATCAGCATACGGAACATTTCAATAACCTGCTCCTTGGATGCCTCTCTCGGGTTGCCGGGATAGCATGCATCGTTCAGTGCATCGGTTGCCAGCTGATCCAGATCCTCTTCCTTGATCTTGTCCAGAGTCTCCGGAATTCCAACATCCTTGGAAAGCTTCTTCACTGCATCGATGGCTGCCTGACGATATTCATCCTGAGACATTTCATCAACACCCGTCACGCCCATTGCTCTTGCAACCTCACGAAGGCGCTCGCCGGTGTACTCCTTGTTGAACTCCATGGAGATCGGCAGGAACATAGCACAGGCAACGCCGTGCGGTGTGTCATAGTGAGCAGACAACGTGTGAGCCATTGCGTGGTCGATGCCAAGGCCTACGTTTGAGAAGCCCATTCCGGCAATATACTGACCAAGGGCCATTCCCTCACGTCCGGCAGGCTCGTTATTTACCGCTGCACGAAGATTCTCCGAGATGAGCTTGATCGCCTCATAATGGAACATATCGGTCAGCTCCCATGCAGCCTTGGTGGTATATCCCTCAATGGCATGAGTCAGCGCATCCATTCCGGTTGCAGCGGTCAGGCCCTTCGGCATGGAGGACATCATGTCCGGATCAATGACAGCATAGGCAGGAATGTCATGCTCGTCAACACAGACGAACTTGCGAACCTTCTCCGGATCGGTAATAACATAGTTGATCGTAACCTCAGCTGCAGTACCTGCCGTGGTCGGAACAGCGATCGTTGTTACGGCATGGTTCTTGGTCGGGGCAACACCCTCAAGGGAACGAACATCTGAGAACTCCGGATTCTTGATGATGATACCAATGGCCTTTGCGGTATCCATCGAAGAGCCGCCGCCTACGGCGATGATAGAGTCTGCGCCGGCATCCTTGAAGGCCTGTACGCCGGTCAGCACATTCTCAATGGTGGGATTGGGTTTAATCTCAGAATACAGGGTATAGGGAATGCCTGCCTGATCCAGCAGGTCTGAGACCTTTGCGGTTACGCCGAACTTGACCAGGTCCGGATCAGAACATAAGAATACCTTCTGAAATCCTTCTCTTTGTGCAATTCCGGGAATCTCCTGGATGGCACCCTTCCCATGATAGGAAACTGTGTTAAGTACAATTCTGTTTGCCATAATGCTGTCCCTCCATTTTGTGAATTTCAAACCGACGTAACTGCCTGGCACCCGCATCTCGATTTTGAGATCGGCCGAGCCTCTGGATCCTTGCAAATCCAATTACAGTTATATCATCTTTGAAGAGGAGGGACAACGCTGAAGCCACCTGCTCCATCAATGGTATCCGCCAGCTGCTTCATTGATTGTTGTTTTCAGAATTGTCACGAAGATTGTGAAAATACAGATAATTTAATTTTGGATCTTCAATTTGTTGACAATTGTCCAAGATCTGTTATCATAAACTTAACAAAAGAAAAGAGGTACAAACCAATGGCTTAACAAATTTCTTTCGTAACTGTTTTTCTAAAATCGAATGAAAAGAGGAAAGGTCCAATGGAAAGGTAAATTTTTCAGAGCTTCTTTTTCAAAATCTAACAGAAAGAGGAACGGTCCAATGAAAAAGTAATCGTCTTTTCAAAATTTCATAAAGAAAGAGAGGAGCATTTCAATGCGTCAGATTCGAGCTGTTAAATAAGCGGATGTCGATCAAATAAATGATTCGACATCCGCTTTTCTTTTTGACGATCCGTCCGTACTCTACTGCCCGGTTATGAAACAGTCCACATTTTCTGTCACAATCGGCTCACCTGCCTGTCCGATCACAGACACATTCTTCAGAACCAATTTTTTGACATCCATACTTTCACCTTGCACAAGCCTTAATGGAATTTCTCGATCGTTATACTTCAGCATTCGATCTGTGTCCTGTTCCGCACGAATATGCAACTGTGTGATGTAACCCTTTTCCCAGGTCATATCCAATTCCAGACCGCCGATTAGACGCATTCCTCGCACAGAACCATTCTCCCAGGCCGCAGGAAGCGCCGGCAGCAAAATAATTCGTTTTTCATCCGCTTGTGCCAGCATTTCATTCATCGCTGCACAAATCCCAAAATTCCCATCAATCTGGAACGGCGGATGCCTGTCAAACAGGTTGGGATACGTTGAGCTTTCCAACATCTTTTCAATGTTCTTATATGCCGCCTCCCCATCCCAGAGGCTTGCATAGTGGTTGGTAATCCACGCGCGGCTCCATCCTGTATGTCCCCCGCCATGTTTCAATCGATATTCCAACGTTTTTTTACAAGCCTGTGCCAACTCTGGTGTTCCATCCATCGTGATCTCTCTGCCAGGATATAATCCATACAAATGAGAGATGTGCCTGTGTCCTGGTTCTGCCTCTTCGTAATCTTCCATCCACTCCAAAATACGACCGCTTTTACTGATCTTGTTCGGCATCAGCTTATTCATGCATCCGCGAATCTGCCTCATCAGCTCCGCAATATCTCTTACATCAGGAATTTCACAATCTTCCGGTGCCCGATATTCCAAGGCCTCCCATGCCCCAAGGCACCCCCGGAACAAATCCCTTAAGATCTGGTTGTCCATCGTCGCACCAATGCAGCAACAGCCCATTTCGCCACTCGGCAAAATATAGGTATTCTCAGGTGATACGGATGGGTTGGTTACCAGATATCCATCCTTTTCTTCCAGATAATCTACAAAGAACAGTGCTGCCTCTGCCATGATCGGAAACGCATCCTGCAAAAAATTTTTATCTTTTGTGTAGCGATAATGCATCCATAAGTGCGTGCTCAGCCAGGCTCCTCCCAATACCCAGTAGCTTCCCGGATACCAGGTATCCTGCGGCGCTGTGTCCCCGTGAATATCGGTATTGTGATGCGCCACGAATCCTCTGCATCCGTACATCTGCCGGGCGGTCACTCGTCCGTTCCTTTGTACCTTTTTCAGCAACTCGAACAAGGGAAGGTGACACTCTGAGAGATTGCAGGCCTCCACATGCCAGTAATTCATTTCGGTATTGATGTTGATGGTATATTTGCTGTCCCATGGCGGGAAGAATTCTTGATTCCACAATCCCTGAAGTGTTGTCGGCAATCCCCCTTCTCTGCTGGCGGCAATGGTCAGATATCTCCCGTAATCATGGAGCAGCTGCATCAAGCCAATATCTTTTATCCCATTTTGGACAGCAGTCAATCGTTCATCCGTGGGTACTGCATCATAGGCATCTGCTCCATCCAGAGAAAATGAGAAGCGACCATACAGCCTTCTGTAATCTTCCATGTGCTCCCTTTGAAGCGCCTCATAGGATTTTGAGGCCGCCTGATCCAGCCTCTTTTTCATCCTTTCTGCCAGTAATGCCTGCAAGGCTTTCTGATACCACAGTTCGTCCTTCTCTGCCTTGGTGAAATCCTCACAGGATGGTGTCTCTAACTCATCTTCTCGTGAACATTTCCCCAGCCATTCTTCCTTTTCTGCCACCGTACAGTGATACGTTGTATCCGCCGTAAAATACAGCGTCACCTCCGATGCATCTTCTACTTTGAGACACTCCCCTTGCACATACACACGTCCATCTTTTGCCGCCGCGCGCAGCTCCATTGCAAATTCATATCCACCACGTCCCAGATTTCCATAAAGCAAAATACCGTTCGTTCCAACCTTTTTGGTTCCATCAAACCAGCTTTCCCGCCGCAGCTTTGCCATAAAGCTCACGGTTTTAGAACTCCCACTCGTAAATTTCATGACCAGACAGTCAGCCGGCTGTGACGCAAAAATTTCTCTTACATACGTTTCACCCCCGGCGTGAAACTCTGTGCGGCAGATCGCAGTATCCAGGTCCAGGCTTCGACAATAATCCGTTGTCTGCTCTCCCAGAACCATGTCTTTGATCTTGCCGCTCTTTCGAACACGACCCCCTGGAAGAGAATCAAAGAAAAACTCGATCTCCCCCAACGTCTGATAAGGGTGCATTCCTTCCGGACAGCCTGAGAGACTTGTCTCCATCAGCCGCTCTGCCTTGGAGATCTTTCCTTCTCGTAAAAGCGCCCGAATTTTCGGCAAATTTTTCTTAGCATCCGGATTATGACGATTTACCGGAGCCCCCAGCCACATGCTCTCTTCGTTGACCTGAATTTTCTCCCTGTCTGTTCCGCCATAAACCATGGCCCCCAGTCGGCCATTTCCAATGGGAAGTGCTTCTTCCCACAAAGCTGCAGGTTTTCTATACCATAATCGGCTCATATGCTTTTCCCCTCATTTCCATTTAAGCTCTCGGACCTCTCCTTTTTGCAGGTCATATTCCTGGCATATGCCCAGCGCCGGACAGGTCACCTGAATGGACTGTTTTTCCAAGGATTCCAAAGATACTTCCAGAATTCCTTCGACCAAATCCCATCGCAGAGCTCGGATACACGCCCTCGTCCTTGCCATTATATTTTTTACACAGCCTCTCTTCCATTCTACAGGAAGTGCCGGTAGCAGCTCCACTTTTCCCCGTTCTGAATAAACAAGTGACTCATTTATGACACCCAATAATCCCAATATCGTATCCGTACAATAGACCCCTTCCCTTCGATCTGTGTTGTGATCTGTAAGGAGACTACTGTAGAAAATATCACTGTGATATAAAAGACTTACGATCTCTCCCACCGTCTCTCCATCCTTCAGCCTTGCTGCCACCAGAGCACGATGAATCCAGCCGTGCGATGCCGTGTCATCCTTTCCCTCATTTCCTGCATTGCGATTTTTCACAGCCTGAATGCACGCCTTTTTCAACTGGTCGTTTCCCTGTGTCTCGACTCCGGGCCATGCCGGATAAAGATGACTGATATGACGATGCTCGTGGTTGTCCTTCATTTCAGTCAGCGCCCATTCCTTCAAGGCCCCTGTTTCATCAAACTCATATTCCGGCAAAAACTCTTCCAGTTCATTTGCCTTCTTAAGCTCTTTTTCACAAATGCCCGAACCTTTTGATAGTTCTGCCAATTCCCGGATCATACGAATCGTGTCTGATGCTGCTGCGATATCCATTGCCGCATTTGCTGCAATGGCACTGGTATAGCCCAGCGGATGATTTTCCGGCGAATACGAAGGAATGATTAAATAATGTTCTCCCTTTTGCAGATGATCCTTTCCTCTTTCAAACTGCATCTTTCCCTGCGCATCGGTATAATATTCCGCTGACAGAAGCTGACACCAAAAATTCAAAGTTTTCTTCAGGATCGGCCATAGAATTTCCTGCTCCAGGTCAAGAGACCTTTTTCCATATTGCCGGTACAGATCATCCGGCAATGGAATCTGTTGATTCCCATAACATTGCCAATACTCAAAAATTGGGATCACCAGCCATGCTGCTCCCGCATTCCAATATTGGAACGGATAATTGATGTCATATTCCACCATGACAGCGCGATTTCCATCCGTATTAACCGGTGCCAGAAGAGCATCCTTCATTTGATACACCGCAGCCGCATTTTCCTCCCAATCCCGCAGCTGCCGCAGAATAAAATACATGTACCCTTGTCCTGCCAATGGCATATTTCCGGTGTTCATTCCGGATACCTGCAGGTTCACATTCGCATCCATGGTATAGGCTCCGCTCCATCCCGGATTCCATTCGCCTGTCCATAACCCGCAAAGTCTTGGTGCAGAATATCCCGCGCATGCAGCAAGCACTGCTCTTCCTGTTTGGTAAATTCGCTCCGCAAGTGGATTTAAAATTCCCGTCTTTTCTTTTTGTTCTCGCAGCAGCTCCTCATTACTCTTTTCCTTTTCTCGTTTTCCTGACAAACTCCATTCCGTTCCTGTCAGCGAATCCTCATAGAACTGTACCTGCTGCCGCAGCGCCGTCTCATAAAGCCATCTTCTGTTCTCTTTTGCCGTATATTTTTGCGCAATGCTCGCCAACTCCTTCTCTGCCGCCTCCAAGACATTGCAACACTCAATTCCGGGAAAATTGTCATAATCTCCCATCTTTGTCTGTGCCAGAACCTTTGTTAAGAGCACTACCTGCCTTGCGCCTTTTATTACTACCGAAGGGGTCCCGTTCGTCTGCTGCTCTTCTCTTTGGCCCTCATCCTGCAGTATTTTCGTAACGACTGCATAGCCACTTTTTTCGAGTTCACTTCCGACAAAGGGTGGATAGTGAACGGCCAACCCCAAGCACTCCCCATCCTTACTACAGTAACGGAGCTGTCGCATATGCACTTCCGGACCGATCCCATGCTTCTTTTTACCGTATTTGGGCATCGCCGCAGGATCCTCTATGGTAAGGGCCATCGATAGGACAGGTTTTTCTGCACAAAATTCGGTAACCACACAATCCTCTTTGCGCAGCACCAAGGTTCTGCGGCTCCACACTCCCGAAGAATTCTCGTATCGTACACAGATCTCACCGGTCTTTGGATCCATCCACCTATGATAATTCTGAATGCCGGATGTTACCATCTGTACATCCAATTGCATTCCCGGATGATAGGAATACAGATAGGTCCGCTTTCTCCCATGAACGTTCCAACTGTCATCCAGATGCAGCACAGCCTGCCTTGCTTCCTCCAACTGGCCTCCAACTGCCGACGGAGTCATTCTGGGCTCATCGGTCGGCATCAGCAATTCTATGTTCTGAAAGATAAAGGTTTCTTTATATGGACTGCAGGAGCACAACACGCCGGTTTTTCCATTTCCTGCCACCAGACCCTCTTTCCATGGTGCATGGATCACATCGGTTTCAGAAGCATCCGAGATTTCGCAATATGTCTTAGATAAAATCCCTCCGTCATTTTCAACATCTTTTACATCCAGCATCGTTTTTCACCATATTTTTTGTTCAATGTGCTATAATTGTCTTTTGCCACTATTCCGATATTTCATGAGGTATGTATATGTATCAGGTCATTGTTGTGGACGATGAACCACGCATTCTGGAAGGCATCATTCATCTGTTTCCCTGGAACAACTTTGGCTTTGAAATTGCCGCTTCTTTTACCAATGGACAGGAAGCCCTGCAATACATCAATGGCGATCATTCTGTTGATGTTGTCATGACTGACATTCAAATGCCCGTCATGTCCGGTATTGAGCTGGCTCAAAATCTGGAGAATGACAACATTATCGTCGTTTTTTTCAGCGCCTTTCAGGACTTTGAATATGCCCGCGCAGCCATCATTCATCACGTCACGGATTACCTGATCAAGCCAATGAAATATGATGCAATGTCGGCCTGTTTTGAACGTATCCGCACAGAACTGGATCAGCGCCGGCAACAGGATACTTTTCGCAAGGAGTATTCCGCAGAGTCTGCAGACTATATTTCCACCGTTCAGAACTATCTGAAGCTACATTACAAAACTGCTACGCTCGAGGAGGCCGCTTCTTTTGTGAACTATTCTCCGGCCTATCTCTCTTCTGCATTTAAAGCCAATACAGGAATCAGTTTTTCACGCCGACTCCAGCAGATCCGAATGGAGGAAGCGCTGCAAATGTTGTCAGATCGATCCGTAAAGTTCTACGAAATTGCAGATGCCGTCGGCTATCTGAATCCCAAGAATCTAACCCGCAATTTCAAGGAATACTATGGCATTACCCCGCAAGAGTATCGTGCCGGCAAAAAGATCCTGCGCAGCACAGAAAACACAGGTGATCCATCATGATGCATCGATTTTTTTTGAAACGACTGAAAGACCTCTCTCGGGCACTTTTGATCCCAACCAGTATTCTGTTCTTATGCATCATGTTCTTTTCCGGTGCATCGCAGCTGCAAGATGTCTTGAATACCACGGCTTCATCGACTGCTGATTTTGAACAAACGTTGGAGAACACCATTGAGATCTGCACCTCTCAGCAGGAAATGATTACGCTGAATTCGCAGCTTCTTCTCTCCATGCATAAAATCCTGTATTCCGAAGAAACCAGCTACACTGATTATGTGTTTTTGAACAGCATCAAATCTTTTCTCGGCAGCATTGCATCTTCTCACTCGCTTGTAGACAGTCTTTACCTTTATCTCGACGGATACAACGTCTTCTTTTCTTCGGATAAGGTTACCCGTTATCTCAGTGAGGATTCTGACACCTCCTGGTATCAAACCTACTCCTCACTTCCTGAAACCACCGACACCTATCTTCAGTTGCGTCAAATCTCCGCTTCTTCCGGAGATGTCATCACCGTTTATAAACGGTTTTCCTATCTAAATGGTGTCATGGTATCCAATCTGTCGTCCCAGGAGCTGCAGAATCTGATGGCCACGAACCGTCCTGCCTGGACAAGCGGGCTGTTTCTGCTGGATCACGAGCAGAATCTTCTGGCCCATCAAGGGTTTCTGTCCGCTCCCGATTTTTCCAATATCGATCTGTCAACCTTAGTCGCTCGTTTTCACCTGAAATGGATTGATGATGCTTTTTACCTGACCTATGTTCTTTATCAGCCGGACTATGGTTATTACACCCTGCAGCTTGTCCCTTTTTCTGCTTTACTGCTTTATTGTACTCAGAATCTGTTCTGGCCTCTGCTGGTGCTGCTTGCTGCACTTTTCATGATCTTTCTGTTCTCGTATCAAATCACCCGGGATAACTTTCACCAGATCCAGCTGGTGATTGATCTTTTCAGCGATGCCGAAAAGGGAATTTACCCTGTTGCGGAGGTCCCGGATTCTGAACAGCCGGACAATGAATATACACTTATCATGAACAACGTGATTCGTATGTTCCTGAATACAACCTTTCTGAACAGCCAGCTGGCCGAACAAAACTATAAAAAACAAGCCGCAGAATTAGCTGCTTTACAGCTGCAGATTAACCCTCATTTCATGATTAATACGCTGCAGACGCTGGATTTTGAGGTGCAACGGCTCACCGGGGGACCATCGGATGCCAATATCATCATCAGTAATCTGTCCGATATTCTCTCCTACTCCCTGGCAAAGCCCAATACCCCCGTCACCTTGTCCGACGAAATTTCGTATGTCCACAAATATATCCAGATTCAGAAATTCCGTTTTCTGGACAGCTTTTATTATTTTGAAGAAATTGATTCCTCCGTGTTATCCCATGAGTTCAAACGACTACTCCTCCAGCCGCTCCTCGAAAACAGCATCAGCCACGGAATCCGTCCTTCCGGGCGGCAGGGAATGGTTAAACTCAAGATTTTTCATCGAAAGGACCACATCAGCATTTCGATCACTGACAATGGAATTGGCATCTCAAGGCCAAAGCTCCTCGAATTACGGAAAACACTCTGTGATGACACGGCCTCCCGGATTGGACTGAGCAATGTAAACAAACGTCTCGTCCTGACCTATGGGCCGGAAAGTGCTCTGCACATTCACAGCAAGGAAGGTCTTGGAACGTGTGTTTTTTTCAGCATTCCGTGTTGACTCTCACCCGTAGCCGCTGCAAACACCTTAGCCTTTCAGACCACTGGTTGCAATTCCCTCAACAAAATATTTCTGCGCGGCAAAAAACAAAATGATCAGCGGCAGAATGGACAGGAAGGACATCGCCATAACCTTATTCCATTGTACGATCGATTCCGAATCCAGCGACAAACGCAGGGCCAATGATAACGTGTACTTTTTCACGGAGTTAATATAAATCAACACATTCGTGTAATCGTTATATGTCCACATGAACTGGAACAATCCTGCGGAAAAGATGGATGGCTTCATCAGCGGCAGCAGAATTCGGACAAATACGCCAAAATCACTGCATCCATCCAGATATGCCGATTCATCCAGCTCTCTGGGAAGGCCTCTTATGAACTGAATCAGCATGAATACGAAAAAGGAATTCACGGCCAACAGTCCCTGCAAATAGAACGGCCAATAGGTATCCACCAGACCCATCTTATTAAACAGGGCATATCTCGGAATCATTACTACAGCCCCCGGCAGCATCAATGTTGCAATTAAGATTGCAAACAGTATTTTCTTCCCCGGGAACTGATATCTTGCAAATCCATATGCCACGATGGAGCTGGATGCTACCGTCAGGATCGTCGTCACAATCGTCATGACAAAGCTGTTCTTGAAAAATGTCGTGTAGGTGATCTGATTGTTCACTTTCCAGCCGTCAATATAGCTTTGCAGGCTATAGGAGCTCGCCAGCAATTTCACGGATCCAAAAATCTCCGCATTTGTCTTAAAGGTAGCAAAGAACATCCAGATAATGGGATATAGCATTAACAGTCCGACAGCCAGAACAATGACATACGTGATCAGAGACACACTGTTCCGTCCTCTTTTTTTTCTTAATTTTGTCATCTTCGTATCCTGCCTTTCCTAAAAATCATTGCCATCTTCGTAATACACCATCATGGAAGAGAATCGGAATAATACCAGCGTAACGATCATGATCATGATAAAAATCACCCATGATATCGCACAGGCATACCCCATTTTGTAAAAGGAGAAGGCTTCCGTATAAAGCTTCATGCCCAGAACGTATGTGGATTTTAACGGACCTCCGTTCGTAATCACCAGTGAGCTGGTAAAGCTCTGCAGCGCCGTAATTGTCTGCATAATAATGTTAAAAAAGATAATGGACGAAATTTGCGGAAGTGTAATCTTTGTTAATTTTTTAAAACGGCTCGCCCCGTCTATGTCCGCCGCTTCATAAAGATCCATCGGAACATTTTTCAGAGCAGCCAGGAACATTACAAAAGAGGAGCCAAAGGTCCACAATTGCAGCAGGATGATTGTCGGAAGAGCCGTTTTCGGATCCCCCAGCCAGTGAAGCGTTGGCAGATGGACAGCACTTAACAGCGAGTTGATCACGCCTTCTTCCTGAAACATCAGCTTCCAGAGAATTGCAATGCCAATGCTGCCACCGATCAACGACGGAATATAATAGATCGTTCTGATAAAATTCACGCCCTTCATGTTCTTATTCATAACAAGCGCTACAATAAGTGCCACAAAAAGCTTGCCCGGAACCGTAAAGATCGTATAGATCAACGTAACCTTGACCGAATTCCAGAACTCTGCATCTGCCGTAAAAAGCTTGACATAATTCTGTATCCCGATGAATTTCGGTGCTGTCATGATGTTATATTCCGTAAAGGAATAATACAGTGATGCTATAAATGGATAGATCTGCAAGGTAATCAGCCCGAGCAACCATGGAGAAATAAATACCAGGCCAATCCAATGTTTTCTTTTTAATTTGATTTTCCGCTGTTTCATGTAGGTTTCCTCAGCCTTTATAACATCTGAGGTATCCTGAATTCACAGGATACCTCAGACATATCACGTATATTTAGTAGCTTTTTAGCACCCGCTTCGAAGGTTTCCTACGGATATCCTCGACGTGGCTGGCCAAAAGGGGGGGGTAACTGTTCCCCAATTACTTGGACGAAAGATAATTGTCTAACAGGCTGATGGTAGCTGCTGCCACATCCTCCGGCGTTCCCTGTCCATAGGCCACCTGTGTTGCGGCATCCTCAAGAATCGCGGTCACCTCTTCTTCTGTGGAAAGTCCAAGGTCATTGGTTCCTGCATAAGTCTGAATGATATCTACACTCTCCTTTGCAACGCCCTCCAGAATTCCAAGCTCTGAGCAGGTCTGCTGTCCTACGGTCGTCGGCGGTACAGAGCGAACGGTTTTAAGCGTAGCTGCTGCATCCTCGTTGTTATAGAAATACTCCAGGAACATCATGGCTTCCTGCTGATGTTCCGAAGCGCCACTCACGCACAGATACTGCGGTGCATTGCAATACCAGCCCTGATCCTTTGCACTTTCCATGATCGGAAGCTGTCCTGCTGTAAAGGTTCCATCCGGGCATGCTGCCTGTAATGTCTCCACCGTTGAAGAATACGCGAAGGCTGCCACATATTTCTGATTGATCCAGCTAGGATCTGTTCCGAGATCTTCACCATAGGCAATTACCGTAGCCATCGGAGCTGCTACACCCTCATCGTAAAGCTTTTTGATGTAGGTCAGAACCTGAACCATGTCCGCTTCCTCGAAGCCTCTGGTCTTTGTCTCATTTACCAGGACAGTGTTTCCTGTCAGCTGCTGCAGGTAAGGACGAATGATCATGGTATTTAATACCGAGCTGCCCATGGTCAGCAGATACATTTCAGGATCATATTCCTTTACCTTCTGCCCCATCTCTACGAGGTCATCCCATGTATAGGCCTGACTGAAATCAATTCCAATCTCCTGTGCCAATGTCTCGTTGTAGAGCAGTGCATGTCCTGCGATTCCGGTAGGAAGGCCGTACTGATGCCCGTCAAACTGACCATTGTTCTTCAGAATGTTCTCATCAAATGTTGTCAGGTCAATCGTATCGGTGAAGTCATTAAAATCTGCAAAATACTCCGGATTCGCCTCTACGTACCCAGGCATCCAGCCGGTTCCCATCTGGAAAATATCAGCAATTGTACCGGAGGTCAGCTGCGTCGTCAGCTTCTCCTGATACCCGTCACTGCTGCCATATTCTGCCTCAATCGTGATCCACGGATATTCCTTTTCAAACTGCTCAATTACATCCAGCGTTGCCTGTGCGCGTTCATCGCCGCCCCACCACATAAATCGTAATGTGACTGGCTCCTGATCGCCCGTGCTCTCTGCCTCGGTCGCCTCTTCCGCAGATGCGCTTGTCTTAGCCTCATCGGACGATGCCGATTCATTTGCCGATGTTCCCCCACATCCGACAAGTGATGCCGTCATTGCCACCAGCAATAAAGCTACTGTCAACTTCTTCATTCCATTCCCTCCTTACAACTACTGGTTTTTGTTGATACTGCCATTATGCCTTTCTCAAAGGTTTCCCGTGAGCCTCTCCCTTTCGCAAAATGTCTCTTTATTTTTTTTGCGTACAAAAAGCGGGACTGATTTTTCGAATTCTAAAAATCAGTCCCGCTTTTTAAATTTTGGTATCTGTTACTGTAAAAATTCCAGACATTGGACGGGTTAGCATACGTATCAAAATCGTACTATTTAGCGAGTGTTAGTCCCATGATTATTCCATGACCTCGTATTCCTCTCCGCTTTTACGGAACAGCGGAAGCTTCTGCAGGAACACAATGTCCTTTCGCTCTGCCGCATCCCCCTCTGCCAGTACCGCTGCCTGGCTGGCAACCGTTGCACCAGCTGCCTTTACGAGATCCTCCAATGCCCGCAGAGACTCTCCCGTGGAAATCACATCATCCACGAGGAGCACGCGCTTGCCCCGGATCTTGTCCGCATCCACACCGTCCAGGTACAGATGCTGCTCGCCCTTTGTCGTAATGGAATGCACAGAGGTCTCCACCACATTCTTCATATAGGACTTTACGCTCTTACGTGCCACAATGAATTCCTTCATCCCGAGCTCCTTGGAAAGCTCATAGGCCAGCGCAATGCCCTTGGCCTCTGCCGTAACAATGACATCGACTCCGGAAATCTTCCCGGCAATTTCCGGTGCAGCAGCGGCAATCAGCTCCGTATCGCCCAGGATCACAAAACTTGCAAAAGCCGTAGTCTCATTGATATCAATAAACGGAAGGTGTCTCGTCACACCACACAGGTTCAGTTCATAAAAGTCTCTCATTACTTTTCCTCACATATCCGCAGATTCTCATATGACATTCCATGCTGCAATGACAGCTTTGGTTTTGACATGGAATGTCGCTAGAATGTCGTTATTTTGCCTGGCGCAGTCACAGATTCTGTCTATATCACACAGCCATCCGGTCTTTCCGATTACAGCCCCAGAATCTTTGCAGCGTAGCCAGCCAGCATTCCGATAAATGGATTGGAGATTGCTGTTACCACCATCGTGGTTCCGCCGACTGCTGCATTCGTTGCAAATGCTGCCGGTGCATCCAGCACCACGGTTTTGAAAATGCCCAGAACGAACAGGAATCCCGCAATCGATGAGGACGGAACATATTTGCTGATCTTCGGCAGGAGTCCCGCCAGCAAAATCACACCGATCACTACCATCATGGCAACGCCGGCCCATACCGGATGCGGTGCACTTGCCGTTGCTGAAATGATGGACTCTACCGGAGCTCCGCCAAAAAAGGAGGAGCCCATATCTGCCAGCGAGGAGATCACGGTCAGGTGATCTACGTTGTAATTGCCGCTGGTCGACATGCTGGCGGTAATGGAACCAAATGAAATGTTGGAACCGATGTTCAGGCATACCATACCAAGTGCGCCCAGAATCACACGGGAATTAAAGACGAATTTTTGCCGTTGGAATTTATCATCAACAACGACAATGTTGTCCTTTTCCTTGTCCTCTGCCTTCTTGAACACCGCGGATGCAATGCAGGAAACCACGACCGAAACAACGATTGTATACACCAGTGTATTGCTGCTGTTGCGAGTTACATAATAGGTGATCAGTGCAGCGGCAAGCGAGGTAATGCCTGCAATCTTGTCCTTGCGAATCATATCGATGGCAGCCTTTGTCAGAATGATGCCGACACCGGCCATCATGCCGTTCGCAATATCCTCACCGATGAAATCGACGATTTTCGTCAAAAGTCCGAACGCACCGATCAGTGCCATAATCAGACCACCAAAGAAGATCATTGTGCATCTCTCTGCACGATCCTTGCCGGCCGTTCCCGCATAGGTGATGGTCTCTGCCTGGAACGAAATCGGAGCCACACTCTGCGTCACCGTGTTGCCGATCGCTCCGACAAAAAATGCCATCGCCGTTGGAATCGACGCAAAGCCGAACGTCAAGGCCAACAGTCCCTGCGGCAGTCCATTCAGCACAACGCCGATGACTGCCAATACATCTGTGATAATTCCACTCATCTTTCTCCTCCTCTGGTACAGGCGGTATGAAATCCGCACCGCACCCATCTGCACTGCACCTGATGTCCTGACACTCGTTTTCCCGGCGACAACCAGATGAAACGAATGTCATCCTTTTGTCCTTTCGGAACCTTCCTGTTCTTCCAAAAGCAATAAAATCGTCCTTCTACGACAAAGATCGGGAGATATTCACCAGTGCCATGAATATCCCCCGATCTCGAATTTTAATATGCTTTGTTCTAGCAATCAAGGTTGGGTTGTAAACCTTTAAA
>CAVCWT010000044.1:0-16768 GCA_963605745.1 Lachnospiraceae bacterium
GATTCAGATGATGCAGGGATGATGCTGCATCGGTGAGAAGAAACGTTATGCTGTTACGATCAGGATACCACGGAGGCATTGGGAATGCTACCGAAAATTTATGCAGCAGCCAGCAAAACTCCCGCTTCGACACTGGCCAGCCACATTGAAAATTTGCAACTGCACGGAGTGTATTGACGACGCAGTCGGCAATCACTCCAGACAAGGAGAAAACGGCATCAGCCGTTTTCGAGTTGTGGCATCAGCCGTTTTCGAGTTGTGGCATCAGCCCTTTTCGAGTTGTGGCATCAGCCGTTTTCGAGTTGTGACATCAGCCGTTTTCGAGTACCCAAATCGAGATTAGAATGGTAAACAATTACTGTTCTGCAATAAATCCCGCAAGGCGTCCGGCATCCTTCTCCCCCAGTGTCAGCTCGATGAGGATTCCCTCCTGCAGATAGTCGAGCCGGTCGGCCGTATATTTAGCCTGCAGCTCGTGCACGAGCCCGCCCTCAGAATAGGGCAGGAGGTAGGTGTGATGCTCTTTCTTGCCGTCCAGGATTTCATCCAGCAGCACCAGCAGCTCTTCATAGCGGCTAAGGTCCCTTGCAGCAAAATAAACGTGATCCCGGAACACATGCTGCACCGGCGGGATCTCGCACCGATCTGTCTTGTTATAAAGGACCAGCACCGGGACGTCTGCAGCCCCGATCTCCTCCAGGGTCTTTCGTGTCACATTCAGCTGCTGCTGATATTCCGGATCCGAGAAGTCCACGACCTCGATGAGAAGGTCCGCATAGCAGGCCTCCTCCAGCGTCGAGCGAAAGGCATCCACCAGAGTGTGCGGCAGATCCGAAATGAATCCCACCGTGTCACTCAGAAGGAAGGGGCGATGTCCCGGAATCTCAATCCGGCGGACTGCGGTATCAAGGGTTGCAAAGAGCATGTCCTTTTCAAAGACCTTCTTGCTCTTTTCTGTACTCTCTTGCGCATGATTCCGGCTGCCGGACTGCCCAACGCTATGATCGCCGGATTGATCATATTCTCCCTCATTCAACGAGAGGAATCCGTTCATCAGGGTGGATTTGCCGGCATTGGTGTAGCCGACCAGGGAAATGAGGGGCAGCCCGCTCCGAACTCTGCGGCTCCTCTGGGTATCCCGTTCCTTTTCGACCTCGCGCAGCTGCCGCCGAATCTCTGCCAGCTGCCTTTCGATATGGCGGCGATCCAGCTCGAGCTGCTCCTCCCCGGCGCCCTTATTCGATAGTCTTCCGGAACCTCCGCCCTGACGACTCAGGTTTTTACGCATGCCGGCAAGACGCGGCAACACATACTGGAGCTGCGCCGATTTTACCTGGAGCCTTGCCTCCCGGGTTCTGGCTCTTGTGCTGAAAATCTGCAGGATTACCCCCGTCCGGTCCAGCACCTCTGTGTCCAGAATATCCTCGAGGTTACGCACCTGCATCGGCGTCAGGGTCTCCTGAAAGATTACAATATCGGCATCTGCAGCCAGAACTGCTGCCTTCAGCTCCTCCACTTTACCGCGCCCAAGGAGCGTTTTCTGCGTGATGGACGCCGCATTCTGAACCACCCGGTCCACCACCTGCAGACCGCAGGCCTCGGCGAGCCTTCGCAGCTCCTCTATGGAGGCCGCATACCGATCCGGCCGCTCCCCCACGTTCAGCCCCGCAAGGACAGCTTTGGGGCGGTCGTATTTGTCCTGTATCTCGATCATTTCGTATCTCCCTGGTATTCTTATGTGGGATCCGTTTTGCCGGCGATGTGTCAGCTGCAGGCATGTCACAGACACGCAGCAGCTGATTTTTATTTATAGCGGTGTCTGTGCGAGCAGACATGGTTGCTTTGCCATCTGCAACCGATTCATGTCCTGCTGTCAATCCCCGCCAGCGTGCACAGCCGGTCCTTCATCGTATGATTAAAAACAGCGATCACCCGCCCAACACCAACCATCGAAATTATAGTTCCAAGGCCGACGCCTAAGAGCGGCGAGCCAAAGATTGTTCCCAGAATCAGGGAGATGGCAACGCAGCACAGATCCACGCAGTTCTTGGTAAAGCCCAGCTCTTTATGAATGCGGTTTGCAATGCAGCTGACAATTCCATCACCCGGATTCGGTATGAGCTGCATATCCACCGTAATGGCGGCTCCGATTCCTGTCAGGATCATTCCTGCCAGCAAAGTAATCAGATCCCTTGCAAAATGTCCCGGCTGGTAGGCCAGCATCAGCTTGAACAAAGCCAGAAACCTCGTGAATACTATACTGAGGGGAATCTGCAGGATGTCTGCTATTCTCCGGTTCTTGCCATTGATGATGAATTCCGCGGCAACGAACACACAGTACAGCGCCAGTGTCAGATTGGCAAAGCTAAGCCCGGTTCCCTGACTGATCGTATACGGAACCGAGATGATGGCCGAGGAGCCAAGGCCCGCCTCCGTATTCAAGGTGATTCCCATCGCCAGAATGATCATTCCTGCCAGATATATTCCAAACCGCTGTCCTGTTATTTTCTTCTCGTTCATCATACCTCCAAGATACTGTCCTGTTTCTTCACAAAGTTCTGCGCATCAAATAGGATTGTAATTATTTTAGCACACCCCTCCAAAAATCCCGGACCCTGTCCGTGCATCCGCACCGACAAGATCCGGGATTTTCTCTCTGCATAAGCTGTTATTCTTCATTATGCACTCCGCAGCATATTATGAATTCGAATCTGTTCGTCTACGCTGGGCAATCCATGGTAGCCATCGGCTCCCAGGATCTCGCGCAGCTCTTTTTCCGACAACAGATAGCTCATGCCGCCGGCCGCCTGCTCCAACAGCAGATCGTCCATTTCTGTCAGCTCGTAAGGGTTCATACCTTTCCTCCTTTCCTCATTTTTCTACTGCGACATACGCAGCAGCGGTTACGATTGTTACAGCTGCGCCCCTTTGTGTTACTATAAAGACACTATTGATCAATCGATGATTCTCAGCGGCAGGAGCGCCGCAGGAGTGTTCTATGAGTACCAAGAGTGACAAAATGTCAGGCCTTTCATCCCATCACGCAGCCCCCACGTCATGTCCCGATGCCGCAGCTGCAGAAAGTACGGATCCTTTTGCGCCGCTGCAGGCCGAGGAATCCATGGCAATGATTCAGGCCCTTACGATCAACTATCTGAATGTCTTTATCATCGAACCCGAGGAGAACAAGGGGAGCATTCTGAAATTAAACGGCTATGTGACAAATGGCATCCTGGAAGCTCCAAAGCGATTCAATTACACGGAAATGCTGCTGACCTACATGAAGGACCGTGTCTACCCGGAGGATTATGCGCGTTTTCGCGGTGCACTCTGGCAGGATGCACTGCTGAAAACCTTTTCTGGGGACCGGCAGCAGCTCGAGCTCTCCTACCGCGCCGTCGACAAGGAGGAGATTCATTATTACAGTGCGCATTACATTCGGATCTCTGCGCCCGGACAACCGCTCCGACTGGTTGCAGGCTTTCGCAACGTGGACGACCTTGTTCTCGAGCAGACCCGTCAGCATGAAAAAGGCATGTACAAGGCCTACCAGACCCTTTCCCGCGTCTACCTGACCATGCACCGCATTGACCTTCTGGGCGACACCTTTCAGGAGATCAAATCCTTCGATGCGATCCGTAATGCGCAGATCCCCAAATCCGGCCGCTATGAAGCCAATGTCCGGCCCGTTATGGAGATTGCCTGTACGCCGCCCTTTCTCGAGGATATGCTGCGCTTTATGGACATTCATACGCTGCCTGCCCGCATGCAGGGCCGCAGCAGTATCTTCTATGAATTCCAGGGCAACTTTTCCGGCTGGTGCAAGGCCAACTTTATCCGCGAGGATGAGGATGAGAACGGAAACCTCTGGCATGTCATTCTCGCCATCGAGGCCATCGACGAGAACAAACAACGAGAGAATCGTCTCCGCCATCTGGCAGAAACAGACGGCCTCACCGGCATTCTGAATCGCAGCAGCGGCGAGCTGCGGATCAAACGGTTTCTGAAAAGCGGAACAACCGGCCTGTTCCTCATCATGGACTGCGATCATTTCAAATCCATCAACGACACCTACGGACATGCCGCAGGCGACGCAGTCATCAAGGCGATTGCGCGGAGTCTGAAGAAAACCTGCCGCGATGACGATGTCGTCATGCGCCTCGGCGGCGATGAGTTCGCCGTGTACGCCCTGGGGATCACCACCCAGGAACAGGCAGAGGGACTGTGGTCCCGAATGTGTGCAGCCTTTGACGGTATTCACCTATCGCAGCTCCAGGACTACCGCATCGCAATCAGCGCCGGCGGCGCCTTCTGCAAGGACGATCATCCCACTGATTTCAATTCTCTCTATAAAAAAGCCGACGATGCCATGTACCACAGCAAACAGTACAGCGGCTCCCACATTAAACTCCTGTAACCTAAAAGAGGTCCGCAGCCATAATGGCTGCGGACCTCTCTTAATTTTCCTTCCGGAAATATTCCTTCGTCAGCTGAACCACCGTACCGCTTAAGAGGAACACGCCGATCAGGTTCGGAATCGCCATGAGACCATTGAAGGTATCGGCAATATCCCACATAAGCCCCAGATCCACCGTGGCTCCCAGAATGGATACAAAGGAATAGACCACAAGGAACGGACGAATCACCTTTTCGCTCGAGCACAGGAACGTGATGCAGCGAGCTCCGTACAGTCCCCAGCTGATAATCGTGGAGAAGGCAAAACAGCACAGTGCCAATGCTGTAAAGATCGTAATCCAGTTGCCGTATACGGCAGTAAAGCCGGCAATCGTCAGCTCGGCGCCTGCGGCCTGTCCGTAGCCTACCGGCGTGCCGCTGCACAGAATGACGAGTGCCGTCAGGGTGCAGATGACAATCGTGTCTGCGAACACCTCAAAGATTCCGAACATGCCCTGTTTTACCGGCTTTTTGGTGTCAGCGCAGGCATGTGCAATGGAGCCGGTACCAAGGCCGGCCTCGTTCGAGAAGATGCCGCGAGATACGCCCTTTTTCATACTAAGGAACATGCTCCCCACAAGGCCGCCGGTAACACCCTGCGGCGAGAAGGCACCGCCAATGATGGAGGCGAACACGCCAGGGATTCTCTGATAGTTAAACAAAACGACTCCCAGTGCCATCACGATATAGAGAAGGGCCATGAACGGCACGAGCTTTTCGGCAACACCGCCGATTCTCTTGATGCCGCCCAGAAGGACCATGGCAACCAAAAGGGCAATGATAATGCCAAGGATCAGGTTCATGGTAGAAACGGTCATATCCCCCAGAGAACCAAAGGCAAGAACCGCGGAATCAATCGCTGTTGTAATCGTATTGACCTGGGTCGCATTGCCCGTTCCGAATACGGTCAGAACACCGAACAGCGAATAGGCATAGGCGAGCCATTGCCACTTTTTGCCAAGGCCGTTGCGGATATAATACATCGGGCCGCCTACCAGCTCTCCGCTGGCACTGCGCTCGCGGTAATGGACCGCAAGCGTCACCTCGGCGAATTTCGTACACATACCAAGGAGTGCCGAGCACCACATCCAGAACACAGCTCCCGGACCGCCAAGAGCAATGGCTCCCGCCACGCCTGCAATATTGCCGGTTCCTACTGTTCCTGCCAATGCCGTGCAGACCGCCTGAAAGGGGGTCATTGCGCCGTCAGAGGCATCCTTTTTCTGGAACATCCGGCCCAGCGTCACGCGAATGGCATATCGGAACCTTCGGATCTGCACAAAGCCGGTTCGACAGCTCAGATACAGGCCGACGCCCAGAATGCAGATCATGGCGGGAACACCCCAGATAAACTGGTTCACGGCCTGATTGACTGCTGTTATCGTTTCTACCATACTCAACAAATTTCCTTCCTTTTTTACTACTGGTACAGCCACCTGATCCGTTTCACTTCTGCAGCTTCTTCATCGCCAGCAGATACGCAATCGTCATCAGGATTCCGATGGGCAGAGATACCCATGCCGACTGGACAAAGCCCGCAACAATATACGTGATAAAAGAGATCACAGCAACACTCACCGCATACGGCAGCTGTGTTGATACATGATTGACGTGATTGCACTGAGCTCCTGCCGACGCCATGATCGTGGTGTCCGAGATCGGTGAGCAATGATCTCCGCAGACTGCCCCGGCCATGCAGGCCGAAATGGCAATGGTCATCAGGGTCGGATTCGTCGCCTCGAAGGCATTGACAACAATCGGGATCAGAATGCCGAAGGTTCCCCAGGAGGTGCCGGTTGCAAAGGCCAGAAGGCAGCCAACAACAAAGATAATTGCAGGCAGAAGGTTCACGATACCGGATGCACTGCTCTGAATCAGCGCGGCAACGAACTCCTTGGCGCCCAGGCTGTCCGTCATCGCCTTCAATGTCCAGGCAAAGGTCAGGATCATGATGGCAGGAACCATGGCCTTAAAGCCCTCCGGAATGCACTGCATGCACTCGTTAAAGCTGATCACCTTCCGGACAACATACAGTCCGATCGTGATAAATAGAGCAAAGGCGCTTCCAAGAGCCAGACCAACCGAGGCATCACTGCCGGAAAAAGCGGTGACAAAGTCTGTTCCTTCAAAAAATCCGCCCGTGTAGATCATGCCGATCACGCAGCAGATAATGAGGGAAAAGATCGGGATCAGCAGATCAATGACACTGCCGTTTCCAATGGAAAGGCTCCCCGATCCATCTCCGTACGGACGATCCGGCGTTGTGAACAGATCACCGCCCCGTGCATTGTCCTCGTGCTGTTTCATCGGACCAAAATCAATGTCCAGAACGGCAATCGTCAACATCATCACAATGGTCAGCAGTGCATAGAAATTGTACGGAATGGCACTGATAAAGAGTGCCAGTCCATCCTCTCCCTCTACAAAGCCGGTAACCGCTGCAGCCCAGGAGGACACCGGTGCGATAATGCAGACAGGTGCCGCTGTGGCATCAATAAGATATGCCAGCTTGGCTCTCGAAATCTTGTGTTTGTCTGTCACGGGACGCATGACGCTGCCAACGGTCAGGCAGTTAAAATAGTCATCGATAAAGATCAGAACGCCCAAAAGGATCGTGGTCAGCTGTGCGCCCCGTCTCGTCTTGATCCTTTCGCTGGCCCATCGCCCGAAAGCAGCCGATCCGCCGGCTCGGTTCATCAGGCAGACAATTGCGCCCAGGATCACCAGAAAGACCAGAATACCCACGTTATAGCTGTCCGACAAAACACTCACAATGCCGTCCTGAAAGATATGGGTAATCGTTCCCTCAAAGGCAAAGCCGGAATAAAACAGTCCTCCTACTACAATTCCCAGAAACAAGGACGAGTACACTTCCTTTGTGATCAGCGCCAGCGCAATGGCGACAATCGGAGGCACTAAGGCCCAAAAGGTTGCGTACATGCTCGGTACATACTCCATGATTTTTTCTCCTCTCCCCTCATTGAAATGCAGCAATCACCGCCAGGTCCTGCAGACTCCGGCAGCGCATTTGCCAAACAGATACACTTTTATGAAATCAGAAAACACGCCGAAATGAGTCCGTTGTTGTAACATTCTATCATCCGACGCTTATTTTCCAAGGAGATAAAAAAATAACTATTCGAAATGCATATGAATTCACGTAAATCAGCATGATTTCGAATAGTTATCAAAATAGTTATCAAAAACTTCTCAGACCTTGATCCCTGCATCGGCTCCGGAATAAATGCGGCAGACATGGTCAACGGTACGAAAACGCTTTTTACTGTTGTGCGTAATTTTCACAAGCTAAATGCAGACAGGAGCCTGATTGAAGAGCATCTGGCCGTTGCCAAAACCTGCAATGACACCACCGACTGCGCCCAGCAGCATAAAGCTCCCGCATACGGTGCGCTTGCCGAATTTATTGGCAAGCGGCACAACGATTACAGCGGCCGCATTTATCTCCTGCGATCTTTCCCGGTGCGAATATAGTATTCGCTCTTATCTTTGTACATCAGTTTCTCGGCTTCACTGACCAGCCAAATCACATCGCTGCCGGGTCCCTGCATGCATCCGGCCGACGCCTGATCTCCCATTTCCGCACGCATTTTCTGATATTGCTCTTCAAAAATAACCTTGTCCGGGCAGAGAACAACAAACTCATCTCCGCTGATCCGGAAGATGTATTCTGCCTTGTAATAGAACCGGAGGAGCTGTGCAAAGCGGCAGATCATCGCATCACCCGCCTTGTGCCCCAGAGTGTCATTGGTCTGCTTCAGACCGTTCAGATCCATAAAGATAACACCCATCCAATCCTCTTTTTGCCGGATCTCAAGTTCTATCTCATAGGCTCTTCGGTTTCTCAGACCGGTAAGCGTATCCGTATTGGAGATTTCCGCCAGCAATTCCGCTCTGGTCCGTGCCTCATTCACCTCGATGTTCTGCAGCATAATATACAGCAGAATCAGGCCGCACATAATTCCGACCTGCCCGGAGGTAACTCCGTAAAACATCATCTGCAACATGGTAGCAATCGTAGGCAGGATCACAAAGAACATGACGGCCCGTTTTTCCCTGTGCTCTGCCTTGGTAAAAGGAGCGACCACGGAAGGGATCAGTTCAAAGCCATACATAATGACCCAGTGAATGGCAATCAGCTTTCCTCTGTGATACAGATTCTGGGCATTAATCGTAAAAATCCAGCCATTCCACGGTGCCGTGACGATCAGCAGGCAGTCTGCCAATACCGCCGCACTGGCCAGTATCAGGATCTTTTGATTCAATTTACCAGCCAGAACCTCCATGCTGTACAGGATCCAGAAATAACCAATGAAGGCCTGACTGAGCATATAGATCTCATTCGAAATCCAGAGGATCTCGGTGGCTCCCGGGAACACAGCACCTCGGAACAGCCCGGAGAAAAGGTCCGCAGCACACAAAAGGATCGTCAGGATCAGCAAATATTTGTAATATCTGCCCCTCATGCTCTCACTCCTTCTCCCCGGAAGGCTTCCCAGCATCAAGGCCAGAACAACGATACATATTAAGTTGACTTCAACATAATACACTGCCACTGACATGGTTTATCGTTACTCCTTTCGTCTGTATTACCTCTTCTCTGCAAAGATCTCATCCAGCACCTTGGCGATGGCTTCCATGCTGATGGGCTTGATGATGTGTCCGTCCATTCCTGCCTCAAAGGCCTTTCGTTTGTCCTCCTCAAAGGCATTGGCTGTCATGGCTACGATCGGAATATTCGCTTTCTTATTGTCCGCCAGGGTTCTGATTTCTCTGGTAGCCATATAACCATTCATCTTCGGCATCTGGATATCCATGAAAATCAAATCATACCGATCCGCAGGTGCATTCACAATGGCCGCAACAGCCTCATCACCATCACACACACTGTCGAGTTTCATGCCGGTCTCTTCCAGAATCGCGGTCGCAATCTCACGGTTCAGCTCATTATCCTCAACCAGGAGAACGTGTTTATCACTGTAATCGTAGGTCTTTTCCTTCTCTTTTTCCTTTTCTATGCCTTCCTTGATCACCGGCTGTGTCAGCACGGCTCGAAGCTCTGACATAAAGATCGGCTTCGATACAAAGGCGGTTACTCCTGCCTCTCTGGCCTCTTTTTCAAAATCAGCCCAGTCATAAGCAGTGAGAACAATGATCGGCACATCTTCGCTGATGACCTTTCGGATTCTGCGGATCGTCTCGATTCCATTCATATCCGGCATAAGATAGTCAATGATATAAACCTTATATTCGTCCTTTCTCTCAACTGCATCCTGCGCACGGACAACCGCCTCTTTTCCGGATGTTGTCCAATCCGGACGCATCTCGATTTCATAGAGCATCTTGCTGACGTTTCTGCAGGTATCCATATCATCGTCAACAATCAGAGCTCTTGCACCAAGGAGCTCAGGAATCGGCAGATATCTGATCGGTTCGTCAGCAAGACGAAGATTCAAGGTAACCGTGAATCGGCTGCCCTTCCCTACCTTGCTCTCTACCTCTATCTCACCGCCCATCATATCCACGATGTTCTTGGTGATGGCCATGCCAAGCCCTGTTCCCTGAATTCCACTCACGGTGGAGCTGCGCTCTCTGGTAAAGGTTTCAAAGATATGCCCAATGAACTCCTGCGACATACCAATACCGGTATCCTTTACCGAAAACTCATAGGTTGTATATTGCTTCAGACTGCAGGGCTTTTCTATTAAATGGATAATAATATCACCGCCGGGCTGTGTGAATTTAATCGCGTTGCCCACAATATTCAGCAGCACCTGATTGAGGCGCAGCTTATCCGTCAGCACATCCTCATGCACGATATCCTGGGTATCGATGAAGAGGTTCTGATTCTTGGCATTCACCTGTCCCTGTATCATGGTTCTGAGGTCATGCATAAGATCCGGCAGATGAACGGCCTTCTCTTCCAGTTTCACGGTACCACTCTCAATGCGGCTCATATCCAGGATGTCATTGATCAGACTCAGAAGGTGGGTGCTGGACGTATTAATCTTACTAAGATAGTCCCGTACCTGTTCCTTCTCGTCAATATGAGTCTTGGCAAGTGCCGTAAAGCCAACGATGGCATTCATAGGAGTACGGATGTCGTGAGACATACTGTTGAGGAAGGTGGTCTTCGCTTTGTTGGCCTGCTGTGCCATTGCCAGAGCGTGAGCCAGCTGTTCGTTCTGTCTCTCCTGTTTTTCTACAACTTCATGCACATCACGAAAGCCCATAACAATATAGACTTTTCCTTCATCTGTTGTAAATTTTGCTGCATTAATCTGCCAGTGCTGTCTTCCTTCCTTGAAAACACGATCATAGAACATCGAATAAACTCCCTTATCCGGTGTCTCAGCAATCAGGTTTTCAATCTTTGTATTTTTTGTAAGCTCCTCCCGGTTTTCTGCTGCGACATAGTTTTCTATATATTTGCCTATGGCAACCTCATAATTTTCATAAACGCTCAGCTGATCTATAATATTTTTTATAGGCTCCGTTCCCGCGGTTTTGAAAATGCTCCAGCCTTTGGTCTCTGTATCTACGAGATACAAGGTATTATATTCATTCGAAAGAGACTCAATGATCCCCAATTGGTTCTTCAACGTTTCCTGCTGCAAAAGCTCCTTGTTCTTCTCTTCCGTGACATCGCGATTGGCGAGCAAAATCATATCAACCTTGCCATCTTTGTCATACCTTTGCGGCACGATCAGAGACTGCATCCAGCTCCCGTCTGTTTTCTGGAAAATATAGGATAGAGACTGCTGCCCGGCAAGCCTCTCCGCAACGGTATTTAAATCTGTGAATTCAATATCCCCTTTAAGGTACGGCTCTGCCACATACCTTTTCATATGCTCCAACTTTTGCGCATTGCTCAAGCCACTTATCTTGCGGAAATGATCCTCCTGTCCGACGCCCTTGACAGTTTCAATCTCCTTTGTATCCAAATACGCTACGAAAATGGAAGAATAAGCCTGTCCAATGGCATTGATGGTCTGCAGACGTTTCTGTTCTGCCTCGATCAGCTCTCTTTCCCGCTTCTGCTTTGCCTCCTGTTCCTCGATGAGCGAGTCGATGATTCGGAAGCCCGCAACAACATTCTCGGTATCTCCGATTTGTCTGAAATCATACTGATAGTGATGCACTACACCATCTTCTATGTTGCGGTAATTCCCTATGAACTCTTCCTGCTCCGATAAAACCTTCTTGAGATTTTGGATGCTTAAGGTCGCTTTCATCCTGTCCTTGTCGTCTGGATGCACCGTTTCTCTTGTCCAGCGATCTACAACAGCATCGAAATCAAAATCGATTCCTTCAATGTCTCTGACAGCCTTTACCTTGTAACTATCTGCAAGTCTTATTGCCCTTGCCTTTCCATTTTTAAGATTCGCAACAAATACATTCCGAAAGCTTCTGGATAAGGTATCAATAATCGCAAGCTGCTCTTCCAGCTTTTCATTAAGGTCTTCCAGCTCTGCCTTCTTTTGCTGCTGTTCATTTACAATTTCATCGATAAAATGTGTTCCGATTACCACAAAAAAGCCGGCATCCGATGGCACATGAACGAACCTTGTTTCGCAAAAGCGTCTGCCTCGTTCATCTGCCTTCAGCTCATAACGAATAGACATTTCCTTGTGGCTTATCAGATAATTTTTCAGCCCTTTTCGGCTCAGCTTCTCCAGCATGTCCGGGGCACTTTCGACCAGAACCTTGTCTTTGAAGAAGAATCTACCTATCTCAGAATACTTTCCTTCCGAATTAACGACCTGCAGATCTCCGGACTTGATAACTCGCAGCGTATCTGCATCGATATTGCAAAAATAGACCTCATCATAATCCGCGCTCAGTGCCGTAAGAATAAAATCTCTTTCCTGCAGCTTTTCTTTTGCATCCTCAATCTGCTTTTCCTCATCGATGCATCTGGAAACAGAAATTGCCTCCGCTTTGGTTTCGGTACACGCCAGACAGATCACTTTGGTTTCCATCCAGTGAACCTTGCCGTCATCCCCCCACTGCGGATGCTTTAGGGTAAGTTCCTTCTCACCGCCGCGAAATGCCTCTAAGGCCTTCTTCCTTCCAAAGAGCGCTTTAAATTTCTCAGCATATTCCTCCTCCGGAATTGTAGATGCCCCGACCTCGATCAGCTCATCCACCGTTCCGGACCACTTCGCAGTCTTATTGAGAAACTGCTCATACTCAAGCATGTGGTATTCATTATTCAGATAATCAATGGAAATCGCCAGCGGATATACAATGCCCATAGCAGATGCGTATTGCTGCACTTGTGCATTGATGCGTTTCTCTTCACCCAGTTTTTCCACGGTCTGCTGCAGCTCTTTACTGCGCTGTTCCTTTTCAACCGTCTCTTTCTTAATATCACGAAGGATACATACACAGACTCCTTTTTCGTCCGTTGGGAAGGATTCAATCTGAAGGTATTTGTCAATTTCCTCCGAAATATCATTGCAGGAAGATGCCTTTCCCTCATAGGCCGCCTCATAGTATGGCTTCAGCCATTTCCTGCTGCCGTTTGGAAATAATTCAAAAAAACGGTGCCCCACAAGCTTCTCTTTTGGGAGTCCCTCTAATTTAGCCAGTGCATCGTTGCAGTATAAAAACGTCCAGTCGCAGGGCTTTCCGGCCTCATCCAGCTCTACGCGGATCAGACAGAATGCATGCGGATTGTAGTCATTGATTTTTATAGAATACTCTTTAATTCCATTAAGCTCGTTTGCCATATTGCATCCCCCGTTCCGATACCGCTCTCATCTTTCGACATAGCCGCTGAAAACCCACGAGATAATATTACCGTAACTATTCAGAGCCCATTCGCAAAATCGCTGCTGCGCAGCTTTCCTTTTGCTATCGTCTCCACTACCTTCTTTACATCCAGTGGCTTTGCTATATGTTCATTCATGCCTGCATTTAATGCTGCCGCCTTGTCCTCTACAAAGGCATTCGCGGTCATGGCGATGATCGGAATCGTCCTGGCATTTGGTTTGTCGGATTCGCGAATTTTTCTGGTTGCCTCGTAGCCATCCATGACCGGCATCATCACATCCATGAGGATGACATCGATATCATCCTCTGAAGAATTCACGAAGGTATCAAGAGCCTCTTTACCGTTCCAGGCCTCCGTAACGGATGCGCCTTCTTCCTCCAAGAGGAATCTGGCAATCTCCATATTGAGTTCATTATCCTCAACAAGGAGTATCTTCATTCCCTTGATAGAAGACGGCTTTGTATCAGGCTCTGCTTCGCAAGCCTTAGGTACATTTTTATCGATCTCAAAGGGAAGAATAACCTCAAAAGTGGTTCCCTCTCCCTTGACGCTTTCCACCGTAATGGTTCCGCCCATCTTATCTACAAGGCTCTTTGTAATCGACATTCCCAGGCCTGTGCCTGCATATTTGGTTCTCGCATTGGAGTTTTCCTGTGTAAAGGGCTCAAATATATGCTCCAGGAATTCCGGGTCCATTCCTATACCGGTATCACGACACTTGAATTCGAAATTCACCGTATCCTGATCACCACCGAATGTCCTGCAATTAATGTAGATCTTGCCATGATCCTTGTTGTACTTGATGGCGTTCCCTATGATATTCATCAGGATACGCTTATAATGAAGCGGACTTCCGAGAACTCTGTTCGTCTTTGCGCTGCAATTCTCCTGAACAATCTCGATATCTCTATCTTCTGCCGGCTTACTTACTGCGTAATAAACCTCTCTGCTGGTCCCGATTAAGTCAAAAGGAACATGTTCAATCTGAATCTCCCCAGACTCTAACTTGCTCATATCCAGAACTTCATTAATCAAATCCAGCAGTATTCCGGATGCATCTCTTATTTTTCTTCTGCAATCTGCTTGCCTTTCAAGGTCATCCGGTGCTTTATCCCCAATATCCAGCATTCCCATAATGCCATTAATCGGAGTGCGGATATCATGCGACATCCTTAAGAGGAATTCTGTCTTTGCTGCATTGGCTGCTTCGGCTAATTTTTTCGTCTCTTCCAGGCTTTGTTCCATCAGAACTTCTTCATTTATATCCCGAAACAAACCATAGTAGTGCTTTGGCATTCCATTTTCGTATCTGGTCAGACTTCCGTCTGCAGCAAACCAACGATAACTACCGTTTTTCATCAAAAGACGGTACTTAACACTGTATCTTGTTTTCCCCGTAGGATCATTTACCGCAGCCCAATAAGCTTTCAGAGTTCTTTCCTTATCCGATGGATGTAAAAGGTCTGACCATGAGGAAAGTTCATCCGGAAAATCATCCTTTCCCTGATATCCCAGCATTTTCCTGAACTGATCACTCCAAATGCAGGAAGTCATATTTCCATTCTTGTCAAATATCATTTCCCAGCGTGCCGCATCAAGAGAAAAATAAATAGAATCGAACGCCTCGTCCATTTCTTTATTTTTGACTTCCTCACGAATCGTCAAAATCCGCTGATTGAGCTTTGCAGCGGCAACTTCCAAAAAGAGATGATGATCCATGTTTTTCTTCGGATTGTCAACGCCAAGGAAACCAATCATGTCATTTCCGGACATAAAAGGAGAAGCCATCAGAGTAGATATTCCCTGGGGCTCCAATACTTCATAAATAAATGGTTCTGTCTTTGCATATTCATCATCACATGAAAGAAAAAAACTTCCTTTTGAGCGAAATGTTGCCCACCAGGGTTCCAGCATCTCAAAGGGCACCTCCTGCAGATTCTGAATCTCCGGGGTGACACCCTCCGCGCACCATTCATAGGTGTTGACACAAAATTGTTCCGTTAAGTCCCGTTCGAAAATGTATGCCCTGTCGGCATCATAATACTCAGCAACCTCACGAATCAAATCATCAACAGAAGGGATTTTTCCTTTTGATGGAATAAACTGACTGATAAATTCTCTTATGGCTAAATCCTGCGTATCAGCCTTCATTTTTGATTCCATTGCTTAATCACCTCTGTTTCTTCATTTGTATTACTTCTAAATTCTGCGGCTCGTTCGCCATATTTCATCCCTTGCAAATTTTCAGAGAATTCTATATTCTGTCGATTTGGTGCGATATTATGTCATTCTCATCTTTCGATTATAAGGAAACAAAACCACATGATAATATTATTGCTTTCCTCCTGGCAGTTCAATGGATTTGTGGTAGACGCAAAAAACAATCTGCTCGACAAAAATAAGGCTCAATCCCTAAACTTGTGGGATTGAGCCTTTTATTCATTAAATGATTCCTCCAAATACAGGGAAGAAGCTATGTGCCAAGAGCCCGCACCGGAATTTCCACTCCATTGCTAAGTTTTTCAATTCACAAAACATGTTTTATTCCTCCGTCCATACTTCTTTTGCGAGGTTAAACACAGCCCAAGCCTTTGGCCATCCTGCATAAAATGCCACATGGGTGATGATGGCTGCGATTTCTTTCTTCGTCACACCATGATTCTTTGCATTCTGAAGATGAAATTTCAAAGAAGAGTCTGTAATTCCCTGTGCCATCAAAGCGACCACAGTGATGATGCTCCTCGTTTTCAGATCAATATCCTCATTGTTCCAGTTCTCACCAAAGAGCACATCATCATTGAAATGTGCGAACTCCGGAGCAAACTCTCCGAGTGCATCTCTTCCTGCTGTTTGAACTATTTTCGCCATAATGTTTCTTCCTCCTTGATTTCGTGTCTTGAAGCACACCTTTCATGTGCTATATTCAGAATAATCCATAAACCTAACTTTAGGTCAAGGCATTTTCGAAAACAACCTCGGAGGTATGTCATGTATACGATTGGATGTCATGTAGCAAATTAGAGCTCCTTTCGTCCAATAAGCCTTCTTTTCGTCCAACTATAATCGATTTTGGACGAAAATCAATCTGTTGGACAAAAATGACACGCAGTTCTGAAAAATTGGTTGGTTGAAAATCCAAGTGCCCGTTTGAAAATGTAAGTGCACGGCAGGAAATATTAACTGCACGCATGAAATTGTAAATGCCCACATGATAGACAACAGAATTTCAAAATCTTTTTTGCTTAAATTTCAACAACGTGAAAAGGCGCACCTCATACCTGCCAACAGGCAGATATAGAAGTGCGCCTTTAGTGCCGGACCATCTTCCTGAAGATGTTCGGGCAGCATATGACAATTCACGCAATCAATATTCCGGCGATAAATAATCTGAATTGCCCGTAACACGGGCAGCACCCCCGCCGAAGTATAATGGTACCGTAAATTAAGACACCTTCTGAAACCTCTTATTGAATTTCCGTGAAATTTTCATCCAACTGCTCATATCCACTGTTAAAT
>CAVCWT010000045.1:0-7308 GCA_963605745.1 Lachnospiraceae bacterium
TTTGCACGTGTGTTGTCAACAGCGCCTTCTGCTGTGCGAATGCAACGCTGTTGAATAAAAAATTGTTGAATTCAAAAGTCCGGCTGCGATGAACCATCCATTGCAGCCGGCCTTACTTTTTTATTGAAACGTCCCTTCCCTTTCGGTTGCAGGATCAAGTCTGTCTGGCATTTGTACAGTTACAACATGAATCTGAGAACTGCTGATTAAAACCACGTTCCCTTAATACCGCTCCGTACTCAGGATCAGGTAATCGTTATCCTGCAGGATGACATGGCCTGTCAGGACGCTGCTGTACTGATCCCAGAGCGACCCGCTGAGAATTAAAATGCTGGGTCTGGCATCCGCTGCAGCGTTGCCTGCATCCTCTTCTGTGTTGCCAGCATTTCTTTCAGTATTGTCTGCCGCCTCTTCTGTATTGTCTGTGTTCTCCTCGATGCTGTCCGCGTTCTTTTCTGTGTTGCCTGCTGCCGCAAGGAACGCTTCCACGCCGCCGTCTGCGCACTGCCAGTCCATCATCGTCTCTGCGAGAAAGACGTCGTTACACTGCCATTCGTTCTGCCCTTTGTAGGAATTCTCGACATTCTCAATATACGCAGTGTAGCCGGAATAGGTATCGCCCCAGTCCTCGACGGTTTCCTGAATGCAGCGTCGCAGCAGGACATTCGGATCTCCGCTGATGTCGCTGACATAAATGATCCGGGCTACGTGCACTCCAACGGCGAGGCAGGCTACGGTAAGACCTGCCGTATACAGGATCCGAAGGGGGCGCTTTTTCAAGCTCTCTACTGTGTAATCGGCAAGGAGCGCCGCAGCGACATTTCCTCCGATATAGCTGGGATAATAGTACCATTCCATGTCAGCCTGGGCCGCCAGATACAGTCCCATCGGAACCAGGATGCTGCACAGCAGCAGCGCATGCCGCCGGCAGGCGGCCATGATGGACGGCTGAGTCATTTTGCCCCCGCGTCTCCTGCGATGATACAGATACACGCAGGCCGCGGCGGCAAGGCACGCCAGCAGCAGCTGCCAGTTCTTTTGCAGCAGCATCAGGCGAATCGGGTACGTAACATCTCCCACGTGATCCGTCTGGATCTTGTCCGACATCTCTCCTGCAATGCCGTGGGTAAAGAACTGCAGCCCATCGTACAGATACCGCGGCACAGCCCAGGCAAGGATCGGAAGGACCATGGCAAAGACTGCTGCCGCAAGGCGTTTCACCGGCAGTTTTCTGCGGTTTACCAGGCAAAACAACACGCCCACGGCCAGTATAATCCCTGCATGCACGCTCTTGGTCAAAAAGGCAAGGCCTGCTGCCAGGCCGTAGACAACGATGGCATTCGGATGCCGCCGGATCCCCGCAAGGGCCAGCATGGCAACCACATAGAACAGAGCGAATACGCCGTCCATGTCCCCGGAGCGGAATCCATGGTACGTAAGGGGCAGCACGTTGGTCATAAAGGCAAGCCCATAAAAGAGTGCTGCCCGCGGGGAGCGGCTGCGCCACAGGTAGAGCGACAGCAAAAGGTAAATGAGCATTCCTGCCATAGCTGCCGGGAAACGAAGGGCAAATGGCGAGATGCCAAAGACCTTATAGGACAGGATGATCAGCCACAGATTAAGCGGCGGCTTGGAATTAAAATAATCGACTTCATACCGGTAGGTGTTGACAAGGCCATTGCCGGTTTTCAGCATTTCATAGGCATTGACGCCGTGATAGGCCTCATCGGTTGCGCTGATTCCCGGTGCACCCAGATGCCAGAACAAGAGGAAGGCAACGCCGCAGGTGATCAGAAGGTATGCAGATAAATATAATTTGCGGGATTTATTCAGCTTACGCATCTCGAATTTGCGTTGCAAATCCTCGATGTGGCCGATCGCAGAGCAACGCGTCGCTGTAGTAGTCATTGTTTCTGATTCCTTTCTCTGAATTCAATGAATTTTGCATCGCCGCCGGGCATTTTTAGCAGCGATCCATGCGTGATCGTAAAAGATAATGCCGATCATCAGTAGCAGACCGGCCAGAGCCAGGACTCCGCCGACTCTCCCGCCCGGTGTGTGATACACCAGTCGAATCTCATGGGTTCCGGCTGTAATCGGTATCGCCATGTACATCACATTCGCCTTCTGCAGCTCTACCTTGACGCCATTGTCATAGGCTTCCCAACCGGAGCTGTACGGAATACTGAAAACCAGAATGCGATCCTGCTCTGCAGTCACCGTCCCTGTCACCTCATTGGTTGCCTTGGAGACGGCATTCTGATGAAGGTCCGTATTCTGCATGGTGCAAACCGAAAGTGCCAGCGCATCCTGCATGATGGCTTCGGTCGGCTGTCCGATTACCTTCAGCTCCGACAGATGATAAACGCCTGCCTGTTCAAAGCATATCGTGATCGTATCCGGTGCACTGCTATTGTAGCCCATATTCAGGGCAAAATTCGACCAGCCGCTGTAATACTGGTTCACCGGTGTTTTGTAACGAATCGTCTTCTCGATCAGATCCCCACCAAAGCGGCTTGTGGTAAAGGTGATCGGATAGACCTCCTGCAGGGTATCCTCTTCCTCTGCCGTAGAACCTGTACCAGTCTCTGTTCCGCTCCCGGCAGCAGATCCCCTGTCCTCATGTTCGTTCCAGTCGGACAAGGTTTCTACCTCCAGATCCAGGAGTTCTACATAAGTCTCCGCACCATCAAGCCCGTCGAAACGAATCGTCACCGTTGCGCCGGGCTCTGTTACAATAAAGTGCACGCTGCTCTCGTTCTGAACATTCTGATCGCTCTGACCGTTCTGTTCGATACGGACATTCTGATTATTCTGACCGTCCTGACTTTCCTGATCATTCTGACCACTCGGATCATTCTGGTCGTTCTGACCATCCTGGTTGTCCCGACCACTCTGTCCATTCTGACCGTTCTGTCCATTCTGAAAGATTACGCCCTCGGAGACCTCTATCGTATAGGGAAGTTCTTTTTCATAATAGGTGATCTCCGCTTCCTGATACGGAGTCACCGCTTTATCTGCTGCATCACTCTCCTTCCCATTATCTTCCTGCTCCTGCATCTCCTCCTCCACATCCCCAAGGACCACGCCCTGCACCAGTGACTCCTGCCTCTGTGTCGGGGTCATGGCTGCAAAAGCCTCCTTGGAAATGGTACGTGTATACGTATAGCCCAATGGCAGGGCGAACGTATTGTGATAAATGTGATATTCCGGACGAACATACTCCCAGGAATCGTCGCCAAGGACTGCGCCGGACTGCTCTGCCACCGCACTGACGCTTCCCAAACCATCTAGCGTCTCCTGCGCCTCTGCGCCGCCGCTGTCCGAATCGCCTGACGCCTTTTCTGCATCTTCCTTCACCGCCTGCGGAACGCCGCTGTCTCCGGCCACGGTCCCGCAGTCCGCAAAGCCATAGGGAACGAACTGCTGCTCATAGCTGTTGTCATAGGCAATGGTGTAATACTGAACGCCCGCAAGGGTCTCCAGAATGGTTCGGTCATCCAGCCCCGTGTAGCAGAAATTCTGCTCCTCCGCAACGCCCAGCAGCTCAAAAAAATCCGACACCACGCCGTTTGCAAAGCTCCAGAAGAACTGTGTCGACGAGGTCCCCAGCTGTGCTCCTGCATTGTAGGTCAGATCTCGCCCGGTATATCGGAAAAGCTCCGGATCATAACTCGTGACAGCCGCCGCCTCATTGTGCGTGGCGGCCAGCATATACTCGGACGGAGTCTGTGCGTCGGTAAACTCCGATGCATAACCGGACTGTCCGCCCTCACCATCCTCACCGGCAGGGATTCGTGCATAGCCAAGGTTGATGTTGACAGCAATCGAAATAACGACCACGGCCACAATCAGTGCCTCCGCAAGCATGACCTTCCTGTTCACTTTTCCGTTCAGTTTCCCATTTGCAACCCCATTTGCTGCCTTGTTTGCAGTCCCAGATGCTTCTCCGTTTGCTGCCCCATTTCCATTCCCGTTCGCTGCCCCGTTTGCTGCCTCGTTCCGTTCGCAGCAGTGCGCGGCCTTTACGTCACTCCATACTGCAGCCAGTACAAAGGCGATCAGGAATTCTGCTCCAAAGGTCCAGCGATTGATGACATAGGAAAAACCGTTCATGACATAGCCCGCAGCCGGCAGGCAGATCATGATCACACAGCCGACCACTGCGAACTTTAGCTGACGGCATCCTCTCCGTAGGAACAGCACCACCAGAGCCGCAGCGCACACGATGGTCATGCACAGCTCGGTATCGTATAAAGGATGGTTGATGAAGGTAACGAGATTCCGGAAAAGCTCCTGATAGTACTCCGGCTCGTAAAACAAAGAGAGGCTAAACTCCGTCGCACTGCGCGGATCACTGCGAAACTGTAACAGCACCGGCACCAGAATGCCTCCCGCCGTCATTGCCCCCACTGCGGCATATCCAAGGAGACGCAGAAGGTCGCGGATGCATTCCTGCAGATATTCTGCAACTCTCTTCCGGTGTGATTGATGTGATTGGTGTGATTCCTGCGATTCCTGCCACGCCTTCACTCCACCGAGGTGAATCGCCAGCACGCGGCAGATTCCGTAGATTGCCGTCAGAATCGCCAGCATGTAAAAGAAATAGAAATTCGTCAGGGCCGCCATCCACACAGTCACCATGAACAGCGTCGGCCGCCGCTCCTGCAGGATCCGCTCTACTCCCAACAGCAACAGCGGCAAATAGATCATCGGCGTCACAAAAAACGGATGCAGCATCCCCAGATACAACACCGTACCGCAAAAGCCATAGCACAAGGCGCCGGCCAGAATCGCCGCTTGGCTTGTGCCCTTGCAGCGCTTTCTGCTGCAATTCCGATCTCTTCGGGATGGGTTCCAGATCCAGCCCACTGATCCCTGGCGCAGGCTCAAGGCATACCTTGCATAGGCCATAAACGACAATCCGGCAAGGTACGGCCGAAACACTATCAGGAATTCAAAATACAGCTTGGAATATTGCTCCGGTACGAATATCGTGAGGCTGGCCAGCGGCTCTCCAAAGCAGTAATACTGCAACGTTGTCAGCACATCCGCTCCGTATCCCAGCCCAAACGACCAGGGCTGCAGCTCCAGACTGTGATTATGAATCACAGTCCAAACGCAGCCCCGCAGCCACTTTCCATAATAGGCAAACGCCCGCAGATGCTGACGCCAGGCGTCCGCATGGTACACCAGAGAGCGATTCTCGGCGGCAAAATAATACAGCAGCGATCCAAAGAGGAGCAGGAACAAAGCTGTGTATAACAACCACAAAGAAAGCCAGCTCTTCCCCGACGTCCTGTAACCTTTTATCTTCTGTTCGTCCATTGATAGATTAACCCTTTTTATTCGTTTATCCTCCAATTTGACAGGGATCTCGAAAAGATGATTCTAGTACAGCGTTTGCAAAATAACTAGCATAACCGGGACATTTTCATTTTTGTTATATCAGGTCATTATCATTTATGGCTCATAAAATCCATTCATTCTAAAGAAAGAATAAGAGTCAATCGCCACAATATATGGTATCATATGGTTTAAAAAGACGTTTAACTCCACCATCATATTATCATCCAGGAGCGTTGAATTATGCAGATCATTACAGGCGAATTGGAAGGACACACCTCCGAATATCCGCTGTCTCGTTTCGGCGGACGGGAGAACATTCTGGCTGTGGACATTGAGACCACCGGCCTTACCGCGGAGAAGGATCAGATCTACCTCATCGGCTGCGGCTATTGGGAGGAGGACTGCTGGAAGCTGATCCAGTGGTTTGATGATACCGGCGACGGCGAGGCAGATATTCTCACCTCCTTCCTGCTGTTCACGAAAAAGTTCACAACCCTGCTCCACTATAACGGGCGGCAGTTCGATCTGCCCTTCCTTGCAAGGCGCATCGTGTGGAATGGCCTCCAGGCTGTTCCGGGCGCAGAGAACTTCCCTTCTGAGATGAAGTCTCTGGATCTGTATCGCTATGTCAAGCCGTTTCAAAAGCTCCTCTCTTTGCCGGACTGCCGTCAGCAGACGATTGAGCAGTTTCTGGGCACCGGCCGTACAGAGTGCCGAAACGGCAAGGAACTGATCCAGGTCTATCAGGACTATATTCATCACGTATCCGGTTCCGGTGCAGCATCTGCATCGGATGACCTTACGACAGATGGTGACTCATGCCTCGGTCAGGCAAGCTCTGCAGCAGGCTCTGATGCATCCCGTTCCGACGAGTCGAATGCTGCAGGAACCAGCTCTATGGCGTCCGATTCTGCTGCATTCGGTTCTGATGGCTCCGGGAACACGGAATCCGCTCCCAATCAGAAAGTGGATCTGACCGCCGCTGCCACCAAGCGCATCGATGCTGCGATGATAAACCAGCTCCTGCGCCAGCAGGCACTCCTGAACAAACAACGTGCGGCCGCCCAGTATGCCGCAGAGCATCCGGAAGAGGCAGCCACTGATGCATCCGGCTCCGAGTCCTCCGATTCCGATGCATTCCATCCCGATGAAGCGAAGGCTTCCGAATCCGGACTTGACGGCAATGTCCTCTCAGGCTCCGAGTCCTTTGACGGTGCTGCAGAGCTCCATTTCACCAGTCGTTCTGCGATGCGCCTTGCACTCCTCTCACACAACGGTGCAGATGTGGCAGGTCTCATTGCTATGACGGATGTCCTTGGCTGGAAGGACCTTTTGACTGCCGAAATTACCATCCACCGTGCGCAGGCCAATACCTACCGCGATGAAAACGGTGAACCGCAGCAGGAGCTGATCCTCCACGGAACGCTCTCCGGCGTATCCGCAGATACCTTTAAGGCTCCGATCACAACCTCCAAAGACGCTTGCTATTGCACCATTACCGGCAACAAGATCACTTTGAAGATTCCGATCTACAATGGCAAGCTCCACTATTACTACGCAAACTACAAGGATTATTACTATCTGCCGGAGCTCGATCAGGCTGTTCATAAATCCATTGCCACCTACGTGGACAAGGAGCATCGCCAGCAGGCAACGGCAGCAACCTGCTACACCGGAAAGGTTGGCGCCTTCCTGCCGGAGTGGACACAGTTCCGCTCTCCGTTCTTCCAGAAAAACGTAAAGGACAAGGTCGCATGGTTCGAATTCAAACCCGAAATGAAAAAGGATAAGAGCTTTTTTGCAGAATATGCAACCTATGTGTATCGGCATGTGATCGAAATCGGCACAAAGTAGAATCGGTGCATCGCAAAAAGGCATCAAGTAAACTCATCTCTCAGAAACAGAACCTACGAACAAAACAGAACAAGGCGAGCAATCCGCATTGTCGTGGATTGCCCG
>CAVCWT010000045.1:8247-16450 GCA_963605745.1 Lachnospiraceae bacterium
CTTCCTGCATCACATCCACATAGCGCAGCTGCTGCTCTGTCATCTGCTCTTCAACCTGCAGGAAAAGGTTCTTAAGATCATCCGCATCCTCGCCATCCTGCACGTCACAGTAGCGGTCGAACAGCTCTGTATCCTCTTCCGTTACGGTGTACAGGAGCGTGCTGTCGATTTTATCTGCGCTTCCTGTATGGAAGGACCAGACGCCGTGGAACACAAGGTTGTAGCCATGCCCCAAAAGGAAGATCAGACCACCTGCTGCCGCAAGCGCTGTAAGGTCACGCAGGATCCAGGTCCGCGCCTGCACCTGCGCCTTCTTTCGAACCAGCATCAAAAGGTCCGCCAATCCGCAGGCAGCAGCATAGATCAGGAGGGTGATGGTCAATTGTTTATGATGCGAGGCACAGATCACCATCATCACACCGGTTGCCGCCAGATATCTTTTCCATGCAATATTCGCACCTTCTGCACTTTCCGGAACCTTCCGTGCAAGCTTCCACTTTCCTTGCTCAAAAGGCTCCTCCGATGCAGTCATCTTCCGCTGTGAAAAATCGCCTCCGGCCCTTGCATCAACACCACCTGATGCGCAGCTTTGCAATATGCTCCTTCTCCTGCTGCGAAGGTACTGGAACAGGAACAAGAGGAACAGGATATAGAACGAGATTCCAAAGCCCTCCGTCATAATGCTCTGAAAATACGCTGAGCCGCGCTTTGCTCCGAACCGGTTCAGCGCATCTACGCCCCACATGACAAGGTTTGCAGCAAACGCCCCGCCTGCTGCCGCTCGCTTTAATCCCAGATCCTTTCCAATCCCGTAGACTACCTTGGCAAGGTACCACACGGTGATGGCAAGGAGAATGGCCTGACAAACGATCGCCGCCATTAAATACAGCGGCTCCATTGCTGCAGCCTTCCCGCCCTCGCGGTCCGTCAGATCCCAGCCGTGCACCAGAATGCTCTCTCCAAAGAGCCTTCGCATCAGCCACAGGAATGTGCAATAGATTGGCTCCCTTGTGTAGTCCATGGTCGCATAGCTGTTCGAATCCCGGCACCACACCGGGCCATCGAGAACAGCAAAGCCCACATAGGCCAGCAGATTCACGGCAAGACACAGGTGGTTTAGGAAGCGTTGTTTGGCCCCTCTCCCATGATCTTTCCTAACGTTTTTATGATTCGCAACTTTCGTATTGTCCAAACCCGTATTCCTTTTGAAATAAAAACTCGCTAACGTATTGCCGTGACTGCACGTATTGTGTCATCCACAATATTTTCCCAATTGCAGCCTCACGCAGCCCTGAATTTCCTCTGCAATCCGGACGCACTCATCCTTTTTCATTCCGGCTGCTGTGCCAACGGACACAATCTCCTTCAGCCCCGGATTTCGTCCATTTCCATCAACCGTCGTCGTATGCTCTCCGTAATACGTGTTGCTGTAGGTGAGGTCGTAAGCCGGGCTCAATCTCCACTGCTTTTTATCCGGTTCATACAGGTATGTGAAATTCTTGGAATGATCATCCCGATTGTGTGCAAACACATTAAAACACATCCTGCGAAACATGTTATCAATATCTTTCTGATTGTTGTCTGTCAGAATCTTTGTCAGTTTCATCAATGCATGATAATCAAGGCTTGGCTGTTCAAAGTCCAGCTCCAGAAGTGCCGCCGCTGTCAGCATGTGAACTCTCTTCTGATCCTTGCCGGATCCGATTCGATCAAATCGTTTGGTTCCAAAATATCCCCCACAATATGAGGAAGGAAACAGCCGGACCTCACTCATCTCAATCCCGCACGATTTTGCGCACTGTGCGTAATCGTATTCCATCACACCAATGTTTTTGCCGTCCACATGCGCCGGGAATTTGATGATCCATGATTCCCCGTTAATTTCTGTCATAATTTTAGGGCGTGCGCCTCCGCTGGTTCCTCCAAGTTGATACAACTCATCCAGTTTGTCCGAATATTCGGTGTTCAGCAGCTTTTCGCACTGCCTTGCCAGTTCATCCAGGTTTTCTGTCCGCTGTTCATTCCGGATCTCTCGTTTAGGGTAATAGCACAAAGCCCCCATTCCGGATTCGCCAACGATCGCCAACCGGTCCAATACCGTAAGCGAATCGATGCTCTCCCCATTCTTTTGTAAAAATCGTTCCAGCAGGAGTCTTCCCCAGGCATCCGGAAGACTGTCACTAAATACACCGAACACCCCGTGAAAATAATCCTTAGTTGGAAGGAACACTTGTTTTTTAAGTGGAAGGGAAAAAGGACTGATGGAAAATCCGGTCTCCAGCCACTCTGAGCTATACTCGAATGCCACCTTTCGGTCTGACGTTAGTGCCAGGATTCCTACAGACCGGTTCTCCCACCGGACCTCCAGCATATTATCGGCTTTCATTGATTACCTCCTGGATATTCCGATAGGGAACCTGCGAAAATAACGACCGCAGCTCGTCCGCTGCATCCAGTGCCATCGCCAGTCTCGTCAACGACAGCAGTGAAATCTGCCCGCTTGACTCAAAACGTTTGATGGAGCCATAGCTCACACCGCTCAGTTCAGACAACCTTTGCTGCGAGATGGATCGCCTTCTCCGGATTCGGCGAAGCCGTTGTGCAATTTTCTGATCCAATTCCTCTGCCGTTTCCCAAACCAGTGCTTCCATACTCGTTCTCCGAGACGTCCCTATTGTATATACTCGCCACCAACGACCGCAACATATATTCTCAGCCCTGCGAGCGAGTTCGCAGAGCGTCTTGTAGTAGCTAACATGTTATCCATTTCATGACATTATAGCATATACTAGATCACATGTTATCCATCTTCGTGCTTTTGATTCACCTTTGATTCGTCGTTCTTTACGTAGCACTTACCTTCCAGACGCCCCTGCTCCCTGCTGCTGTACGGACAGTAACCACGATGCACAGCAGCAATCAAACAGGCACCTGACATTTCTGACAGGTGCCTGTTTTTCGATCCTGGATAGCAGCAGATTCCTTTGCAAATGCGTTCGATCCGCCAAAGGTCTCTAAGAAAATGCTGATGAAAGCAATTCCCTGATCCGTGATCCGATTAGTGATCTGACCGTGCATACTGGTTCTTCATGTGGTTCGTTGCATCGAACAGCACCTCATCCAGTGCCTTGCCGGTCTCCTTGCGCAGCATCGCCGCGATCTCTTCGTTGGCCTTTTCGCGCAGCTCGGCCCGAACAGCGGGATCTGTCTCTGCAGCCTGCAGTCGGTCATATTTGCCGATCAGGTTGTGCCCCTTCGACTGCACGGCCAGCTGATAGTGCTCGATGTGATTCAGGTTCTTGCCATAGTTGGCATCCGTGAGCGCCTCAATGAGCCTTGCCGACCAGTAGAAATTCTCGGTGCTCACTTCCTTTGTCGTATTGGAGAGGTACTCCGGCGTTGTCTCCACATTCGCATAGAACGGAACGGCCGTGTTGAAGGCGTTCGAGCCAAAGGCCAGCCATTCCACCGCCTGGTAATCCTCCGGCACATCGCCGCGCAGCTGAATGATGGCAACAAAGTCCGTTCGGTTCACGCCGATGGAGCGATAGGCTCCGCGCATCGACGGATCACCGTAGCTGGCGTAAGGATCGTAAGGGGTTCCCTGGTAATGGGAGGACAGAACGTATTTAACATCCTCGACAGTCACCTTCCGCTCCGGCACGAGGCACCACGGAATATCATCAGAGAGCGGTGTAAAGTCCGCATCCGGGCCGTCCCAGCGAATCGAACGCGGGTTAAAATAACGGCCGATATACCAGGCTCTGGGCGTATTGTACACGTGATCGGCATCGTCATGGCTGCCGAAGGCCTCGCGGGGATTCAGGCGATTCCTGCAGCCGCAGCACCCTTCCTCCTCATCATCCGACTCTTCCTCATACTCATCCGAATACTCGTCCGCATTCTCATCGTTATACTCACCCAGTTCGTTCTCCCAGGCCGCATCGATCTGTCCGCGCAGCTCGGTGCCTCTCTCCTCCTCGAGAATGGCATCAATCGCTGCACGAAGGTTCTGTGCCTTCTCCGTGAAGGAAGCGGCCTCCTGATTCAGCGAATCCTTGAGACGCTCGCCCCATGTCATCTCCTCGTCCTCTGCATCCTCTTCCTCCTCGTCCCGGCCGCAGCAGCAGCCAAGGCGAAGGGTGAGATCCAGGTGATTCTCCTCAATGAACTCCTTAAGGTCCGCAGAGCACATGAACTCTTCCTGCTCGCCCAGTGCATCCGCAAGGTCCAGCTCGTCGAGTCCCAGCTGATTGGGCATCATGACGTAAACCTCATCCGGAACACGTCTTGCCATCCAGTGGTGACCGCCGATCGTCTCGAGCCACCAGATCTCATCGGTATCCTGAAAAGCCATGCCGTTCATCTCATAGGTTCCGTACTGTTCCAGGAGGGCCCCCATCCGCTGCACGCCTTCTCTTGCACTATGAATGTAGGGCAGCACTAAAACTACAAGGTCCTCCTCACCGATTCCTCCGGGAACCTCTACGCCGCCATTTTCTTCGGCAGGGATATATTCCACCAGAGGATCTGCTCCAAGGACGCGCTCATTCGAGGAAATGGTCTCCGTTGCTGTCATGGCAACGCCGGCTGCGTTGACGCCGCTCGCCGCCCACGTTCCCTTACCCTTAATAGCATTCGGGACTGCGGTATACCGCATCGGATTGTCCGGCAGCTCGATCTCTACATGAGACAGAACCGATACATAATGACGCGGCTGATCCTCCGGCTGCACCACGACGAATTTCTTCGGAGTGTAGTGGCCTGCGCCGGAATCATCATTACGAGCGATCATCGTAGAGCCGTCATACGATGCTTTCTTACCAACCAATATTGTTGTACAAGGCATAGCTGATCTTCTCCTTCTCTTAAGGCTGCACTGTGGCCGCCATTTTTATTCTCATGTATTATACCCCATGCATCCGCCGCATGGGCAGCGATTTCCACATACAAAACCGGGCTGCAGCAGGAACCTCCTGCCACAGCCCGGCACTATGTTCATCACAGTTGTTATGAAGTTCGAGTATTCAAACCGCCATGCTATGCCGCAGCCCCGGCTGTTTTCTTGCCGAGTGCAATCTGAATCACGCACCCTGCTGCAATGAGCAGGATTCCCACGATGTCTGTCATCAGTGTGGGATCAATAAGGAGCAGTCCTCCTGCCGCCATCATAACACGGATCAGCACCGACATCTTTACCTTCAGGAAGCCTTCTAGGGCAGCCGCCAGGCCGAACACGCCGACAAGGGACGTAATAAAGATCTGCACTACCTGGAGCGGCGTCGTATCAATGAGGAGCATCGCCGGGTTAAAGCAGAACACATACGGCACGATGAACACGGCGATGGCCAGCTTGGACGCATTGAAGGCCGTCTTCATCGGATTCGATTTTGCAATCGCAGAGCCGGCATAGGCAGCCAGCGCAACCGGCGGTGTAATATCTGCCACGATACCAAAATAGAATACAAAGAAATGCGCTGCCAGTGTCGGTACTCCCATGCGGACCAGAATCGGTGCGCAGGTTGCTGCCATGATGCAGTAGTTCGCCGTAGTCGGAACGCCCATGCCAAGGACAATGCAGCAGAGCATCGTCAGAAGGAGGGCAACGAGGAGCCGTCCGTTGGCAACCGAGATGATCGCATTGATCAGTTCGTTGGCAAGGCCTGTCATCGTGATGCAGCCGGAGATGATGCCGGCAACGCCGCATGCTGCGGCCACGGTAATCGCGCCTCTTCCGCCTGCCTCCAGTGCATCGATGCACTTGGTCAGCGAAATGCGGTTCTCCTTATCGAACAGGCTTACAACAATAGCAAGGACAATGGCGTAGCTAGCAGCCTTCTGCATCGTCATCATGTTGGCCGATACCCAGATGACCAGCATCACGAGCGGAAGGAGCAGGTAAATCTTACGGATCAGAATCTTGAACACCGGGAGCTTTTCCTTCGGGATTCCCGAAAGTCCGAGCTTTTTCGCCTCCAGATGAACGGAGATAAAGATTCCGGTAAAATACAGCACTGCCGGCAGGATCGCACGGACAATGATATTGGAATACGGAATGCCGACAAAATCTGCCATGAGGAAGGCTGCCGCACCCATGATCGGCGGCATGATCTGACCGCCGGTGGAGGCTGCGGCCTCAACCGCACCTGCAAACTCCGGCTTGTAGCCGGTATCCTTCATCATCGGGATCGTAACTGATCCGGTTGTTACCGTATTACCGACAGAGGAGCCGGATACCATGCCGCAAAGAGCCGAGCTGATGACCGCAACCTTGGCAGGTCCTCCGGCATATTTTCCTGCGATGCAGTTTGCCAGCTGGATGAAGAAATTCGAGATTCCGGTTCTCTCCAGGAAGGCACCAAAGATGATAAAGACCACGATATATTTCGAGCACACATTAACGGGTGTCGAGAAGATACCCTCCTTCGTATAAAAGAGGTTGCGCACAAGGTACCGCACGCGGCCAAAAAACGACGGATTCGTCAAACCGATTCCCAGCGCGTAGATCAGAAAGAATCCGGCAACACACAGAATCGGAAGGCCAACACATCGCCTTGTCAGCTCGATGAGGGCTGCAATGCCGACGATGCCAATCACAATCTGATAGGCCTGGAACCTGGTTCCCTGATTTAGGATCTGCTCGGCATTAAAGGTAAAATACAAAAATGCTCCGGTTCCTGCCACCATAAAGAGGATGTCTCCGATCGGCATGTAATTCGGCCGGTTGTCACCCTTTTTTGCCGGATAGGTTAAAAAGCCGATCAGGATAATGGTTGCCAGGAACGACGTCAGACGAATCTCCTCGAGGAAGGTTGCGAATAACGTGACATAAATGCACCACAGCGAGAAGAAGGCCAGAATAAACCGAATGACCGTCTTGTAAGGACCTGTCCACACGCGAACGTTGGACTCGCGGTCGTATTTTTTCATAATCGCGTCGACATCGGCGTTCGACGGCAGCTCCTCATTGGAGGGAGCCTGGGTGGTATGATTCAAAAGAGATTTGGTGATCTCTTGTTCCCTGGATGTCATCTCTTCTGCCTCCTTCACTCTTCGGTGTTCACTGTTACGCCGTGTTCTGCATAATATCTGGCTGCGCCCTTGTGGAAGGGAGCGGCCATGCCCTCGGTTGCATTCTCGATGGAGAGCTCTGCGCCCTTGGCATTCTCGATGGCAATGTCCTCTGCGTGATCAAAGATTGCCGCGGTCATGTTGTAGACGGTATCCTCGTCGAGCTCTGCCGAAACAACGACCGTCGCCTTTACCGTAATGGTCTCTACAGGCTCTGTCTGGCCGGGATAGGTTTCTGCCGGAATCTGCAGTGCTGCATAATACGGGCACTCCGACAGGATCTGATCTCGAAGATCGCCGTCGATCTGAACAAAATAAACGCCGTTTGTCGTTGCGAGCTCCGTAATTGCGGTGGTCGGTGCACCGGCAACAATGAAGGCAGCGTCGATCTTGCCGTCCTTGAGGGACTCTTTACTATCCTCAAAGGACTGGTACTGCGGATGAATGTCATCCAGTGTGATGCCGGCTGCTGTCAGCACGTCCACAGCGTTAAAATACACGCCGGACCCTGCAGCACCGATGGAAACACTCTTTCCCTTTAAGTCCTCCACCGACTGAATGTCGGAATCCATCGTGATGAGCTGCACGGTCTCTGCATACAGGCCGCCCAGAACGCGGAAATCATGGGTCGGGCCGTCCTGTTCAAAGGACTTGACACCGTTCCAGGCATAGGCCATAACGTCCGACTGGGTAAAGCCCAGCTGGAAATCACCGTCCTGAATGGACTGAATGTTGACCTTGGAGCCGCCGGTCGACACAGCGGTTGTCTTGTGTCCTGCATAGTTCGTAATGTACTGTGCAATGACGCCGCCGTAGGAATAATAGGTTCCTGCGGTTCCACCGGTTCCGAACATCATCCGGCTCCCATCCGATGCACCGCACCCTGAAAGGCATGCCACCGTCAGAATAACGGCTGCGGCCAGCGCCAGAAAGCGGTGACGGCAATGGATTGGTTGCTTGCTACTGTTTTTTGGGAATGGTTTCTTCAGCATAAATGATATGCCCCCTCTGATTAAGATGATGAACACCGATTCAGTGAATACTGTTCCGATGCATGATTGTATATATTGTATACAATGATACCGATTCTACCAGATTTTCCACCGCTTGAAAATCCCTGTAGAAGAATCTT
>CAVCWT010000046.1:0-10221 GCA_963605745.1 Lachnospiraceae bacterium
TCTCCGAAAATCATTCTGCGTTATCTGGCCAGTTATTTTGCAAACGCTGTACTAGTAGATCATCACCTCATCCCAACTGTCATCGGGAATGATGCCGATGTAGGTCTTGCCGGGGTTGATCGCAATTTCATTGCCTTCGGAATCATAAAACCTTGTGATGCCGCTCTCGGTTTCCTTGGTCCAGAGGATGGAAATGTTCTGCCCCTTCGTGCAGTAATAGGCGAACCGGAACCGATCAATGCAGTTGTAGATGAGGTAGCCGTTGCTGTCATATTGATGGAACGAGCAGTCCTGCAGCAGCACGTTCTCGAAGGTCAGCGGAGCCTTCGTGTCGGCATCGAGGTGCTGCGAGCCGTATTCGTAGTAATCGTAGGTTTCGGTTTCTTCGTTGTAGCGCAGCTGTGACCGGTTGTGGTAGAAGGGCAGCTCAATGGTATTGGCGGTGCGGACACCGTCGGCGTCATAGTCATCGAGATCTACGGTTGTGCCATAGTCAGCGAATCGGAAATGTCCTTCCGTGGCTTCGGAATCCTCCTCATAATCCGTGGAATATTTGCTCCGGGCAAAATTACGACTCAGATCACCGGAGAGAATGTACTCGGTGAATTCTCTGGCCTTTCCGTTGTTCACCCGTGAGAAGGTGCCGGAAAAGTGGTACGGATACCGGGAAAAATAGTCATTGATATAGTACGGCCCTCCGTCGTGGCAGAGGACGGCATCGTATTCCTGCGCAACGAGAATGTTGGTGGGGCGAACGCTGCGGATACTGCCGACCTTCGTAATGCTGCCCCAGTCCTTGTAGATGCACATGAGCCGCGTGATGCGGTCATTGGCAGTGCTGTTCATCATTTCATAAACAATGTCGGCGTCGGCGGTTCCGTAGTGGGGGAGTGCCTTGCTCTCGTTGTCGACCATGACCGCAATGGGACGCTGGTTCTGCAGATCCTCGGAGATCGGGAGCCCCGTCAGTTCACTGAGATATTGCCCGTCCGGAACCTCCAGAGGGGTGCCGTGGCTTGCCGCATCCTTTGTGTTGTCATCAGCGCCTGCGGAGCCGGTGTCCTCTGTGGTTTTGTCGGAGCCTGCGGAGTCAGCGGCTGTATCTGAATCGGCGGCTTCCTTTGCGGACGTCTGATCCGGATCGGAGCCTTCCGTGTCTTGGGCGTTCGTTGTTTTGCCAGCCGTGTCAGCTGGGTCTGATAGCGAATCCTCGCTGTCACCTGGTGCTGTGTCAGAAGCGGTGTCAGCCATAGCGTTTGCCTGATTCTCTGCGGAGTCATCAGAATCTGCCGCACCCTGAATCGTCCCCTGCGCACGGTCCTGGGAAGGCGTACTGCCACTCCCCGCACAGCCGCTTAAGGCCAGAACTGCAGACAGTACGAGAGCTGGAAGGAAGGCTGCAGAGACGAATTGTCCATTTCGCTTTTGACGTTCTCTATAAAATGTTGAATGTCTATGCTCTGTCATCATCTCACGTTTCCTCTCTATCCATTTATATACCTGGCTATATATCATTGCCGTAACTATTTAGCACCCGCGTCGGGTTTTACTGACGGGTGAGTCGCAATTCAATCGATTGCGGCAAAGGGATGAACTTCCCTGACTCGATTGTAAAACAACGAGAAGCGTAATACAATTTGCGCAGGTAATACTACAGTATGACCTTTTGGCGGGTAATTCACTGCTCGCGCGCTTGCGGAGAAACCGCCTGCGCGGCTTTCTCCTTGCATTCGGAAAACCAGGATGTGGCTGGGCAGAGGAGCTCCGCTCCTTGCCCACCTGACAATTTCAGCTATGAATTTGTGCGCGAGGCGCCAGGTTCATGATTGAAATCGCCAGGTGCTAAACAGATACACATAAAAGAAGTGGCAGATGTCTTAGGACATCTGCCACTTCTTGTTCGGAGAGGGATCGTAATGCGCGGCCGCATTTGGAAGATTGGGATTGGGTACATGAGAGAAAAGAACGCGGCCGGCAATACGAAAACGTATTGATTCAGATGGACAATCCATCACTTAGGTCTTACGGTCAGCTTCTTGATGAGACCGTTTTCGTCTGCCTCACGAACGGTTGCGATGGCCATGATGTTGTATCCGTCAAAATTGGCGATGAACTCGGCCTGCTCAACATTTGCGATCTCTGCATCCAAGATGGAATAACGGCGGAAACCGAACTTGTTGCGGAAGAACATGTTAATGGCTTCTCTTCCGTAGATGTGATATTCCTGCTTGGAAGCGGAAGCGGTGCAGTAGTCAACCAGAATTCCGTCAGGGGTGAACAGCTCGGCAAGTCCGGCAAAGTCTTTGTTTTCCATGGCTTCTACGTATTTTTCAATCGGTGTCATGATGAGAACCTCCTATTCGTTTTGTATCTGTTTAGCACCTGGCGATTCCAACATGAACCTGGCGCCTTGCGGACAAATTCATGATAGTTACCGCCATTCTTAAAATCAGATTTTGGGCGAAACAACGTCCGCCTGCATCGTATCGAATTAATAAACCTTCTCGGAATTCAGCAGTGCATCGGTACCGCCGTCTACGAACATGATATTGCCGTTGACACCTCTTGCAGCGTTGGATGCCAGGAATACCATGATCTCAGCGATCTCTTCCGGAGCCATCAGGCACTCCTGACCGTACTTGGTCGGGATCGGCAGAGCGTTCAGAGCCATCTTTGCCGTGGTGCTCATGGTTGCGGTCATTGCCGTGTGTACGTTTCCGGGAGCTACGGCATTGATGCGGACACCATTGGCAGCCCAGGTTGCAGATACGCGGCGTACCCATCTGGCCAGTGCATATTTGGTCGATACATAGAGGCTGTTGCCGACAGAGAGGTTGGTGGAATCCATGGAGGAAACCAGGCTCAGAACTCTCTTCTCATCGCCGATGTTGTTGAGAAGATCTACGATGTCCTTGCGGCCGGCACCCTGGGAAATGGTATTGGAAACCGTGACAACGCAGCTGCCGTGTTTTTTCAGAAGGAGATCATAGACGCCCTTTGCGATGGAAACCGTGCCGAAATAGTTCAGCGAGATGATGAGCTCGAGGTTGCCGCAGGCACCGGATACGCCGGCGTTGCAGATCATGCCGTCGAGGCCTTCCGGATGCAGTTCATGCAGCTGATCGATGGCAGCCTGTCTGCCTTCCTCAGTCGCCAGATTCACGCAGATATCGCCGCCCTTGAGGTCGATGTTGATGACCTGATGTCCCTTCTGCTCGAGCAGCTCCTTTGCCTTGGCGCCGATTCCGCTGGATGCGCCGGTGATTGCATATACGCCCATGTTGTTCTCCCTCCTGTGACGGATGTCACTTGTGATGGTTGATATCGGAGCTGCTAAGGTGGATCAAACCTTGCAGAATTCTGATCAATCTGCTCTGTCCATGCGGTTCATTCCGTTTCGGCATTTGCTCTGATATCGTCTGTGTTGTTTTCAACTGATGAGCTCATTATAATGGAATCTGGTATCTGTTAAATAACCAGAATCAGAATAAATGAGGATACCAGATTGCGTTCGAGGCTTGCAAAAGGCCCCGCAGTCGGACATCCTTCGCTGCAGGGCGCATCACAATGAATAGGAGGAACCACTCCATGCTGACTTATGATCTGACGGCCAGAGGCCATCAAACCATGTACGAATTTCTTTATACATCCATGAAGGAGGATATTCTGAAGGGACGTCTTGCTGCGGACGAGAAGCTTCCGTCCAAGCGCAGTCTTGCAGAGCATCTGGGGGTGAGTATCAAGACGATCGAGAACACCTACGAGCAGCTCCTCCTCGAGGGGTACATCCGCGCCGAGGAAAAGCGCGGCTACTATGTGACGCCACTCCAGACCACCTCCGGCAAAAAGAGCTCCTATCAATATTTTGCAACGCGTTTTCACGAGGATACGTATCTCGCGGATCTCACGGCCAACAACATTCGTTATGATAAATTCCCCTATTCCACCTGGGCCAAAACAATACGGCAGACCCTGACAGACTATGACACGGACCTTTTGAAGGTAGTCCCTTTTAACGGCGTGGAGAGACTGCGGATCGCCATCGCCGATCACCTGTATCATTTCCGCGGGATGGACGTTTCACCGGATCACATCGTGGTCGGAGCGGGAACGGAGTATCTGTACAGCCGCCTTCTGCAGCTCCTTGATGGAACCGGCAGGAACGAAATCTGGAAACGAAAGGAGTCCTTGGATTCGAACGGCCCAGGGAGAACCGACAAGGTTCGCTTTGCCATCGAGAATCCGGGGTATCGCAAGATCACGGGACTGTATGATTCCGCAGGGATTCCCTGGGATGCGGTGGATATTGATGAGAAGGGGATTCGAGTTGATCAGCTGACAGAAAAGGGAATCACTGCAGTTCACGTTTCTCCGGAGCATCAGGTACCCATCGGCTTTGCCATGCCGGTGGACCGAAGGCAGGAGCTCCTTGCCTGGGCGGCTGAGGAAAAGGAACGCTACATTATAGAAGACGATTTTGACTGCGAGTTCCGGATGGTGGGGAAGCCGATTCCCTCCCTGCAGTCAATGGATCACAGCAATCGTGTTATTTATATGAATACGTTCTCCAAAACGATGGTGCCATCGCTGCGGATGGGATACATGGTGCTGCCGGAGCGTTTGATGGAGCGGTATGTCTCAACGATGCATTTTTATTCGGCTACGGTGTCCGGTCTGGAACAGCATGCGATGGCGGCCTTTATGGAGCAGGGACATTTCGAACGTCATATTCGAAGGCTGGTGAAGGACTACCGGGCGCAGCGAGAGAGAATCTGCCGGATGTTCCGCAGTTCTCCCCTGTCACAGATCAGTCAGATCTATGAAGACGATGCCGGGACACATTTTCTGCTGCACGTGGATACGCCGCTTAGTGATGTGGAGATCAAATGGGCACTGCGGCAGCGGGGGATTCTGGTGAAATGCGTGTCGGAATATTGCTGCGTGGATGCAGATCGGTACCGGGGGATTCTGGTCATTCACTATTCCGATATGTCGGATGAGCTGCTGCAGAAGGTGCTGGCAGCGATGGAAGAAATTCTTTTGTAACATTACGACTTCCTGGTGCGTATGTATCTGCGTGGCAATCATCAAGGAGATTACAAAGGCCCCAAAAAGGCCGGGTGCGCTGAAGGATTGCCGGAACAATACCAATAAGACGACCGATTCGACAGAACGAACGGGAACATAGAGCAGACGATTCACAGGGAGGAAATGAAAATGTACAACAAGAAGATGAGCAATGAGATGAAGAACGCAGCCGCAGCAAAGGCTATCAGCGCAGCGCTGGCAGCACTTGCTATGGTTTCAGCAGTGCCCTTTGTGAGCGCGGTTCCGGTACATGCAGCAGAGCAGGGTGAGTTCGAGAACGAGCAGGATGAGCGCCGCGTCGGTGATCATGAGGATGAGAACGAGCAGGGTGAGCGCTGCATCGGTGATCATGAGGATGACGACATAGACTATGATCTTGAGCACGAGATCTTCGTGGCTGATTGCGATGACGACGCAGAAGATGGATATGCTCATGGTTATGTCAATGATGATGCGGATGATGACGATTACGACGGATACGGCTATATCGATGAGAATGCATTAAATGACCTCTACGGAAAGAAAGAGGAGACGGTCGTTGTTTTTGTTCAGGAGGATGCTCCGTGCATCTATAACTCCAACTACTATCCGGGCACCTATGTACAGAACCTTGCTTCCTATCCGGTTACGCTGTGCTTCCGCGGATACAACGGCAACACCAATGTCTATACCCTGGCCGGCTACAGCTCCTTCCTGGTACAGAGCGACTACGGCAGCGGCATTGCAACGAAGGATTTCTGGATCTGCAGAGGCGAAGAGACCAAGAGCACCTACACTTTTGTTGCTAACACACCGAATGTACCGGCACAGCAAAAGCAGGAAGTGAAAAAGGAAGAGAAAAAGGAAGAGAAAAAGGAGCAGCACGTTTGCAACATGGAGTGGGTTGTTGTCAAGGAGCCGACCAAGAAAAGTGACGGCCTGGAGCAGTATCGCTGCAAATCCTGCGGCAGAGTCGAGATGCAGGTTGCCATCAATGCTGCATCAACCTACATTAAGGAGCTGTATACAGCCATCGACAAGGCTCCGGCGAACGGCACGGTTGTCTATAATGCAGAGGACTACCACACGATTTCTAAATACGTTCTGCAGAAGATGGCACAGAGAAACGATGTTACGGTTTCGATCCAGTTCACCTACAAGAATGTTCCGTATACCGTTGTTTTCCCGGCAAAGACAGATTACACCAAGCTCCTGCAGGGCAAGGATCAGTTCTTTGGCTTTCTGGGCCTGAACGGCTATAATGGAATCGCAGTAGCAAAGAGATAATGCAGCAGCCATTTTCGAGTACCAAAATCGAGATGGATGCGAAACGTTTATCCAAAATGAATTGACGGCGCTGTCGTCAATTCATTTTGCTGTGTCGGAAGGCAGAAAGGAGTCAGGCGATGAATGAAATCATGCAGCGCAGTCACGAGCTAAGAGAGGATCCGAATGTGCATTACAACTGTGCACAGGGTGTATTCATCCCCTTTGCCGAGAAAAAGGGAATGACCAAGGAGCAGGCCAATGCCATCACGCAGAATTTTGGCGCCGGCATGCGGGCCGGGATGACCTGCGGAGCGATTACCGGCGGACTGATGGTTCTGGGATTGTACGGCGTTGGAGAACCTCGGGATGCCGTGGAGCTGATCCACCGTGTCAGCGACCTGCATGAGGGGAGAACCCAGTGCAAGGAGCTCCTTGGAGCAGAGGTAAAGAGCCCGGCAGAGAAAAAGCCGCACTGCGACCAAATGGTCTATGAAGCGGTTCAGGCCTGTCTTGATATGCTGAGTGAGCGGGGCATTTGCATGTGACTGTGGGTGATGTCACAAGTCGAAAATGCCATCAGGCAATTTCTCCTTATTTGGAGTGATTGCCGAATGCGTCGTCAATGCAATAAATTCTTCCGGCAGCTGCCTCCCAGAGGAGGCAGCTGCTTTTGTTTATTGGATTCAGAATTGCAAGGAAAATTGCGAAAATACAGACAATTTTAAAAGAGGCGTAAAATAGATTGACACTAAGCACCGGAAGGAGTACTATACAATCAACAAAGGAAAACAAAACAAAATCTTCACCAGGAACTCACAAAAGGAATTCATAAACGTGAAGTGAAGAAATCCAATCGAAAGGAGGACGGTCCGAAGGCATAGATAAGGTCCACAGATCCATAATCAGACAAGGCAATAAGATGATGATTTACAAGAGGATACTCCAATGAACTAAGTAAGAAACTCCCCATTATCTCCGTTCCATCCGTAAGGATTCAATGAGAATCAATCTTGAGTAGGTACAGTTCCTGGTAGAATAACAGATTCTGAGAGGAAACGTCGAATCGATCGATTCGTTGAGAATAGAGAGGTATAAGAGTGAGAGAGATGATCCGGGCAGTAACCGTCACATACATTGTAAAGATCACCCCCACCACTTAGGACAGGTACAGACCAATGGGAACCGAATAGTAGTAAATCAAATCTCCTACAATTGAATACAGCAAAAGGAAGGAGGCTGTGGAATGCAGATTAATCGCTTCATTCATTAAGAGGGCATCGATCACGAACAAAATGTGATGGATGCCCTTTATCATTGCTGTTTTCTCTGACTGTTTTTTTGATGCTTCTCTGCGGTGTGTACCGTTATGAACGATGATGGGCATAATTACGAGCGGAACATCTCATCCGAATCCAGCAGTATCGTGAAGGGGCCGTCGTTTAAGAGCTCCACCTTCATATCTGCGCCAAAGCGTCCCGTTTCGACAACGGGAACCTGTCTGCGGCACTGCTCAATAATATATTCGTACAATTCATTTGCCTGCTCCGGCTTGCCGGCCCGGATAAAGGAAGGCCGGTTCCCATGATGGCAGTCGGCATACAATGTGAACTGGGACACCAGCAGTAGCTCTCCGTTTACCGAGGCCAGATTGCAGTTTGTCTTGCCGTTCTCATCCTCAAAAATACGCAGTCCGATCAGCTTGCTGATCATCCGGTCCGCCAGTTCCCTTGTATCAGAATCCTCGATGCCGATGAGCACCAAAAATCCTTTTCCGATCTTGCCGATCACCTTCTGATCGACTGTTACCGATGCGTGCTGAACACGCTGTACAACAAATCGCATAACAACTCCTTTACGCAGTAATCTTGATCTTCATTATCCTAATACAGCACTTGCAAAATAACTACCCCAACCAAGAACGGATCGTGTAACGATTGATAACTGCCCGGCCTGTGTGACTCCGAGAATTTCAGGAGGCAGCGGGATTTCCGCGTGGAAAGGTGTATCTATTAAATCAGAAGTTTAGTATACTAAATAATAATGCTTGCAGACTATGATAATAATGGACGGAAAAGAGCAGGCAATGAGAGGTAGATCATGAAGAGCAAACGACTGGGAGACATTCTGATATCCGACGGACTGCTCACGCAGGAGCAGCTGGATCAGGCTCTGGCAACACAAAAACAGACCAAAAAGCGTCTGGGAACGGTGCTGATCGAGCAGGGGTACATTACAGAGCATGAGCTGATCGATGCATTGCGCAACCAGCTGGGCATCGACTTCATCGATCTGACCAAAACAAACATTGATCCTTCCATGTCTCGATATATCCCTAAATCTCTGGCACAGGAATATGAGATTGTTCCGGTGCAGGTTGTAAGAGACAGCCTGTTCATTGCCATGGCAGATCCGCTGAACTTTATGGCGATTGAGCGGGCTCGTAACACCAGCCACAAGAACATTGTGCCGATGATTGCCAGCCAGGCGGCGGTTCGTCATGCGATCAATATTCTGTACGAGAATGTTAATGCTGCAGAGGCTATGGCAGCCATGCGTGCGGAGGCCGGCCTTCGGGAGGATGCCGTCATTGAGGCGGTTCCGGACAATGCGGAGGAAGGTCCGACCATTCGACTGGTAAACTCTATCATTGAACGTGCGATGGTGGAGAACTGTTCCGATATTCATATTGAACCGACGGAAGGCGACATGGCGATTCGAATGAGAATCGACGGACGCCTGCATAAAATTCTGACAATTCCTTCGGACCTGAAGGACTCGGTTGTATCACGTATTAAGGTCATGTCTCACATGAACATCGTTGAACGGCGTGTTCCACAGGACGGTCGTATCAATATGAAGATCAAGGGCAAGGATGTCGACATGCGTGTCAACACGCTGCCGACGATCTACGGAGAGAAGATTGTTATCCGTATTCTGGGCAAGGATGAAAAGATGCTGACCCGGCAGGGAATCGGAATGGTCTTTGACGAGGATAATCAGAAGGTAGATCGTATTCTGGCCAATACGAGCGGGGTTATCATGATCGTGGGCCCTACCGGTTCAGGTAAGTCCTCCACGATGTTCACGCTGATTCGCGAGATGCTGAACGAGAGCACGAATCTGGTCACACTCGAGGACCCGGTAGAGTACAACATTCCGGGCGCAACACAGGTGCAGATTAACGAAAAAGTCGGTCTGACCTTTGCAAGCGGCCTTCGTGCCATCCTGCGTCAGGATCCGGATATCATCTGTGTTGGTGAGATTCGAGACGGTGAGACGGCACAGATTGCCATGCGCGCCGCCATCACGGGACACCTGGTTATCACGACCATCCACACCGAGGATGCAGTGTCGGCTATTGACCGACTGAAGGATATGGGCGTAGAACCGTATTTGATCTCAGCCGGCCTGCGCGGCGTTATTTCGCAGAGACTCCTGCGCCGTGTGTGCCCGAATTGCAGAACAACGTATACTCCGGATGCCAAAGTGCTGGCCATCAGCCCGATCAAGATGCGGCCGGGACAGGCATTCTATCACGGAAAGGGTTGCGATCAGTGTTTCCACACAGGATATCGCGGACGTATCGGTGCATTCGAGATCCTGCTCATGAACGATGAGCTACGTAAAAATATCACGGACAATGCGGACAAACAGACCTTCCGCGAAACAGCGATGAAGACCAGCCAGTACGTGTCGATGATCCAGAATGCGGAAAAGCTGGTGGGGCAGGGCATCACCACTGTGGAAGAAGTGGCAAGGACCATTCTGGTTACGGACTAGCGCAGTGAAATCTGCCTGATGGCAGATTTCACCTGCTTCGAGTGGCAAAGCCACTCGTCACATCGGAGAAACCGCATGCGCGGATTTCTCCTCGTGTATCTGCTT
>CAVCWT010000046.1:10230-15958 GCA_963605745.1 Lachnospiraceae bacterium
GACGTGCCGTCCACCACTCGTCACATCGGAGAAACCGCATGCGCGGATTTCTCCTTGCAAAAGCAATTCGTCTGATGGCGAATTGTCCCTGTTTCGAGATAACAAAGGATGGAGATGAATATGCATATCGAGGATTTGGTTGCAGAGGGCTCGCGGCGCAGAGCCTCCGATATTCACCTGATTTGCGGACTGCCTCCGAAGGGGAGAGTTGATGGTGTTCTGGAGAATCTTTTTCCGGAGCCGCTCTTAGATGCGGACTGTGAGGAGCTGGCAAGAGAACTGGCCGGGGACAGCTATGATGCGATGGCGCGGATCGGCGAGCTGGATTTTGCCAGAACGCTGTGCGGCGAGCGTATTCGTGTGAATTTGTTCCGGCAGCAGGGACATGTCAGTGGGGCGCTGCGCATTCTGAGCAACGTGATTCCGGAACTGAGTGCACTGGGCCTGCCTGCCGCTGTGAACAGTTTCCCCCAATATCAAAGAGGCATTATTCTGGTGACCGGGGAAACCGGTTCCGGTAAATCTACGACGCTGGCTGCCATCCTGAATCAGATTAACCACACCAGGAGCGAGCACATCATTACACTGGAGGATCCCATCGAGTATATCTACGAACCGGACCGGTGCATCATTAATCAGCGTGAGATCGGCGTAGATACGGCCTCCTATGCAGATGGCCTGCGAGCGAGCCTTCGAGAGGATCCGGATATCATTCTGGTCGGTGAGATGCGCGATGCCGAGACGATTGATACCGCAATGACGGCAGCCGAGACGGGACATCTCGTCTTTGCAACCCTGCATACCAATTCTGCTGTGGAGAGTGTGGACCGCATTGTCGGAACCTTCCCCGCGGACAAACAGCCGCAGGTTCGAATGCAGCTGTCGACAACGCTGCAGGCTGTATTATCCCAGCAGCTCCTGCCACGAATCGGTGGAGGACGTGTTGCTGCGTGCGAGTGTATGGTCGTAACGGCTGCTATTCGCAATCTGATTCGTGAAGGCAGAACACCGCAGATGGCCTCCAGCATGCTGACGGGGGCAGAACAAGGCTCCATCACGATGGACAATTGCCTGGTTTCGATGGCTATGAACGGACTCATCGGCATGGAGACCGCCATCGGCGCAGCCCATGATATGAGCTACGTGGAGAAGAAATTCAGATTCTGAGGAAACAGGAGCAGCAATAACGAATGAGTACATACAAATATAAAGCTCTGACAAAGGAAGGCATGCAGGTTAACGGTGTGATACAGGCTGTTGACCAGTATGCGGCAGCAGATCAGATTCGCACCTCCGCACCGGTTATTCTGTCCCTGAACCGGGTTCAGGATAAAAAGGAATCCTTTCTGACTGCAGATCTTGGCGGGGGGAGAATCAATCTGAAGAACCTCTCCATTCTGTGTAATCAGATTGCCATTACTCTGAAAGCGGGTGTTCCGATCGCAAGATGCCTGGAGATGATCGGTGGACAGACTGAGGACAAAACTCTGCGCAAAATCTTCCTGCAGACGGCAGAGGATGTTGCAGGGGGTGCAGGACTGGCTGTCAGCATTCGCAGAAACGGGCCAAAGCTCCCGGCAACATTGATCGAAACGCTGAGTGCCGGAGAAGAGTCCGGCAATATTGAACGTTCCTTTTCGGAAATGGCTCAATATTACGAAAAGCAGTACAAGACCCAGTCCAAAATCAAGTCAGCGCTGGCCTACCCGATCTTCGTTGTGGTCGTGGCAATCGTTGTTTTGATCGTGGTCATGGTCGTGGTAATCCCGGCCCTTAGCTCAACGTTTTCGGAGCTGGGAGGGGACCTTCCGGTGATGACCCAGATGCTCATCAGCACCTCGAATTTCTTTTCAAAATACTGGATCTTCATGGTGATTGGCATCGTGGCGCTGGTGCTCGTGTGGAAATGTTTTCTGACAACAGAAAAGGGAAAATATGTGCAAGGCGTCATTCAGCTGAAGATGCCGGTTCTGGGCAAGATTCACAAGATGAGTGGTGCAGCGGAATTCGCCAATACCATGAGCATGCTGCTGGCATCCGGACTGAATGTAGACAGGGCCATCGGGATCACATCAAAGACCCTGAACAACTATGTCCTCCGGGAAGAAACCGAGTCCATGATCTCCCGAATTGAGGAAGGAAGACCTTTGGGAGAATGCATTCGCGACTGCAAGGAATACCCCCGAACGCTGCAGGAAATGTGCGCCATGGGTGAAGAAACCGGTGAACTGGATTCTTCCTTGAAAGTCATCGGCGAATTCTACACAAACGAGGCTGATACCGCAACGAAGGACGCTCTGGCAAAACTCGAACCCACCATGCTCGTCCTCCTCGCCGCCTTCGCCGGCTTCATCGTCATCTCCATCTACCTGCCGATGTTCACAATGTACAACTTGATGTAATCTCAAAACGACGCAAAGTCGAAGCAAAAGGCCTCCCGGAAAGCTTGCTTTCACGGGAGGCCTTTTGACTGAGAGTTTATGGCGCGCGAGCGCCACATGAAAAGCCACTTCCGAAGACGGCTTCGGAAGTGGCTTTTTACATCGTATCGGGGCGACAGGATTCGAACCTGCGGCCTCCTGGTCCCAAACCAGGCGCTCTAGCCAAGCTGAGCTACGCCCCGCGAACTTCTCTAGTATACCGATTTCAGTCAGCTGGCGCAAGCGTGACTTCCAGTGGAAAGGATTTTGGCGAAACCCGCATGGTCCAAAGAGATTCGTACCTTAAAGAAGGCAATTAAGGCAGAGGGCCGGGAAGAGGGACGCCCAGAGCATCACTGATGTCTGACACCTTGACGGCCTTGCCTTTCTGTTCCAGCTGCGAGCACAGAATGCAAGAGACGAAAGGCTACTAAAATAACGACTGTCGCAGCAATCTGGTATTATTAGTAAAAGGAGTGCCCGGAGTGGACACTACCCGCAAGGGAAGGAGAAACGAAAAATGATACATGAAGTATTGCCGTTGAAGGTAAAAAATTCTCGGGATTATGCAAGGGTGGAAACGTACCTGATCAGTCATTCGGAGGAAATTGCCATTGAGAAGCGTCCGATGGTGATCATTTGTCCGGGCGGCGCCTACTGCTTTACCTCAGAGAGAGAGGCAGAGATGTTCGCCATTAAGTGGAATTCCTATGGATATCAGGCAATGGTAGTCTGGTATTCGGTACGGCCAGCGGTGTATCCAACAGCGCTTCTGGAGCTGGCGACTGCGGTGCAGCTGGCAAAGAGCCACGCAAAGGAATGGGATGTGGATCCGGAACAGATTTTCGTGCAGGGCTCCTCGGCAGGAGGACACCTGGCAGCGAGCTATGGCATGTTCTGGAATAAGTCCTTTGTCACCAAAGCTCTGAACGCGGACAGCGCGCAGCTGAAGATACGCGGAATGATTCTGAATTATCCGGTGATCACATCGGGACCGTATGCACACCGGGAGTCCTTCGAAAATCTGCTGGGAGATGCATACGAGGAGAAAAAATCAGAAATGTCTCTGGAGAATCAGGTCAGCACGGATACACCTCCGGCCTTTTTGTGGACCACCAACCAGGATGGACTGGTGCCGGCGGAGAATGCAATCTTCCTTGCCCTTGCAATGCGAAAGGCTGGAATTCCGGTGGAGCTGCACATGTACATGAAAGGAGACCATGGCCTGGGTCTGGCAACACCTCTGACGATGGATCGAAACGGAAACGCTGTGGAACTCTCCTGTGAGAGCTGGTTTGGCCTTGCCTATTCCTGGACACAGGAGATTCTCAAGAGTTGACACCCGAACCCCACAGACAGCCAACAGCCACAGACAGCGGCATCATGCGCGTAAAAGAGAGGATTGGCAGCGCACAAAATCTTGCAAACAGAAAGTGTGGTGTAGCGTCCAACAACGAATCTGATGGACTTCCAAAATGCCAGATGACAAGACCTAGTGGAAGCAAGATCACAAGATGACAAGAACTGGTGGTTTTGCTCACAATTCCATCTTTAAAACTCTCACATTTGAGTTAGATTTTAAAAAAACACGTTGACATTATGACTTTTATGATGTAAATTTGGATTATCACAAAGGAAGAGAAGAGAGATCTTCCTTAAAATCCTTTTTAAAAATTTGCTTTTGGGAGGGCAAAGAAATGATGAAGAAAATTCGTAAGAACGACAAAGGTTTCACACTTGCAGAGCTGTTGATCGTTGTTGCAATCATCGGTGTTCTGGTTGCGATCTCCATTCCGATCTTCACGAGCCAGTTGGAGAAGAGCCGTGAGGCAGTAGATCTGGCAAACGTTCGTGTAGCTTATGCAGAGATTTCTGCTGCAGCACTGACTGAGGACGAGGCTCCGACGGCAACAACAAACACCACGTATGCTCGTACTGGTTCTGAGAACGCATATGTTTATACAGCAACTGTTACGCTGACTCAGAAAGAAACTGGATGGAAGACAGCGAATGCAGGCACGGCTGTTGCAGGCGTTACTTCCACTGGCAATCCGTCTGCAGGCGGAACGGCAGTGGTAACTGTTACTGAGGCAACTGGTGTAACCACTATCGAATACAAGTAAGCCAAAACAGCAATAAAACACGCGAGAAGGGGCCCTGCGGGGCTCCTTTTTTGTATAAGAAAAGACCTCGTCACGAGGACGAGGCCTATGCACATCTAATAAGATCAATAGGATATTACTTGATTTCTTTCGCATTACTACCTGTAGGAGCAGTAGCGGTAATCGTTGTAGTCGATGCATCATCTTTGTCAAGAGTAATTACTACATAAACAGGTGTTCCACTTACAATATCTGGAATATCCTTTGCCTTAACATCACCAATCTGATCCGGTTTTGACACCCAACCAGAAGTGGTCTGCTTGGGATCAACCTTCTTATAAACCGTCTTGATGGTTGCGGAGTCCTCAGTAAGGATATCTGCTGCAACCTCTGCGTATGCAGAACGAAGGTTAGCAGCATCTACTGCCTCACGGCTCTTCTCCAGCTGTGCCGTAAAGATCGGAATAGAGACCGCAACCATAACACCCGTCTTCGACGAAAATGTCTGAATGGTGTGCATTATATTTCTATCCCGGGAAATGGCACTATTTGTATGCCTTATCCATGCGCGCTAATGCTCAGTGCACAGGCCTCATGCCAATTGTTACACTGATACTCCATCGAATATCCAGATCCTTCTGTGAAGCTAATCGCACATATTCCCATCTTCAGCTGTACCTTCGGCCCGTTAAAATGTTATTGAATTCCAATCATAAGCAGGGCTCGTACTCCAATCTACCGGAACCTTATCGTTATATTTTCCGGTTGATGTTTAATCGGCTTGCAACTCAGAATACAGGCTTCTCACATTTGCCCAGTCTGTGGCCACGCTAGCCTTCTCAGGCTGTGTGGTGAAGATCGGAATGTAGATCGCAACCAGAACACCAGTCTATTTGTCAATTTGCAGTCTTTCAGCCTGCGCAAAATCTTTTGCTGTCTCCTGTAACGTTTTGTGTTTCGGTGCGTATGTATATGCATAACAAACAACAGCACACCGCAAACAAAGCGGGAACCAAAACAATAAAATCGAAAAGGAGAAAACAAAAATGGATAACAAGAAGATGGTAGCACTGAACGAGGAAGAGCTGGAGAAGGTTGATGGCGGATTCTTTTTCGCCGCATTACTGGCAATTACCGGAATTGCAGCAGCTGTTGGCACAACAGTTAGCGGCGTTAAGTCCATTATTAGAGCATGTAAGGCCCTCT
>CAVCWT010000047.1:0-15870 GCA_963605745.1 Lachnospiraceae bacterium
TGCCTCGGTACAGGCTGTTGTGGAAGCCTGCAAGGTTGAGCTTTGAAGCCTCGCCCACACCATTGCAGTAGTCAGCCAGAGCTGTCAGCGTCGGGATCACAAGACCAGAGATATCAGTATCTCCGAGGATCTTGCTGATTGCTGAGATGGCGTCCTCTCGCTTCTTCATTTCAGTGTCCATGATGTCGGCGTTGCCGTTGAAGTCATCGACATTGTAGAAGTCTGACTGTGCGGGCTTTGTCATCCCGTAGTTAGTAGTCGTAGTGCTCATAATGCCTCCTCAAATAATTGTTTATGCGTATACGCAACGAGCTGCGTGTTCGTATACTTGCCGAGAGTTACGTGCCTGTTATGGTTATGCTGGAAGATCTGATCATTCCGGAGCTGATAATGTGTATAGGCTGCGAGATCCTCATGCGTATACATGCGGAAAATGCTGTGTGTATTGTAAATGATCCTTGCCTTCACGATCATGTCAGCAGGCGCCATCTTCCTGATCACGTCGTAAGTGTTATCAACCAGCCGGACGTTTGACAACATGATGAAGATGTCAACGGTTCCGGCCTTCGGGTCGATGACCAGCTCATAGCCGTCTGATCCACACATGGTCGTCAAGACTTCCTCCAGCTTCTTTACGGTGTACGGAAGATTTGAGGCAAAATAGCCCTTGATCCTTCCGCGCCGGTCGTCCAGCGTGTCCATCGGATTGGCAGTGATGCTGAGGAAATGTTCCCACCGCAGGCAGGTATCCGCATCCATCGTGTCGAGATACATGTTCTGCGTGATCAGATCCACAGCGTCCCAGACTGCATACAGCTCAGAGTCCACACCGGCAGTCAGCCGGATGTACTCCTTGATCTGCTGGATGTGTCTGGGATAATAATGCAGCGTGTTCACGATCATGTAGGCGTCACCTCCCCAAGCACAGGCACCTCATCCGTGTCGAGTGCCAGGTTCGAGGTCGAGCCGTTCAAGGTCGTGCCGGAGATATCAAGCACGCCCTGCACATCAAGCACTGCGCTCTCAAGGCGGGAAATATAGACCATGATATAATCCGTATCAGAACCGTCTCCCCATGTCGTGCAGAGGCCGGTCATATAATCACTCATCGCCTGGATGATGTCATCCTTGCAGACCGCCCAGCTGTATCCACTGGAGAAGGTCAGGTGCGTAGTGACGGCGATGGTCTTTGCCTTCACGGATTCGACCGTAACCGTATGATTGATAGGCGCCCAGCCGTAGCCCTTTGCCGTATCAGGATCCACGTCCTCACGGATCTGCTCAAGCAGATAGTCGCTCACGGTTCCCCAATCTGATCCGATCAGCACGCATTTGACCGTACCGGCTCCCTCCCAGACAGGATATACCTTCGTGCCTCCGATGCCGTCGATAGCATTCAGGTGTGCCTTGTATGCTGCGACGTTTCCGCCGAAGCTCTGGGAGCTGAAGGATTCCAGATACTTCTCATACAGCTCATCCCTGCCGTCGGCATCCGTTCCGGCGATCAGCAGATCCGTGATCGTGGCAGCTGTCAAGCCGTCCACATAAGTGATCGGCGTCAGGCTGCCCCGCAGATTGTTCGGGCCGGATCCGGTCTCTTCACAGGTCGCTGCATAAGTGTGGTCCTCTTCAGAGATGACCGCAGTCACCGCATAGTTATAAGCTGACAGCGAGAAGCGTGTTCCGATCGGGACTGCCACGTTTGCAGTGATCTGGACCGTTGCCGCTGTCGCGCTGTCCGGATAGACCGCTCTCTGTGCAGCCAGTGCTTTCAGAGTATCAAAATCTGCCGTCTCCGGGTCCATTTGCGCCAGCAGATAGTCGAGCTGGACATAGAGCTTGTTCAGTTCAAAAGCCAGAGCCGAGACCGCATTATATACAAGGCTTCCCTCTGTCTTTAAGACGTCCGATCCGATAGAATTGAGCGCCTCAGTCAGAATGGCGTCGTAAGTTTTGTCCTCATACACTTGTACTCACCTCCGTATTTCCTAAAGTCGTCTCAAGTGTGAAGCTGATGGAAAGCATGTCGCCTTCCAGCGTTGCCTCAAAGTCATCTATGCCGGAGATGTACGGATTGACCATGAGGGCTTCTTCCGTCTCTGTCCGACAGTCGTTCTGCAGGTATTCATCAGACACCGTCTGTCCGATGTACTGCTCATATTCAGTGCCGTACTGCCAAGAGTAGATCGCGTGACGGTACCGTTCAGAGTGCAGGCAGTTCCACACCCACACCTTGATGGCCTCAAGTCCTTCCACGATCTTTCCGGTCAGCTGTCCGGTGCTGAAATCCATGCCGTATTCCTTCGGAATATCGAGCACGGCAGAAGTCTCCTCAGCTTCTTCCAGAAGGCCCTCGCTGAGGAATGAAGGCAGAATGCTCATGCGCTCACCACCTTTTCGATAACTAAGAATTTCGAGTCTGACATCTGGCGGATCAGCACAGTGTCGCCAGCCTTGAGGGCTGACAGATACGTGCTCTGATCGGTGCATTTTCCGCCTCCGCCCGGAGCTGTCTCCGTGACCTTCGTGCATACAGTTTTCAGCAGGTGCTCCGCAAAGAGGAGATCGTCTTTTGTCAGCTCAAGGTTTCCGATTTTGCAGGCCGTCGGTCCGGTCATCTGCGCCAGCTGCAGGTCTGCCGCCTGATCAGAAGCCATCATTCCGGCCATGTCATTCATCCATGCCATTACTTCTTCTTTTTCTCCTCCTCTTCCTTCGTAGATTCCTTCTCGTCCATGATGCTGTCGAAGGTAAGCTCCAGCTCCATCGTGTAGGATCCGTTCTCCCAGGTATGCTTATCTGAGCTGATCCAATATTTTCCAGACAGCCCGGTCGTCGCATCTGAGACCTTCACAAAGTAGCAGCTCAGGCAGTTGACGTCCCCGACAGACGTGATCTTGATCGTCTGCGTAGGCTTTACCGCCAGAAGGTTCTTCGCGGCCGTCTGCGGATCCACGCCTTCTTCCTTCTTGTAGATCTGCTGGAAAGTGCCGAACAGTGAGAGCGAGTCAGCGTCAGACACCTCGCCGATCTGCTTTCCCTTGTCGTCGTAGATCTTGACCTTGTTGACGATGGAATCCATCGTCTCCTGGATGTCTGCCTTCATGAGGTTCGTGCTGTCTGACAGCACAAGACCCTTGACGATCCACTCCGTCTTATACACGCCGAGGCCGCGCTTGTAGATCATCGGGAAGTATTTGTCCCCGGTGATCTTGTGGGCCTTCGTGTAGGCGGCCATGATGATGTCATAGAGCGTCATGTTGTCACATAACATCGAAGCGATGTTGACGCCGGTCGCATAGATCGACGGCACACCGTTCACGGACCGGAGCGGAATCTGTGCATCAGCGCAGACCTGCTGCGCGATGGCTTCCGCTGTCGTGTTCTTGAAATTGTATTGCCCCGTACTCTCCAGCAGGTTCTTCATCATGTCATAGGCCGTGAACGTGATCGTTCCGACGGCTGACGACTTTTCAGAACCGAAGAACTGCCCATAGAACACTTCGCCCTCCTGACCGTAAGAGAAGGCGACTGCATCGCCGGTGCTTATGGCCGGGAAATTAAAGTGATCATACGGAGCGTTGATATAATCGACCGAAAGCTGACGAGCTGCGGAGGATGCCGAACCACTCCACTCCACCTTCGTCACTGCGTTCGTGATGTCATACTTTGTGCCTGATTTGGCTTTGATTAGCGTGACTTTCATGCTCACCAGTCGTCATCCGTGGACGAAGTCTCGCCCGGGATCGTGAGGACCATGCCGACAGTCAGATTGTTCGGATTGCTGCCGATAACGTCCTTGTTCTGCTCATAGATCGCGGAATAGTCTGCGGATCCGGTCAGCCTTCTCGCGATGGCCGCCAGCGTATCGTATTCCTTGACCGCATAAGTCTGCGCTTTTGCTTCAGGAGTCACTCTTTCCATAACTGCCTCCCTTTTACATCGTTACGACGGAAGAAACGCTGGAGGATGGCGCCCTGTATTCCTGAAGCGTCAGCGTGTAGCTGATGTCTCCGGTGCCATCATTCTCACCCCACTCGAAGCTCTCTATCGTGCAGCGGAAATTGATCTGCGTGCCGGTGATGATCAGCTTGACCGTTCCGGCTCTCTTCATCTTCTCGATTGCCTCGACATAACTCTTCGGGCTCCGGAGTGCTGTCGTCTGACAGTAGTCGGCATCATAACGCTTCGGGAAAAAAGAAGAGAAAGAGATGGACCTGAGTCCTCTCTTCCCCTTCAGCACCACGTCGCCGAGGCCGATCACGTTGACCGTCGTGTTGTTTTGTGTACTCTGTACCGTATACTCAGCAGGAAGGACCGGGATGCGGATTCTTCTGCTACCTTTAAGCCATATTTCCACTGAACGTCCAGCCTCCTCTGTTGTTTTGTGCTTCCTTGATCTTTCTCACGATGGCATCACCGATCCTCTCGATGTCAGCATCCTCGCGGACGATGATGCTGTCAGCCAGCTTCGCGATAGAGATTCCACCGCCGACAGGCGTGTTTCTGCTTGCGTCATGCGGGATGATCTGCGTACCGGAAGGCAGGTTCATGATCTCGCCGCCCTTCTCGTTGACAGACGTCCAACCTCCACGCCAGTTCGTATCACCGGCAGCGTTGTGACCGACTGCAGCAGTGCTTCCGCCACGCCCTGTGACGAACTCTGCTGCCTTTGCTACGCCGTTTCCGATCGCGTCGATCAAACTTCCGACCAGACCGATAACGCCCTCAATGACGCCCGTGATGGCTTCAAATACGCCCGTCACGATACTGCCGAGAGAATCCCAGGCTGCCTGCCAGTCGCCGTTTGCGACGGCAGTCACGAAGTCTACGACACCCTGCACGGCGTCCGTGATGCCCTGGATGACCAGAGCGATTCCGTCAATAACGACACCGATACCCTGAGCGCAGCCCTCGAAGGCGCCCACAAGGAAATTCGCCAAAAGGTCGCCGATGTAGGTGATGATCGGCACGACTGTGCCCTGAAGTCCGGAGAATTTAGACATCAGGTTCTCGATGTGCGGACCGACCACAGCGGCCACGTTCGCAGCTGCTTCCTTGAACATATCAAAATGAGTGATGACCACAGCAACGATCGCGACGATCGCAGCGCATGCTGCCACCACGATGCCGATCGGACCGCTCAGCGCGGCCATGGCAAACTTCATCGCGCCGCCTGCAGCCTGCACGCCCTGGAAGATTCCTCGGACCTTCGAGAATACCCCGAGGATCTTTGAGCCCATGACGATCATCTTTCCAAAGCCCATGATCAGCGGACCAGCAGCGGCTGCCATTGCAGCAAACTTCACGATGTTCTGCTTCTGGCCGTCATCCAGTGCGTTGAATTTATCCACAAGGTTCTGGATCCATGCCACGCCCTTCTCGACATACGGCAGAAGGATCTCGCCGAACGATATCGCAAGGCCCTCGATGGAGCTCTTGAGGATCGTGATGCGGCCCTCCATGTTGTCGAGCTGTGTGGCCGCCATACCGGCAGCGGCACCCTGACCGTCGTACATATCGGAGGCGCCGGAGATCTTATTCCTCAGCTGATCCCACTCATCACCGGAACTCTGCAGCAGTGCATTCGCAGCGGCGATGGTACGTGTATCGAAGATCTCTGCCATTGTCGTGGAGATCTCTGCGTCATTCATTCCGGACATGGCGCCATTCAGTTCCTGCAGGACGTCCTGCATGGACTTCAGAGTGCCGTCTGAGTTCGAAGTCGTGACGCCGAGCTTCTTCAGGACTTTTGCCGCCTTATCGGTTGGCTGGTAGAGGTTCTTCAATGTGTTTCTGAGCGCTGTACCGCCTTCGGAGCCCTGCATTCCGGCATTACCGAGCATGCCCAGTGCTGTGTAGGTATCTTCCATAGACTGACCGCAGACAGACGCCTGGCCGCCAGCCACCAGAAGGCCCTCGCCGAAGTCTGCCACGGATCCGTAGGCACTCGATGCAGTGACAGCCATCATATCAGCCATCTGCTGAGCACTTTCGCAGTTCTCGCCCATGACTGCCATACCGTTGGCCACCAGCTGTGTAGCATAGTCGAGGTCAAGGCTTCCGGCGGATGCCAGGCTCAGGACTGTCGGCAGTGTGTCATAAGTTTTCTGCACATCATATCCGGCCATGGCCATGTTGTTGATGGCGTCGGCAGCTTCCGTTGCAGAGAACTTCGTTGTCTTGCCCATTTCCTTCGCCAGATCACTCAGAGCGTCCATGGTGTTAACCGTCTGTCCGTTGAGCTGTGTCGTGGCATCCTTCGTGATGCCCATCGTCGCCTGGACCTGCGACAAGCTGGACTCAAAGTCTGATGCTGTTTTCACGCAGGCTGCTCCTGCTGCCACCACCGGCACCGTGATGGCCGCGGTCATGCCAGCGCCCACCTCCGCAATGCCGTTTCCGAACTTCTCTATGGATTTTCTGGTCTTATCACCGGCTTTCGACGCGCTGGTCATCAGGTCGATGGATTTGCTCAAGGGCTGCGTAAATTCGTCTCGAAGCCGCAGCACGGCGTCTATGACTCTGCTCATTTATTCGCCCTCCTCATTTTTTCGAGCTTCTCCTGTTCCTTCTTCGTCTCCTCAGAAAACTTCAGGAGCATTGCCCGTACTACTATTTTTTCGCCCTCCGGCATCAGATAGTAATCAGAGGGCTTCCAGTGCATTTCGCGGAAGAGGACATACATATTCGTCATATCCTCATCCGCATATATTAGTTTTTTACTTCTTCAACGACATCCCCGCCAAAACCGGAAAGCTCTGTGATCGTGTCAGCGATCACTCCGATTTCACCGCCCTGGAAGATCTTCTCCATCAGCTGCATCGGTGTGCTGCATCCGAATTTCTCCATGAGGTCCTTGTCCTTCATGGACGGATCAACCATACCGGCCAGAGAGATTTTGACGTTGGCGTCATAAGCCTTAGCTGTGTCAATCGCACCGTCTTTTCCACGGATCCCGGACACAAGCTCTGTGAATCTTTTGGCCGGAATGGCTTTCACTTTTACGATAAAGTCAGCTCCTGTGAGCTGGGAAAGTCTCTGGATCTTTAAGTCCTTCGTAGGCACCTCTGCCAGTTTGTCGGCATCAAGTCCCAGAAGCAGATCTACATTCGTCATCATTCTTCCTCCTTTAGATAACGCAAAAAAGCCCGAGGCAGTTTCCCGTCCCAGGCTGATAGGTTAAAGCGCCATTGTCTTGACTTCAAAATCTGAGAAGCTGAAGCTGTAAGACTCTTCTCCGATGGATCCACGCTCCCAGTCTGCGAGCGTGATCTTCTCGAACTTGACGTGCTTTACAGCGATTCTCTCCTCGCCGATTCCGCCCGGATCCTGCATGGAGGACTCGATAGTGATGTCCGGCACGATGCCCTTCTTAATGTCAGCAGCGACCTTATTCATCACGAAGGAACTGACCTTGTGGAGAGTGATCTCGCCCTCGCCTTCAAGGCCGGTGACCTTCTTGCCCTTCATGAGGTTGCGGCACATCTGCACGTCCTCATAGTCAATGTTTACCTCAGCTCTGAAAGCAGTTGCTTCGGAAAGAAGCTCACCGTCTACCCAGACCTGTCCCCAGGTACCAAGCCATACCTGATTCTCTTCAAATCCAGTCATGTCTGTCTACCTCCTTAACCGATATAAATGTCGATGTCGATATCCTCAAGAGCGTCAAGCATGCTGATCGTGCACTTCAGGAATACCTGAGAGCCGGTATTTGCCTGACGGATCTGCAGTTCTGTAGCATCTTCGATATCAATGGTCTCGCCATCGAGCACAAACTTTCCGCCCTTAGACTTGATATAAGCTTTCTGGGCTTCTGTATCAATGTCGCAGGATCCGGATGCCAGGATTCCGTCTCTGACAAGAGTGTCGAAATAACCATTGATCGCAGTGGTAAGCAGATTCTTGTTGTCGTAGGAATTTGCGTACTTGCCGATATAGCTATCCTGAGCGGTCTTTCTGACGTCGTGCTTAATTAAATCCATCGTCTCCACCAGCTTGATTTTACGGAAGCTGTCGCCCTTATCCTGAGTCGTTGTCACGAAGCTGTTGACGCCTCTGACGATCTTGACCTTGCTGCCATCCCACATGACGATCAGCTCGCCATTGTCAACGGCAGTGTCGATCTCTTCCTGAGTCTTAGCAGGACAGCCGAGTGCTTCAGGAAGCGGAGCATAAGTGCAGGAGATTGTCATCGGAGTTCCGGCAATGATGCCAGCGATGCGAGCGCATGCCTGCTCAGCAGTGAGCTCAGTACCGGCTGCATTCGTGTAGCCCATAGTGACGTTGACGATGCCCTCAGTATCTGCAGCCTGCTCCGGAAGGACGGCCTTGTAGATCTTGCTGTTGTTGGTACGCTGAGCCTTGATCCAGGTCGTAATGTCTGCGACCTTGCTGTCAGTCTTGCAGGTAGGTGCCACAAGATAGTCCCAGTCGTGAGTTTCAAGCTCCTCAAGGGCATCATCGTAGCCGTCAACGTCCTTGACGAAAACAGCGATGATCTTCTTCGGAGCGTTCTGGTATCCGATCAGCGCATACTTGATCTGCTCTACAGAAGCGTCGGAGATGCCATCCGGAATATCTGTAGAATCGAGAATAGTGCTGACAGTAAGCTTTGTGACCTTGCTGTCTACCAGCAGCATGGCGATAATTCCCTTGTCGCCTCTGTTGATGGAAGCAATGGCCTGCTCATAAAACGCAATCGTAATATTTGGTGCGCCCATATTTTAAGCCTCACTTTCTTCATAATCGATGGCCAGCTCCTGCATCGTGTCGCACTCTTCAGTGTAGCCTCCGAGTTCGACGGCGTCATAAAAGCTGATCGCCACCTGTAATTTGTCTGCGTTCTCATCGATCCAGGTGTAGTCCGTATCCCGGACCACTACCCGGACATGTCCCTTGACCTTTATGGCCGGTTCGAAGGCAGCGCAGATCTTCTCATACACTTCAAGGCATTCAGCTTCATTGTGGGTCTCCTCAAAGTAGGTGATCCGGAAGGTGAAGCCTATCTGTGTCAGATATTTGCTTGTTTTGGTCCTGCCGTGAGACAGGATCTCGGTGAAAAAGGACGGCCGTGTGTAACCGTCCAGTGTGTCATTGTCATATACCTTATACGATGGAAAAGCGGCCTTCAGGATCTGATTGCATGCCAGCTTTACATCAGAAATCGTATAAATCATAAGTTGTGCCTCTTCTTCAGTTTATTCAGGAAAGCACTGACATAAGAAGCAAATTCTCCGGCCTCCCACTCGTCCCTCGTTTTCTGGCAGTACCCTTTTCCAGGCGCCCAGCCGAGGACCTTGAGCTTTTGGCTTTTGTTTCTGCTCTTGTGTTTACTGGTGGACCCTTTGGAAGAGTCCAGCCTTCCGCCAAGATATGCAGCGTACATCCTCGGATCCGCCTTGACCTCATGGCCGTTCTCGACCAGATGCCAGTGTGGAGCCGTGTTCTCGATTTCAATTCCGACAGTGTATCCTCCGAACTTTCCTTTTTCCCTGCTTCGGTGCCATTCTTTCGGGATAGGTCTCTTCCCGGAAGAGTAGGATGACGGCATCTTCGCGTTGACGTCCTTCGTAAATACACCGGCAAGCCGATAGACCTCTTTCTCGGTTTCGTCCGGATATTTCCGGAGCATATCGTCAAAATCAGACTTCAGCTCGTCGATTCCGTCAAAAGAAAAACTGAATTTTTCAGACATCTGCCTCCACCTCCTCATCATACAGGACCTTTTTGTCCTTCGACTCGGTGCAGTAGATCTCCATGTAGGACTTGCCTTCCATGATATTGATGATGGAATTGATCTCGAACTGACGACCTTCAAAAACCAGGACGTCCTTTTCTGTCAGATCTGACCGCCAGCGCATCGTCACTTTGAACTGCAGGGCATTTGCAGCCCTGTAGTATTCCAGGAACTCAGTGCCCCGCATCGGCCTGAGCTCTGCCCAGACCGTTGCGGATTTTTTGAGAACTGTTTTTGAAGCTCCAAGAGACGTTTCCGTCTCCGTGTAGCTGTAGATCGTGACGCGCTTGTTCAGCCTTCCGACGTTTATGCTCTTTACAAACTGCACCATCAGCTCTCACCTCCAAGCTGCAGCTGCAGCTGGAGGATCATACTGCTGTACATAAACTCCATTCGCTTGCGCTGCTGGATGTCCATCTGCATCAGCTCACGGCTTTCATAAAAGTCCTGAACGATAGCAAACAGAAGGACCTCACCGGTGGCAATTTTCTCAGGAAATTCGCCCACGGCGTTGATGATATACTGAACAGCTGCTTTTGTGCAGGTGATCAGAACCGGATCGTCGTAATCATCGTCGATCTTCAGATAATTCTTGAGCACATCGAGCTTGCCGGATTCAAGGATTTCGGCGTTTGTCGCTGCAAGAAGCTCGGTCCATGTCATGTGATCGCCTCCTTACTGCTGAGCGATGAACTCAGCTATGATGTCAGCCTTTTTGGAGGCCGTGATCGTGTAGCCGAGTGTCTCCGCCAGAGCCTTGATCTCTGCTATGGTCATTGCTGACAGCTCTTCCTCAGTGTAGCCTGCGGAAGCTGTAGCGATGCCATTGTCAGCAGTAAGATTCATCAGTTTTTTGCGATGTAACCATTTACAAGGGCAGAGCCGTCTCTCTTCTCGACGTCGAGTCTCATGATGCCTCTAAAGAGAGTCATGTCATCCTCGAATGCGTTGACACCAGTTACAGCAGCAACGTCAGAGGACTTGATGCTGATAGTCTCGCGATCGAAGAAGTAGATAGCTTCTGCAAGGTCGCCGACGATGAACGGGATCTTACCAGCCTCGGTTTTGAGAACTGCATTCGGCACAACCACAACCGGAACCCTCTTAGCACCACAAGCAAGAACCATCTGCATCGGATTCTGTGCGTCCGGTGTGAGAATGTATCTGCCCTCTCCATCCTTGAGGGTGTCAAGGTAATTGAGACCATCATCGTTGGTTACGATTTTGGAGTCATAAGCGGAGCCGATAGTTACGTTAATGGCGGTCTTGATTCCGTCAACATCCGCCAAATCGGTTGCGGCAAAGTCAGCAGAAACAGCCGCAAGAATCTGAGCGTTTTCAGTTGCGATTGCTTCGTCGGCCAACCACTTAGTTACGAAAGCAGTGATGTTTGCGTCAGAGTCGGACAGCAGCTCATTAGAAACCGGAAGGTATCCGCCCAGCTTCTTGATGGTGTAGTCAACCTTTTCAAATTTCGGCTCTGCTGCAGTTCCGATTGCAGCACCCTCGCCAACCACGGAAAAGCCCTTATTGAGACCCTTGGTCTTGAAAGTTCTTCGTCCAGTATTGGTGCTTACCTTCTCAACAGACACGAGAGATTTCAGAGAGAACTGAGCCTCCTTGAACTCGTTAATCTTGGTCTGGATGTCGGCCGGGACGGTGTATCCACCATCTGCCGGGGTACCTTCATTCATATTCTTGAAAAGATGACGAGCTGCGTCCGCAAAAGCGTGCATAGCGTCAGTGTTCTGGTTCATAGGGATTACCTCCTTGTTTTCTACATCTTCGACCTCGATGCCATCCATGAGATCGAGCTTATCCTGCATGTTCTGGAGCTCAGACTTTGCGGTCTTTGCCTCTTCCAGCTTGTCCTCGTTTACAAGATCGAGGACCTGCTGCTTCTTGTTGTTGATTGCATCAAGCAGATCAATTTTCTTCATTGTGTTGTCCTCACTTCTCCCCGAATTTATCGAGGTCATTTAAAATTTCAGCTTTCAGATCAGCCTTGCGCTGCTCTTCTGCTTTGTGTGCTTTGTACTGGTCGATCATTGCCGGAGTAACCTTCATGGATCCAATGGCATTTGTGATGCCGTCGTCCGCTGCCGATGCCGTGATTTCATCAACAAAACCGAGCTCAATAGCTCTGTCAGCTGTCAGCCAGGTCTCACGATCCATGAGCTTCAGGATCTCATCGCGCTCCATACCAGTCTTTTCAATATAGGCAGATGCCAGGGCATTGTCGAACTGATCAAGCACTTCAGCTTCCTTCTTCATGTCGCGCTTGTTGCCTGCGGCGACGGAAGAAACATTGTGGATCATCAGCATTCCGATCGGTGAAATCGAACTGTGTCCGGCCATCGCGATGATGGACGCTGCAGATGCAGCCATGGACTCGATCTCGATCCGGACGTCAGCACGTTCTCGCAGTGCTGCGTAAATCTCCTGACCGGCGAGCACGTCGCCGCCTCCGGAATTGATCTTGACTGTCAGCATGTCGCCCTTCGGCAGTGTCTCAATGGCAGCATGCACATCGGCAGGACAGGTGCAGTCAAGGCCGAACCAGCCGTAGATCTCTTTGTACTCGTTGCTTACGATATCGCCCTTAATGTTAAGAATCATCCTCTGTACCTCCTTCCCCATTTATTCCGTATGCAGCTCCGACCATGGTCAGAGGCACATAGTTTCCGTTGACGATGGAAACATCGCCACCATCGACAGACGGGAGATCCAGCAGATGCCTTCCTTCATTCGGTGTGTAGACACCGTTCTGCACGCCGGAAGTGATCGTCTGCATCTGTGTCTGAGCGTCGGCTCTGAGAAGCACCTTCTCATTGAACTTGAAGGCCATACCGTCAGCTCTCTGCTGTTCAGTCAGGAGCTTGTAGTTGATCTCCTCCTCATACTGGGCGAGCCGGTACAAGAGCGTATCAATGAGGAAGGCCAGCTGCTGAGCTTCTGAGGAAGCATAGCTGCTCTTCTCATAGTCGTTGATCTGATTCGGCTTGACGCCGAAGGCAGCCGCGATCTGGAGAGCGTTGTACTTCTTGAGCTCAAGGAACTGCGCGTCGCTCAGCTTGTATGAGAGCGGCGTCAGCGTCATGCCTACCGGCAGCGCCACCACCTTGCCCGCGTTCTTTGCTCCAGTCAGATAGTCGTTGTATCTGTCCTGCAGTTTCTTCCGGGTCTTCTCATCGAGATCACCGGTGTACTGCAGCACGGACGAAGCCGTCAATCCGGATTCGTACAGCTTTGAAAGATACTGCTGACTGTAGGAAGCGCCTTTCACGGTATCTGCGAGGATCTCACGGACAGATTTTCCGATCACGCCGTTCCACGTCATCCAAGTCTTGAAATGCAGCACGTCATCCGGCCGGAAGATGTATGTCTCCCCGCCGTCCGGATCTGTAAATCTGTAGTACAGATTGCCCTTGTTCCCGAAGATTCCGATGTTATCCATGTAGACCGTCACGCAGTCGGAGCGCATCGGCCAGAGGCCGAGGACTTCGTACTTCCCGCCGTATCTGCCCTCACGGACATATTTCCTCTGGATCCACGCGTAGGCGTTGCCATAGTGCTGGCAGTTTGCTTCCATCGTCGTCCAGAAGGTCGCCGGAGTCATGTACGGATTCGGTCTATAAAGGATCCGGTCCAGTGTTTTGTCAGTAGGCGCCCTCACACGGCCGCCTTTGTCATCCTCAACGAAGCACTTGAGCGGAAGCTTGCCCATCGTCTCGGATAGTACCTTGAGGCAGGTGAAGTAAGTCGTCTCAGACAGTGCCTTTGTGTGCGGATCAATGCCGAGCCACTCCAGGAGCACATCATTCGAGAGTGAAGGCTCTGCTGTCTTGGTTGTTCCGCTGTCGTTGAGGATGGCGTGATAGATTCTGGAAAAAATATTCATGCCATATCCTCCAAAAAGCTGTTTACGTAGTCGCTGTAGCCCTCCATGCTGAAATCATGATAAAGGGCCAATTTAAAAGCACCGAGAGTCGCATCGACTGGATCGATCCTCTTGGTGCTTGCATCCTTGTCTATTTTGATCAGGCCGTTGTTGGTCCTGATCACCGCGTTGCTCATCGCGTAGTTGAGCAACGGATTGTGTGTATATATTACGTTTCCCGCGAAAACCTGTTCCCTGAAGCTCTGCGTCGATTCGTTCAGGCTCTTGTGAGACTGGAAAACTTCCTCGACGTTGTAGCCCTGATCAGACAGATCCATCATGATCTTCGAAGCGTTGGCCGGGTCGAAGCAGAGGCACTGGATGTCCAGTTTCAGCCTCTCGCACTCATCGAGAACATACCTCATGACGAAATTCTGGTCCACAATCGGAGTGTTCGTGAGAGTCAAATAGCCCAGCCGCTCCCAGGCGTCATACGGCATCTTATCTTTGATGATGTGCTCCCGCAGCTTGTCAGCCGTCGGGATGAAGCTGTGAGTCCAGAGCACGTACTTGATGACCGGCTTCAGTTGCGCGTCTCTCTCATCGCTCTGGTACGGGACGATGAAAGCGACGGACGTCAGGTCGAGCTTTGACGACATATCGAAGCCGACATAGACCGGACGACCAGTCACGTCGATCGGAAGTTCCCTGACCTCGCAGGCCTTCCATTTCGCCATGTCCATGTAGCCGTTGTCCTTCGCCTGCACCCACATATCGAGCATTTTCGTCATGAAGGAAACCATCTTCTCCGGCACTTCCCTGGCCACGGCGTAGTCCTCACGGATCTTCTGCAGGCCCTCCGGATAATATGCCCTGATTGGGTTTGCCTTCTTCCAGGTATTGACGTCGGAAACGTCATCACCCGGATCAGCCTCACAGATGTCCACGAAGTACTCGTCATTTGAGACATCTACGTTCGGATCCAGAAGCTTGCTGCAGTAGTCGTATTCCTGGACGAAGCACGGATACGTCAGATCCTTACCGGCTGTCGTGATGATACTGGTCAGCGGTTCCTTCGTGTTAGAGCCGAGAGCCAGGTCATAGAAGTCCGTCGTCGGATGCTGATGATATTCGTCGATGATCAGCAGTGCCGGGTTTGTTCCGTCTCCAGATCTTCCGTCCTCTTTTGAGAGCGGTCTCATATAGGATCCGGTTTTCAGGTGCTCGATCTGATCCCGCTTGAAGCGGAACTTTGACCGCAGCAGCGTGCCTCTGGTCATCAGATCGCACTCATTGAACACGATCTTCGACTGATCACGCTTGACGCCTGCCGTGTAGATCTCATTGACCTCATTATTCTTCACAGCTGTCACAGACAGCTCATACAATGCCTCGCCAGCTTCCAGCTGTGACTTTGCGTTTTTTCGGCCAACTTCGGTAAAAGCTTTTCGAAATCTTCGTCTGCCTGTTTCTCTATGTATCCAGCCATATATCTGGCACTCTCGGAATTTTTGCCAGGTCGTCAAAATGATTGGGGTTCCGGCAAGGGTTCCCTTTGAGTGTTTCAGCATCGCAAACCAGGAGACGATCCGGTCTGCTGCTTGTTCATCCCAGATGTATGGGAAGTCTGTCGTGCCAATCCTTTCGAGATCTCGCAGGAATCTCTCGCATGCCCAGATGTGCTTCTTTCCGGAAGGGATCTCTCCGGAGATGCAGCTCTCTGCATACTGGATCAGCTCGTCTCTTATCGTCATATCGCACCAAATTTCTGTTCCATCTCAGCTTCCTGCTTATCAGCTTTCGCCTTCGCAGTCTTGAGCTGTCCCTCCAGCGTCATGCCGAGGCGCCTGGATGACTCAGCCATGTCCCTTCTGGCTTCGTCCATCATACGGATGATGGGATTCGGTTTTGGTCCCTTGTCGGTCTCGACTGTGTAGCTGAATGTTTTTTTCCGGCATTCCTTCACATAGTCCAGATATCTCGCGTAGCTGTTCGAGTAGGCCAGCAGATCGCACTTGTTGAGATTGCAGATCAGGCTGTCGTCCTCCCGGAGCCGCTTCAGGACTCTCTCATATTCTCTTTTCGCTGTCAGGTTTACAAACTGAGACGTGCTGACGTCATCAAGATCCTCGCTGTTCTTGCTGACCAGCGACTCTTCGTATTGACGTCTCGCGATATCGGCTTTTGATCGATGCTTTCCACCTTCCAGCTTTATAACATTTCTTTCGGACACTGCCGATCACCTCCAGCC
>CAVCWT010000048.1:0-15737 GCA_963605745.1 Lachnospiraceae bacterium
AATAAAAACAGGAACGATCAACCACAAATTCCTCTTCGTTAACCGCTCCTGTCATGTTTCATTTTCGTTCACTTTCGGCTTGATCGCTCCGGAATAAAGGCCGTTCAGAATGGCAAAACCATTTTTCAAAACCAATTTCAGCCGATAGCATCAATATATTTTAGCCTTTTATCGTCCATCTCTCCGGAATCGCAAAGCCTATAGAATCTAAACTGTGTGGTGCATCAGATTCAGCAATGATCCGGTTGTTGTTCTTCGTGTCCAAAATATCGCCGTATAAATTCATCTAGAGTATGGCTTTTATATAGTTTGGAAAAACTGTAAAATAAATTCTGCGGATAAGGAGGAAAATATCATGGTATGGACAGCATTATTTTGGATAGGTATGCTTTCTGCGTGGTGTGTGACAATAGGTCACTGCCTTCCGACATGGCTATCAGCAGTCCTCTTTAGTGTTATCCTTTTTTTGCTTGCCCCTACCTTCCCGATAATAGTTACCATTGTTTTCTCTTTTTTGTATCTAGTCGGAGCAGTCGTTGTTTTTATGAATTATCCTTCCATTGCTCTGATCCTATACCTTCTCTTCATCATTCCTTCTTATGTTGTTATTTCAGGACAATTCTCAGGTCGAGCGAAGGTTCCTTTTAGGAAGCAAAAGAAACACTCAGATTTTAACAGGCAGGACATTGACCGCCTGAATTTGCAAAAACAAGAAATCACGAATTATATAAACAAATATCATTCGGAATTCTTACGCGGACATCAATCCGTAGAGTATGTGATTTCTGCGAACAAAGTACGTACACTTTCGTCTACGTTCATTTCTTCATTGTCAAATGATGACACGAAGGATTTCTTGTCTGAAAATAATCAAAATCCCGCTTCGGCAGCATTATCAGCGATTATGCTAGCGATATCTAATGAAAGTAAAAAATTCCAAAACGATAATGGTAAAATACATGCTGATACCTTGCCTCTTGAGGCATTGACTCATTTAACTTCGATGTTTGAGTTCATGCAATTCGCTTTAGAAAAAGCGAAAGAATTAGATCAGCCGGAAGAGCCCACGGAAGAAGTTATATTTGAAGAACCTGAAGACGAGTTTTTCTATGATGCGTAGAGTTAGACATCCCAAAATTCTATCATTTATCTGCCTATAATTGCCCTGCAGGGTTTAAACAAGGAGAAACCAATATGTCAATCTTGAATAAAATATTTCATAAAGACGAGCCCAAAAAGGATAAGATCATCACACATATCAAAAGTATCAAAAGTGATTTTGATGAGCGATATTATGGGCTTTTATGTGATGATATTTTTGATAAAGCAATAAAAAATATTGAGGTTTCAAAAGAGGCAGAACTAAAGGAATCCCTTGAGGCAGGATATTATACCGATGTATATGAAATTGCTCTTTATCATATACGAGGTGAAGCATATAATGCTCTATCCAGTGGAGAAGGTATCGTAAGATATGGTATGTACATGCCTCTGGCAAAGGCCAGAATTGAATTGTATGAATATGTAGTTAATTTATTTCTTGAGAAGGGTTACTTTAGTCAGCAACAGGCGAACGAAGAACTTGAAGCTTTGCATATTTTTTTAAAGGATAGGTGATATTTATGATAGGAATCCGCCTTTTCACCCTTATCAATCAAATGAGTTATTTTTTAGATATTGGTTAGTGAATGCGCGATTTTTCCTTTCTTTAAAGCCTATTTTGAGGAACGGGACAGTTCAAGTCCCCCCCTCGCTACGAAGGAAACATCGTTTGATGTTTCCTTTTTTTTGCTCCTCTGGCCAGACTCATCGAGCCTTTCCGAAGGAATGCGAGATGAGGTGCTAAACAGCTGTACTAGGCGGTTGCGAACGCGAAGCAGCTGCTTGCAGACGGATTTGCAAAAAAAGCGGCCGGCAGGGTTTCTCCCCTGCCGGTCGCTTTCATCATGGATCCATTCCAATTCGCTTACGCCAGCTGCCTCTTCGCCAGCTCATAGAAAAATCCTCTCTTTTCCATCAGCTCCTGGTAGTTTCCGCATTCCTCAATGACGCCATCCTTCAGCACATAGATTCTGTCACAGTTCATAATCGTGGACAATCTGTGTGCAATGACAATTCGGGTGCATCCCATGCGATCAAGGCTCTCGCAGACCGCCTTCTGTGTTGTATTATCCAGCGCACTGGTTGCCTCATCCATGAACAGAATCTTCGGCTTGCCCAGAATCGCCCGTGCAATCAGAATTCGCTGCTTTTGTCCGCCGGAAATGGTTCCGTCGCCCTCCGAGAGCATCGTAAAGATTCCCATCGGCATCTGTGCCACATCCTCCTCCAGCGAGGCCAGCTTGATAGCTTCCTCAATCTTCTCCTTGGTGGCCGTTGGCCGCGTGATCGCAATATTTTCTGCGATGCTGCCCGGAATCAGTCCGCCGTTTTGCAGAACCGTACCGCAGCATCTGCGGAATTCTCTCTTTTCCAGATCCTCCAGATCATAGCTGTCGTAGAAAATTCTGCCGCTCTCGGGCTTTTCAAAGCCCAAAAGGAGCTTTAAAAGCGTGGATTTTCCGCATCCGGACGGACCGACGATACCGATATACTCTCCTGCCTTAATCTCCATGCTAAGGTCCTTCAGAACAGCAGGACCATCTGCCTCATATCGGAAGCTGACATGGCCGATTGAAATGTTGCCGGTCAGATTCTGCGGGATCTGTGCGCCTTCCTGCAGCTCCGGAAGTGTCTCCAGAATCGGCTTCATACGTTCCAGAGAAGGCAGCACACGGTTCACATCCAGCAAACTCTCCAGCACTGACAACATCGCTGCAGACAAAAATCCAAAGGCCGAGGTAAAGCCCAGATACACACCGCTCGTTGAAATTGCCGCACTGCGAATTACCATCCAGTAAATTGCCAATGTGAACAGGGTGCTGCCGCTGCTGCTGACAATTCCGGAATATCGGCTGTAATTGCCGCTCTTTCGTGCCAGCTTGCTGCGGTGCGTGAACAGCTCCATGTACCGTCCCATTGCCCGGTCCTCTGCGCCGGAGGTACGAATCTTCTGAATTCCCAGAATCAGCTGATTCAGGAAGGAGGAGATCCGGCTGCTGCATTCCATATTTTCCCGTTCCAGCCGCAGCTGCAGCACGCCCAGATAGCTCATTACAATCAGAACCAGGATCAGAAGGAGCATGCAGACCGCGGTTAAAGAAGCGGAAAACTTTATCATCCTCCCCAGATACACCAGCGTAAAGGCAGCCGTCAGCCACGTTCCGATGGCCGTTTGGGCCAGCTTGGAAAATACCGCGCCGACACCCATCGCCCGTGATGCCAGATCCGCGCTGTCATAATCTCTGTAAAAGCTCTCCGGCAGATTAAACAGACGATCCAGAACGGCCGCATCAATCGCATAACGCATTCTCGCAATTGCCCGGAAATTGGCAAGTCCTCGCACCACCGAAAAGGCCAAGCCTCCCAGTGCACAGGACATAACAACCACGCAGATTCCCTGCAGGCTGTCCATTTCCTCTGCAGGAATCAGAACATCAAAAAGCTTCTGGCTCAAATCGGTCTGAATCAGACCCAGGAGCTGCCCCAGCGCGCCCATCAAAAGAATCAGCAAAACGTCTTTTGCATATAATTCATGCATTCCGAATTGAATGAGCTTCCAGAGCGTTATTTTCTCATCCGGGAATGGGCGATACAGTACATATCCCTTGGGAACAATCTTCTGTTTAACCTTGGAGGTGACCCTGGTCACCTCGTCCGTCAGCGGATTCCAGATGTAATATCCGGAGGAACCCGCCGGAATGCAGGCCACCGGAATCTTCGGATCTTCCTCTTCGCCGTCGGAATAAAAAGCCAGGAACGGTCCTACCTCTTTCCGGGTCCAATCAGAAGGAAGTGTTACCAGACGGCAGGCAAAATGCGAAATTCCCGCAATATCCTCCGTTGTGTAATTCTTTCCATAACAGCTGCGGACATTTTCTTCCTTCTCGATCGGAATCTCCTGCCAGCTGCAGAGCCTCGCCATTGCATCATACAAAGGTTTTCCGGTTCGGGACTCAAGTGAACTCCCCCGCGTCGCACGATCCTTTCGAAAGACTCGGATCATCGACTGGATGCTCCTTTGCTCTGCCTCCTTGCTCTCCTTTTCCACGGCATAGAGGTTACGCATTTCGCGTATGGTGCACAGGTTGTAAAACTCTACAATCTGCTCTTCATAGGAGGATTCCTTGTCCACGCCGTGCAGCCGGTCTTCGCAGAACTCCAGAAAGCTTTGCTGCAGCTCCTTTGTCTGCGGAATTGCCTCTAGCTTTGCCTCCTCCAGAGGCATCAGCAGCAGCGTCCAGCCGTACTGTTCTCCGTCTGTCCCTGCCTGCTGCGTCTTCAGCGGCGGAATCTGCGCACCATCTGTGCACTCACAAAGGAGCCTTCGCTGCATTGGCCGTCCGGTCTGCGGATTCAGCGGCACCACGAATACCAGCACCGTTCCATCGATGACCCGGTATGCGGTTGTCTGATCGACCGTCAGGGTATCCCTTCCGGTCAGAGAAATCATTTCTTTCTCCATGTGCGTCATCACTTTCAATTGTTCTGCATCAGGGTTTTGTATTGTCCCCCGCTCGTTATCAGCTCTTCGTGTGTTCCGCGTTCGACAATCTGCCCCTTCTCCATTACCAGAATCTCATCGCAGTCACGGATGGCAGACATCCTGTGGGCAACGACAATACAGGTACAGCCTCTCCTGCGGATGTTGTTCAGCACTTCCTTCTCCACAACAGGATCCAGGGCGCTGGTCGCTTCATCCAGAATCAGAATCGACGGGTTGGTTGCCAGCGCTCTTGCAATCTCCAGTCGCTGTCTTTGCCCGCCGGACAGATTGGTTGCCCCTTCCGTCAGGCGATAGCTGTATTCGCCGGGAAGCGAGAGAATAACGTCATGAATGCAGGCATCTTTGGCCGCATTCAAAATATCGCTCTCCATTGCAAAACGGTTCCACAATGTCAGATTTTCCCGAATGGTTCCCGAGAAAAAGTTAAGGCTCTGACTGACCACGGCAACACTGGCATGAATGCATTCCGGTGACAGCTTGTTCATCGGAATCCCATCCAGCAGAATTTCGCCGGACCAGGGAAGATTCAGTCCGCTTACCAGCTTACTCACCGAGGACTTTCCGCAGCCGGAGGCTCCCACCAGTGCAATACTATGTCCCGGCTCCAGTCGGAAGCTGATATTCTGCAGCATCGGAGGCTGCATCGGGTTATAGCCAAAGCTGATCTCTTTGAGCTCTACGTAACCAATCAGCTTTTCCCTGTGATCCTCGACGTTCTCCACATGAAAGCTCTCGCTCTCTGCATAAGCCTCCAGATCCTGTACACGGCATGCCTCTGCCTTCAGGGTCTGGGTCTGCTGAAACAACGCAAGAAGCGCAACAATCGGTGCCATAAATGACGTCTGCAACGTCAGAAATGCCATCAGCTCGCCCTGCGACATGTCGCCCTTTATCACATACATGCCGCCCAGCATCAGAATGGCCATGTTAACAATCTGCTGCAGTACCTGCGGAATCAACGTGAGGATCTGCGCCTTCGCTCCGATCTGCTGCTCTGATGTTGCAGACCTTGCGCTGTAGCCCAGAATACGAGACAAATAAGCGTTCTCCGCTCCGGCCGCCTTCAGCGTATCGGTAATCGAGATTCCGGCATACAGAGTTCCCATCATTTTGCCCGAATCCTGCTGCATCTTCGTGGAAAGTGTAGCAAGGGAGGCCCCGCAGACAGCCTGCAGCAGCATAGCAAACAGCGCACCAACGATGGCAATCGCTGTAAGAAGCGGCTGATAGGACAGCATCAGCAGGAAATAAAACAGTGACAGCATCAGGTTGAGCACAACCTCCGTCAGATTACCCGCAAGAAAGCTGTTGATCGTGTCATTTCCGGCAATGCGGCTCGCAATATCGCCGGCATAGCGTTGTTCAAAAAACGGAATCGGCAGCCGCAGCAAATGATGAAGCGTCTTATAGCCCGTGATGACCTCCAGCTTAGACTGAAGGTTCTGGAGAACCTTGCCCCGCAGGAACTGGAAGAACGCATTATAGAGCAGAATAAGGAACGTAATCACCAGAAGCGGATAAGCCCATCCACTGTTATGTTTTACCAGCACGTTATCCACAAAGATCTGACTCAGCATCGGAGTCAGAACGCCGGAGAACAACAGGAGGAGACTCAGGCACAGCAGTGCCGCCAGGGTTCCCTTCTCCCGGGTCAGCCTCCTGTGAATGAATCCCCGCAGCGTGGATTCCCGGCGCGTTTTCTGAAGCTTGTCTGTTTTTTCAAAGGTCAGCACAATGCCGGTAAAGCATTCACTCAATTCCAGAATGGAAAGCCTTCTGCGCCCCATTCCGGGATCGTTGATATAGGCATAAATTCCCTTCATTCCTTCAAACACTACAAAGTGGTTGAAATTCCAGTGAATGATGCACGGCGGCTCGAGCTTGATCAGCTGCATCAACCCGCAGGAATAGCCGCCGCACTCCAGGCCGTATTTTCTGGCTGCTCGCAGAATATTCCGGGCATTGCATCCGTCTCTGGTGACCCCCGCCTCGATTCGCATCTGTTCCAGCGGCACATGACAACCGTAATATCCCAGAATCATGCACAGACTGGCTGCCCCGCATTCGGTCGCTTCCATTTGGTAAACCGTCGGGGTTTTTGCATATCTTTTCTTTCTCATCATGATTTCCTGTCAGCCCTTTTCCCCTACGATCTGATCCAACAACGGCTGAATCTCCGGGATCATCATTGTAATCGGGTGTTTGCTGGAAATTTCAATGTCGGTGTACACCAGGTTGTTATCACGAAGTGCATAGCCACTCCCTGCGCTTTTACTCCAACGATAGCCGCACTTTTCTTCCGGGGCATAGTCCAGCGCCACGTAGACGCATACCACCGGATTTCCCTGTGTCAGATAATTCGCCACAGAAGATGTTCCGAGCATCTCTTCCAGCGCATTCTGATCGGTAATCTCTGCGTCCACTTTTACAACCGTTCCGGCAATGGACCCGTAGTCTTCTGTTTCCGAATCTGCCAGATAGACATAGGCATCCATTCCGGGCTGAATCTCTCCTGCCTTTTCAAAAGAAACATAGCAGCGCACCGTATTGGCACTTTCCAGTCCCAGCTTCTCCTGCAGCTCGGTATCCTTCACATAGATTCCGCCCACCGTTTCCGTATTGTTGATCCAGAAGGTGCAGGCCCAGACCAAGACAGCGCAGATGCACAATATTCCTCCCAGTATGGCCAGCCACACCGCAGGTGACGTCAATGTCAGCATCTGATCCAGCTGCTCCGGAGAGGATATTTTCTCCAGACTGGATTTGCGATAAAGATTTTTCTTCATCCGTTGTTTCCTTTCAATACGCTGTTAGCCCAAAGGGCTCGTTGCCCTCCGGCAGCGAGCCCTCTTTCTGATACAGCAATCATGCAATAATCTGCCGCATTTACTTTTTCTGACAGCACGCATCCAAACGTCTGCGCTCAGCCGGTACTCTGCATCCGCATATCGCTTCTTCGTCAGTGCTGCTACTGTTCATCCTCATTGGCTGTAATCTGAATGTGCAACTCCTCCAGCTGGTGTTCTGTGACCTCGGAAGGAGCCCCCATCATGATATCCTGCGCATTCTTGTTCATCGGGAAAGCAATGATCTCTCGAATGGACTCTTCTCCTGCCAGCAGCATCACCATGCGGTCTACGCCGGGAGCAATGCCTGCATGCGGCGGTGCGCCGTAGCAAAAGGCATTATACATTGCAGGGAATTTCTTCTTAACATCCTCTTCGCCGAGGCGAACCATTTCAAAGGCCTTGACCATGATCTCCGGATCATGGTTACGCACAGCACCGGAGGATAGCTCGACACCGTTGCAGACAAGGTCATACTGATCTGCTGTAATGGCCAGCGGATCAATCTCTCCGCGCTCTGCGGCCAGAAGCGTCTCCAGACCACCGGACGGCATCGAGAAAGGATTGTGGCAGAATTCCAGCTCGCCGCTCTCCTCGCCAATCTCATACATCGGGAAATCGACGATCCAGCAGAAGGCATACTGCTCCTTATCCATGTGGCCGGGAACTGCCGCGCCGAGCGTCTTAACCAGGACACCTGCTGTCTTCTGTGCTGTCGTTTTTTTGCCGGCTGCAATGCCGACAAAATCACCGGGCTGCAGATTCAACGCACTGACAACCTGTTCCTTGATCGGAGCGACAAATTTAGAAATGCCGCCAACGAGCTCGCCGTTCTCATCCATGCGGAACCAATACGGCTTGCTGCCGGCCTGAACCTCAACCTCGCCGAGCGTCTTGTCAATGAACTTTCTGGTTCCTTCAAAGCCGGATACCACAACGGCCTTGATGACAACCTTCGTCTCCTCGGTGCCGGTTACATTGCCGTCCGCATCCTTGATCTCTGCCACCGTTGCAAAGGGGCCAAAGCCGCAGTCCTTCAGAACATCGGTAACATCCTGTACGGTCAGGTCAATGCGAAGGTCCGGCTTGTCGGAGCCGTACTTTTCCATGGCCTCCAGATAGGGAATCCGCATGAACGGAGCGGAGCTTGCACGGTTGTAGGTGCCGTATTTAGCAAAGATCGGAGGAAGGACGTCCTCAAGAACCGCAAATACATCCTCCTGGCTGGCAAACGCCATCTCCATATCCAGCTGATAGAATTCTCCCGGAGAGCGATCTCCTCTGGCATCCTCATCACGAAAGCACGGTGCAATCTGAAAATAACGATCAATGCCGGCCGTCATGAGGAGCTGTTTGAACTGCTGCGGCGCCTGCGGAAGCGCATAGAATTTCCCGGGATGCTTTCTGGCAGGAACCAGATAGTCTCTTGCGCCTTCCGGAGATGACGCCGTCAGAATCGGTGTTGTGATTTCCAGGAAGCCATGCTCTGTCATAGCCTGGCGAAGCGCAGATACTACGTTGCAGCGCAGAATGATGTTCTTTTTTACCTCCGGATTGCGAAGGTCGAGATAACGATATTTGAGTCGAACCTGCTCATCGGCCTCACGGCTGTGATTGATTTCAAACGGAAGGCTGCTGTAGCGGCAGCGTCCTAAAACCGCAATGCTTTCCGGAAGAACCTCAATCTCTCCGGTCTCCTGTTTGGGATTTTTCGAGCTGCGCTCGCGAACCGTTCCTGTCACGGTAATCGTGGACTCCTTGGTGATGGCCTTGAACTGCTCCATCATTTCCTCGGTCTCAACCACAATCTGTGTGGTTCCGTAAAAATCACGCAGAACCGCAAAGCCAAGGCTGGCGGATACCACGCGTAAATTTTCCATCCAACCGGAGAGCTGTACCTTTTTGCCTGCGTCGCTAAGACGCAGCTCCCCGCAGGTATGTGTACGTGACTGCATATGATCGTCTCCTTTTAAACTCATTTACCAATATATCAGTTCATCGCATGCCAATGGTGCGAAACTGCCGCACCTTCATCCGGCGTAGTGTAGAACACATAACGGTTCCAACCATGTCATTTCTCCACGCCGCTTACTGAATCGGATTCTGATAGAATTCCTCAAAGGCCCGATAGCCCTGTGCCTCGAGCTGCTGTTTCTGGAACTTTTTGTTCTTGTTCATACGGACAACCAGAACCGATTTGCCCTCTGCGCGGTCCTTTTGCGCCTTTTCAATGGCCTCCTTCAGGCGCTCTCCGTTCAGTCCCTTTTCCAAAAGGAAGGCAACCTTCTCACCCTTCCCCGGAACCTCAAAGCCCTGCTCGAGAAGGATCAGAATGATTCTCTCAAAACCGATGGAGAAGCCGCAGGCCGGCACATCCTTACCGGTAAACTTGCCGACCATGCCGTCATATCGTCCGCCGCCGCCGGCGCTGATCCCGAGCTCCGGCATCGCAATCTCAAAGATGGTTCCGGTGTAGTAGCTCATGCCGCGCACAATGGTGGGATCGAATACGAGCTTGAAATCTGCCTGTTTCGTGGTCTCAACGGTCTCAATGGTCTCACGAAGGTTCGGAATGACATCCTCTTCAATGATGCCGGAAAGCTTATCTTCCAGGTAGCTAAGAGGATCCTCCGAGGCATTCAGTCCCTCAAACAGCGCTTTGTACTGCGCTGCGGCTGTCTCGCCAAAGCCTTCCTCCACCAGCTCCTTCTCCACACCGTCCAGACCGATCTTGTCCATCTTGTCCAGGGTGATAAAGACCTCATCAAAACGATCCTCCGGGAAACCGCAGGCCTTTGCCATCGCCTTCAGGATTCTGCGCTCATTGATGCGAATCTGGAAATTCCGAAATCCCAGGCGCCCCAGCGTCGTTGTCGTTGCCAGAATCAGTTCAATCTCTGCCAGGTTTGTCGGCTCACCGATGATATCAATGTCGCATTGCATGAACTGGCGATACCTGCCCTTCTGCGGGCGATCCGCTCTCCATACATTTCCCATCTGCAATGCCTTAAAAGGCATCGGCAGCTCGTTCTCATGATTGGAAAAATAACGAACAAGCGGCACGGTCAGATCGTAACGCAGACCGCCGTCAACCAGATCTGCCTCCGCCTTTGCCTCTTCCAGACGAAGCTTCTCACCTCTCTTCAGAATTTTGAAGATCAGCTTTTCGTTATCTCCTCCGGATTTTGACGTCAGATTCTCAATATTCTCTACGCATGGCGTCTCAATTCCCTGAAAGCCGAATTCTGCGTAGGTTTTCTTAATCACGGAGATGCAGTAGTCCCGAATCTCCATTTCGGCCGGCATCACATCCTTCATGCCGGTTACCGGTTTCTTTGTCAGTGCCATAATCTTCCTCACAACGTGATAAATCATGATGTTTAACCAGGAGATTATACACCATCTGAAGGCGCATGAACAGTAAACAAAAAGAGAAGGAGCCCATAAGGGACACCTTCTCTTTTATCATTCACGCCTCTGCCTGTCACCAGTACAGCGTTGGCAAAATAACTGGCCAGATAACGCAGAATGATTTTCTCAGTACAGCATATCTCACATCACCAGCGGATATTTTGCGGTCAGCTCTGCAATGATAGCCTTTGCCTTCTCGATGCCGGCCTCTTTCTCCTTGATGACAATGGAGATGGCCTCTGCAATCTGATCCATATCCTCTGTGTTCATACCGCGTGTTGTAACCGCAGCCGTTCCCAGACGAATACCGGACGTAACGAAAGGAGATCTCTTCTCGTTCGGAATGGTATTCTTGTTCGCGGTAATGTGTGCTTCATCCAGCCACTTTTCTACTTCCTTGCCGGTCAGATCGTCTTTGGTCAGATCTACCAGCATCAGGTGGTTGTCTGTTCCGCCGGATACGATGTCAACACCTCTCTTCATCAGACCCGCTGCCAGAGCCTGTGCGTTGTCGATGATTCCCTGCGCATATTCCTTAAAGGACGGATCCAGAGCCTCCTTAAAGCAAACAGCCTTTGCAGCAATGACATGCTCCAGAGGGCCGCCCTGAATGCCGGGGAAGATGGCTTTGTTCAGTTTGAACTGATCTGCAGCCTCCTGGCTTGCCAGAATCAGGCCGCCGCGAGGTCCGCGAAGCGTTTTGTGGGTTGTTGTGGTTACGATATCGCACCACGGGAACGGTGACGGGTGAAGACCGGCTGCTACAAGTCCTGCAATGTGGGCAATATCTGCCATCAGAACCGCACCGCACGCGTCTGCAACCTCACGGAATTTTTTGAAATCAATGGTCCTTGCATAGGCAGATGCACCGGCAATGATCATCTTAGGCTTGTTCTCTACGGCCAATCTCATCAGCTTGTCATAATCGATAAAGCCATTCTCATCCACGCCGTAGGGCACGATGTTGAAATAGGAGCCGGAAATGTTCGCCGGTGAGCCGTGCGTCAGGTGTCCGCCCTGGTTCAGGTTCATCCCCATCAAGGTATCGCCGGGCTTTAAAACAGCATACTCGACAGCCAGATTTGCCTGAGCGCCGGAGTGGGGCTGTACATTGGCATAGGTGCAGCCGAACAGCTTTTTGGCGCGCTCAATGGCAAGGGTCTCCACAACGTCTACGCACTGGCAGCCGCCGTAATAGCGTTTTCCCGGATATCCTTCTGCATATTTGTTGGTCAATGGGCTTCCCATGGCTGCCATAACAGCCTTGCTGACCCAGTTCTCAGATGCGATCAGTTCAATGTGATCGTTCTGTCTGGCCATTTCCTGTTCAATGGCTTGTGCGATTTCCGGGTCCTCTCTTCTGACTTCATCTAACGAATACATGCGACTGTCCTCCTTTTTTAACAATTCCATGAGAGAAACTCCCCGCATGCGGTCCGTTCTCTCTGGAATTGTTTTTTCCTTGTTCAGCACCCACATCTCAAATGCTCCGCATTTTCGATTTGGCTGGCCAGTGCCCCTTCGGGGCTTGGCCACAGTACAATTCCATGAGAGAAACTCCCCGCATGCGGTCCGTTCTCTCTGGAATTGTTTTTTCCTTGTTCAGCACCCACATCTCAAATGCTCCGCATTTTCGATTTGGCTGGCCAGTGCCCCTTCGGGGCTTGGCCACAGTACAATTCCATGAGAGAAACTCCCCGCATGCGGTCCGTTCTCTCTGGAATTGTACTGTGCTGAACTTAATTAAAGTTAAAGAAATGATGGATCAAGCGATACGCTTCAATCGATACGAATCTGGCTCCTTTGGTATGTCCTCCTGCAAAAGTTCCGAACACACCGTGGCGCATCCGATTGTACAATAAGAAGCTGCGCTTTTTGAGATATTCCCACATCTCATCCTTCATTGCAATATGCTCTTTCGTATTGGACAGCATAGCAAGAACAGATGATATCGTCACAATGATTTCCAGATAATTGTACATATAGGCCTTCAGCGCCTTGTGGGCCTGCATCCGATCCATGATATCCGGTCTGGTATAGTACTCAATCATGATCTTGGTCACTCGGACCTGCTGATCCAGGCGCGAGATCATGACCTTTTCATTGACCGACTGATCATCGCGTCCGATATAGTAGCAATACAGATTCTCGTTCAGATAATACATTTTCTGAACGAAAGGAAGCGGACGGAACACATAAATATTGTCCACATAGAAACAATGCTCCGGCAGTCTCATCTCGCATTCCCGAAGGAGCTTTGTCCGGTAAATCACGGAATGCATCAGAATATAACTTCCTTTCCGGAACCGTCCCACCTGATCCCAGTTAAAGACCTTGCCGACAGGAAGAGCCGATTCATAATGAATGACCTTATTTTTAGCTGCCCCCACCTTCATATAAGTGTAGTTGCACAGGAACAGATCCAGCTGATTTTCTTCCTCAGAGAATTCCTGGAGCTTGTCCAGAACCTTCAGATAGACATCTTTATCCAGCCAGTCGTCGCTGTCCACAACCTTGTAGTACAGACCGCTGGCCAGATCGATCCCGATGTTGACACCGGATCCATGTCCGCCGTTTGGTTTATGCACGGCGCGGCAAATTCCGGGATACTCCTTTTCATAGCGGTCTGCAATCGCAGCCGTATTGTCCTTGGAGCCGTCATCTACAATGAGAATCTCCACTCTGTCGCCGCCTACTAAAAGGGACTCCAGGCATCGATCCATATAATCCTGCGAGTTATAGCATGGAACACAAATTGTCAGCAGTTTCATCATTCTCCTCCATATTAAGATGTTGGGGTCGAAAGTCCTTTGGCCCCATGATATCAGGATTGTCCTGCGCTTTGCGCTGCCGCAATCCGTGGTCTGATTCAGCAGCTACACCAGAATCTCGTATTTTCTCTTTGTCAGAAGGCAATCATGCAGATCATCATAGCGTATTCTGACGTCCTCATTTTCTGCCACTTCAACGCCCACGACAACCGCCATGGTGTCGATCATTTCATTCGTCACATAGCTGCGCATTCTCTCCAGAATATCCAGTCGTTGCGTCGTCGTTCTGGCATCCAGAAAGCGTTCCAGCATGGGATCCAGCTGCAGCGTCTCTTCTGTTTGCAGTTCTGATTCCGGTTCCGCTCCCCGAAAGTTCTGCTCTGCTGGTTCCGTATGCTCTTCCAGAGCTTTTCCCTCTTTCTTTGCATCTGCCGGTTTTTCCTTCGGAGCTTTTCTCTCTGCCTTTGCATCTGCCGGTTTTTCCTTCGGAGCTTTTCTCTCGTTCTCCGCATCTGCCGGTTTTTCCTCCGGAGCCGTCCTCTCTTCCTCTGCATTTGACAATACCTTTGCTCCGGACGGCACGTTCGCAGATTCGTCAGCTTCTGCGGATTTCAAAGGATCTTCTCCTTCCAAAGAACCTTCCGCACCTTCCGGCCAGCCGCTGATTCTCTCGAATCGATACTGCTGGGTGGCCGCAGGATATTTGGCATGGTCAACCTCGGAAAGAAAATTCCCCAATTCTCTTGCATAGACCTTGAATTCGCCATACAGCGCCTGGTAGATGACGAGCGTCTCTCCGGTGTCCTCCTTCTGTGCAATGTTCAGGATCTGATAACTCTGTCCTTTAAAATGCCGATAGCGCTCCATCGGCACCGGTACCTTGCGTTTCATCTGTCTCTACCTCCTCCCGGAGCACTGGATGATCAGCCGCTCCGCCGCCAGTTCCGGAGTTATTTTACCATTTTTGTAATCATAGTCCGCATCCATGCACAGTTCCAGGAGACGTTCGAGTACCTGCGTAGTATACCTCTTGGCAAGAGGCTTTAATTTGTTCGACAATGCCCATGGATTGATTTTTAACACGGAGGCCAGTTCCTTGTCCGAATACCTTGCCGACAACTCGCAGATCTGCAGCAGCTGATTGTACTGCCTCGTCATCAGGGACAGAATCACCTGCGGCGGTGTCTGCAGCTGAACCAGATCCATGTAGATTTCCAGTGCCAGCTCCCGTTTGCTCTCTGCGATGGCCTGGATCATCTCAAAAATACGATCCTTCACGACCGGGACACAAATGGCCCGGATGTCCTCCGGCAGAACCTCTTCCCTGCCAAGGCAATACGCCGAGACCTTTTCTTTCTGAGAGCGAATGGCCAGCATATCGGTCCCGGAATATTCCAGGAACAAATCAACTGTTCGGTTGGAAATTCGCAGATGATCTTCCGCAAATAGTCTCGCCGTCCACTCCCGCAGCTGCTGCAGATCCTGCGCTGAAACCCGGTCCCCACCCGCAAGGTCACAGCTCAGCACATAGCCCTTTTGGGCAATTGCCTTGTACAGCTTGTACGTTTTGTTTGGCGAAGGCTCTTCAAAGATCAGATATGTTGTCGGTGGCAGCTGGGGGAGAAACTCGCAGAGCTTTTCGGCCTCATCGCCTGTTTTTTTGAAGAACTCGGATTCCGTAATGGTGATCACCCTTCGTTCTGACAGGAACGGCATTGTCTGGGCAAGGCCGATGATGTCGGCCGCCCGCACCTCAGAGCCCTGAAGGATCGTACTGTTCATGGCATCCCCATCTCCAAGGATTGCCTTTTGAAGGCGGACGATATTCTCGTGGCGCAGATAATCCTGGCTGCCGCAGACAAGGTACACAGGACGAAAATCCTGCGCCGCGATCTGCCGCTTCAGCTCTGCCTCATATTCCCGATAGGATGGTTGCTGTCCCTTTTGCGCCATTCAATTCCCTTCTTCAAAAGCTTTTTGTACGATTTCAAAAGTGAGTCCGACCGTAAACGGTCTGCTCTCTCTTAAAATCATACTGTGCTGAACAATCTCTCCGAAAATCATTCTGCGTTATCTGGCCAGTTATTTTGCAAACGCTGTACT
>CAVCWT010000049.1:0-13895 GCA_963605745.1 Lachnospiraceae bacterium
AAATTACACACGCGCGAGGAAATGGAAAAATCTTTGCTGAAAAATAAGCAAAAAGAAAAAATTTCCAGAAAGGAGGAACCAAAACGGAAACCAAGAAAAAGAAACGGGTAAAAACAGACCTCACAAAGGTGGCTGATGAGCTACTGAAGATGGCGCAGGACAACGGCGCAGAGCAGAACTTCTTTTTTCAAACCACATTTAGCCGGTACAAGGTGCAGCTCGCCACATTGGAGAGACTGCAGCAGGAAATTGACGATGGGGATATGCTGATCGCAAAGGAATACGTAAAAGGCCGTCAGAATATGGTGGCGAATCCGGCGATCTCTGAGTTCAACAAGACCAGCACGGCGGCAAATCAAACCGTGCATACATTGCTTGAGATAATCAAGACGTTCGCGAATGGTTCCATCCTTGGACATAGTGAGGGCGGGGATGAGTGTGACCTCTAAGCGACTGAGCCTTAGCCCACACTTACGGCCATTTGTGGATGCCGTGGAGTCTGGGGCGCTACGGGCAGACAAAGAGATAAAAAGTCTAGTCGAGCATGTACGATACTGCTTTGAAAACGAGGACATCTATGTAGATGAGGAGTTGGCTGATAAATACATCAGCCTAGCGAAATATTTCCCGTTTGAAAAAATATTCCCATGGCAAGAATTTGTGATAACGCTCCATGACTGCACGTTTTGGATTGACTCTAACATGCCTAGATGGCCGGAGCTGTTCTGTATGCTCGGCCGAGGGGCGGGTAAAGATGGCACGATAGCGCTCGAGTCGGTGTGCCTGGCATCCCCATACTGCGGAATCCCTAAGTATGATGTCGATATTTGTGCAAACAACGAGGAGCAGGCTCTGCGGCCTGTGCTCGACATAGTTGACGCCTTTGAACATTCCGCGCAGAACACCAAGCTGAAGAAGCATTATCACTGGAAGAAAGAGTCTGTGCAGGGCATCAAGACCGGCGCATCTATCAGAGGCCGGACGAACAACCCCGGCGGTAAAGACGGTATGCGCTCCGGGCTGGTGGTCTTTAACGAGATCCATCAGTACCAGGACTATAAAAATATCAACGTCTTTGTAACTGGTCTCGGTAAGGTCAAGCATCCACGGCGGTCGTACTACACGACAAACGGAGACGTCCGGGAGGGCCCTCTCGATGACCTTTTGGAAACCTCCGAGGGAATTCTTTTTTCCGGGGATCCAGACAACGGGCTGCTGCCATTTATCTGCCGGCTTGACAAGAAGGATGAAGTGCATGATCCGGCCAACTGGGAAAAGGCGAATCCGTCGCTCCCATATCTCCCAGATCTCCGGCTTGAAATCGAGAAGGAGTACAGAGACTGGAAGAAAAACCCGCAGCGGCTTCCGGCATTTATGTCGAAGCGTATGAACCTCCCGGATGGCGCGACTGATGTTGCTGTTACGGACTATGACAATATTAAAGCGACAAACCGAGAGCTGCCGGATCTGTCCGGCTGGACATGCGTTGCGGGTATCGATTTTTCGAAAATTACTGATTGGGTGTCCGTAGACCTACACTTTAAGCAAGGGGATCAGAGGTTTGACATATCCCACAGCTGGATGTGCACAGCGTCGAAGGATATCCCACGGCTCAAGTGCCCTTGGAAGGAATGGGCTGACAACGGGCGGCTGACTCTGGTTGATGATGTAGAGATTCATCCGGAGACCATCACTAACTATCTCTACGAGATGAAGAAACAGTACTCCATCCGTGCAGTGGCGATCGATGATTTCCGGTATGCTTTGCTGTCCAGATATCTGACAGATCTCGGATTTAACAAAGCATACAAAAATCTAAAGATGGTGAGACCGTCAGACATCATGCGGATCGCTCCGGTGATTGACTCGTGCTTTGCTAACCAATGGCTAACCTGGGGCGATGCCCCAGAACTTCGATGGGCTGCGAACAATACAAAACTCATCAGATACGGGCGAAAGCTCGGAAGCTCTGATGATGCCGACGTTGGAAATTTTGTGTACGGAAAGATCGAGGCCAAGAGCCGAAAGACCGATCCTTTTATGGCCTTCGTCGCGGCCATGACCTGCGAGGACATGATAATTGAGCGGAGAGCTTCCAGACGGATGCTTGACGTCGCAACATTTTGAGAGGAGGTGAAGACATGGGCTTTAATATTATTAAGTGGTTCCTTGGAGGGACTGAAAAAGATGATGTGAGGACGGGCACGCTCGTGGAAACACCTGCAGACCTGTCAACGGAGGGCCTTGAGATTTACCTCCAGAGAATGGCATTCTGGGCTATTGTCCGGAAGATTGGCCACGCTGTCGGCTCTGTCGATTGGGTGACTTATCGGAGGGGCAAAAAGGTCAGGGCCATGGAACACTGGTCTTGGAATTATACACCGAACCCCAACCAGACGCGCCAGGAATTTTTTATGAAGCTGGTCGGTATGCTTTACCTCCGGCAGGAGGCGCTCGTTGTGGAGTATAAAGGCCATCGGTACGTAGCCGATGCATTTACCACCACACGAAGCCTTGACGGAGACATTTACCAGGATGTCACGGTGAGGGGTGAGAGCATCCCCGGAAGCTTCCGGGCATCGGATGTGCTGCATTTTACCATCGGCGGCGAGCGGATCCAGACCGTACTAGGCGCGATTGCGGCAGCAGAAGGGAAGCTTTTAAAGTCGAGTTCGAGCGCTTATGCACGGTCAGCTGGAAAACACGGTGTGCTCCATGTTGACGAGCTGGCAGAAGCGGATCCGAATTTTGAGGAGACTTACACGAGCCTCGTTAATGACAAATTCCGGAAATACTTCACAGCTGAGAATGCGGTGCTGCCGCTATTCAACGGTTACACATACGAGGAGATGAGTGACGGCCGAACCGGACAGAATACCCGTGATATCCGGTCACTCATTGACGATATCGTTGAGCTGACAGCTCAGACTCTTGGGGTTCCATCTTCGATCGTGACAGGGAAGAACGTCACAAAAGAGGACTTTAATACTTTCTTGACTTCTCCGGTCCAGCCGCTGATTAAGCAGATCGAGACGGAGATAAACCGGAAGCTGTATGGCCAGAGTCTTGTGTATGCTGATACTTACATCGTCGGAAGCCTTGGAAACATCAAGTACACCGACATCTTTGATATAGCTGACCCGATCGATAAACTGATCGGCTCCGGTGCGTTCTGCGTGAATGACATCCGCGCCCGCCTTGGTCTTGATACTATTGACGAACCGTGGGCTTCGCAGCACTGGATGACTAAAAACTACTCCTCTGTTCAGGATCTGCTGATATGCACGGATCCTGGCGGGGGTGTAGATAAATCAAAATCTCCGGGAAACCCGGAAGAAAAGGAGGTAAAAGATGGCTAAGAAAATGCTAATCCCGTACTTCTCAATGCAGAGGGACGAGGAGGAAAAGACCGCGGATGTGCTGATTTTCGGAGATATCCGGAGTAAAGGCAGCGCACTGCTCGAAGAGCTCTTCGGGTCGCCTGCGGACGTAGGTGCTTTTGATCTTGTGGAGCAGCTGCACAGCATCCCAGAGGACTACAGCATCACCGTCCACATTAACTCTAACGGCGGCGAGGTGAAAGAAGGGCTTGCAATCTATAATGCCCTTAAGAACCGGAATGTAACAACGGTCTGCGAAGGCTTCGCGGCATCTGCTGCGTCGCTCATCTTTATGGCGGGCAAGAAGCGAGTCATGAACAAAGCGTCGTTACTCTTTATCCATCAGGCGATTGTCTCCGCTTCCGGAAGTCCGGACGATTTGGAGAAGGCCGCTGCGGATCTTCGGACGATCACCGAGGCCGCGGCAAACGCTTATCGTGAAGGTGGTGTGACATGCTCTGATGATGAATTGCATCAGATGCTAAAGGCAGAGACATGGATCAAGGCAGAGGATGCCCTGCAGATGGGCTTTGCTACTGAGATTGACGGCGAAGAAGCTGAGGCCGAGGGTGTTGTTACAAACGATGCCATGGCATCGATCATCAAGGCGGTCACCGCAAAGCCAAAGGCACCCGGGCAGACCGATGTCGCTCCGCTGAAAGAAGTCGTGGATAGACTCAACGAAATCGGCGAGAGCCTGATGGCTGCAGCGGATAAGCTTTCCGCGGCACCCAAGAACAACAAGGGTTTCTTTAATTTTGGAGGTTAAGAAAATGAAGAATCATGATTTTGCAAATCGCACTGAGATTGCTCAGAGAATCACTAATGCTCTTACAAACAGCGACGCAGCGGCTTTTGAGTCTGGCCTGCAGGAGATGTTTGAGAGCATCGAAAACGAGGTAAAGGCATCCGCTGCCGAGATGAATGGCAGCCATGATGCAGCTGCTCTGGCGCAGAGAGGTGTGAGAGTCCTGACCACTAAGGAGACAGAGTTTTACAATTCCCTGATCGAGGCTATGGGCGCCAACAACGGCGACCTTAAGATGGCCCTGACCGATGTGCAGAAGACCCTGCCGATCACTATCATCACACAGGTGATGGAGGATATGAAGCAGTCTCACCCTCTGCTTGATGCTGTCGACACTGTTAATGCAACCGGCATTATGAGATTCTTGGTGAACACTGACAGTGGCGACAACGCTACATGGGGCGCACTGGAGAGCGAGATCACGAAGGAGATCACATCCGGCTTTAAGGCTATCGACCTTGGCCAGTTTAAGCTGTCTGCATACATGCCTGTATCTCAGGATATGCTGGCACTGGGCGCATCCTGGCTTGACTCCTACATCCGTACTTGCCTGTCTGAGGCACTGGCTATTGGCTATGAAAAGGCTATCGTTTCCGGCACCGGTAAGGACCAGCCCATCGGTATGGATAGATCTGTCGCCGATGATGTGACCGTTACCGGCGGCGTGTATCCACAGAAGGAAAAGGTTGCTGTGACTGACTTCAGACCGGCGACTTATGGAAATCTGATTTCCAAATTGGCAACAACTCAGTACGGAAAGCCGAGAGCTGTCAATGGTCTGGTGCTGGTAGTAAATCCGGCGGACTATTACAAGGTCGTAATGCCGGCAACTACAGTTATGACCCCGAATGGCGGCTATGCTTCCGATGTTCTGCCTGTTCCGACACAGATCATCCAGTCCGTAGCTGTGGCTACCGGCGAGGCCATTCTCGGTATGGGCAAGAAGTACTTCCTTGGCATTGGCGGCAAGCGCGGTATCCAGTTTTCTGATGACTACAAGTTTATCGAGGACAACCGCTACTATAAGATCGTAGCTTATGGCAATGGCCGCCCGAAGGATGACAACGCTTTCCTGAGACTCGACATCTCCGCTCTCAAGCCGCTGGTTTACCAGGTTGAGAATGCCTGATGGATGAGCTGCTGAAGGAAGCAAAGTTATATCTTGATATCACTTGGGACGATGACGACACCGACAAGAAGCTAAAAGGCCAGATCAGTAGGGGCATTGCACTGATCAGCGCAAAGACAGGAGTTTCTGCGGAGCCGGAGACCTACCAGATAACTGGTAATCTCCGGGCGCAGGCGCTCCTTTTTAATTATCTTCTCTACGACCGGGCCGGGGCGCTTGACCAGTTCATGAAGGCATATGCCTCTGAGATTCTGGCTCTCAAGCTCCTCTATGATGTAGATAGGAGCACGACATGAGGCCAGGGCAAAAAGTAGAGACGTTTCCGGACGGGTGCGTGAAAATCTATGCTGCCGCCGATGGCCGTAAGGTCGGAGACTTTAAGTTAAAACTTAACTATGAGCAGCAGTCTGTCGGAGTAAACCGGTATTACCAAGCTCAGACGTCTGTTAAATCCGTGAAAGTTGACCGGCTGATAAAGGTGCCGCATACCAAAATCATCAGTGAGATGGATATAGCTATTATCAACAGTGATCAGTACCGTATCGCGCGGATCCAGCAGAAGCCAGAGCGGAGCGTTGACCTTCTGGAGCTGCAGTCTGTACAGGTACTGATGGAGGTAAAAACATGAGAATCAAAGCCTTAAAGACTTTTGTCTCCGGGCAGTACGGCGCCGAGCGCGGCGCGAGCATTGAGGTACCGGATAAGACGGGTCAGATGCTGATCGATGCGGGGATCGCAGAAAAGAAGGTGGTCAGTGTCAACAAGAAGAATAAGGATACCTGATTTTGACGCGGCCCTCAGCAAAATCCTCGAAGAGTATGGAAACAGCGTCACCGAGGGGATGAAAAAAGCAGTGGAGAAAACCGCCGAAGTCGCTAAAAAAGAGACGCAGGCGGGCGCTAATGTCGAGACTGGCAAGTATCGTGCTGGGTGGGCCGTCAATAAACAGGGCATCTCAAGAGTGAGCTATGAAGCTATTGTGTACAACCGCACACGGTATCAGCTGGCGCACCTATTGGAGCATGGTCATGCAAAGGCCAACGGCGGGCGCGTGAGGGCATTCCCACACATCGAGCCAGCAGAACGGCATGCAATCGAAAACATGGAAAAGGTGGTGCAGGAACTTGCGAATGGATGAGAAAATCAAAGCCGTCCTTGAGAATCTAAAGGAAGCTCACGGATGGGATTATAGGTATGATCATTTTTCACAGGCCGAAGCTGTGCCACCCCCTTTTATTGTTTATCGGAGAGTTGCGGGGCAGAGCTTTTCGGCCGATGGAAAGACATACCATCACGGGCAAAATGTGGACGTTGAATTGTATGCATCCACTCCGGATGAGATGTCGAGCATCATGACAGCTCTTGAGGAACAGCTTGATACGGCTGAAATCTTTTATCGGATAGCAGCTGACACGGCTTACATCGAGAGTGAAGATTTTTACGAATCACTTTACGAAGTGTAGAAAGGATTAAAAATGGCAAACAAGGCGAACAAGGTTAAGTTTAACCTTAAGAATGTGCATTATGCCGTTGCTACAGAGCAGGAAGACGGAAGCTATTCCTATGGCACTCCGGTGGCGTGGCCGGGCGCTGTGTCGTTGTCTCTGGACGCAGAGGGTGACACCACGAAGTTTTACGCTGACGGCGTCGTGTATTACACCACTGTAGCTAACAACGGCTACTCTGGAGACTTTGAGTCCGCAATGGTACCGGAGTCCTTCCGCCGGGATGTACTCGGAGACCAGGAGGATGAGAAGAAGGTGCTCGTTGAAATGGCAGACGCTAAGATCGTGCATTTTGCTCTGCTGTTTGAATTTGATGGTGATCAGAACCAGATTAGACATGTACTGTATAACGTGACCGCATCCAGACCGTCCATTGAATCCGAGACTTCCGAGGACTCCAAGGAGGTTAAGACTGAGTCCCTGGAGCTCACTGCGGCCACTGTGTATAATGCTGCTCTTGACGGCAACATCGTTAAGGGCCGGTCGTCTGCTGACACTGATGCAGCGACATACTCCAGCTGGTATCAGACGGTCTATGTCCCCACAAAGACGGAAGGATAACAAATGCTGAAAAAGACCATAGAAATCGATGGCGTGGCAGTGACGTTTAAAGCGTCCGCTGCCATTCCACGTTTATACAGAGGCTGGTTTCGGCGGGATATTTTCAAAGACCTGGCACAGATTCAGAAATCAGTACAGAGCTCAGACGATTCCGACATTCCGATTGAGGATTTGGAGATGTTCGAAAACGTGGCTTTTATCATGGCCAAGCACGGAGATCCGGAGAACACACCGGATGACGTGAACGAATGGCTTGATAATTTCAATACGTTTTCGATTTACCAGGTGCTCCCGGAAATCCTCCGGCTCTGGGGGCTTAACTCTGAGACTATGTCCGTGGGTAAAAAAAAATCCGGCCGACAACCCGTGAGATGAACACACCTCTCTTTATGCTGAGAGCGGTGCAGCTGGGTATCTCCATCGGAGACATGGGCTTGCTGACTGTGGGGATGGTGCTTGATATGGCCACTGAGTCTCAAAACGACTCTGTAGAATATCCGCTTAAGCCCACACAGGCAGATTTTGACAGATTTTAAGAGGTGAGCAATGGCATCGAAAAATATACGAGGAGTTACAATCGAAATCGGAGCTGACACCACGAAATTTGTCAGCGGGATTAAGAGTCTTGACTCTGAAATTAATAAGACTTCCCGGTCTCTCAAGGATGTAAACAATCTCCTCAAACTGGATCCGACCAACACTGAATTGCTTCGGCAGAAACAGGAGATGCTGAGCGGGTCGATCGCCAAGACAAAGGAAAAACTTGAGGCCTTAAAGCAGGGCGCACAGGCTGCTGCTGAAGAGCTGGCCAACACGGGAAAAGGTCAGGAGTCCTATGATGCAATACAGCGTGAGATCATCGAGACCGAGAACGACCTGAGGGATTTGGAGCGGCAGGCAGCAGAGTCAAACGAGACTCTGCAGAAAATTGCTCAGGCAGGAGAAAAGCTGAAGTCAGCCGGGAATGCAGTGTCCGGTGCAGGCAAGGCTCTTTTGCCGGTAACTGGCGCAGTAGCCGCTGCGGGTACGGCATCGGTAAAAACCGCTGCAGACTTTGACTCAGCAATGAGCCAGGTGGCCGCTGTGTCCGGCGCCACTGGCGACGACCTAGAATCACTTAGAGATAAGGCCCGGGAAATGGGCGCCACCACAAAGTTTTCTGCGTCCGAAGCTGCCGAAGCCATGAATTACATGGCCATGGCAGGATGGAAAACACAAGACATGCTGAGTGGTGTCGAGGGTATTATGAACCTTGCGGCGGCATCCGGCGAAGATCTCGGAACGACTTCCGATATTGTGACCGATGCACTGACGGCCTTCGGGTTGTCCGCACAGGACTCCGGGCACTTCGCAGATATCCTTGCAGCGGCTTCCAGCAATGCAAACACCAACGTGTCCATGATGGGCGAGACGTTTAAGTATGCGGCTCCTGTTGCTGGCGCACTGGGCTTCTCGGCTGAGGATACCGCTGAGGCTATCGGTCTCATGGCGAACTCCGGAATCAAGGGCTCCCAGGCCGGAACCGCACTCCGGACGATTATGAACAGCCTCAACGGAGATCTTACTTTTAGTTCTGCCGCCCTTGGTGATGTAACAGTAGCAACGACCAACGCAGACGGATCCATGCGGAGCTTGTCTGATATACTGGCAGATTGCCGGGGTGCGTTTGACCAGATGAGCGAGTCCGAGCAGGCGTCGAATGCAAAGACCGTGTTTGGCACGGAGGCAATGTCCGGTTTCCTGTCGCTGATGAATGCCGCACCGTCCGATATCGAGAAGCTGGCGGGTGCGATCAGTACATGCTCTGCTGCTCAGGGTGGCTACAACGGCACCGCCGCACAGATGGCCGCGGTCATGCAGGACAACCTCAACGGACAGGTAACGATTTTAAAGTCGGCGCTCGAGGAGCTGGCAATATCGTTCGGAGAAATCCTTATGCCCGCGGTACAAAACATTGTCGACATGCTCCAGCAGCTCGCCAACTGGCTCAACAGCCTCCCCACGGGGGTGCAGCAGACTATTGTTGCGGTCGCGCTGCTCGTGGCGGCTCTCGGTCCTGTCCTCATAGTGGTGGGTAAGGTCATGACGGCGGTAGGCCAGATCATGACATGGGCGCCAAAGATAGTGTCGTTTATATCGACTATACCTGCAAAGCTGGCGGCACTGCAGGGTATCGCGACAACCATCAGTGGTGTGGTCGCGGTGGTCGTCGGAGCGGCTACAGCGATTAAAAACTTTGTGGATATGTGGGTAAACGGTTTTTCCTTGGTTAAAGACATCATTATGGGTGTTGGTGTTGCACTGGCAGCGGTCGGCGCCGTGATTCTTGGCGCTCCAGCTTTAGTGGCTGCCATTGTCGCGGGTGTCGTTTATGCGGTGGCAAATCTCGTTCTGCTCGTAAAAGAGCATTTTGAGGAGATCAAAGCTTTCCTTGCAACGCTATGGGATTCGATCAGCACCGCGGTAACAAATGTGTGGCAGACAATCACAACGAGCATATCCAGTTTCGTAACGACCATAGTCACGTGGGTGACCACAAACCTTGACGCTATGGCGTCTCGCATGAGCTCGATATGGGAGCTTATCAAGACAGCAGCCTCAGCGGCTTGGGAGCTGGTCAAGACCCTGATTCTGGGGCCCGTCCTGCTTCTGTGTGATCTCGTGACCGGGAATTTTGACAAGCTAGCTTCCGATGCATCTAAGATCTGGGAAAAAATTAAATCTGCAGCATCGACTTTGTGGAATGCCATCAAGACTCTCGTTGTTGAGATCGCGAAGCTCCTTTGGGAAGGTGTGAAGGAAAAATTTGAAAGCCTAAAGCAGAGCGTCAGTGAAATCTGGGAATCGGTCAAAACCTTTGTCGTGGAAACTGCAACAAAGTTAAAGGACGACGCGATCCAGGCCTTCGAAAATATGAAAACGAGCATCGGGGAAACCGTTTCGAAGATCCCAGATGTGGTCAAGGAAGGTTTCCAAGGTGCAATAGATTTCATCACCGGGCTCCCGGAGCAGGCTTTTCAGTGGGGTGCGGACTTTATCAACGGTCTCGCGGATGGAATCCGGGACGCCGCCAGCGCTGTAGGCGATGCTGTTGAGGATATTGCCGATACTATCACGGATTGGCTGCACTTCTCCTGTCCAGACAAGGGCCCACTTGCGGAATACGAAAGCTGGATGCCGGACATGATGAAGGGCTTAGCGTCCGGAATCTCCGGCAATATGTGGCGGATCACGGATGAGCTTGAAAAGCTTACCGGCCAGATGTCACTGAACGTGAATGGCTTTGGCGAGGGCATGAAGTCGCAGCCCATTGTTGTGAGGTCATACAATCAGCTGATGCTTGACGGAAAGGTGATAGCTGAGACAGTAAATGAGCAGATTGGAGGTATGCTGTGATACGTAAATTTTCGCTACGAAATGAATACGGCCAGATCTATGACCTCAATCATATCGAGACCGGGTTTTTATACAGTCCGGACGGCTTAGGGTATGAGCTAGACAGCTCATACTCAAAAGCCGGAAGCTCTTTTGTGCGGAATTACCTTGAGGACAAGCAGTCAGAAATCACAGGCACAATGGTTTTCGGCGGCTCAAAGCCCTATCTCGCTCAGAATAAATTTACCCAATGGGTTAATGCGGCTGCGGCCCTGTCGCTCATCTATGAGACTGACACAGGGACTTATCGGAGAGATATAGACCTTGTGTCGGTGAGCAAAAGCGAGGTTGATGAGTCAAAGACGCTGCAGTGCTCGGTCAGGATGACGTGCAAAAGCCTCTTTTACAGTGATAGCACTGATGTATACCGAGTGGAGCGAGTTGATGGTGAGTTTCGCTACGATGTGCAATGGCCGGCCCGATTCCGGGACTACGAGAACCGTCAGATGCTCATTTCTAATGATGGGCATGTCCCTGCGCCCTTTACGATCGAGATATGGGGCTATCTTGAAAATCCCAAGATGAGCGTCAAGCAAAACGGTGCCGAGATTTCAAAGGTGAAATTTCCGGTCACGATCGAAAAGGGCGAATGTCTCCGGTACAGCTCCATAGATGGAGATATTTATGCCTATAAAATTGGCACGGATGGGGCAGAAACGAATCTTAATAGCTTGCTGGATATCGAGAATGCAAATTTCTTTAAGCTCCCGATCGGAAGCTGTGAGTTTAATTTGACCGGAGATACCGAAGTGGTCGGAAAAACGCTGATGGTAGTATACCGGTACTATAGGGTGGTCTGATGAGACTGGCATATATTTTAGACGGCCGGACTTTCCGGCCGAAAGATATCCTTGAATATACGGACTACAGCTTTTCGGAGGATATCGATTACTCAAATAAATCCTCCATTACTGTGCCAAGGATTCCGGCGGTCGAAAAATCGGATTTTGTCATTTGTAAAAATGACAATCTGATAGAGTTTCAGGGGATCTGTGAGTCCTATACATCGTCGGAAAAGCAGACGATGTATACAGTCAGCCTGCTGCAGAAGGAAAACTTTTTCGATCGCACGATACTAGTCGAGGATGAAGACTCGATTTCTGGCACTGGAGTCGAGGATTTTGTCAAAAAAACCATCGAATCCAACTGGATCAGTTCCGGTGATCCTTTGCTAGATACTGATAAAATAACCGTGACTGTAAGTACCCACACACCCGTGTATGCTAAGGTGTCCACCACGGTAAACAGCAATGACGGTGTGTATAACCTTAAAACCTATCTCGGTAACCTCAAGCAGTATTATGGGATTTACACTGACTTTGACATCAAAAATGGCAGTCTCAAAATAACCGTTAGGCGTAAAACAGATGATCCGGTCTGCTTTAATACGAGCGTCAGTGATATATCCGATTACTCCGAAACTTATGATGTGGATGTGCTGGCAAAGCTGATTGCGATGTGGAAAATCCCGGACACCGAGGATGATAACGGCAAAACCATCATCGGGGCTGAGACGAAGCGGACGTTTTACCTGTTGGCCGACAGGACGATAACGGAAAACGTGTCTGATGAAAATCGAGCAAGCGGTACGGTCGAATCAATCCGAATCGAGACCGAGACCGAGGAAGGATTTTTGCAATCCGTAAAAAACGAGTTTTCGGGAAATGCTTACAATCACAAAATAAGCTTTTCGTTGCGGACGGAGACGAAGCTCTACGATGTTGCAGGCTTGTACATCGGTCGGAGTTGTATGGTCAAAACAAAGACCGGGATCAAAACCTCTATCATCACGCAAACTAGCACATCGTCGGATTCTGGCACAAAAGAAATTGTGCTCGGCACACTGCCGGTCACGCTCATAGAAAAGATAAGGAGGAGTTGATGGTAAAGGGAATCAATTTTGCGGATCAGCTGATGACCTCCGCAAACATGGGCCACTTTATGTGGACATTTTTAAACCATGAAAACGGAGTATCTAAGGGCTGCGAAATGACGCACTCCGACACTTACGCTTTTGTAGGCGCCGGATATTTTTTTGCATCGGGGCGAATGCTCCAAATCGAGGGCACTGAGAACGTCCAGCTCCCAGAGGTGCAGTCCGGACAGCTGTACTGTGCCCTTGTTTTTGAGATTGATCTGTCAAAGACTAACACGGCTGAAGAATTTAATCAGGGCGCTTTTAAAATTCTGTCGTCGTCCGACCGTTATCCGAGCTATATACAGGAGGACTTGGACGACACCGGAACTGTGTATCAGATGCCGTTTGCAACATTTATAAAGACAACCACGAGCGTGACCAGCTGGGCGGATGTGAGACGGGTTATAGACTTAAGCGACCTCTGGAATGGCAGACATGAAGCGAGACTCGTGACGCTTCCGGCTTCTGGCTGGTCTGCATCTAAGCCATATACCCAGACGCTGTCTATGCCAGACATCCACCCGACTACAAACGGCTTTTTCTCAGTCGATGCCACGAGCTCGATATACACAGGCGCGGACGCAACAGGCCGCGCCACGATCAAGGCAGAGGTCGGATATATCGATGAGGTGACGACAGCAGAGGGCTCGGTTACTTTTACGTGCCGCGACTCAAAGCCGAGCAGAAATCTGCCAATAGCTCTGCAGGAGGTGTGATATATGGGACATTTTATAACAGCTTCCGGGGGTGGGAGCTCTAACGCACTTTGCACGGCATCTGCTGCCGAAGTGATCTCCGGCTATAAGGCACTTACCAAAGACTCGCCTATCCCGGTGGAGGGTACACTCTCAGCGAGCGGAAACGCTGAAGCAGGAAACGTACTAGCTGGAAAAACATTCTACTCGACAGATTTTAAGAGCAAGCAGACCGGTTCCATGTCGAACCGAGGACAGGCTCAGTATGCTGGGGGCTTCGGTTCCGGCTCCGGCTACGTCACCTTTAACAACATTCCTGCTGGATATTACGGGCCTTCCGCGCCTGAAATTCGCATGAGCCGGGATGCATTTAAGACAAATGTTGTCAATTATTTTGGCATCTCATCCATAACAAATTTTAGCGCAGCCCAGTACTCAAGCCAGAAGCTCCTGTTTACTTGGGC
>CAVCWT010000050.1:0-13430 GCA_963605745.1 Lachnospiraceae bacterium
GATGACTGATGTCTGATGGATGATGACTGATGTCTGAGGTCATTAAAAAGGATATGTTGGTTGGGAAGGCATAGTATGATTGTAACGAATCTGGTTAAGAAAAAGGTAAAACGGGCAGTGCGAAAGGCTGCCTTTGATAGAGCAAGGAAAGGAATCAGGAGGATTGTCATGGAAAACGTAATCAAGAATGTTAGTTCTGCAGTAAGCTCTGCCATCAGCTCGGCAGCCATTGTATCGGCTCTGAATCGGCTGATCCCGGCAGGCGGCAAGGAAGAGAAGGATCCGGATGAGACAGCAGTCTTTATCCGCAATATTCTGATCATCATTGGCGTGATCGTGGTCGTCTGCGGCGTTGTTTTTGCCATTGTCAAGTTCGTTGTGCCCAGATTCAAGGACGATAGTGATTTCGAGGACGAGGACGCAGCAGGAACCTGCGAGGAAGAGTGCACGGAGGATCCGGACATCGCAGACGAGTTCGAAAAGGAAAACTGAGGACTGAATGAAGAAGGGCGACATCATCGAAGGGACCATAGAGACACTGCGGTTCCCCAACAAGGGCGTATTCCACACAGAAGACTTTGAGGTTGTAGTCAAAAATACGATCCCCGGCCAGAAGGTTCGGACCCGGATCACCAAACGCCGGAGCGGCCGCGCAGAAGGCTGTCTTCTCGAAATCCTGGAGACAGCTCCCTGTGAGATCCGGCCGGCCTGTCCGAGATTCGGAACCTGCGGCGGATGCCTTTATCTGAACCTTCCGGAAGAGGAAGAGCTCTCCTTAAAGGAGCAGCAGATTCGAAAGATCCTGCAGGAGGCAGATCCGGCAGCAGATACGTGGTTTGAAGGTGTTCTGGAAAGTCCGGTGACCAAGGGCTACCGCAACAAGATGGAACTGACCTTCGGCGATGAGATGAAGGAAGGCCCGATGACTCTGGGCATGCACAAACGAGGATCCTTTTATGATGTGACCAATGCGGATGACTGTCAGATTGTGGACGAGGATTTCCGGAGGATCATCGGTGCGACCAGGGAATACTGGTCATCAAAGGGAGTTCCCTTCTATCATCGTATGCGGCATGAAGGATACCTGCGGCACCTTCTGATCCGAAAGGGGATGAAGACCGGAGAGATTCTCGTGGATCTCGTGACGACGACACAGGAGCCGCTGCGAGCAGAGTCTTCTGAACATGCAGAAGATTTGCAGGGCGGAGCGGCAGGAGTGTGCAGTGACAGCAGGAGGGAACCTTCACAGGACCCGCAGGAGAAATGCTGCGAAGAGCAGCTGCTCGCCGGGTGGAGGGAATGCCTTTTGTCTCAGACCTATGACGGATGCATTGCCGGTATTCTGCATACGCACAATGACTCTGTTGCCGATATCGTAGAGGATCAGGGAACGGAGATCCTGCATGGAAAAGGCAGCTTTGAGGAAGAACTGCTGGGACTGCAGTTTACTGTGAGTCCGTTTTCTTTTTTCCAGACCAACAGCTACGGCGCAGAGTTGTTGTATGAAACCGCGCGTCGGATGATCACGGAGGGAATGGAAGAGGAGAGAATGCAAGAGTCAGAAAAAATGCAGGAAGCCTGTGGCGATGCGGAACAGCTCTCCGGGAAAAAGCCTGTGATCTATGATCTCTATTGCGGAACCGGCACCATCTCGCAGCTGATCGCTCCGGTGGCCTCCAAGGTTATCGGTGTTGAGATCGTGGAGGAGGCAGTAGAGGCGGCAAGAGAAAACGCCATTCGCAACCATACGCCGAACTGCGAGTTCATCGCAGGAGATGTGCTCAAGGTGATTGACACCATCGAGGAGAAGCCGGACTTTATCATTCTGGATCCGCCAAGGGACGGGGTACATCCCAAGGCCTTGCCAAAGATCCTGCAATACGGTGTACAGCATATCCTGTACATTTCCTGCAAGCCAACCAGCCTTGCAAGAGATCTGCCGATCATGCGGGAGGCGGGCTATGTTCCTGTCCGGGGCATCTGTGTCAATCAGTTCCCCAAGACTGCGAATATGGAGACGATATGCCTCTTGAGCAACACAGCATCTTGAATAGTGTTTTTGGGCGTTCTGAAAAGAACGCCTTTTGTTGTGCATAAAGTGTACCTGTTCAGCACCATCTCGATTTTGGTACTCGAAAATGCCTTATGGCACAAGTAGAAAATGCCTTATGGCATTTTCGAGTTGTTTGGAGTGATTGCCGGCACAGTCGGCAATACACTCCTGGCTTCGGAAAACCTCGATGTGGCTGGGCAAGGAGCTCCGCTCCTTGCCCACCTGGCGATTTCAGTGATGAATTTGTGCGCGAGGCGCCCAATTCATGATTGAAATCGCCAGGTGCTAAACAGATACCATATAAGGAAGTAAAGGATGATTACAGCAGTTTTATGGGATGTGGACGGTACACTTCTGGATTTTCTGGCAGCAGAGAGCGCAGCAGTTCGGAAGCTGTTCGGAGAATTCGGGCTGGGCGACTGTACGGACGAAATGTTGGCAAGGTATTCTGCCATCAACAAGGTGTACTGGGAAAGGCTGGAGCGAAAAGAGCTGACAAAGCCTGAGATTCTGGTCGGAAGATTCCATGATTTTCTGGAGGGCGAGGGATTGGATGCCTCGGTTGCACCGGCCTTTAACGAGAGGTATCAGATTACCCTCGGCGACACCATTGTATTCCGGGATGATAGCTATGAAATCGTAAAGTCGCTTCGCGGCAGAGTGCGCCAGTATGCCGTTTCCAACGGTACCGTCGTTGCACAGACGAAAAAGCTTCGCGAGTCAGGTCTTGGCGAGCTGATGGATGACGTGTTTCTTTCCGAAGAGGTTGGTGCAGAAAAGCCGAGTATGGAATTCTTCCTGCCGGTCTTTGAACGAGCCGGAATCCAGCCGCAGGACTATGCGCAGACCTTGATCGTTGGCGATTCTCTCACCAGCGACATTCGCGGCGGCAACTGCGCCGGTATCCAAACCTGCTGGTACAATCCGGGACATCTGCCAAGGAAGGAAGATGTACGGATCGATTATGAGATCGAAGATCTGCATCAGATTTATGAGATCCTGTAATACGGGCTGTATGAAGATAATGTGAGCGTGACATTTTGGACACTTTTTGGTTACAACATACACTATCTGGTTCTTTCAAGTAAGCTCGATAAGAAAATGTATGGTTCGAGACTGGTCCGAATTCCGACACCAAAACTGGTGACGCTGTATAATGGCACAGCAGATGTAGAAGACGGTGTTCTTCATCTGTCAGACTGTTTTATGAATCCCGGAGAGGGTGACATAGAGGCAAATGTACATGTGTACAACATCAATCCGGGAAAGGAACTCCCGGGAAAGTGTGAGCCTTTGGCAGAGTATTCGCAGTTCATCGACATCTGCCGTAAGAGCAGCCCCGGGATTACGGATGAGACGGTCAGTGCGGCAATCGAGCAGCTCCCGGATGGAACGATCAAACAATATCTGATATCACAGAAAGCGATGGTGGTAGATATGATTCTGACAGAATGTGATGTAGAAGGCGTTATGGAAGAGCTAAAGGCAGAGGCTCGGGAAGAAGGGCAGATGGCGATGGCGCAGCGTATGTTTGCGGCCGGGCTCTCATTTGAAATGGTTCGCAAGTGTGTTGATGATCAAATATCGGATACAGAACTGCACAGAATAAAGAATGAGATTTGCAACAACTAGAGCATGTTTTGCTGGATGGCGTGGTATTGTGGATACAAAGCGCATCGAGTTCAATATCATGAGATAGAAAACATTTGATCTAGCTTTGTAATAAAAAGGAGAGGCATCCGCAGGGATGTCTCTCCTTTTTTGGGGATCGGCAGCGATGCTTCGTATTCGTTCATCTCTATGCTGCGATCCTTATGCTGTGATCTTTATGCTGCGATCCGTATCCGGTGATCCTTATTCTTCGCTGTCTTCGTTGTCGTCTGTGGTATCAGCCACATAGACGGTACGTTTTCTCGCATCGGCATCCTGCTCGAGGTAGGTGTCGTAGTCGGATTCCTTGTCGATGATGCTGCCGCCGGGCAGGATCTCGATGATGCGGTTGGCCGTCGTCTGAACGACCTGGTGGTCGCGGCAGGCGATGAGCTCAACGCCAGGGAACTTGATCATGCCGTCGTTGAGGGCCGAGATGGACTCCATGTCCAGATGGTTTGTCGGCTCGTCAAAGATCAGGCAGTTCGCACCGCTGATCATCATGGAAGAGAGCTGGCAACGAACCTTCTCACCACCCGAGAGAACCTTGACCTTCTTGACACCGTCCTCGCCGCGGAAGAGCATGCGTCCGAGGAAGCCGCGGACATAGGTGACGTCCTTGATCTGAGAGTAGGCCGTCAGCCACTGGGTGATGTCCTCCTCTGTATTGAAGAGCTCCGTATTGTCCTTTTTAAAATACGACTGTGAGGTCGTTACACCCCACTTGTAGGTGCCGCTGTCCGGCTCCATATTGCCCATGAGGATCTCGAAAAGAGCGGTCTTTGCCTGCTCCTGGGAGCCGACGAAGGCGATCTTGTCGTCGTGTTTAACGACAAAGGAGACATCATCGAGGAGCTTGACGCCGTTAACGGTCTTGGAGAGATGCTCTACCGTCAGGACCTCGTTGCCGATCTCACGGTCCGGGCGGAAATCAATGAAAGGATACTTTCTCGAAGAAGGCTTGATCTCATCGAGCTCGATCTTCTCCAAAGCGCGCTTACGGGAGGTCGCTTGTTTGGACTTGGAAGCGTTGGCGGAGAAACGGGAGATGAACTCCTTAAGCTCCTTGATCTTTTCTTCCTTCTTCTTGTTGGCCTCCTTCATCTGACGGATCATCAGCTGAGAAGACTCATACCAGAAGTCATAGTTGCCGGCGTAGAGCGTTATTTTGCCGTAGTCGATGTCAGCGATGTCCGTGCAGACCTTGTTCAGGAAATAACGGTCGTGCGATACCACGATGACAATATTCTCAAAGTTGATCAGGAACTCCTCGAGCCAGGAGATGGCATCGAGGTCCAGGTGGTTCGTGGGCTCGTCGAGGAGCAGGATGTCCGGATTGCCGAACAGGGCTCTTGCCAGCAGAACCTTCACCTTTTGGGCGCCGTTGAGGTCGCTCATCATCTGATAATGATACTCATCCGAAATGCCAAGGCCGTTCAGAAGAGACTCCGCATCGGACTCGGCCTCATACCCGCCCATCTCGGCATAGTCACTCTCGAGCTCTGCTGCACGAATGCCGTCCTCGTCAGAAAAATCCGGCTTGGCATACAGAGCGTCCTTCTCCTTGCCGATTTCATACAGGCGCTTGTTGCCCTGAATGACCGTATCCAGTGCCGTTTGGTCGTTGTACTTTTCATGATCCTGCTCCAGGAAGGAGAGACGCTGACCGGGCGTGATGGCAATCTCGCCGTTCGTCGTCTCCAGCTGACCGGAGAGAATCTTGAGGAAAGTAGACTTGCCGGCGCCGTTGGCACCGATGATGCCGTAGCAGCCGCCCTCGGTAAATTTAATGTTGACGTCCTCGAACAGGGCCTTCTTACCGACCCGGTAGGTTACGTTATTCGCTGAAATCATGAAATGTTCTCCTTACTATCTACATTCACCGCGGTATGTGACGGCGAACAATACTGCTGAACCAGAGCCATCTTACACTAAACATAAGTAATGACGCAAGCCTGTCAGGTGCGCCCAAGGCCAGCAGGACAATCGCAGTTGACTTTCAGGTGCGCCCAAGGCCAGCGGCAGGGCGGCAAGGTGTGCGCAGGCGCGACCCTGCGGAACACAAAACGGGACGAAATCCCGGTTGGCCGCAGCGACAGCGTGCAGGGACGAGAACAAAGCGGCGGGGAGCGCTGGGCGTGGGTGAGCCAGCCCCGGCGCTGTTCTCCAGCTCCGTAAAGGTAAGCCAGTCCGTATGTTAAGAGCCGCAGGGCCCAGCGACGCGCATACTTGCCACCCCGCCGCGTTCCTGCGAACAGAACACTTTTTTAGTGGCCGAAGGCCACCCCGCCGCGTCCTCCGAAATCACAACGAACAGTCCTGCTGTCGCTCCAGTGCCTTCTGCGCTCCCGAGAGCAGCAGCTTAATGCGGTTTAACTGATTGACCTCCGACGCACCCGGATCATAGTCGATGGCCGCAAGGTTCGCCTCCGGGTACAAGGCACGAACCTTTTTCGATACACCCTTTCCGACCACGTGATTCGGAAGGCATCCAAACGGCTGAATGCAGATGACATTCGGAACACCGCTCTTAATGAGCTCGATCATCTCGCCCGTGAGGAACCACCCCTCACCCGTCTGGTTGCCGATGTCAACCACCGGCTTTGCATACTCCACCACCTGATAGATGCTCGCCGGCGCCTCGAAATGCCGGCTCTTTTCATATTCACGGTAAATCGGCCGAAGCGCAATGTCCTCAATCGCATGAATGGAAAGGTTCATGCCAAAGGCAGCCGATTTTGACGTGCCGAGGTTCTCGGCCTTGTAAATCTGATTGTAAAAACAATACAGCATAAAGCCCATGAGATCCGGAACCACGGCCTCGGCACCCTCGTGCTCGAGTACCTCGACAAGGTGGTTGTTGGCCGCATAGGAGTACTTGACCAGAATCTCGCCGACCACGCCGACGCGGGGCTTTTTCAGATTCTCATCAATCGGCAGCGCATCAAAATCGCGGATGATCTCGCAGGCGAGCTTTTGCACCTTACGAAGAGGGAACCCCTTGGTCTTAACGAGGAAATCGGAGCACTTCTTCGTCCACTTCTCATACATCGCCTGTACGGAGCCCGGTTCCTTCTCATACGGCCGCATGCGATAGACGCACTTCATCAGGACATCGCCCAGAATGACCGCAAAGGCCAGCCTTGTGATGAGCGGGAACGTGATCTTAAAGCCCGGATTCCCCTCAAGGCCGGAGAGGTTCGCCGAAATAACGGGCACCTGCTCCATTCCTGCCTTCTTTAAGGCTCTTCGAATAAAGCCGATGTAGTTGGAGGCGCGGCATCCACCGCCCGTCTGCGACATGATGACAGCGGTTTTGTTCAGGTCGTATTTGCCCGAAGAGAGGGCCTCCATGACCTGCCCAACCACGAAAAGGGACGGATAGCAGGCATCGTTGTTGACGTATTTTAAGCCGTAGTCGATGGCCTCGTGGTTGTCGTTTCGCATCAGCACGAGGTTGTAGCCGCAGGACCTTGCTGCGGGCTCGATGAGGTCGAAATGAATCGGCGACATCTGCGGGCAGAGGATCGTGTAGTTCTCATCGAACATCTTTTTCGTAAAGGGAACCTTGGTGATCCCTGTGGAACGAATGGTGCGCTTTAACACATTTTTGTCCCGGATGCTGATGGCGGCGATAAGAGAGCGCACGCGGATTCTCGCAGCGCCCAGGTTGTTGACCTCATCGATCTTGAGGCAGGTGTAGATCTTGTCCGAGCCGGTGAGGATGTCACTGACCTGATCGGTGGTGACGGCATCCACGCCGCAGCCAAAGGAGTTAAGCTGGATGAGATCCAGGTCCTCACGAGTGCGAACGTAGGAGGCCGCTGCATAGAGCCTCGAGTGGTACATCCACTGATCCAGAACAACGAGCGGGCGCTCGGGAGTGCCAAGGTGCGAGATCGCATCCTCCGTCAATACGGCAAAGCCGTAGGAACCGATCATCTCCGGAATGCCGTGGTTGATCTCGGGATCGAGATGGTAAGGGCGGCCGGCCAGAACAATGCCCTTGGTGCCGGTGCTCTCCATAAAGCTAAGGACTCTTTCGCCCTCGGCCTGCACGTCCTTTCTGAACTGCAGGAGCTCCTTCCAGGCAGCCTCGGCAGCGGAGAGAACCTCGCTTTGCGGGAGCTCAGAGAACTCCTTTGTGAGCGCCTCGGAGATGGTCTTTAAATTCGTAAAGGCCATGTAAGGGTGCCGAAAGGCAACCTTGCCTGACATGATCTCCTCCACGTTGTTCTTAATATTCTCGGGATAAGCAGACACAATGGGACAGTTGTAATGGTTGTCGGCATCGTTATTTTCATCCCTCTCATAGAACAGGGAAGGATAGAAAATAAAGTCTGCGTGTGCCTTCTCAATGAGCCACTGCACGTGGCCGTGGGTGAGCTTGGCCGGGTAGCACTCGGACTCCGAGGGGATGGACTCGATGCCCATCTCATAAATCGCATGCGTCGAGAGAGGAGAGAGGATGACCCGGTATCCTAGCTGGGCAAAAAACGTGGCCCAGAACGGATAGTCCTCGTACATGTTCAGAACGCGCGGAATACCAACGGTGCCTCGAACGGCCTGCTTCTGCGTCAGCGGCTTGTAGGAGAAGAGACGCTTTAGCTTGAACTGGAACATGTTGGGGATGCCGTTGTCTGTTTTCTCAAGGCCAAGGCCTCTTTCACAGCGGTTGCCGGAGATGAACTGGCGTCCGTCATTAAAGTGGTTTACCGTCAGGCGGCAGTTGTTGCTGCACTTGCCGCAGCTGCGAAGGGTGGTCTCAAAGGTCAGCTCCTCCATCTCCTCAAGGCTCAGCATCGGAGAAGGAGAGGTCTCGTCGTAGCGCTCCCTTGCAATGAGGGCGGCGCCGAAGGCACCCATGATGCCGGCGATATCCGGTCGGATGACATTGCCGCCGGAGATCAGCTCCAGGGCACGCAGAACGGCGTCGTTGTAGAAGGTTCCCCCCTGTACCACGATGTTCTTGCCAAGCTCTGCGGCAGAGGACACCTTCATCACCTTGAACAGGGCGTTCTTGATGACAGAGTAGGCAAGGCCTGCGGAGATATCCGAGACGGTTGCGCCTTCCTTTTGTGCCTGTTTCACACGGGAGTTCATGAACACCGTGCAGCGGGTTCCAAGGTCGATCGGGTTCTCGGCGAACAGTGCCGCCCTGGCAAAGTCCTCGACGGAATAGTTCAGGGACTTGGCAAAGGTCTCAATGAAGGAGCCGCAGCCCGACGAGCAGGCTTCATTTAAGGTGACGGAATCAACGGCGCCGTTCTTGATGCGGATGCACTTCATATCCTGACCGCCGATGTCCAGAATGCAGTCCACATTAGGGTCAAAATACGACGCGCCGTAATAGTGTGCAATGGTCTCAACCTCGCCCCAGTCCAGCTTGAAGGCCGCCTTTAAAAGGGCCTCGCCGTAGCCGGTGGAGCAGCCGCCTGCGATGGTGACGCCGGAGGGGAGCTGCTGGTCGAGATCTGTGATGCCGCGGATGGCCGTTTTGATGGGAGATCCGCTGTTGGAGGAATAAAAGGACCAAAGGAGCTGTCCGTCCTCGCCGATAAGGGCAAGCTTGGTCGTGGTGGAGCCGGCATCGATGCCAAGGAACGCTTTGCCTTGGTAGGATGCGAGGGCGCCGGTCGCCACCTTGTGGCTCTCATGGCGCGTTCGGAAATCCGTATAGGCCGTCTCATCTGCAAAGAGGGGCGTCATGCGGTGCACCTCGAATTCCATCTGCAGGGGGTGCGCTGTTTTCTCTAACAGGTCCTCCACGAGGATGGAGTTGTCCTCTTTGGCCTGGTAGGCGGAGCCCATGGCAGGGAAGAGGTGCGAATTCTCGACCTCAATGGTGTGCTCCTCGTCCAGATGGAGCTCGCGGATAAAGGCAGCCTTGAGCTCTGTGAGGAAATGGAGCGGGCCGCCGAGGAAGGCTACGTGTCCACGGATCGGCTTGCCCTGGGCAAGGCCCGAAATCGTCTGAATGACAACCGCCTGGAAAATGGAGGCAGCAAGGTCCTCCTTGCGGGCGCCGTCATTGATGAGGGGTTGAATGTCGGATTTTGCGAATACGCCGCAGCGAGCGGCAATGGTGTAGAGGGACTCGTAATGTTTGGCATAGTCGTTTAGCCCTGCTGCATCGGTCTGCAGAAGGGAAGCCATCTGGTCGATGAAGGAGCCGGTGCCGCCGGCACAGGTGCCGTTCATGCGCTGCTCCACATTACCGTTTTCAAAATAGATGATCTTGGCATCCTCACCGCCGAGCTCGATGGCAACGTCGGTTAAGGGCGCAATGTTCTCGATGGCAGAGGCCTCGGCAACGACCTCCTGCACAAAGGGAATTCCCAGGTAATTGGCCAGAGAAAGTCCGCCGGATCCGGTGATCACGGGATGAATGCGAATGTTGCCGTGCTCGTTATGAATCTCTTCAAGGATGTCATGGAGAGTTTCGCGAATCTGTGCGTGGTGGCGGCGATAGTCGCCGAACAAGAGGTTCCTGTCACAGTCTAAGAGCGCTGCCTTGACGGTGGTGGAGCCGATATCAATTCCGAGTGTGTAGTCCTTAGCAATCACGTAATGTACTCCTGTAAATGTAGCACTGTCCTCATGTCTGCTAAAAAGGCGTGGGCCGGCGGACGGAAGACACAGATTTTAATCAGAATCTGGATTCTGATACTTCTAATTAAATGCGTTTTTTGTCCAAAAGCGCATCCTAGGGATTATAGACCGGGTTTAGGACAAACGCAACGAAGAGAAAGCCAACAAAAGATTAAAATTGTATAACAATTCAGGGCTGTACTTGCGGAAGGAGCAGAAAGTGAAGTATGCTGAAGGTCAAATTCAGGACACGTCACAGGTGGGCCCTGGCGGAGATGTTCGCTGCGGGCAGCCGGACATTCTGCCGCCACCCTACCTGTGGCGTGCCCTTTCGTTACAAGGAGTTAATGCGTATGTTAAACGGCAGCAACAGACAACCTTACGGAAAGCGTTCCGGGAATCCCTTCAGCTGGTTTCTGGATCATTTCTCGATTCCGAATCTGTCTCTGATCATTATTTTATGTTACGGCTTTGGTTATATTCTCCAGGCAGTCAATTCGTCCTTCCTGGATTATCTGACGCTGAATCCGTATCTGATCTTCAGGGGACAGGTGTGGCGCCTGATTACGTGGGTATTGGTGCCGCCGGGAACCAGCAATATTTTCTTTATTCTGATTGCCATGATGTTCTACTATTCCATCGGTACCTCGTTAGAGAATGCGTGGGGGACGAGAGAGTACAATGCCTACATCTGGACGGGTATTGGCCTGACGATTGTGGGAGCGTTTGTATCCGGCGCAATTCTCCTGGCGGTAGCCAGCGGATATGACGGCATGACGGCGGACATTCTGCGGATGAATTATCAGATGCTGGCGAGGTATTTCAGCACCTATTATGTCTCGACCTCGATCTTCCTCGCCTATGCAATGACCTTTCCGGATGCAACGGTTCTTTTGTGGTTCATCATTCCGGTGAAGGTTAAATGGATGGGAGTGGTGTACGGCGTGCTGCTCCTGATTGATTTTGTCAATGCAGCAAGAGGGGGCGGTTTGTCCGGGCTCTTTATCTGCATTTCGATGATCGCATCGCTGGCCAATTTCCTGATTTTCTGGCTGCGGCGCAAGGATCTGCGCCGGTTCTCGCCAAAGGAGATCAAGCGAAGAGCAGATTTCCGGAATGCGGTGAATCGCGGGCAGAAGGCAGCGAGTCAGGGCGGATTCAGCCAGGGAGCATCGAGAATGCGGCCTGCGGGCGCAGGGGACTATAATGGTCAAACAGGACGACCGGCCGGCTATACCGTGGCACGCCACCGCTGCGCAATCTGCGGCAAAACAGAACTGGACGATCCGACGGCCGAGTTTCGCTACTGTTCCAAATGCCAGGGCGGCTACGAATTCTGCCAGGATCATCTGTTCTCACATCAGCATTCTGTAAACGGCTCGGGGCCGCTTCCGGCAGAACGAGTTGTGAATGTGGAACCGGACGGAAGGGAATAACTGCTAAATAGTTACATAAGAAATGAAAGGCCGGAAAACGGAAGGTCATTCACATGGTGGAAAATAATATGGATCAGAATATGGATAAAAGTGCAGAGGAAAAAGAGCAGCAGAAGGAAGATCAGGGAAAGCGCCTGCAGAACATCCTGCGAAGCCTTGTTGCGGCAGCAAGAAAGAACAGAGGCGTGATCGAAAAGGATCAGCTGGACAAGGCTTTGTCGGAACTGTCTTTGGATGAAGAGCAGACCAAGATGGTCGAAGAGTATCTGGCTGCGAACAACATCGGCGTGGATGTTCCACTGGAGACAGAGGAAGTGCTCTCAAAGGAGGAGAGCAACTACCTCGAGGAGTACACCAAGATGGTGAATGATCTCGAGCAGCCTTCCCTGGGAGAGCTGGAGGCGGTGGAGATTCAGGCAATGGCAGGAGAGGCATCGGCGCAGCGTCAGCTCGCAGAATGGATGCTGCCAAAGGTTGTGGACCTGGCTAAACTCTATGCCGGACAGGGCGTTTACATGGAGGATCTGATCGGTGCCGGAAACGAAGCGCTGGTCAGGGCGACCAAGCTCCTGGCCCCATTAGACGGACCGGAGGATGTTGAGCCTGCACTGGCAGAACGGATTATGAATGCCATGGAGGATCTCGTTGCCGAGAATCTGGATGCGGTATCTGCAGATGAAACAGCAACAGAAAGAGCCAACAAGGTACTGGAAAAGGCCAATGAGCTCGCAGAGGACCTTCGCAGAAAGGTGACGGTAGAGGAGCTGGCTGCAGAGGGCGAGGTGACCGAGGAAGAAATCCTGGATGCCATCCGGATCTCCGGCAACAAGATCGAAAGTCTGGAGTATGGAGATAGCAAATCAAAATGAGCATGGAGAATAACAGCTACAAATACATTCTGGACAGTCTGTCGACGCTGCAGCTGGGGTCCCATTATACCTACCGGGAGCTTCTGGATGATATCGAGATCAGCTACAAATTCCGATGCATCATCAAACAGTATTTTCTGCAGAACATCGACGCGGATACCACGCTGGAAAGCCATCTTTATTACATGAAGCCGCAGGACGAGAGCTGCCGCATTTATCAGCAGCTGAAGGCCAGAATCCGCATTTATGTTCCGAAGGAGAAGGTGCACAGAAACGGCGAAACAACGTGTGAATATGAAGAGCGCACGTTAAAGCCCGAGGAGCTGGCCTCCATCAGCCCGCATCAAAAAGAAATGATGGGAATTATGATCTCAGAACTCCAAATTTCCAAGATGGGATTGATGACATTTGTCGTCTGATTGGATATAATGCCGTTACTGACGTCTGCCACGTTGGTAACGGCTTCTTAATTTTCCGGGGCGATTCTGCCCATATGATTTCCTGTAAAAGAAGTATCTGTTTAGCACCCTCATCTCGATTTTGGTACTCGAAAATGCCTTATGGCATTTTCGAGTTGTTTGGAGTGATTGCCGACTATGTCGGCAATACACTCCTGGCTTCGGAGAAACTGCATACGCAGATTTCTCCTCGCATTTTCTCCTACCTTGGAGTGGCTTCGCTCACTCCGTGCTGCAGGGGAAACCGCCTACGCGGCTTTCTCCTTGCATTCGAAAAATCTCGATGTGGCTGGCCATGAGGCCGACACTCGAAGGCAGCTGCACTGCCTTCTCCTGTTTGGCCTTGGCCACCTGAGGGTTTCAATCATGAATC
>CAVCWT010000051.1:0-13310 GCA_963605745.1 Lachnospiraceae bacterium
CCGGAACCGGAATCACGCCGTTTCCGCCGGACTTGGCCAAGGAAACATTGCTTGCTAACTTGCGAAGCAACAACGATTTGATTGTAGTATTTAAAAGTCATGAAAAATGTTGCGGAAAAATATTTCAAAAGCTGTGATGTAACTATTGACGTTATATCGAGCACGTGATACTGTAGAAAAAAGATGTAACAAATGCGATTACAACAAGGCAAAGAGCATTTATACTGCAGAAAGTACTATTAGAAGTTGATGATATCTGAGGATAAAGGTGTAATCTTGAGCGTAACGGAGGAAAAGAATATGAAAATAGCAATATTAGGAGCAGGTGCTATGGGAAGTCTTTATGGAGCATTGCTTTCTAAAAAAGAAGATGTAACTTTGATGGATGTGAATGCTGAGCTGGTCGATCATTTGAATCAGAATGGAATAAAATGTTTGGAGAAAGATGGAACAGAAGTTATTTATTCAACGAAAGCCGCTATGACAGGTTCTGACATCGGAATACAGGATCTTGTAATCGTTTTTGTGAAAGGCATTTTTACAAAAGATGTAATGGAACAGAATCGTGCACTGATTGATAAGCATACAATTGTTATGACACTACAGAATGGTGCGGGTAATAATCGAGATATTGCTCAGTTTGTGGCAAAGGATAATATTTTGGTTGGAACCAGCAGCCATAATAGCGTGATTAAAGGAAAAGGTGTTATTTATCATTCGGGGCAGGGACCAACCAATATCGGACCGGAGGTGCAGAATAGTGAAAATTTAAAAAAGGCTGAAATGGTTTCCAGAGTATTAAATGAATGCGGCTTTGAAACATATGTTATTGGAGATATTCAGCGAGTTTTGTGGCAGAAGCTTTTTGTGAATTGTGGAATTAACGGATTATCCATGGTGACAGAAAATAAAATTGGAGAGGTATATAATAATCCGCATTTATGGGAAATCTGCAAAAAAATTGTAAAAGAATGTGTAAAGGTAGCAGCGGCCGATGGAACTGTATTTGAGGAAGAGGAAGCGTTGGAAATCGTAAAAAAGGTATGTATCAATGATTCCACAGGACTAGCCAGTATGTATCAGGATCGATTAAATCACAGAAAAACTGAGATTGACAGAATCAACGGTGTAATTGCACAACTGGGAACTGAATACGGAATATCGACACCGTATAATGAGATGCTGGTTAACCTGGTTCATGGAATCGAGTAGAAAACATATCTTGAAAAATGGAGCATTGTAAAGTCTTTTGTTTTCCAGATCTCAGTTATTACAATCTGCTTTGGGTAAAGTGTGGTAGCATTAAGATAAAAACAATACTGTAACCATTGAAACTACATCAACTATCTGATATGAATACTGTCGAAGAGAGGTGTTGACGATGCAGATTTCCAGCAGATTTACAATGGCAATCCATATGTTTGCCTGTATAGATACATTTTCAGATCAGAAGATGACCAGTGACTTTATGGCAGCAAGCATTGGAACCAATCCGGTGATTGTTCGTAAAATATTGCAACAATTAAAGGCTGCTGGTCTTATTGAAGTTGCAAGAGGGACAGGCGGTGTGACAATTACCAGACCATTGGAGCAGATTACATTCCTTGATGTGTATAAAGCAGTGAAATGTGCACCAGATGAAGAATTGTTTCATTTTCATGAGAATCCCAATCAGAAATGTCCGGTAGGAAAGAATATTCATCATGTTCTTGATAAGAGGCTGTTAGAGGTACAGAGGGCAATGGAGGAAAAACTTTCAGAAATGACACTTGCTGATGTGAAAAAAGATATTGCAGTGTATACAGAGAAAGAGTAGGACACAGAAGGCTTCGGAGGCGTGATTATATCATCACAATTTCCGGAGCCTTTTTTGTTTGTCATAATCAATGTAAAACCTTTAAAGGAAGCTGTAATGAGGAAAGTTACAAAAAACTTTGATGTAACTAATTCCTGGCCGGCAGTATAGTCTGCGAGCAAAAAAGCTGATATGGTGCAATTCCATAACCGACGGTAAAGTCCGGATGAGAGAAGATATGATAAAGCAAGTCCCGCAGGAGATCCCGTCCTGCGGGCTGTTTTAAATTCAGGTGATTATTCCGGGGTGGCTCTGCACATCGGATTTACTGGCTCTCAATCGCCGGAATAATCAGCGGATCCTTTTTATTGCTTCAAAATGGCTCATTGGAGCAGATATTAATGTCGCCCCACACGCGACCATTTCAACACCTGAATCAGTTATGATGTGATTGTCAGGAAGATGACGGAGAGGAAATCGAACCGGTAGACATAGAATTCTTTTCAAACGAGGGGACCTGGAAGGATGAACATCGGACAACGCATCGCCGCCCGCCGCAAGGAACTGGGCCTGACACAGGAGGAGCTGGCCACGCAGGTATTCGTCACCACCCAGGCGGTCAGCCAATGGGAGAATGGCAAAACAACACTGCTCCCGGCCAATCACCTCCGCATTACCAAAGAGCGTTCGAGACATGTCAGAAACGATGTGTTCCGGACGCTTTTGTCAACCATCCGGTCAACCGAGAGAGGGGAAGAGATCTATGGTGATTAGCTAAAAAGCTGTTATAATTTAACCATCTGTTTATGCAACAAGAACAAAATATGAGAGCAAATTATTGCCCATACGATGGAATCAAACGGAATCGATATGCCAAAGAGCCCTGATAAAACTCTGGAATTCTACAACCGGAACGCAGACAGTTTCATAGAGAACACGCTGCATGCCGACATGCAGGAGACGCAGGATCGATTCCTCGGGCTGGTCAAACCGGGAGGACGAATTCTGGACTTTGGCTGTGGCTCCGGAAGAGATGCAAGGTACTTCCTATCGCACGGATACCAAGTGGATGCCGTAGATGGCTCTGCAGAACTGGTGAGGAGAGCATCCGAGCAGCTCGGCATTCCGGCGCGGCAGCTGCTCTTTCAAGATCTGAGCGAGGTGGACCGCTATGACGGGATCTGGGCCTGCGCATCGATCCTGCACCTGCCGAAAAGAGAACTAAAATCCGTCATGCTAAAAATGACGACCGCCCTCCACGACCGTGGAGTGATCTACGCATCTTTCAAGTATGGAACCTTTGAAGGCGAGAGGAACGGAAGGTATTTTACCGATTTCACAGAAGAAACCATTCGGGAATTTCTGCAGGATATGCCGGCGTTGCAGATCCGGAAATGCTGGACCACAGCCGATGTGCGGCCGGGCAGAGATGACGAGAAATGGCTGAATCTGCTCCTGGAGAAAAGCAGTAAATGATGCCTGAATTTGCTGCCGGGAAGAGAAGGGAACCAGTGTCAGAAATTCTGTACAGAACAAAGAACAGGGAAGATCTGTCGCACGAATAGAAGGGACAAGAGATGTCTGGAATCATTCCGGAAGAGGCCGGATATCCTCTCTCGATTGACTGGAAATACCATAATACGTTGGATATAGAGGGATTCTCACAGATGATGAAGGATCCCTCTTATTGCTATAAGTTTTACTGGCTGGAAGCCATTGTACAGTTGATCTCAGAAGGAAAACAGGACACGACCTTTGACGAAATCATCAATGAGATGATCTGCAATGCGTGGTATTCCGTTCGGGAATTTCACATCCACCTCAGCGGCATGCGTGCAGATGGCGAGGTACGGGATGGGTTGGAAAGAGCAGTGCTGAAGCTGACAGAGCTCAGTGATCTGCCGGCAAATGCATCCAAGGTGGAAATCCGGAATGCCATCAAAGAGCACGACGGCGAATTGAAAAAATCCAAAGAGCAGCTGACGAACATGGTTCCGGGCCGGGCGCTGGCAGGTTTTTTCGTTAAGGGCGACGAGGAGGTTCCATGGAGTAGCGCACCGAGATTAACGGAGTATATTCGACGATTTGACAGTACGCTGATCCGCCTGCCGTACACCTTCGGAGATGGCAGCAAGCTGAAGAAGGAAGTCCGTTTCAATTCCGACTGGATGGCAATGATCCAGGACAACACCGTTAACATCCTGGGCTGGATTCAGTATGAGAAAGTGAAATGGCTGCAGAACAACAATCCAGAGGTTCCGGGACTGATTTACAAGCTGGCACCGATGGATGAGAAGATGCGCAAGCTCGGACATGTCCGCAAGCTCTGGGAAGGGATCCTCGATCTCACACTGGTTCGTGACGTTTTCACCGGACGGCCGGTTATTTCGAAAGAATACGATGTAGATCATTTCATTCCATGGTCCTTTGTCATGAACGACGAACTGTGGAACCTGATGCCGATGGACTCCAGCCTGAATTCTTCCAAAAGTAACCGCCTGCCGAAATGGGATCCGTTCTTTGACGCTTTCGCCGACAACCAATATTTGATGTACGAGCTGATTCATGAAAAATCAGAGCTGCATAAACGCTTCGAGGCTTGCTATCGGGATAATCTGCACTCCATCTGGGCCGGCCAGGAACTGTACCGGAAAGGAAACTCCAGGGAAACCTTCTACAACATCCTTGAGAAGAACATGATGCCCGTGTACGACTCGGCAAAAAGGCAAGGATATGAGGTGTGGAATTACTGATGGGAGGAAACGAGTAATTCCAGAATAAAGCTGCGTAAGATCATAAATCTTAGACATAGAGAAGAATTGGACAATGGTAGATTATAAACTGTACCCCTTGCCAAGGACACATTTGAATTGTGTAGTGCCTTGTTTTTAGACAGTACAGACGTGTCAAACGCATAGGAATAGACAAAGGAGGGCCTATGGAAGACATTTTTGCCAAAAGAGTGGAAAAGGCGATTTTCAACTGGTGCTACGGTGGCAAAACAGCAAACCCGGACCCCATATTCAATGCACTGCATGACGGCTTTGCAAATGATATGCAGGTCCTCGTGCCGATAGAAACGCCAGAAGCGATGGTCCGGGAAATGGGAGATTTAACCAAGGTGAAGGCAGGAGATACCTTTACCAATGAAGAACCGATTGCCATCAAATTCCGCCATTTGGCCGTAAATGACAACGAAGATGAATACTTCATTCCGGTGTTTACCTCATCGGAAGAACTGGCAAAGGGTGAGAGTTCATCTAGTATCAACCAATCGCTTAAATCGCTGATTGATGCCTTGGGAAAGTGGAATAATTGTCGCGGCTATGTTGTAAATCCCTGGGGTCAGCAGCTCGTGCTGTCAAGGCAGACGCTGGATGTCATTCTGCGATATAATCCCAGGTCCCATATCGAATTGGTTAAGGGCAGCGTGGTGGACATGCATGTGGATGCCATTGTGAATGCTGCCAATGAGAGCCTGCTGGGCGGTGGAGGCGTCGACGGTGCCATACATAAGGCGGCAGGGCCGGAGCTGCTGGAGGAATGCAGGAAATTAAACGGCTGCAACACCGGAGAAGCCAAAATTACGAAAGCGTATAACATCACATATGCGGATTACATTATCCACACCGTCGGTCCGGTTTACAGCGGACAGCAGAGTGATGCGAAAGAGCTGGCAAATTGCTATCTCAATTCAATGGAGCTCGCATACCGAAACGGCTGCAAGAGCATAGCGTTTCCTGGGATTTCAACCGGAGTATACGGCTATCCCATCGATGAAGCAGCGAAGGTGTCATTGCTGGCGGTTGTGCGATGGCTCGATGCGCATAAAGATTGTGTTATGAATGTGTATTTTTGCTGTTATAAAGACAGTGAACTGGAAGCATACCAAAGATTGACGAGCAGATCATAAAATGATTGGGGCCGTTGTACTCACGAAAATGCGATGCAGTCTGTCAGCAGGGAAAGACAGCATTAAATTCACGAGCGTTGTAGGAGATACCGCTCGGTTCTCAAAGAATACCATGGATGTATATGAGAATTTTCATATTTACTACACGGAAGATAATAAAGTTGATGCTATAGAGATCTTTGGAAGCGAGGGTTATTTTGGTTGATTCCATGAAAACCATGTGGGAAAGCCACCTGGCGACAATTCAGGAAAATATTGATCAGTATATCTCGTTGCACTACCGGTCTCCTTATGTGGAGCATGATCTTGAACTGGAGGACGAGTACGACGAGGATGATTTTGCGGCGGATCGGTCCATAGGTGTAGTACCTCAATCGAATTCATTTGCTGGAAATCATTGCATCCGGTTGAAGGATGATGATTCCCTGTCAGAGTATCAGGGAATCGACGATCTTCTGAAACAGCAGGGGGAGACATTTTCGCAGATGCTGCTGCGCCTGATTGATGAGCGGAATCTGAAGGATTCGCAGGTTTACAGGGATGCCAACATTGACCGGCGGCTTTTCTCGAAGATTCGTGGAGATGAGGACTATATTCCCAGCAAGAAGACCGTGATTTGCTTTTGTATGGCACTGCAGCTGGATCTCGCAGAGGCAAGGAAGCTTCTGGAGGCAGCAGGATATGCGCTGTCGACATCGTCAAAATTTGACCTGATTATTATGTATCTCCTGAAACACCGGGAGTTCAATGTCGTTTTTGCCAATATCGTACTCGAGAGATATGGAGAGAGCGCATTGACCAGGTAAAATGTCCCCTTTAAGGCGACTTTTTGGAGACGTGATTTTAGTAGTATGTGCTTGTCAAAACAAAGAGCTGATGACAGCAGAAAGGCGGCACATATGAAAAAGGGATTATCGGAACTGGTATTTATTTTGGATCGCAGTGGTTCTATGGGAGGTTTGGAGAGCGACACGATCGGCGGCTTCAACAGCATGCTGGCAAAGCAGAAAAAGGAAGAGGGCGAGGCGAATGTTACGACAGTCCTGTTCGATGATCAGGTGGAGATTATCCATGATCGGTTTCCGATTGCAGCAGTGAAGCCATTAACCGATGATGATTATTTTGTCAGAGGGTCGACAGCATTGCTGGATGCGATCGGCAGCACGGTGAAGAAGATTGAAAACGTGCAGGAGCGTTTGCCGGAGGATTTGCAGGCCGAAAAGGTGATCTTCGTAATCACGACAGACGGAGAGGAAAATTCCAGCAGAGAATACACGGCAAAGATGGTCAGGAAAATGATCGAGGCCCATCAGGAGCAGGGCTGGCAGTTTATTTTCATGGGAGCCAACATGGATGCCATATCCGAGGCCGAAAAGCTAGGGATCAACAGAAGACATGCGGTGAGCTATCGCAATGATTCGGATGGGGTTACACTAAATTACAACGTAGCGGGTGACGTCCTTTCTACAATGAGAGGTGATTTTCTCGTTGGGGAGGCGTTGGACGAAGAAATCGATGCAGCATTTGAGCCGATTCGGCGTCATTTGAAGAAATAATTCTCATAGTGTCAATGGAGCTGTGAGAACTCGAAACTGCTATATAAGGTAACAGGGGGAATGATATGCCGTATTCGACAGAAAGCTATATCCATGAGATGGATCGCAGGGCATTTGCCGCATTGAATGCGTTTCCGCATTTTGTGAAGCTGGTAGAGACGTATCAAGCACAGTTTGACGAGAAAGCGGCGCGAATTCGTTTTTTGTCCTCGGCGATTCGTCTTAGTGAAAACCAGATGCCGGAGATCTATCATCTCCTGCCTCCGATCTGTGAAAAGCTGGGAATCGAAGTGCCGGAGCTGTACTATGTCAGGAACAAGGAAATGAATGCGGCAACGATAGGAACAGTGAGTCCCTGTATTTATGTGACGTCCGGCCTGGTTAAGCATCTGCCATTGGATCAGATCGCCAGCATACTGGCACACGAATGCGGGCATATCGCATGCAGGCATTATCTGTATCATTCCATTGTGGCGACTGTCATTAACAAATTAAATGACAGTCCGCTGGGATATGTTGGGGCGGTTCGATGTTTTGTTACACCGGGACTGGTGAATGCCTTTCTGTTCTGGGACAGATGCAGTGAGTTGTCTGCGGATCGTGCTGCGATTCTCTGTGATGGGAAACCGGAGACGATGGTAGATGCCTTGATCCGGATTCATGGTTACGCCAACATCAATCGGGATGAATTTATAAAACAGGCAATTGATCTGCACAGCTTTGTGAATGATGGGAAAAGGAACAAGGTTATTGAGCAGATGGTTGTCGGGAACGAAACACATCCGCTCCTGGCAACGCGTGTCTATGAATGCTGTGAGTGGTCAAAGACGGATAGTTTCAGGAGTATTCTGAATGGGACCGATCAGCAGATTATGACGGGTCATTCTGACCTTGCAGAGGAAGAAATCATTGCTGCGGAGGTGGAGTATAAGGCTGAGTCCGGAAAAAGAAGTGCGGATCAGAATGCCAATCCGGGTGGATCGTTCGGGAAACCGGCAGCTCCGGTATATGTTCGATCACAACCGTCCGAGGATCAGATTGATGCAGCCCTTGCACGGGTGAATCAGCAGCTGGAGAGATATATCTTTGACGGATATAAGGCAGACTATGCGCTTGGTATTATCAGCGGTCTTTATGCCGGTGTGATTGATTCTGTTTTCGTTGGGGCAGCATCCTTTGATGGACTTGATATGAAGCTGTCGCACCAACAGGTCAACAACTTTATTCAGGAATATGCCAAGGCCAGGGGTCTGGGCGGAGACCGTTTGAAGGACTGCATTCGTGAGCTGGAGCAGGCATTCAAGGTGGCACAGGATAATGTCTGGAAAGGGGCAGGGATCGGTGTATCTGCCAGAAATCATCATCTGGCAGATCTGGCACATCATCCGACACCAGTGGGACTGCTGTCTTCCATTATTGTTCAATTCCTGAGAATTGGAACCTTTGTGAACAAGGAAGGGGAATGGCATTTTATTCTGGTAAAGACAGAAGCAAAGGATGTTGTTGAAATGCTGGCATCTGCTGTCATTTCAGGTGTTCTGAACTGGCTGGTAACGTTGGGAGAGAAGGCTTATCAGGAAGAAACGGAAGAGGAAATTCCGAAGGCCCTTCAAGGAATCGCACATTTTGCCGCATCAACTCCAATTCTGATTGAAATCGCAAAGTGTGCCGACAACTGGTTCGGGCACCTCGTGAGTGATATGGGAGGCTCCAAGAATACTGCCGGAGGCGGAATGGGAATTCCGGGAGTATTTGTTTCTCTTCTGTATGAACTGGCAAGCCTTCCGGTTCTGAAGGATTCCGGATTGCCTGCATTTGTAAATGATCTGTATGAGAATCAGAGGTTGGATCTGCGTCACGAGCTGTGCCTGTACAAGGAGCTGGGCAAGCAGAGTATTCCGGTGATCTTTAATGAGATTTATACAAGACTTCTTTTCTTTGCAAGCAGACTCGGAATTCAGGTGGCCGAGCATGAAGGGTTGCGGGACATTGACTGGAAGAGTACGTTGCCGTTTAACAACCGTATAATTGACAGAATGCTGATGATCTCCAGCATGACATTTACCATGGCGGACACAGCAGATGCTGCTGTACATGCGGCAATCGAGTCCTGCGGAAACGCGATTCTGTTCTCGGGTGTGTTTGTTTCGAGATTTAATTACGTTGGAGCCGGCAGAGCGGCACTTGCGATTGTGAAGGAAGTTTCAAATGAGCAGAAGGAAGCCCAGCTGCTCCATGAGAAGCTGATCCTTACCAATGCAAAGACCGAGAAGGTTATGGAACGCTTTGAAGCTTATCGGACATCTCTTGAGGAACGCGTATCCAACTATCTTGCGGAGGATATGGAGGCCTTCCTGTCTGGAATGGACGACATGAAACAGGGAATGGAAAGCGGAGACTCGGACCTTGTCATCAAGGGGAATGTAACCATTCAGAGAGTACTCGGGAGGGAACCACAGTTTACCAATCAGAAAGAATTCGACGATCTTATGGATTCGGATGAGGCTCTGATTTTGTAGGAGGCTGTTATGGCGAAATTTGATTTTGGAGATGCACTGAGAAAAGCCGGGGATGCCGCAAAGAAGGCAACAGAAAAGGCAGGCGTTGTTGCGCAGCGTGGCGCAGAAAAGGCTGCTGCAGCAGCACAGATGGGGGCTGAGAAGGCTGCCATCGCAGCGCAGATTGGTGCCGAGAAGGCACAGGCAGGTGCCAAAAATCTGGGGCAGGCAGCAAAGAAAGAGGCAGATAAGCTTTCGGAATCAGTGAAGACGGCTGCAGATAAGGCAAAAGCAGATATTGACGCAAAGAAGGCAGAAATGAAGGCTGCGGAAGAAAAGGCTGCTATTGAGGCAACGGGTGTGACGGCAATCGCTCCGCAGAGTGCGGTAAAGATCTTTTACTATCTGATGGCAATTGACAGGAAGATTACACAGGACGAAGAGGAGCGGTTTGACCTTATTGGAAGGGAAATGGATCCTGCCTTTGAGGAACATAAAGAGGCTCTCATAAACGAGTGCAAGGCACAGATGGAAAAGATCATCGATGCCGAGGATTATTATGAAGCAATTCAGGATGGGGTCGAGGCGGCATTGTCCGGAGAACAGGTATCGATCTGTGGTTTTGTGACACCAAAGCTCCTGCTCTGGGATTTGCTGACGATTGCCTACGGCGATGGTGAATATGGTGAGGAAGAGCGTAAGCTTCTCAAATATGTTGTGCGTAAGCTGAATATCGCAAAGGATGTCTTTCTGGAGATGGAGAGCAGCATTCTGACGGTGAGCGATATCGAAAAAGAAATGGAATGGATCAAGGGAACAGACCGGTCATATCTTGTTGTTGAGAAACAGATAAAAGAGCTTGAGAAGCGCAGGAATGATATTCTGCTCGCAGTGAAAGCTCTGATCATGCTGTAAGGAAGGAGTCGAAGATGCCGTTACCTTTATTGTTCATAGGAATTGCAGCAGTAACAGGCTCTGTAGGTGCAGGGAAAACTGTGAAAGCCGGCTTAGATGCATATACTGCAAATCGAATCAATAAATCTGCCAATCAAATCGTCACAGAATCTACAGACATGATCAATGCACAGCGAGTCAGCTGCAGCGAAGCATTGAAAAGCCTTGGCGAGGAAAAAGTGTTCTTATTGAACGAGAACATGACACAGTTTCTGGACACCTTCACGAAGATCAAGAATGTCGATTTTCGGGAGACGGAAGGTTTGAGTGAGCTGAGTAAGCTCCATATCGATGAGAAGGATTTTGTGGAGCTCAGGGATCTTTGTAATTTTGCAATTCCGCTTGCCGGCGGCGGTGTAGCCGGAACAGCCGGCGGAGCATTGGCAGCCTTTGGCGCATACGGTGCAGCACAGGCGCTGGCGTGCGCATCGACAGGCACGGCTATTGCAGCCTTAAATGGAGCTGCGGCGACAAACGCAACCTTGGCATTCTTTGGAGGAGGTTCTCTTGCTGCCGGTGGATGGGGAATGGCAGGAGGAGCAATGGTGTTGGGCGGCCTCGTTGCCGGACCGGCGTTATTGGTTATGGGCCTGGTTGCCGGGGAAGCTGCGAAGAAGAATCTTGATCAGGCCAGGACCAATCAGGCGGAAGCAATACAGCTTGCAGAACAGCTGGATACTGCATCCAAACAGTGCGAGGCAATTCGTCGCAGAACGTATATGTTCTATAACCTGCTGGCTCGGCTGGATTCGTATTTTTTGCCCTGCATTTACAAGATGGAAGATATCGTAAAGAGGGAAGGCTATGACTATAGCTGCTACACTGCGGATTCCAGGAAGGCAATTGCTTCCTGTGTCAGCATTGCGGTTTCGATCAAGTCCGTGCTGGATACACAGCTTTTGACGGACGACGGTCTCCTGACGGACGAGTCAGCCGGTGTGGTGGTCAACACAGAGGAATTTGTAAACAAGCTGGTGCTGGCAGGCGATCGGAATGCGGTCCTGCAACGAAGCGTTTCAGACGAAAGGAAAACGGTGTTGTTCGATCAAAGTGGAAAGTCCAAAAATGTTTTTGGATTAAAGGTTAAACCGGAAGATTATGACGATTTGAATGAGCCGGTACCTGATGAGATTCCCGGGCCGAATATTGGGTGCGGAATTCGCACCGAAATGTGTCAAGGCTTGATCTTTTCATGGATTGTCACTTCCGAACAGGCTATGGATTACGATGATGTGGAAGGAACCATTGCGTATATCCATCAGTATTTGACGGAGGATAGCGGCATTATTGAATGTAAGAACGGCATAACGGCAAAGGGGCATAAATATATCTACAGTATTCGAAAAATGCGGTATTCCGAAGAGGACATGTCCTTGCCGGAGGTGTCGTATACCTTGAATTTCAATGTGAATGTTGATGGCACCGACTATTTTATCAATGGAAGTTATGTAGAAACAGGGATGACAGGCATGCGCGACAGCGTGGGATTTTCAATGTTTCAGAATACTGTGAAGCAGGAGCATCCGGAAAAGGAATATTCCACAGACGATATTATGAAAATGTTCTTCAGGGATCCATATGATGAGAATTACAAAGAAGGCTTTTTGATGAACGTTTCCGAGAATGAGTTTTTTGATGAAAAATTCCCGGCTCATCCATTGAGTGTGCTTAGAGAGTATGTGCGGTGGGTCATTGACAACAACTAAGAAACTGCAATGCACTGCATCGGAGACCAGAATTACTATGGCGTGGGATGAATCGAAAAGGAGATGAAGATATATGATTTTCTGCTTTTCCGGTACCGGCAACAGCCGGTACATTGCAGAGCGGCTTGCGGAAGCGCTGCGGGATTCTGTCGTGGATCTGAATGCCAAAATCAAGCTGCGTGATGCGGATCCGGTGCAGGTCGGGCAAGACGTTGTTTTTGTCACGCCGACGTATGCCTGGCGTATTCCGCGTGTAGTTTCGGAGTGGCTGCGGCAGGTCGAACTGGGCGGCGCAGAGCGTATCTGGTTCGTGATGAACTGTGGCAGCGAGATCGGAAATGCTGCAAAATACAACCGACTGATCGCTGAGGAGAAACATTTGCAGTACATGGGCACGCAGCAGATCGTCATGCCGGAGAACTACATTGCCATGTTCAATGCGCCGAATGATGAAGAGGGCAGGGCAATCGTGCAGAAGGCGGAGCCGAATATTGAAACTGCTATTGCGTGCATCAAGGCAGGGAGGTGTTTTCCTGCGCCGAGAAACAATTCTTACGACCGCGTCATGAGTGCTGCGGTGAATCCAATCTTTTATCCGATCTTCGTCAAAGCAAATGCATTTCAGGCAAGTCAGGCCTGTACCGGCTGCGGAGCATGTGTGAAGCGATGTCCGATGAATAACATTGAACTGAAAAACGGAAAGCCTGTGTGGGGCGACAATTGCACCCATTGCATGGCTTGCATTTGCTACTGCCCTGCGGAAGCAATTGAGTACGGGAAGAAGAGCGTTGGCAAACCGCGGTATCATTTCGAACGCTTAGGAATCCGATGAAGCATTTGGAGTAGTAGATATATGAAGCCGAGGACCGCAAAGAGCATGGATAAAAA
>CAVCWT010000052.1:0-12775 GCA_963605745.1 Lachnospiraceae bacterium
GGCATTCATGATGGCTTCTTCCTTCTCCGGCGGGCACTGTGGAACACGAGCGTCCTCGGACTTCGGTTTATTGAAGCTTTCACCGACATCCAGTCCGCATTTGCGTTTCACCTGAGATATGTACAGGTTGGAAACCTTCAGACCGGTTTGTTCGAGGACATACTCCTTGATCTGCGGATACGTCGCCTGACCGCGCTTCTCCTGAAGCATTTCCTCAACATCCACATCGATGTCGATATGTAGACCATTTGTCCGCACTAAGAGGCATACCGTCTCACCAGTCGTTTTGGGTTCCCAACTGATTGAATCGAATTCCTGATCGTTATAGTAAACGGGAAATTTGAAATCAATATGCTTGAGAATCCTTCCGTCAGGCTGCTTTTCGGGGAAGATTTCAACGCGCTCAATGAAGCTGTTCATGAACTCCTTTTTCTCAAGGTCGGACATCTTATCGTACAGCTTATCGAAATGCTTCAGATACTCATATATTCTTTCTACGGATAGCCGGTTCTTCTGCACATTCTCAATGCGTTGCTGTGTTTCGGCAAGTTCAGATTCCGCTAACGCAATTTCATCATACGCAGCGTTTTGACGATCCTGCAAATCCTGGAATTTTCTATCGTAATGCGGGTCGTCGAATGCCAGGTGATCTATTTGCTGTGCGAGCTTATCCTTTGTTCCAATCAGCATACGCAGTTTTTTCCGGATAGTTAAAAGCTCCTTCTCAAGCTCACCTGCATCGATTCGACCGCCAATCTTTTCCTTGATTGCATCCGCGAATGTGGGATTTTGAACAAGCTTCCGAATTACCTCTTCGACAGCGCCGTTAATGATATCCTGACCCCACTGCTTATTGTAATCGCAGCGATGACCGTCCACCTCTTTGCGATGCTTACACTGATAATAAAAATAATCTCGATAATACTCTGAGCAGCCTTTTTTCTTCTTGCGGTTTACGTTGCCATACATCCCACTGCCGCAAACAGGGCAGCAGACAATGCCCGACAGAATATGCTCATGCTCAAGGCTGTGTGTCTTAGGGTGTTTTACGCCTGTTTCTTCTCGTTTCGCCTTTGCCATCAACCAGATAGCTTCTGAAACGATGGCTTCATGCTCTCCGTCATAGAGCATATAATCATCCTGCTTGACGATATGATACTGATTTCGCGTACCTTGGACTCGCTCATTATGCCGCCGACCGTATGCGATTTTCCCACAATATACCGGATTATCCAGCACGCCCTTCACAAATGTGGCAGCAAACGCATCAAGGGTATTATTTTGGCGCTTCTTTTTGACGTATCCATGTGTGTTCAGCCAAATAGCGATTTTGGCCACGCCCATGGTGGTATGAACATACTTGTCGTAAATAATTCTGATGACCTCTGCCTCGTCATCTGCGATGACCAGATTGCCATCTTCGAGCTTGTACCCATAAGGTGCGAAGCCACCGTTCCACTTGCCCTCGCGAGCTTTTTGACGGCGTCCCTCCATGGTCTGCACGAGAATATTCTCGCGTTCAATCTCTGCTACAGCAGAGAGAACAGATATCATCAACTTTCCACTGTCTTTGGAACTGTCGATACCGTCCTCAACGCAAATCAAGTTTGCACCATAATCCTGCATACGCTGAAGGGAGGTAAGGACATCTGCCGCATTGCGCCCAAAACGCGAAAGCTTGAAAACGAGGACAAATGCAACCTCATCCTTTTCCGATTCAATGTCTTGCAGCATTCTTAAAAATTCCGGACGGCCTTCAATACTCTTTCCAGATTTGCCTTCATCACAATACTCTCCGACAATCGTCAGATTCTGGAACTCTGCGTATTTTCTGAGCTTATCCTTTTGAGCGTCCAAGCTATATCCATCTACCTGCATGGAGGTGGAGACACGAGTATAGATATAGCAATTATCAGATTTATTTTTCAATGTATACCTCCTCACTTGCTTCAGTTACGGTGCGGTGTAGTTGTCCCAACTTCATTATACAGAGTGAAGTAATGAAAGTCAACATAAAAAGCAGAGGAACTCTCTGATACAGAGCCCCTCTGCTTGCAATTTAGGCCACCGATGTGTTATCGTTGGAAGTGTCTTGTGTATTATCTCTTGTGTCTGAATCTGGCAATTCGATGGAGTCGCCATACTTCTCAATCATTCTTGCCAGAAAATCAATGCATTGCTCGAAATACACATTGTTTTCCAACGGCAATTACCTTCCTTTATCAAGATTTGTGTGTTTGTCCTGGTCCTCCATATACATGCTGAGTACCTCTTTGGGGATGCGGTCCAGTGTATCTTTCATGGATTCATGCTCCCGCCGCAGTTGTGCCTCTTCCAAGCGTTTCAAGACACTTGACCTGCTTGCAGAATCCAATTTCAGTGTCAAATCGTCGTTCTCACTGCGAAGCTGCTTGTTCTCGGCAGCTGTTTCCGAAAATGCCTTTCTGTATTTCTTTAATGTGGTGTCCATTTGTGCCACGCCCGGAATGAATTTATCCAAAATGCGGGAAATCTCGTCATATCGGCTCTTGGCATTAAACGGCGTTATACCATCTAACAGCCCATCCAGGCGTGCTTTTTGCTTCGTCAGCCGCGTCATTTCCTTGAACACTCTGGGTGGAATATGGTCGCGTCCGGTCATGCTGGCGCTCTCGCCACGTTCCAGCACCGGGAACTTCTTGACCATGTGCTCCCAGAATTTGTCCTGCCACTGCACCAGTTTTTTCTTGTTGCCAAGGATATCCTTGGCGCTGAGCCTGCCGTCCCGCGTCAGCGGAACAAAACACAGGTGCATGTGGGGCGTTTTCTCATCCATATGAACCACAGCGGATATAATGGTTTCGGAGGCTTGATGTTCCTGGATGAATTCCAACGCCTCTTGAAAATAGGCTTTGATTTCAGCTTTTTTCTTCCCCTTGAAGAAGTCCGGCGTTGCAGTCACAAGGGCTTCCACCATCCGCACGCTGTCAGTACGGGTGCGGCAACCGGCTTCCTTGATCTGTCGTTCTGCCTCTACCCGATATTTTCTCGACGGTGTGACCAGGTGAAAATTGAGATGCGTCCGGCCTGGATCGACGTCCGGGTTGCTGGCGTATTTCTCTTTTGTGCGCTCGTTGTGCGCCTCAATACCGGAAATTTCAGGCCCTTTGTACTTGGCAAAACGAAGAATCGCATACTGTGCAGCCGTTACGCATCCCTCCGTTTCTGCCAGGTCAAATCGTACCCAAGTGCGTCGGCAAGCTGCACGGCCTCTACATACCGCAGAGACTCACGTTGGAGCTTGTTTGACAGATTTGATACGCTGTCCGACCATCCGTGTTCCTCGCTGAGCTGTTCCACAACCTCCTGCATCGTGTAGCCGGAACGCACAATGTATGACTTGATCTCATTTTTAAGCGTAGATTTCATATTATCGACCATACCTTTCTGTAAAATATTGTTTCTGCATCGCAATCCCGATGCACCCGCCAATGAAATTCTTTGATTTAAGCCCAGCGGCTCAAATTATGCGGCATGACCATCTGGTCGAGATCGCTGTAGCCGACTTCATGAGAATGTATGAAAACCATCGAAACCGACAGAATCGTTACTTTTCCGCATATTTCGTTCACGATTGGGCGTATCACGAATCGATGTCATGTGTTCTGTCGTCCGTATCTTTCTTCACGAAAACCACAATCATTAGTTTTGAACACCGTTTTGCCGAGCGATATGACTACTCCCGTTCCAGCGCAACCTCAAAATCTTGCGTGCGTGCGTGTTTGCGTTCAGTCCATGTTGCTTGCACGCATGAACGCACGCACGCAAAGAATCAGCATTAGCTCACAGCTCCGGAAACCGTATCAGTACGCTGATGCCCTCATAGCCACGGCAGCGCTTGCCGCCAGGAAGGGTGATCCTGTCAGAATCAGCCAGCCCGTACTTCTCGAAATTCTGGCCGAGATAGTTGGCAAAGCTCTTTTCGGACAACGGCTTTTCTGCATTGTCGTTGCACCAGATTTTGTAAGCATCGTACAAATACCTCGTCGGCGCAGTGTAGTCTGCCTTGAACGCCACATATCCTTCCGAAGCCATAAAATCCACGATATTATTGGTGGTGCGGACAATGGATTCAATGTTCGCCTTGGCCCCGGCGCTGATGGTGAACTGATAGTCATTGGCAATCAGACGTTTCAGCCCCTCCAGCATCCAGAGAAAGATGCCCTCACGCTCTGCGGCCAGTTTTTCGATGAGATATGGGTCATTGGTACGTTCTGCGGGCCTGTCCTTGGTCGTGAGAATGATCTGCCGACGAAAGAAACCGTCACTGTGGTCATACAGAGATGTAAGCGCTCCATTGCCAAAGCAGAGGAAGCGTACAAAAAGCTGCCCCTGAAAGCTCTGCTCCCGTTTGCGTTCCAAATCCATTCTGGTCTCAGAGGTGACGATGGATTTGATGTAGTTGGTTTTCGGCAGGGCGCTCATATCCATATCGTCATCGACCATCAGGAGCCTGTTCTCCAAATCGGCGCGGGCGAAGTTGTTTGTCTCAACCTTCTGGATGCTGGTGGTATTCATGTTAATGCCGAATATCGAGTTCATAACAAGCCCAACCCGGCTTTTGCCTTCGCCGCCTTTGCCGATAAGCATGAGCATTTTCTGCCCTTTGGTGCAGGGAATGAGGCAATAGCCCAGGTATTCCTGCAAGGTTGGGATATCCGCTTCGTTCAGCAGCTCGGACAGAAACTGAAGCCATCTGGCAGGTTCAGGCGCTTCCGGATTGTAAGCTACCGTCAGACGATTTGTGCAGAATTCCTTTTCTGCGCTGAATCTGCCATCCAGATAGTAAGTGCCGTTAGCAACGTGGATGCGATCCGTTTGCAGCGGCAACGGCTCCGAGTACGACACGATTTTCAGCAGCTTGAAGAGCCGTTCTACAGCTTGTGCCACACCGGTGTTGATATAAGGTGAGATTTCGTCATAGATGCTCTGCTTGATGGCTGCCTCATCCGGTACGATGCCATCTACTGTATAAAAACGATCGTGAATGCATTTCATGGGATGTTCTTTCAAGAATCGCTCACAATACAGCGGTTCTGTGATGTTGCCCTGGTTATCCAGCCACAGGGGTGCATTGCGCATTTTCTTTCTCCTCCAATCTGATCTGAGCCAATCGGCTCTCTATTTCTTTGAATCCCTTACTGGCATATATTGCATCCCGTTCAGCATCATCGCCCATGAGCCAGCTGTCGGTCAGATACTCTGTGTAAGCCAAATGCTGACACGCCTCGACAAACCGCCCATCAAGCTCCGCCTCCGGGGATGTGGGCGCATATCGTTTCTCCCAGTCACGAAGCACCCACAGATAATCATTTAAGGTGTTGAAACACCGGTTTTCTCTGTCTTTACGTCTTTTCATCTCGGATACGCGTTTTCTACTTGACAACGACGGTACCTTGGGCGCTATCGTCGGGTCAAAGTTGAAATCTGCAGCCAGCTTCAGTGCGGCATCGTACAATGAGAGCTGGAACAGCTTGCTCACGAAATCAATCACATCGCCATGTGCTCCGCAGGCGAAACAGTGATAGTGGTCATCGCTCACAAACAGGCTTGGGTGGTGGTCATTGTGGAACGGGCAAAGTGCCTTTTTATATCGGTTTACATCGATTCCGTACCGCTCTGCTGCTTCCGGCAATGACACGTTTTGCTTTACGAGATCAAAAACGGACAATTTTCCTCCTTCTGCCGCCGACGTCAACAATCGGCGGCTTATTATTTCGTTGACATGGACATTCTATCGTAAAAAAGAGCGCCGTCCCGTATATCCGAAAGGTCGGAAAAAACGCCGAAAACAGAAAATTTCCGCGTTCTCGGAAATCCGTGATATAATGGGCGTGGGCAATATTTTTTAAGTGGAAGGGGGCCAAATCATGTACGCAAAATTGACCGTGCAGGAGCGTCTCAAAGACCTTCGGGTGGAGCGGAATCTGACACTGGAAGACCTGGCTGAGGCAACCGGTCTTTCCAAATCTGCGCTCGGCGACTATGAAAACAATGAGAACAAGGATATCAACGGCTACGCCATCAAGACACTCGCAAATTTCTACGGTGTCTCCACTGACTATCTGCTTGCAGAGATAGAAACAAAAAATCACCCAAATACAGAACTGAATGCTCTGCATCTGAGTGATGATATGATTGATTTGTTGTGCAGCGGCCGCTTGAACAACCGCCTTCTTTGTGAAATGGCGCTCCATCCCGGCTTTCCACAGCTCATGACTGACATTGAAATCTGCGTCAACCGCATTGCGGATATGCGCATCCATCAGATGAATCAGGTTCTTGAAAAGGCTCGCGAGATGGTAATGCAGCGCTGTGGAGTAGAATCGTCTGATATAGATATGCGCACTCTTGAGCTGGCTATGGTCGATGAAGATATGTTCTACAGTCATGTAATTCAAAAAGACATGGAGGCCATCATCAAGGATATTCGCACAGCCCATGAATCGGACAGCACCACCGCCGATGCGGAGGAGCCTTCTGCCGCAATGGTTCAGGAATATGCAAACGCCATACAGGAGATTGCTACGCTTGATGCGCCCAACGATGAAAAGCGCGCCATGATTGCAGCGAAGACTCTCCAGATTGATTATAGTTCCATGAGCGAGGAAGAGAAACGGGTGCTGGAGCGGTTAAGTTCACGTTCACCGGTATTCATAGATTTCTTCCAACGCTACAAGCTCGGCAAGCCGCTGAACTTCTCCACATCCAGACCTGCGGGGAAACACAGCAAAGGCAAGCGAAGAAAACGTTGATTGCGCTGCGGCGGGACGAGGGCTTTTATATACCGTTAGCTGCCCCGGCGATGTCGCGTTGTTTCGCATTTCATGCTCCGCGCCGCAACACCGCCTACAACCGAACAGACAGATTCTGATCAACATGCAAGCCATGACTTCTCATGCTTACCTGTGCCAGAACTGACTGTTCTGCAGCCCACACAAAGTGCCGCGCCCATAAGGCGGCGCACCCCCTTTGAGCGGTCTGCGGCAGCTAAAGGTATAACACACTAGACTTTCCAGAAGGAAAATCGTGTGCCAAAGGGGCTGCATGCCCCTGTTGGATACCCCTGCCAAGGCAGCTCTGCCGCCTCTGGACACCACCGGCACGGGAACGCTGTCCCCATTGCATTCCCCAGCCAACAGGACGCTCACGCCCCTATTGGAAACCCAGTGCCGCAGAGCTTCGCCCGCTGGACACCCCAATGTTTTTCAAAATGCCGATTGCGGAATACTGCCCGAATATTCCCAATCTGATTTTTCAAAACATAAGCGCCGATGAAGTCTTGCTGTTTTGCAAACTTATCGGCGCTTTTAATTTTTGCAATCTTATGATTGCCGAAATGATTGCTGCATTGCATTTCTTGCAATCTTATGGTATGATTGCCTTGTACAACTTTCCGCGGGGTGAGATTATGAAAAGCAAACAGCCGCCGTTTGAAATCACGGCTAAAATGATTGATGACATTGCGGATATTGCCATGCTTGTCGGGCAAATCACATCGACAAATCACCTTTCTGGCAACCCCACCCTGCGCAGAACAAACCGCATTCGCACCGTCCACGGCTCCCTGGCGATAGAGCAGAACACACTGAGCCTGGAACAGGTCACGGCTGTCCTGAACGGCAAACGTGTGCTTGCGCCGCCCAAGGATATTGCCGAAGTCAAGAATGCCTATGAGATTTACGAACGGCTGGATACGCTGAATCCTTATTCCGTGGATGACCTGCTGACCGCGCACGGCGTTATGACGCGCGGGCTTGTCGAGGAAAGCGGCGTGTTCCGCAGCGGCAATGTCGGCGTGGTTGACAATGACGGGCGGGTGCTTCACTTCGGAACTTTGCCGGATTACGTTCCGGGGCTTGTTTCCGATTTGCTGAGCTGGGCGAAGGACAGCGACATCCATATGCTCATTCGCAGCTGTGTCGTGCATTACGAGCTGGAGGTCATTCATCCGTTTGCGGACGGCAACGGACGCGTCGGACGGCTGTGGCATACGCTGATGCTCTCCAAGTGGAATCCCATCTTTGCATGGCTCCCTGTGGAGTCCATCATCCATGACCGCCAACAGGAGTATTACGACGCCATCAACGCTTCCAACAATATGGCAGAGTCCACGCCGTTTATCACATTCATGCTCTCGGCGATCCGTTCATCCATCATGGAGACGATCACGATGAGCGACGAAGTGATTGATGAGCCTTCCTCCAAAGAACAGCGCCGCTGGATGAGCATCCGCGACTACATGAAAGATCACGACACCATTCAGAACGCAGCGGTCTGCGTATTGCTCAACACCTCTTCCGCCACGGCGAACCGCCTGCTGCGCGGCTGGGTGGAAGAAGGCAAGCTGGAGCGTTTCCGCGCCGGGAAGACATACGCATACCGGCTGGCTGCAAAGAAGAAGCGGAAATAAGCTTCAACCGAACAGATAAAATTAGCGCCCTGACGAATATCACCCGGACGCAGAAAGGACGGATTGACAATGGACAATTCCATAGCGGAAATTCAGCCAGACGCATTGATTCAGAGCATTGATGTTCTGGAAGAGTCCATCCGTTCTGTTGATAAAAAGCTTTTGGATATTCTGCTTTCTGACCGGACTACCCATAAAAATATACTCTGGGCAACCAAGGATTACGAAAGCCTGGGGTTAGGATTTGAAGAAAACTCGCAGATACTCCCACATCTGGTCACCGGTTCATGGGCAAATCTGATACAACCGCGAATCACAAAATCGCTCTCTGCACAGGCAGACCGCACGCGAGATAAGGCTGAGGTGTTCACACCCTCATGGATCTGCAATAAGCAGAATAATCTTGTGGACGAGCAATGGTTCGGGCGAAAAGACGTGTTCAATCATGAAACCGGCAGCACATGGGAAACCATTCGGGAACCCATATCCTTTGACGGTGCGCGCAAGGGCTGGCAGAAATACGTGGATGCGCAGCGTCTGGAGATTTCCTGCGGCGAGGCGCCCTACCTGGTCAGCCGCTACGACACCGTGACCGGACAAAAGATACCGCTTGGGGAGCGCATCGGGCTGCTTGACCGAAAAATGCGCATTGTCCGGGAAAACACCACAACCGCCGAAGAATGGCTTTTCTGGAGTCAGCGAGCTTACGAAAGCGTATATGGCTATGAATACCAGGGTGACAATCTGCTGCTGGCACGAGAGAATCTGCTGTATTCATACATTGAATATTATAATGAGCGCTTTGCTTGCCCACCGTCTGTCGGGCAGCTGAAGAAAATCGCGCTGATTGTTTCCTGGAACATCTGGCAGATGGACGGACTGAAATATGTCGTTCCGGGGAGCTGTACACCGGAGCCGGAAGATTCGCAGCTATCGTTCTTTGATATAGTTGAAGATGCACCGGAAGATACCCGCCGTATGTGTCGTGGCTGTGCCAAAGGCGATATTCACGCACACACCGGCATTTACTGCCGCATAAAGGACTGGCGCTCAAAGTGCAGCCGCACATTTATTTCGATGATGGAAGGGGGCAAATAAATATGACTGCCTACGAAAGCACGTTCAAATACAAGCTAATCTATATATTTGCCATCCACGATGCCGCCCATGAAGGTTTTCTGAAAATCGGTGAGGCAACGCTGGACAGCACCCTTGGCCCCACCCAGATCACACCAAACTGCGATTTGCTGAATGCAGCGGCGCATGATCGAATCAAGCAGTATACAAAGACGGCACTGACGCAGTATGATCTCCTGTATACCGAGCTTGCCATCTGCACCATCAAAATGGCGGACGGAACGCCGATGTACAAGCCGTTCAGCGATACGGACATTCACGATGTTCTGGCGCGTTCCGGCTACCTCTGTAAGAAATTTCCTGATACCGACCGTGATTCGGAATGGTACGGTGTAAATTTGCAGACTGCAATCAACGCGATCCGCGCATTTAAGGAAGGACGGCGCGACTTATCTGCTGCTGAGAAGGTTTCTGCTCCTGCCGGTGAACCGAAAGAAATCAAGAGGAGCATCACGCTTCGCCAGGAGCAGCAGGATGCGGTGGAAAAGACGATGAATGTGTTCAGAACCGGAGATACCATGCTCTGGGACTGCAAAATGCGTTTCGGCAAGACCGTTTCCGCCTATGAGCTGATCAAGCAGGCCGGTTTTCAGAAAACCATTGTCGTTACCCATCGTCCGGTCGTTGAGGACGGCTGGCAGAAAGACCATGATCTGATTTTCGGCGAGGATAGCCCGCATCTGTTTGTGACCAAGCTGAGCAAAGGCCCAAACTACGAATATGATGACGCCATTGATTCGGAGAACAACCGTACGCTGGAGCGCTATGCAAAGCGGGGTATCCCCTTTGCCTATTTTGCGTCCATGCAGGATTTGCGTGGTTCGAAGGTTGTCGGTGGAAACTTCCATAAGAACGAAGCTGTTTTCTCGATGGATTGGGACTGCATCATCTACGATGAAGCCCATGAGGGGACACAGACCGATTTGGGGCAGGCAGTGCAGAAGCTGCTGGAAACGCCGAAGAACGGTAAGAAACCCAAAGTGCTTTCTCTTTCCGGTACGCCATATAACCTGCTGGGGCAGTATGAGGAGAACGTTTATACCTGGGATTATGTGATGGAGCAGCGCAGAAAGCGCGAATTTGCCGAAAACCATCCCGATGAGCATAATCCTTACGAAAACCTGCCAGAAATGCGGATTCTCACCTTTGACCTCCATGAATCCATGCCAACATCGTACCGCTTTGAAACTGAGGACATGGCGTTTAACTTCCGTGAGTTCTTCCGTACCTGGACGGGTGACCCCAAGGATGATTTCCGACCGCTCCCGTCCGGAGTGCAAATCGGAGATTTTGTGCATGAATCCGATGTGAATGCCTTCCTTGACCTCATTACTTGTGAGGACAATGACAGCCATTATCCCTTTGCCAATCAGCAGTATCGGGATATGTTCAAGCATACCTTCTGGATGGTTCCGGGCGTGAAGGAAGCCCGCGCACTCAGCGCTCTGCTGAAAAAGCATCCTGTTTTCTCACAATTCGGCATTGCTAACGTTGCCGGTGACGGCGATCAGGAGGAAGCATACGACGATGCGCTGAAAAAGGTTCGGGAAACCATTCAGAAGAATCCGTACTCCATCACTATCTCCTGCGGCAAGCTGACCACCGGTGTCACGGTGCCGGAGTGGTCTGCGGTTATGATGCTGGCAGGCTCCGCTTCCACTGCCGCAGCGGGCTATATGCAAACGATTTTCCGTGTGCAGTCTGTCGGCAGCATCGACGGCAAGCAGAAGGAAGTTGCCTATGTCTTTGACTTTGCCCCGGATCGTGCGCTGAAGGTGCTGTCCGAGGTACATAGCCTTACAAAGCGCGGCAAAACCGGCGATGATGACGCGAAAGCCGCATTGGGCGAATTTCTGAACTTCTGCCCGGTTCTGGCAATCAACGGCACACAGATGGTTGAATACGACGTGCCGAAAATGATGCGTCAGATGAAGAAAATCACCGTGGACAAGGCCATCAAGAGCGGCTTTGACGATGAATCCATCTACAACGAGGGCGTTGGCATCATTATGAACGACGCCGATGTCAAGCTCTTCAACAAGCTCGCGTCCATCATCCACGGCCAGCCCAAGTCCAAGCTTCCCGCCAAGGTCACGATCAACCAGCAGGGCATGGACAACGAGCAGTACCAGAAGGCCGAAAAAGCCAAGAACAAGCCGAAGCGCGAGCGCAGCGCAGAAGAGATAGAAGCTCTTGAAAAGCAGAAAAAGCTGAAAGCCGAGCGCGAAAAGGTGCTCCGTCTGCTCCGTGCCGTCTCCATTCGTCTGCCCATGCTGATTTACGGCGCACGGGTCGATTTGGAAGAGGACATCCGCATGGAGGATTTCATCGCCATCGTGGATCCTGAGTCCTGGACAGAATTCATGCCGGCGAACGTGACGAAAGACCTGTTCAAGCAGCTTCTCAAGTACTACGATGAGGATGTTGTCATCGGGGCCGGTCTGCGTATCCGCCGTCTTGCCAAGGCCGCGGACGAGCTGCCGCCCACTCAGCGCGTCAAGCGCATTGCCGAGATATTCGCACTGTTCCGCAATCCCGACAAGGAGACCGTGCTGACCCCGTGGCGTGTGGTCAACATGCATATGGGCGACTGCATCGGCGGTTATAACTTCTATGCCGAGGGCTATCCGCAGGACGGCGTGTTGGAGGAGCCGCGCCTCATTGACAACGGCGATGTTACCGCCGATATCTTCCTGAACCCCGAGGCAAAGCTGCTGGAGATGAATTCAAAATCCGGCCTGTATCCGCTGTATCTGACCTACAGTCTGTACGCCATGAAGCTGCCGAAGCCGGAAAATCAGCTCCCCATTGAGGAAACACAGCGCATCTGGAAAGAAACGCTGGATCAGAATATATTCGTCCTCTGCAAAACGAAAATGGCCGTCTGCATTACGCAGCGGACGCTGGCAGGCTATCAGGACGATTGGAGCGTCCATGCCATCTGTCTGTCCAAGCTCATTGAAGAGCGCATGAAGGACATGAAACGGCTGAGCAACAAGCTGACAAATCCTGCAACCTGGGGAAAAGAAGGTGAACGAATGAAGTTTGACGCAGTGGTGGGGAATGCTGCTGTGATTTATGGGCTAAACGCCAAAAAAGCCTGTAATATCAAGGAATTTGCGGCATGAGGTCTTGCATTTGCGCCTCGCCGGAACCGAATATCTGATTATGTACTGGGGTAAGCTG
>CAVCWT010000053.1:0-12702 GCA_963605745.1 Lachnospiraceae bacterium
GATCTTTGCCGACGTCGGTGTGATGGTGCTGGCCGTTCTGAATGCCATGCGGGCCCTGCGGGTCCCGGCGGATGTCTGAACTGCAACCGGAGCATTCATGTATAATGTTCTCGGAGACATTCATCCCGCGGAGAAAACATTATGTACCGAGATCTGACCAAAGGGAGGATCAGCAGCACATTGCTGTTGTTCTCGCTTCCCATCATTGCAGGAGATCTCCTGCAGCAGCTGTACAACATTGCAGATACATTAATCGTAGGAAGAGTACTGGGAACCACGGCCCTTGCGGCCGTTGGTTCCTCTTATACGTTAATGACGTTTCTGACCTCCGTCTTTCTGGGACTGAGCATGGGGGCGGGAGCGTTATTTTCGATTTATCTGGGACAAGGCGAGAGGAAAAGGCTCCGCATTGCCGTCGCACATGCCTTTGTGCTGATTCTGGGGATCACGCTTGTTATCAATGCGGCTGTCTATCTGTGGATGGATCCCATTCTGCACTTTCTGCAGGTCCCGGAGAATGTCTGGCAGGGAATGCGGGAATACCTGGAGATCATCTTTGCCGGGCTGATCGCAACCTCTTTGTACAATTTCGGAACCTGCCTTCTGCGGGCGATGGGGAACTCCTCGGTTCCTTTGATCTTCCTTGGAATCTCGACGGCTCTGAATATTGGTCTGGACCTTCTTTTTGTTGCAGGTCTTGGCTTTGGGATTGCCGGCGCAGCGGCGGCAACCATTCTGGCACAGTACGTATCCGGGCTCGGGATTATGCTGTATATCCTCTGCAAATGCAGAGACCTACTGCCTGGAAGGAGCGAGCTGACCTTTGATGGACTGGTATTAAAGGAGATCTTTAGTCTGTCGGCGCTGACCTGCCTGCAGCAGTCGGTGATGAATTTCGGAATTCTGATGATCCAGGGTCTGGTGAATAGTTTTGGCTCAGTGGTGATGGCCGGATTTGCAGCGGCGGTTAAGATTGATACGCTGGCTTACCTGCCGGTGCAGGACTTTGGCAATGCCTATTCCACCTTCATTGCACAGAACTACGGAGCACAGAATAACGACAGGATCCGCCGCGGAACCCGGGATGCCTTTGCCATCAGCGCCGCATTCAGTATGGTGATGTCGGCCGTTGTTTATGCCTTTGCGAATCCGTTCATGCAGCTGTTCGTGGAATCCGGGGGAGCGGACGTGATTGCAGTGGGCGTGCAGTATCTCCGCATTGAGGGAGCCTTTTACATTGGGATTGGGTTCCTGTTCTTGTTCTACGGGTATTGCCGCGGCATTAAGCGGGCGGGGGTGTCGGTCGTTCTGACGGTCTGCTCTCTGGGAACCAGAGTGTTACTGGCTTATGTGCTGGCCCCTGTCATCGGCGAGATCGGCATCTGGATGGCCATCCCCATTGGGTGGGGACTCGCGGACCTGGTCGGGGCGCTGTTCCTTCGAAGGTCCTTTGCCAGGCTTTAATCGGTTCTGTCAGGATCGAAACGATGCCAATGCGTGCTTTTTCCTAATCTACTGGCTGGCCATGCAGTGATGCAGGTCGGCTTTTTTGATAAAAGGTGTTACTGTTCGCCTTCCATTGGAGCCAGGCAAGGGAACTGTCGCATAGAAGCTGTCTTCTGGTGTACAATAAGGTAGATTATGAGCAGAATAAACGACAGGAGGCACACGAATGTTTCGTTCCATATTCGAAGACCGCGGGAACTGGTATAAAGGAAACCTGCATATGCATACAACCCGCTCAGACGGGCATCTGGATCCGAAGGATGCGGTAGAGCAGTACCGCAGGCAGGGGTATGATTTTGTAGCACTTACGGATCACAGGAAGCCATCGGTGAATATCGAGCCGGGAGAGGTGAGGGATCCGGACGACTGGGACGGCCAAAAGAGCGCAGATGCAGAAAAGTGTGTTGCGGCAAAGGACATGCTGATCCTGTCCGGCGTGGAATGGGATACCGGGGGAGCCAACACGAAGGCACCCGGAGATGTGCCGACGTATCACATCCTGGGAATCGGGATGACGGAGAATACCGGAATCTGTTACCGGCAGACGCCGCACCCTCATCCGCAGGAAATTGTAGATGCCATCAAGGCAGACGGAGGAATTGCGATTCTCGCGCATCCTGCCTGGTCGGTGATGGATCCTGCAGGAATTGAAATGGTAAAGGGAATTACGGCGGCCGAGATCTATAACACAGTATCGGGGCTGCCTTTTAACGGAGATCGCGCAGATTCTTCCGCATGGTTTGATATCTGGGCAACGAACTATGACAGACTGATCCCTGCTGTGGCTTCGGACGATGCACACTCCTACGAGGGAGATCAGTGCTATAGCTGCACGATGGTAAATGCGAAGGAGCTCTCTCGTGACAGCATTCTGGATGCATTAAAGGCTGGCAATTTCTATGCAACGCAGCGGCCGGTGATTCATGAGGCGGCCATGGACTGGGAGAAGGGGATTCTCCATCTGGAGTTCTCAGAGGATGTGATGACGGCCGTATTTTACAGCAATCACATCTGGGTTCCGGAACGCGTGCTGCAGGTGAAGGGCGGAAAGGTGGATTATCATCTGGCTCCCGGCGAGTTCTATCTGCGGGCTGAGCTCATCGCAAGAGATGGCAGGAAAGCCTGGATCTCACCATTTCGCGTGGATTAATCAGGGGCAAAATTAAAATAACTGTAACTATTCAATTTCAATCATGAATCCGTCCACAAGTGGCCGATTCATGTTGAAATCGTCAGGTGCTAAACAGATACAAACAGCGCTGACCTTCCCCGGAAGGGTCAAGAGAGGATAGAGGATGATTGTTGCACAGTATTTTGATTATTTTATGATCTTCAGCTTTGTCGGCTGGGTGTATGAGTGCATCTATTGCACGATCCGAGAGCACCATTGGCAGAACCGGGGGTTTTTATTCGGGCCGGTCTGTCCGATTTACGGGAGCGGTGTGGTTGCGGCAATGATCGTGTTTCATCTGCTGCCGCTGCCGGCAGGTTTCTCGGAACATTCACCGGTGGTGATCTTTGTTATCTGCTTTGTCGGCAGTGCCATTATGGAATACGGAACATCGGTGGTTCTGGAGCGTTTTTTCCATGCAGTCTGGTGGGACTACAGCGATATGCCCTTTAACATCAACGGAAGGATCTGTCTGCCGGCGAGCTGCGGCTTTGGAGCGGCAGGAATTGTGGTGGTAAAGGGACTCATTCCCCTCCTGGATCGGCTGCCGATTGCAGCACATCCCATCGAAAACGAGCTGCTGAGTCTCGTCTTTGCCTTTATCTTTGGCATGGACATGGCACTTACGGTAGCGAGCCTTACGAGAATGATGGATCATCTGTATGCCATCGAGGCAGAATTTAATCTCCGTATGGAGGCAGGGTATCAGACCGCGCAGCAGGGACCGGCGGCAGTTGGCTCTGCGGTAAGTTCTGCTGCAAAGGCAGCGGCCATCAGTGCAGGGGAGACAGCCGTGATTGCTGCCATGCTGGCTTCCGATTCGGCAAAGGCTGCAGCAGAAAAGTCGAGTCAGGAGATGTCGGAACGAATGCACCATGCGCTGGAGCGCCTGGACTGGAGAGATCAGTATCATTTGCGCAGCATCCGCGCCTTCCATCCAAGGAAGGACGCAGAGGAGGAACGGATCAGATCCTTTTTTGCAGCGCTGCAGAAAAATGCTGCTGAATACCGATATGAGCACAAGGCAGGTCATAAATAGTTACGAAATATCTTGATCGGTATGTGCCAAGGAACGATAAAACACGAAAGGATAAAGGATGAGTCTGCGGCTTACGAAAAGAGAAAATCAGGAATTCCTGGAGTACATTCATGCACTTGCGGCAGATCCCAGGAGTCTTCGGATGAAGCAGTTCTGTCAGCATGGCAGGATTACCACCTATGATCATTGCATGAGCGTAGCCAGAATGTCCTTTCTGCTCAATCGAAGGCTTCATATTCATGCCAATGAGAGAAAGCTCGTACGAGCGGCCTTTCTGCATGATTATTTTCTGTACGACTGGCATCTGCACGGGGACAAGCTGCACGGATATCATCATCCCCGCATCGCAGCGATCAATGCCCATAACGACTTTGGCATCAGTCCGGAGGAGATGCTGGCGATTGAGAGCCATATGTGGCCGTTAACACTCCTGCATGCGCCGGGCTCACGCATTGCATGGACGATCACCCTGGCCGACAAGCTGTGCTCCTCAAGAGAGACCCTTTTCCTGAGAGGAGAGGTGGAACCTGTACGAAGGGAAGAGATTAGAGTAGAATAAGCACGGATTTGTGTTATGGCTTGCATGCGTGGGGGCACAGTACCCTTGCAGTGGGGGTCAATACCGGAACTTGCCCACGGCAGATGTGCAATCGATGAATGCAATTGCAGCACAATCCGAATGAGGAGAGAAAGCAATGAAGATTGTTGTATTATGCGGCGGATTATCAACGGAGAGAAACATTTCGATTATTTCGGGAACGAAGGTGTGCGGAGCCCTTCGCCAAAAGGGCCATCAGGCGGTCCTGGTGGATCTGTTCCTGGGATTAGAGGACATGGGTGAGGAGGTGCTGACGAAGCCGGAGCAGCTCTTTGAGAAAATGCCGCAGCTGCAGCCTGCCGTGTTCAATGGAGAAGCGCCGGATCTGGAGGCTGTAAAGGCTTCCCGCAAATGGAAGGACAGCTCGATTTTTGGCCGGGGCGTGTTGGAAATCTGCAAAAAGGCGGACATGGTCTTTGTTGCTCTGCACGGCATGAACGGCGAGGACGGAAGAGTACAGGCTGCCTTTGACCTTATGGGCATTCGCTATACCGGGGCCGGCTACCTTGGGGCAGCTATGGCCATGGACAAGATTACCACCAAGACGATGGTGCGTCCTGCCGGGATCCGCACGCCGGACTGGAAGGAATATCACCATGTTCACAAATCGCAGATCCCTGCCATTGCGGCAGAATGTCAGGTTCCGTGCGTCGTCAAGATGCCGACAGGGGGCTCCTCCATCGGTGTCTACATTGTGCGTGATAAGAGCGAGCTCGAACCTGCCCTTTTGGAGGCCTGCAAATACAGCAGAGATATTCTGGTCGAACAGTATATTGAAGGCAAAGAATTCACCAATGCAGTCCTTCTGGACAGGGCACTTCCCTGCGTTGAGATTGTGCCCAAGGTGGGCGGCTACGATTATTCCAACAAATATTCTGCAGGTGCAACCGAGGAGATCTGTCCCGGACGCCTTTCTAAGGAGGCAGCAAAGGAAATGGGGGAGATGGCTCTGCGTGTTCACAAGGTTCTCGGCCTTCGCACCTATTCCCGCAGCGATTTTATGGTGACAGAGGATGGCGCCATCTATTTCCTGGAGGTGAATACGCTCCCCGGAATGACTCCGACCAGCCTTGTTCCGCAGGAGGCGGCAGCCGTGGGCATTTCCTACGAAGAGTTGTGTGAAATGATCGTAAAGGATGCGGAGGATTTCTGGAACAATCAGGATGCGGACTGATACAACTGTTTCGCTGATTGGTAATCGCACCCATCTTTGCCGGAACCTATCGCCGGCAAAGGTGGGTGCTAAACAGTTACCGTTTTTTAAAGAACAGGGGACAACATGGAGGCAATCACATTACAGCAGCTCATTGAGGCAACAAAGGGAACACTTTTGGAAGGCAGTACGAAGGCAGCGGGAACCGGCAGGGAAACCATGCTGCAGACAACGATTACCGGGGTTCAGTCGGATAACCGCATTGTAGAAAAAGGGGATGCCTTCTTTGCCTTTGTCGGAGAGAAAACAGACGGCCACCGGTTCGTAACGGCTGCACTGGAGGCTGGAGCGGCAGGTGCTGTAGTATCCAAAGAGCCCAAAGAGTATATCCCCGGCAAGTTCTACATCCTTGTAAAGGACACCATTGAGGCTCTGGGAGACCTTGCTGCCTGGTATCGCAGCCGGTTTGAGATTCCGGTTATCGGAATCACCGGATCCGTGGGAAAGACAACGACGAAGGACATGATCGCTTCCGTTCTCTCAGCAAAATATACGACGCTGAAGACCCAGGGGAATTATAACAACAACATCGGTCTCCCCAAGACGCTTCTGAATCTATCCTCGGATACACAGATGGCGGTCATTGAGATGGGAATGAACCATTTGAAGGAGATTTCCTATCTGGTTCAGATTGCAAAACCACAAACAGCGACCATCACGAACATCGGCGATGCGCACATCGGAAACCTCGGCAGCAAGGAGAATATCTTCAAGGCCAAAAGTGAGATTTTCGAGGGACTGCAGGAGGGAGGCTTTGCTGTACTGAACGGTGATGATCCGTATCTGATCCGCCTTCGTGAAGACGCAGATAAAAAAGAACGGTTTACCTTTACCTTTGTCGGCGAGGATGAGAGCTGCGAATGGAGAGCCGTAGATATCTGTGAGGACAGCCAGGATTCCATGAGCTTTACGGCGGTGACGCCCATCGGAACCTTCGAGCTCAAGGTGCCGGCCCTGGGACATCACATGATCTACCCTGTTCTGACCGCGGCAGCAATCGGCGCACACTACGGCTTGACAGCAGATGAGATTCAGGCCGGGGTTGCGAATTATGTGCCGACCAAAATGCGAATGGAAACGATCCATCTGGCGGACGGAGTCGTTATTTATAATGATACCTACAATGCGAACCCGCAGTCGATGAAGGCAGGTCTTTTGACACTCTCCCATACGAAGGCAGCAAGGAGAATTGCTGTTCTTGGTGATATGAAAGAGTTGGGAGATTCCGAGGAGGCACTGCACCGGGAGGTGGGGGCCTACGCGGCGGGGCTTTCGCCGGATGTTCTGATTACGGTGGGAGAGGCTGCGGCCCTTCTTGCCAAGGAGGCAGAAAAAAACGGGCTTTGCAATGTGCATGCCTGCAAGGACAAGGAAGAGGCAAAGGAATGGATCCGCAAGGCTGCAGGCAGGGAAACCGCGTGGCTTTTCAAGGCGAGCCGTTCCATGGCCTTTGAGGAGCTGGCACGCTTTGCAGCAGAGCAGGCCGGTGTTCAGGAGTAGACCGGCGTCTCGGAACGGGACCGGCATTTCGGAATAGGGCCGGCGCAGGAAGCTGCTGTGCGGCACTGCGAGAGGTGCGTTGGGGCATAGGCCATGCCTTCCGGCGCCGCATCGTATAAAAGAGTGATCAGAACCGAAAGCGGAAAGAGCAGAGTATCGGGATAGAACATGAGTATTTTAAATCTGGAACATATCAGCAAGAATCTCGGAGGCCGCGTCATTTTAGACGAGGCCTCCGCTTCTGTCGATGCCGGTGAAAAGGTTGGCATCATCGGCATCAACGGAACCGGCAAGTCGACCCTTTTGTCCATCATTGCAGGAGTGATGGAACCGGATGAGGGCGAAGTAATCTGCCAGAAGGGATTGCGGATTGCCTATCTGTCGCAGAATCCTGTCTTTGATGAGAAAAAGAGCCTCTTACAGAATGTGACCGACATGATCTGGGGAAAGGCGGAGCACTGGGATACCGAAGGAGAGGTGCGTTCGAACCTTTTGAAATTCGGCATTCCGGATCCGGAGGTGAATCCGTCGCTTCTCTCCGGCGGACAGAAAAAACGTGCAGCCCTGGTGGCTGCGATGCTGACGCCCTCGGATGTTCTCATTCTGGATGAGCCAACGAACCACCTGGATTCCCAGATGATTGAAGAACTGCAGAAATTCCTGGAAGGCTACCAGGGGACCCTTTTAATGGTCACCCACGATCGTTATTTTCTGGATGAAGTGACGGAGGTGATTCTGGAAATCGATAAGGGCAAGCTCTACCGATACGAAGAGGATTATGAAGGATATCTTGAGTTGCGGCAGGAAAGGCTCGACAGTGCGGTCGCAGCAGAGCGCAAGATGGCCACCCTTTACCGCCAGGACCTTGCCTGGATGATGCGCGGTGCAAGGGCAAGGTCTACCAAACAAAAAGCCCACATCCAGCGCTTTGAGGCACTACGCGACAGGGAGAAGATAAAAGAAGAACGGCAGGTTCAGATCGAATCACTGCCCTCGAGAATCGGAGGTAAGACCATCGAGCTCGTCAATATCAGCAAGAGCTACGGGGATCGAAAGCTGTATCAGGCATTCACCTATCATTTCCGCAAGACAGACCGGATCGGGATCATCGGACCGAACGGGTGCGGAAAGTCGACATTGATTCGGACCATTCTGGGATTGATTCCCCCGGATGAGGGAACGGTGACGATCGGGCAGACCATCCAGTTCGGCTATTTTTCGCAGGAAAATGAGCTGCTCGATGAATCGGCCAGAGTCATCGATTATATCCGGGGAACAGCGGAATACATCCGGACGGCAGAAGGGCTGGTGTCGGCCTCGGAGATGTGTGACCGGTTCCTGTTCGATCCAAAGCTCCAGTATGCCAGAATTGAAAAGCTCTCCGGCGGCGAAAAACGCCGGCTGTACCTTCTGCGTGTCCTCATGGAGAATCCCAACGTTCTGATTCTGGATGAGCCGACGAACGATCTGGACATTCAGACCTTGCAGATTCTGGAGGACTATCTGGATCATTTTGCGGGGATCCTCATCGTGGTATCGCATGATCGGTATTTCCTCGACCGGGTGGTGACCCGTATTTTTGCATTTGAAGAGGATGGTCATTTGTGGCAGAGCGAGGGTGGCTACGAAGAGTATCGTCAGCACCTTCTGGCGGCCGGAAAAGAGGCGGCGAGAACAAAGGACCTGCGCGGAACGGGAAAATCAAATGGCTCGAATGCCTTGAATGCCTCGAATGAATCGGATCATTCGGAGGGGCAAGGTGGAACGGACAGAATCTGTGTAACTGCAGGGAAGGATGCCGCCGGGAGCAAGGCACAGAGGACAGGGAGCATTTCGGGAACGGCGCATAAGGCCAAGCTCTCGTATAAAGATCAAAGGGAATATGATACCATCGAGGCCGAAATCGACGAGCTCCAGCAGCAGTCGGATGAACTGGCGCAGGAGATTCTGGAGGCTGCAACCGAGTATTCCAGGCTGAAGGAGCTCAGTGAACAAAAAGAAGCGCTGGATGCACGCATTGAGGAGCGCATGGAGCGTTATCTGGAGCTGCAGGATCTGGTGGATGCGCTGGGATGAACTGGGAGGATGAAATCCGGGAAACGATGATGCAAACGTTTCTTCGCCGGAGCCAGGTGCTAAACAGCAAATTCTCTGGCATTATGAATGAATAGATACGACAAAGTGCTATGACAGCAAAACGCCCCCTGCAGGAGATGTTTCCTGCAGGGGGCGTGTCATTTATGCTGCGGATGCTAAACAGTTGTGTTTATATTTATATGATGCCGGGGTCAAAAGTCCTTTTGACCCCATGATACCCGGATTGCTCCGCGCATTGCGCTCCCGCAATCCTCAAAACATTCGTAATCCGCTCATTTTTCTGCGAAAAATGGCTACTTACTCATGTTTTGGCGGGGCCCAAGGTCAAAGCTCCTCATGAGAGCAAGCTCTCATCGGAGCTTTGGACCTTTTGACCCTGGTATCATTTATATTACATCCTGTGGATCACTGTGCGGCAGCAGCCTGCTGTGCGGCCAGCTGTGCGGCAAGATCAGCCTGCACCTGTGCCTGTGCCTGTTCGGCACTCATTCCCTGATTGATGTAGTTCTGAATGGCCTGCTGGAGAACAGCATTTTGTGCATCCTGTATCGCCTGCGTGGCAGCAGCTGTATCGGCTGCGGCCTGTGCATCTGCAGCCGCCGCGTCGGCAGCGGAGGAATCGGTCTCATCAGCACCGCCGCCGATGTCGGTTTCGGATTCCTTAACGGTTACCGGCGGATCGGCCTTTTTGCCGGTGTACTTTTGTGCCTCTTCGGGGGTCATGCCGCCATGCACAATAACCGGCATGTCGGTGTAGACATAGGAGTAGAGCTCCTTTGCAGCAGAGTACGGCAAGTTGATACAGCCGTGGGAACCACCGGTCAGGTAGAGCTCACCGCCGAATTTGCTGCGCCAGGTGGCATCATGGAAGCCAATGCCGCGGTTAAAGGGCATCCAATAGGTAACCGGAGATTCATAGCCGTCACCCTTGAGGACTGCGGGGGATTTGCGGTAGGCAATGCTGTAGGTTCCGGTGGGAGTATAGCGGTCGGAATCAATGGCCTTTCCGGACACGCAGTCAGTATCCATGACGCAGGTGCCATCGACGTATACATAAACATGCTGCTCGTCCAGATCCACCTCGGCATAGGTGGTGCCGATGTCCGTTTCACCGTGGGAGGCCGCCTCCTGTGTCCAGACCGGTTCGAATTCGCCGCTCTGCGCACCGGCAAGGAAGTCCTTCAAGGCTGTGACGGTCCCCTCTTCATCCATCTCCCAGCCGTAGCTGCCGCCGGAGACGGTGATCGTTTCGCCGCTGTGTGTGGTGAACTCTCGTGTTTCGCTCTTGGTGTTGTACTTTTCTGCCAGAGCTTTGACATATTCGGACAGGGTCTCGTCCTGGAAGGCAATGCGGGAGAGATTGAGAACCTTCTGTGCCTGGAGGAGTTCCTCCTTAGTCATGGAAGAGGCGTCGATGGCAGAGGCTGCATCGGAGGCAGTATTGGAAGCAGTCGTCTGCGGCGCGGAGATGAAGGACGCCAGCTCCTCTTTTGTCAGTGTTTCGGTTTCATCACCAAAAGGAATGGTGACCGTAAGGTTCAGAATCTGGTTCAGAAGCTCTGCCGTCTGTGTCAGCTCCTCATCGTCTGCAGCCTGGTAGCAGTCATCCCCAAGAGTTACCTCGGTTTCATTGGCAGTAAGAGCCGAGACAATGGCATTGGTGATTCCGGCTTCGTCCGGAACCGTTCCGGGATCTCCGGATACAATCTGATAAGAGCCGTCTACATAGCTGCAGGCAGAATCGGAGGGTTGCACAATGTTGTCCTCCCGGAAAAAGGCCAGGTGTTCTATGGCGCTTGTCAGTGCCGTCTCATCATAGGACGCGATAGATTCGATGTCATAGTCTGTCTGCCGGATCAGATGCAGCGGCCAGGCAAAGGGGGAAGAGTCCTTCACCAGGGAATCCAATGAGACCGTATAGGTAAGGCCGTAGGAAATATCGGCACCGGATAGAATATCACTCACACCGCTTCTGCCGTTTACGGTCAGTGTATAGGAGTCGGCAGAGGACGCGAGCGTCTGCTCTGCCTTGCCTGCACTCATCATGGCAACGCTGTTGCCGTTGATGGTTGTGCGCGGAGCAAAATGTCCGGCAAAATACGCACAGCCTGCCAGATAAATAACGACGAGAACGGCAACGATTCCCAGCAGCACGAGGAGAATGCGGCGGCCGTCGGAAGGAGTCTTTCCGGATGTGCTCATTTCGTGATCATCTGCATCGAAGGAATTCCTGTCGTAGGGATCCGCATCATAAGAGACCGCATCACCGGAATGGTGAATGGCATTTTGGTCATCGGAGCCGTCATTTACAGAACGTAGCTCCTCAAAATTAAAATCACCGGGTTCATCATAGGAAGATGCTTCGTCAGGATCCGGGGCTTCTTCATAATAAGAATCCGGTTCCGCAGGATCTGCGTCAGGACCTTCCTCGGAGAATTCCTCGATGTCATCCTCAGACAGATCAAAATCGTCATATTCGTCAAGCACATCACCCGGGAGGGAAGCTGCGCTGCTGGGCTTTGTATCATTCATTTTGGTATCCATGGCTTCTTCGATTCCGTGATCTTTTTGAAGTGTATTGTTTTCTTTCATAGTTGGCTGTATATCGCGGCTGCATTCGTTTACGAAGGACGGTTCTGACAGCCGCCTTTGGTTCTGCCGCTCGGATCAAAATGCGTCAGGTCATTCACAACCGCTGCAGCGATCATCATGCCGGCAGCAGGAGGAACGAAGGAGGTGGAGCCTGGAATGTCGCGCCGCTCCGTGCATTTGCGGGCTGATCCGGGAGGACAGATACAATTGTGCAGGCAGGAATTCTCAGAATCCAGAGGCCGAATGGCGGCTTCCGTGGAATAAACGACCTTGAGCTTTTTCACATGTCTTTTTTTCAGCTCACGCCGCATGACTCTGGCCAGAGGATCCTGTGACGTTTTGAAAAGGTCCGTTACCGTCAGCTTGGTGGGATCTGTCCGATTGCCGCAGCCCATGGCAGAGATCACAGGAACTCCGGCAGCCTGCGCCTGGAGAATGATCTGAATCTTGCCCGTGACCGTGTCAATGGCATCCACAACATAATCAAACTGCGAAAAATCAAACCGATCCGCTTCCTCGGGAAGGAAAAAGGTCTGATAGGTATTCACTTTTATGGTGGGATCGATGTCTGCAATGCGTTCCCTGGCGGCATCCACCTTGTATTTGCCGATCGTGCTCCTGGTTGCCAGAACCTGGCGATTCAGGTTGGTCAGACATACCTTATCATCATCGATGATATCCAGGGTTCCGACCCCCATTCGGGCCAATGCCTCGACTGCACTGCCGCCCACACCGCCGACACCGAAAACGGCAACACGGCTGCCACGGAGAATTTGCATACAATCGGATCCATAGATAAGTTCTGCTCTTGAATATTGATTCAGCATCTGCTAACCTCGAGTGCGAGTGAATAGCTCCAAATAGCATATTATAGCATCTATTTAGCACTGTATCTCGATTTTCCTTCGGAAAACCTCGATGTGGCTGGCCGGAGGCCCTTCGGGCCTTGGCCATCTGCCTATTTCAATCATGAATTCGTCTGCGCG
>CAVCWT010000054.1:0-12669 GCA_963605745.1 Lachnospiraceae bacterium
GTCGGCGGCCATTACCCTGGCGATTCTGATCCTGTGCCTGGTTGGAAGGTGAATCTTTCCGGGATTTATCTGCGAACGAGGGATTCGGCATAATCCAGCGCGGCAACGATGTCCGGGCGGAAATTGTCCTTGCCGATGAGCTCATAGAACCCATCCTTTTCCATAACATGGAGCGGCTGTTCGTTCACGTGCGAGAAGATCAGGGTGATGTTCTTTTTGCGGGCACGTTCTGCCAGCTCGCGCAGGGATTTCATGGCGCTGGCATCGATGGCAGGAACGCTGCGCATGCGGATGACCATCACCTTGGTTCGGCGGCTGGTGTTGATGCCAAGGAGCTGATCGGCAGCGGCAAAGAACATCGGGCCGCTGATCTCAAAGACACTGATGGAGTGCGGAATGTCACGGAGCTTTTGCGCCTCGCCGGGAGTAACATCCGGGGAGTCCGTATATTTCCACTCTTTGATATTGGCGGTTTCTGCCATGCGCTTCATGAACAGGAGAGCAGAGAGCACAACACCGATCTCGATGGCAACCACGAGGTCAAAAAAGACCGTGAGGAAGAATGTTACCACCAAAACGATGATATCGCTCTTGGGAGCACTCTTGCAAAGGCGGGCAAAGGCGGTCCAGTCAGCCATGTTGGCGGCTACGACCAGAAGGACGGCGGCCAGCGTGGTCATGGGAATGAGGGCAGCCAGAGGCATCAGTGCCAACAGGATGATGGTGAGTGTGATGCAGTGCACAATGCCGGCGATGGGCGTTCTGCCGCCGTTGCGGACATTGGCTGCGGTTCTTGCAATGGCGCCGGTAGCCGGGATGCCGCCAAAGAGCCCGGAGAAGATATTGCCAAGGCCCTGTCCGATGAGCTCTGCGTTGGATTTATGTGTGTCGCCGATCATACCGTCCGATACAACAGCAGACAAAAGGGACTCGATGCCGGCCAGGATCGCGATGGTGAAGGCAGGAGAGATCATTTCGCGGATGAGCGCCATGGAAATCACCGGCAGGCGGAAGGAAGGGAACGCAGAATTGAGTTCGCCGTAGACGCTGCCGATCGTATTAATGGGAAGCCTTGCAAAATAAACGACCGCCGTCGTCACAACAATGGCAACCAGGGAGCCGGGAATCTTGTCGGTTACCCGAGGCCACAGCAGCATGATGGCAACGGCCAGAAGGCCGATCAGAGTAGCGGTGACGTTGATGGTTCCCAGATTCCCGGCATAGGTGATGAGCTTATCCAGGAATTCGGAAGGAAGAGAGTCAATGCCCATCCCGAAAAAATCCTTCAGCTGTCCGACGAACAGCGTCACGGCGATGCCGCAGGTAAAGCCGGTGGTGATGGTATAGGGAATGTATTTAATCAGGGAGCCGAACCGGCAAAGGCCCATGATGACCAGCATAATTCCGGCAAGAATGGTGGCAACGATCAGACCGTCCGTTCCGTACTGCGTGACGATGCCGTAGATAATGACCACAAAGGCTGCGGTGGGACCACCGATCTGCACGCGGCTGCCGCCAAAAAACGAGATAAAAAAGCCGGCGATGATTGCCGTGTACAGTCCCTGCTCGGGGCCGACGCCGGAGGCAATGGCCAGTGCGATGGAGAGCGGCAATGCGATGATTGCTACAATGATGCCGGCAATGATGTCCTTTACCAGCTGCTCTTTGGAATAATCCTTCAGAGTGTCAAAAAGCTTTGGAGTCAGATCCGATGATTTCATAAATTCCCCCTGAAAAGAAGCAAGTGGATGATTGCTGCGCAAACAGCTATCACAATAACACAGATCCTGAAAGAGAAACATAGGGATTTAACCCAATCATAAAGGAAATAGGTGTAGAATCGTACAGAACAGGAGGACTGATAACATGAATACAGAAAAAACCGTGCAGGACGCACAGGAACTGCTGGAGGGAATCTCACAGGCGGCGAAGGAGGCGGGAACGATCATTCTGGAAGGTGCCGGTCATGCCAGGAGCCGTCGGACGAAGGAAGGTCATGCGAATTTTGTGACGGAATATGATGCCAGAGTGCAGCAGTTCCTGATCAGCCGCCTGCAGGAGCTGGTGCCGGAGGCACACTTTGTTGGCGAAGAGGATGGAGCGGCCGTTTTCCTGCCGGAATATGAGACCGGTCTTACCTTTGTCATTGATCCCATTGACGGAACCTCCAATTTCATGAAGGGATATTTTCCGAGTGTGACCAGCATCGGCCTTTTAAAGGATGGAAAGCCATGGATCGGTGTCATTTATAATCCCTTCTCGGATCAGCTCTTTACCGGTTTGATTGGCGTTGGCGCCTGGGAGAACGGTGTGGAAATTCACACCTCCGAGGATGCGATGAAGGACAGCCTTATTATGATGGGAACCACGCCCTATTATGAGGAGCTGGCACGCAAATCCTTTGACCTTGGCTTTGAGTATCTGTCCCGCTGCATTGATATCCGCCGCAGCGGCAGCGCAGCCTGGGATCTGTGCATGGTGGCATCCGGCAGGATCGGAATGTATTTTGAGCTGCGGATTCATCTGTGGGATTATGCGGCAGCAGCCTGCATTCTGGAGGCAGCAGGCGGCATGGTGACGGATGCGGAAGGAAAGCCCTTGTCCTATCGCGGGAAGACCTCGATTGTGGCGGCATCGGCCGGGATTGCGAAAGAAGATTATTTGCCTAAGATGTGATACTCGAAAATGGCTGATGCCATTTTCTCCCTATCCTGGAGTGATTGCCGACTATGTCGGCAATACACTCCGTGCGGCGGAGAAACCGCATGCGCGGATTTCTCCTTGCACAGATACTCGAAGAGGTCATACGTTCAGCAGCCGCATCTCAATGCTGCGCATTTTGATGTGGCCGGCCAGAGGCGCTTCGCACCTTGGCCACCTGCCAATTTCAGTCGTGAATTTGCCTGCAAGCAGTCAATTCACGCTGAAATATGGCAGGTGCTGAACATATACATATCAGAATGAAAGAAGCACCGCGGCGGGGGCCGTGGTGCTTCTTTCTGCAAGGGGAAAAGGAAAACTCCATAACTGTTATTGTGGAGTTTTATCGTCTACGAACGGACGGCGGAGGGGGTGCCGTATCCGTTCAGTTTAGGCTTTTTATTCACTCGGAACTCTTTGTTTTTGTCTCGTTCCTTGTGATGTTTGTATGATACCAAGACCTCTGATATAATACGTGCCATAATTCATCAAAAACTAGCCAAAATCCTGCGAGAGAGTTTGCAGTGACATTTGCAGAAAAGCTTGTGAAATCAGCGAAAGAGGCACTTTGTGAGACCAATTTACGAATCCATTCCCAATGATCTGGAGATCTATTATCGGCCATCTAAACATTTTAATCCGCACATTCACGACCTGGTGGAGGTGGTTTATGTACTCCAGGGGACACTGGAAATTGGTGTGGACGAGCAGCTGTTTCATATGGAAAAGGGAGATGTGGCGATTATTTTCCCGGGCAAGATTCATCACGCACAGTGTTTTGGCAATCCTGAGACCTGTGCGAACCTTCATCTTCTGGTGTCCTTGTCATTAACCGGTCTGTTCGCACAAAAGCTCAGTGATATGCAGCCGCAGACGCCGGTGATTCCGGCAAAGGAACTGGATCCGGACGTTTTTTATGCGCTGCGAAGGCTGTATCGGGAGTACGGACGGGATGAAAAGGGAACGCGCCTTCAAAAAATGGAGGTGAAGGCTCCGGATCTGAGCCAGAAAGCGAAGGAAAATCCCTCAGAGGAGATGGAACGAATTGTAAAGCAGTCCTATGTCATGCTGATTCTGGCGAGATGCTTCCCGAAGCTGCGGTTCGAGGAGCGGCCGGATGAGACCCAGACGGATCTGGTGCATCAGATTGTTGCCTATACGGCAAAGCATTTCCGGGAACCGATGACGCTGACGAGCATGGCGGAGCACCTGTATGTGAGTCCCTATACGGTTTCAAGGGTGTTTTCTTCCGTGTTCTCAACAAATTTTAACGGGTATCTGAATGATATGCGGCTGGACAGTGCCTGCAGCATGCTGCATTACAGTGATAAGTCGGTGACGGAGATTTGCATTGATTCCGGCTTTGAGTCCCAAAGGACCTTCAACCGTGTCTTCAAGGAACGCATGCATATGTCTCCTCGCGAATATCGCAACAAAATGCGCAAAGCGGATCTGGAATAAAAACTGCCCCGGCCATCTTGTGGCGGGGGCAGTTTCTCTTCACATTTGGAAAATCTCGATGTCACCGCTTAGGCGTGTTCTCCTGCATAGCGGCACAGTGCCTCGAAGGTCTCCTGACTGATGTCATGCTCGATCTTGCAGGCGTCCTCTCTGGCCTGCTCGGGGCTGACACCGATCTTGGCAAAAAAGTCGGTGAGAACCTTGTGGCGCGTATAGATGCTGTTGGCAATCTCCATTCCGGATTCGGTCAGAACCAACATGCCGGCTGCGTCGGTGGTGAGGTAGTTGTTTTCCCGCAGACGTTTGGTGGCATTGGAAACGCTGGGCTTGGAAATCCCGAGCTGGTCGGCGACATCCGTCGAGCGGACATAGCCCTGTCTCTCATGAATCATTAAGATTGCTTCCAAATAGTCCTCAGCGGATCTTCCGATAGTCATTGCCAAACTCCGATTTCTGTAAGGTTGATGTCTTGAACAAAGGATCAAAACGGTGAACGTTTGTTAGGATCAGTTAACGAAAAAGATAGCACTTTTGCACAAAAAATACAAGCGCAATTCACGATATTCCAAAAGAAATCCCCGTGCAGCATCGCTGCACAGGGATTTCTTTTGCATTCATAGCCTGCCTGAAATTCGGGCTTGGGAAGGAAGCTTGTCACCCGTATTTTCGTGCATTACCGTCTGCAGATGAGGGGCCCTGTGAGGGGTCCTGTGAGAGGTCCTGTGAGGGGCTCGTTGGGGGTGTTGGTGGGGGATTTGAAAAGCTGCTCGAGCTGCTTGTGGATAAAATCCGATAAAGATCCGCCGCCTGCTACGTTCTCCAGCTCCATCTCGTTCAGTACTGCCATGTTCTTGTTGTCCATTTTGTTGTCTCCTTTTCTCGTGTGTTCCCGCTTTTGCTGCGGGGTGTTGTTTGTTATGTAGATATATACGCACCGGAACAGGAAATGTTACAGAGCTGCCGGAAAAAATAAACACTGGAGCCTTTGGCCTTGGCCACCTGAGGGTTTCAATCATGAATCCGTGCGCGGGGCGCCCAATTCGTGTTGAAATCGCCAGGTGCTAAACGGATACGATAAATCGTTATCAGTTTTCATAGCGGCTTGTGCCTTGCTCTGTGTATAATAGAACGGCAGAAAATCTGAACGGAACACAAGGAGAGTAAAGGAGAGAACATGCTGGAACAGATCTCGATTTTTTCGGAAAACAAGAAGGGCACCCTGAGCAAGATGACGGGCATTTTAAGAGAGAATAACATCAATCTGCAGGCTATGATCGTTAATGACAGTGCGGAATTCGGAATTGTACGCTTCCTTTTGGAGGATGGAAAGGCGGCGCAGAAGATTCTGGAGAAGGAAGGGTATCTGTGCCATGCGGACCTGGTCTATGCGGCCGTGATTTCGGATGAGGTCGGCGGACTGAATAAGCTCCTGGAATCAATTGCTGAGATCGGCATTAACATTGACTACATCTACATGTCTCATGACAGAGAAAGCGGGGAGCCGATTGCCGTGTTCCATTCCGGAGAGATTGAAGGGGTGGAGGAGGCGCTGTCCTGGCGCGGATATAAGATGGTGTAATGCCGGCCGATCGAACGCAGAATTCGGATCAATGCCGATGGAGGGTTTCAATCATGAATCTGTCCGCAAAGCGGCCGATTCATGTTGAAATCGTCAGGCGCTAAACAGATACAAATCGATACAGATGGGGGAACATATGAGAGATCTGACACAAAAGAAGCTGACAGAAACCGAAATCTTTAAGGGATTTATCCTGCGGGTTCGTACGGACAAGGCGCAGATGCCGGATGGTCAGATTGTGGACCGTGAGGTGGTAGAGCATCCGGGCGGCGTTGCCATTGCGCTGGAGGATGAAAAGGGAGAATTCTATCTGGTAACCCAGTGGCGCTATGCGCAGGAGCAGGTGACGCTCGAATACCCTGCGGGCAAAAAGGAGCCGGGAGAGGATCCCATGGAAACGGCAAAACGCGAGATCATCGAGGAAACCGGCTATGAGGGAACCGACTGGCGTTACCTTGGCTCTATGATTCCGACGCCGGCCTATGACACCGAGGTGATCGAGCTCTATTATGCCAAAAAGGGCGCCTTCAAGGGACAGCACCTGGACAGTGACGAAGATCTGGATGTGAAGACCTATTCCCTGGACGAGCTGACAGAGCGCGTCTTAAAGGGAGAGCTCCGCGATGCCAAGACGATGTACATGACACTGCTGCTGCAGGAGCTCAAACGCCGCGGCGAGCTGTGAGAATTCTTAGAAATCAGGGGAATTATTCAGTACCCGCATCTCGATGCGGCTGGCCAGAGGGGCTAACAGATATACAGGACATTGACATAGAATGATAAAGAAGGCCCCTGCAGGAGACGTTTCCTGCAGGGGCCTTTTAGTACCATAAAGTGTAGTTGTTGGGGGAGCAATTCACTCTGGCATCTGCACTTATTTTTTGACAACAACAGCAGATGAACAGATCGTCAGCAATCCGATTCTCTTATGCAAACAGCGAATCGGCATATCGCACGGAGGCCATGGCATCTTTTCCGTAGAAGTCCGCACCGATGGCGTCGGCGTACTCCTGTGTCATGACGGCGCCGCCGACCATGACGCGGCAGTCAGGCTTTTTCTTGCGGAGCTGCCGGATGGTCTCCTCCATGCTGACGACGGTGGTGGTCATCAGCGCCGACAAACCGACCAAGGTGACGTTTTCCTGAATTGCCGTAGCTACAATGGTTTCCGGAGGAACGTCCTTGCCAAGGTCAATCACATCATAGCCGTAATTTTCCAGCATGACCTTTACGATGTTCTTTCCAATGTCATGAATGTCACCTTTGACCGTTGCCAGGATGACCTTGGCCTTGATTTCCTGGGGCTGTCCTGCCATCGAATCCTTGATGACGGCAAAGGCGGCCTTGGCAGCCTCAGCACTCATGAGGAGCTGCGGGAGGAAAACAGTTCCCTTCTCAAAGCCTTGTCCGACCTCATCCAGAGCAGGAATCAGTTCTTCGTTGATGAGTTCCATGCCGGAATGTGCAGTAAGACCTTCCCTGGTGCCGGCGGCAGCCTTTTCCTTCATGCCGCGGACAATCGCCTGGTAGAGCGCACTGCGGGCATTCTCTGAGGCGGCAGTGGAGCTGCCGGCTGTGCCCGCACCTTTTGCCGATTCAGCGGCTGCACCGGCACCGTCTCCTGCAGCGGCAGCAATGCGCTTGGAAACCGGAACATAATCATGATAGGCCTCGATAAAGCCCATGCACTGCGGATCCTGGTTCATGAGCGCAAGGCTCGCACGGTACGCCTGCATCATCGCCTCGTTCCCGGGATTGATGATGGCACAGGAAAGACCGCTGACAATGGCCATAGTCAGGAAATGCGAATTCACCAGCTCTCTCGCCGGCAGGCCAAAGGAGATATTGGATACGCCGAGAATGGTGTGTCCGTGGAGTTCATCCCGGACGCGGCGCAGGGTCTCGAGCGTTGCGAGTGCGCCGGCACTGTCAGAGGAAATGGTCATGCACAGTCCGTCGATGACGAGATCATCATGGGAGATGCCATAGCGATCCGCGGCGTCGTATATTTTGCGGGCAACGGCCATGCGGCCGTCTGCCGTGGCAGGGATGCCGTCCTCGTCGAGGGCAAGGCAGACGAGAACGCCGCCGTATTTAGCAACGAGAGGCATGACTGCCTCGATGTTCTCAGCCTTTCCATTGACAGAGTTGATCATGGGCTTGCCGTTATAGCAGCGAAGGGCGCGCTCGAGGGCGACAACGTCGGTGGTATCGATCTGAAGCGGGAGCCCGGTGACGCCCTGAAGGCGCTTCACCACCGTTTCCATCATGGCCGGCTCGTCGATTTCGGGGAGACCGACATTGACGTCCAGAATATCTGCGCCGGCGTCCTCCTGATTAAGTCCCTCCTGCAGAATATAGGGAATATCCTGATCGCGAAGGGCTTGTTTGAAGCGTTTTTTGCCGGTCGGGTTGATACGCTCACCGATGAGAACGCAGCGAGGGCCGATCTCCACGGCCTTTGAGAAGCTGGTGACAACGGTTTTATGTCTGGCAACGGGGGCACGGAACGGAAGCGCCCGCACGGTGGCAATCTCCTGGCGGATGTGTTCAAAGGTGGTGCCGCAGCAGCCGCCGGCGACCTGAATGCCGAGGGAGGCCAGGTCTGCCATGGTGGCGGCAAAATCCTCCGGCGTAACGTCAAAGACGGTCTGCCCATTCTCCTCGCGGGGGAGCCCTGCGTTGGGATTCACGATGACCGGAATGGAGGCTGCATTGACAAGGCGCTCCACGATGGGCTTCATCTCGTGAGGGCCGAGGGAGCAGTTCACGCCGATGGCATCGGCATGGAGCGATTCCAGAAGAGGCACCACGGCCTCGACGCTCGCACCGGTCAGGAGCTGGCCGTTGCGGTCATAGGTTGTGGTAGCAAGGACCGGGAGGTCGCTGTTTTCCTTTGCGGCAAGGAGCGCCGCCTTGACCTCATAGGTGTCATTCATGGTCTCGATGAGAACAAGGTCTGCGCCGGCATCTCTTCCGATTCGGATGATATTGGCAAAAATATCGACCGCCCGCTCAAAGGAGAGATCTCCGAGGGGCTCGAGGAGCTTGCCGGTGGGGCCGACATCGAGTGCAATCCAGGCATCATCCTCTCGGCCGCAGGCGGTTCTGGCATCCTTGGCCAGCTGAATGCCGGCGGTGATGATCTCGGAAAGGTTGTCCGGATATTTGAGCTCGTTGGCACCGAAAGTATTGGCATTGATGATGTTGCTGCCGGCCTTCAGAAAGCCGGTATACAGGTCGGTGATGACATCGGGACGAGTCAGATTCCACAGCTCCGGCAGCTCGCCGCCCTTAAGGCCGCGCGACTGCAGGTAGGTGCCGGTGGCGCCATCGCAGAAAATCCACTCTTTTCCCAGTTTGTCTCGTAAATCAGGTCGCATAGTACTCCTTCCTGTTTCTGTGATCCTTTTGATGTTCGTATGGGCTGCCGGAAGATCCTGGGCACGAACGATTGCTCCGGCCTCCTGGCGTCTTTGCTGAGAATTTTGCTGCAGGTGAGCCAGAAAGCGAGCAGGTTAATGCAGTACAGATCAGCATCTGCTGCAGCTGCAGGTGTCTTTCCTGTTACAGATTTCACACCCTGCAAGGACGCAGGACTGCGGCGATGGCGAGAATCCGATAAACGCCGTTACGGATTTGCTGGGCACCATGAGGAGTGTATCCGTCAGGGAAATGCCGCAGCTGCCCGGCATATTCAGAAGCCTTGCAAAATCCGACTGCAATGCCAGTGGGACATCCCCGTAGCCCGGTGAAAACCTGGGCCGTGCGAACAGGGATTGTTCCTCCATGGCCGCATTGATTCGGGTATTGACCTCATCGCACCAGGCTTCGACCATGGCAGCTCCCGCCGCCTGGTAGATGGCGGCATCGAGCATACTGACGGCCTCCGCGCGGCGAATGAGGTAATCGACGCCGGTACCGATGGTCGCAGCCATCAAGGCGATTCTGCTGCAGCCCTGCAGGTTCCGGCCAAGGTCGCGACTCTGGAACCGAACATCGGCAAAGCAAATGCTGCAGACGCTGTCTTTTACAAGGGCCTGCACAGAATCCACTCCGGAATCAGATGCAGAAAGGCTCTGCACAGAATCTGCCTCGGAACCGGATGCGGAAAGGCTCTGCACAGAATCTGCCTCGGAATCGGATGCGGAAAGGGCCTTGGCGGAAGGAGCGGCAGAGGACGAATCCGTGACTTTTTGCAAAGGTTTAGCAGGCGATACCTGCAGATCATAAACCTCCCATGCGCTGCGGGGATGGCACTCTTTATGGAGCTGCAGGACACATTGCTGAATCCTCTTTGAGACGGCCTCCTCGGGCTGAATCCCCCGGTAGCCAAGGTAGCGGTAAATCTCTCGCTCCGGAATCTCTATGGTTTCTCCTGTGGTCTCGTATTGTGTCATGAAAATACCTGATGCTGAACAATATCTCCGAAAATCATTCTGCGTTATCTGGCCAGTTATTTTGCAAACGCTGTACTAGTACCCGGATTTCGAGTACCATGGAGTGGCTTCGTTCACTCCGTGCTGCGGAAGAAACTGCATACGCGGCTTTCTCCTTGCATCCGCAAACCTCGATGTGGCTGGCGGGTGCGTCAGGCATCGAGGATGTTGGAGAGCGAGTTCATAATGCCGGCCGCAATGTCAGGCTTGTTCATGGAATAGACGTGAACGTGTGTCACACCGTTGGCGATCAGGTCGATGATCTGCTCCGTGGCATAGATGACACCGGCCTGCTTCATCTTGGCAGGATCGTCACCAAAGCGGTCGACCATCATGCGGAAGCGGGGCGGAATCGTAGAGCCGGAGAGGGCAACGCTGCGGGCTACCTGTTTTTTGTTCGTGATGGGCATGATACCGGGCAGAACCGGAACCTGAATGCCGGCTTCACGAATGCGATAGAGGAAGTTGTAGAGCATGTTGTTGTCAAAGAACATCTGCGTTGTCAGAAAATCCGCGCCGGCATCCACCTTCTCTTTCAGGTGCAGAATGTCCTGGGAAGGGCTCTCGCACTCGACATGTCCCTCCGGATAGCAGGCTGCACCGATGCACAGGTTCGCATCGGCGGATTTGATGTCATAGATCAGCTGGCTCGCATGGTCGTAGTCATAGATGGTGCGGCCTTCCTTCGGGATGTCACCGCGAAGGGCCATGATGTTCTCGATCCCCTTTTCCTGATAGAGACGGATCATTTCCTGAACATGGTCTTTGGTGGAGGACACGCAGGTCAGATGTGCAAGGACGGGGGTGTCGTATTTGTCCTGCAGATCGGCGGCAATGGAGGCAGTATGCTGCGAGGTTCCGCCGCCGGCTCCATAGGTGACGCTCATAAAGGAAGGGTGGAGCGCTGCGATTTCGCGCGCGGCCGTCTCTACGGCCTGGTATTTGTCATCGGTTTTGGGCGGGAACACCTCAAAAGAGATGGTGACTTCATGCTCCTGAAAGATCTGTGTGATTTTCATACGGTTTTATTTGTGATATCCTTTCCAGACAATTGTTTTGTGAAGCTGCTGTTCTGGCATTTGTCACAGGCAGAGCCCGGCAGATGAAACGGCAGTTATCTCATTATACAATAAAAAACGGTAAAGTCTCAGAGGAGAGAAAAGGAGAGTGTAATGAAAAAACAAACAAAGCTGGTGGCGGCCCTTGCGGCCCTGGTTGTTCTGATTGCGGTGCTGGCCGGAGTTTATAAGGCCTTTGGACCGAAGGCGACGGCGGGAACCAAGTCGTACACGGTGGAGGTTGCCGCTTCGGACGGAACGGTTAAAACCTATGAGGGAACAACGGACGCAGAGTATCTGAGCGGCCTGATGGACGAGCTGCAGGCAGCCGGGGATTTTACCTACGACGGAACCGACAGCGAGTACGGGCTGTACATTACGGGCATCAACGGCGAAACCGCAGATTACAGCACGGACGGCGCATATTGGTCCATTTATGTGAACGGCGAGTACGGCCAGTACGGCGCTGACCAGCAGCCGGTCGCAGACGGAGATACCTTCCGTTTTGCCTATGAAATCGCGCAGTAAAGCAAACGATCCTGTGAGCAAAACCTCCGACAACGGATCGGAATCCAGGGAGAATGCCGCAGCGTCATCCGCCGGAAGTCGGGACAGCGGGCATTCGGATCACGATGGGGCCCTGGATCCTGCCGGGACCGGAGAGGTCACATCGCTTCGCGAGAGCCAGAGCAGCCTTGCCGCAGGCAAAATACGACAGGTCACCCAGCTTGCCATGATGCTGGCGGTCATCGAGGTCGCCAAGCGTGCGCTGGACTTTCTGCCGAATGTGGAGCTGGTAACCTTTCTGTTTCTGGTGTTTACACTGCTGTATGGCAAAAAAGTGGTTCTGGTTGCCTTCGCCTTCACCGGAGTGGAAACATTGTATTTTGGCGGAGGACTGTGGGTCATCATGTATCTGTATGTGTGGCCGCTGGAAATTCTGATGGTGGATTTGCTCCATAAGCGATTCCCAAAGGATCAGGACGGCTACTGGTGGTACTGCATTGCCGCAGCGCTGTTCGGTCTGTTCTTTGGAGCCTTCTGTACGGTTCCGTATTGGGTCATCGGCGGACCGAAGGTGGCCATTGCCTGGTGGATTGCCGGCATTCCGATGGACATCGTGCACGGCGTCAGCAATTTTCTAGTGTGCCTTGTGCTGTTCCGACCGGTGATGAAGGCACTTCGCAGGCTGGAGGGACGCATGTGATACAGAAAAATGAGCGGATGGAGCGCTGCTGCGTTCGATCCGCTTTTTATATGCGATGCCATTTTCAAGCGCTAAATTTGAGATGCGGGTGCTGAATAGACGCGACTTTTTAGGGAGACGAAGAAGAGGAGGATTGAGAGTACGATTGTTAACCAAATGTGAAACAATAAGTTGACAATCAAAAGGCGGAATGGTAGCCTACCTCATGGATTTACGAGGGTTCAG
>CAVCWT010000055.1:0-12078 GCA_963605745.1 Lachnospiraceae bacterium
TTCCACCTTTGCTTATACAGAGGTTCGGAAGAAGTAACTTCCACATATGGTGGAAGTTACTTTTGCAATCGAGAGTTACTTTTTCAAATGAAACAAAAATCTCTTGCATCTTGCTGACGAATTCTGTATCATATATGCGCTATGTTCTGCGATTATGCCCACCTTTGCTCTCCTTAAGGATTAAGTTCCGGAAGAGAAAGCGGGATAAGGCACAATATGGTGGTACCTGTACACACAGCAAACGAAAGCCGCGATATCGGCTAAGACACAGACCGCCTGCAGTGAAATGTATCTGCCTGGTTAACCGTAATTGATTCTCAATCACTGACCAGACATATCCTATCTAAACGCCCGGCACTGTGCTCTTATAGGTATCCCGGTCTTCGGACACAGCGAGGTAAATGAATGAGCAACAAGATCAGGCTTCATCCCGTTGGCAGTGGCAAAAGCATTCGCATGAGCTATTCCCGCCAGAAGGAAGTACTGGAGATGCCGAACCTCATCGAGGTGCAGAAGGCATCCTATCAGTGGTTCCTGGATCAGGGTCTTCAGGAGGTGTTCGATGACATCTCTCCGATCGAGGACTACAGCGGGCATCTTTCTCTGTCCTTTGTGAGCTATCGGCTCTGCGAGGACGAGATCAAATACTCCATTGCAAAATGTAAGGAAAGAGACGCAACCTACGCAGCTCCTCTTCGCGCAAAGGTTCGCCTGTATGACAAGGAGAATAAGAAGGAAGTCAAGGAGCAGGAAATCTTCATGGGTGATCTGCCTCTGATGACCAAAACCGGAACCTTTGTCATCAATGGTGCGGAGCGTGTTATTGTTTCGCAGCTGGTACGTTCCCCCGGCATCTACTACGGAATCGACAAGGACAAATACGGCAAGGAACTGTACTCTTGCACCGTGATCCCGAACCGCGGCGCATGGCTGGAGTACGAGACGGATTCCAATGATATCTATTACGTTCGCGTAGACCGCACCAGAAAGGTGCCGGTTACCGTTCTGATCCGTGCACTGGGCGTCGGCACCGATGAAGAGATCATCGAGATGTTCGGCGATGAACCCAAGCTGCGCGGCAGCTTTACCAAGGACCCTGCTCATTCCTATGAGGAAGGTTTGCTTGAGCTGTATAAAAAGATTCGTCCCGGAGAGCCGCTTTCGGTTGAGAGCGCAGACAGCCTGATCAATGCCATGTTCTTTGATCCCAGAAGATATGACCTTGCTAAGGTTGGACGTTATAAATTCAACAAGAAGCTGGCGCTCAAAAACCGCATTGTTGGCCATGTTCTGGCTGAGGATGTTGTGGATGAGGCCAACGGCGATGTTCTGGGCAGCGCAGGCGATACTGTCACCAGAGAGATGGCTGAAGAGATCCAGAATGCGGCCATTCCTTATGTATGGCTGCAGACAGAGAACAGAGATCACATCAAGGTTCTGTCCAACCTGATGGTTGATATCACACACTTTGTGGACTGCGATCCGGAAGAGCTGGGAATTACTGAGGATGTATATTATCCTGCACTGCGCGAGATTCTGATGCAGTATCAGGACAACGAGGATCCGGAGGCACTGGCTGAGGTTCTTCGCAAGAGTGTACGTGAGCTGATTCCTAAGCATATTACAAAGGAAGACATCCTGGCTTCCATTAACTATAACATTCATCTGGAGTACGGCATCGGCACAGAGGATGACATCGACCATCTGGGCAACCGCCGAATCCGCAGTGTCGGAGAGCTCCTGCAGAACCAGTACCGCATTGGTCTGTCCAGACTCGAGCGTGTGGTTCGTGAGAGAATGACGACCCATGACGCAGCTGAGGAGATTTCTCCTCAGGCTCTGATCAACATCAAGCCGGTACAGGCTGCCGTAAAGGAATTCTTTGGTTCCTCACAGCTGTCCCAGTTCATGGATCAGAACAACCCGCTGTCGGAGATTACCCATAAGAGACGTTTGTCTGCCCTTGGTCCCGGCGGTCTGTCAAGAGACCGTGCTGGCTTCGAGGTCCGCGATGTCCACTATACGCACTATGGCCGCATGTGCCCCATCGAGACTCCTGAGGGACCGAACATCGGTCTGATCAACTCGCTGGCCTCCTTTGCCAAGATCAATCAGTACGGCTTCGTTGAGGCTCCGTACCGCAGGATAGATCAGGATGATCCGAAGGGCCCCCGCGTCACAGAGGAAGTTGTCTACATGACAGCGGATGAAGAGGATAACTACCATGTAGCACAGGCGAGCACCGTACTGGATGAGGATGGCTACATCGTAGACAACTATGCATCCGGCCGTTACCGCACAGAGACTTCTTCCTATCCGAGAACGGCTTTCCAGTATATGGACGTGTCTCCTCGAATGGTATTCTCGGTTGCTACATCCCTCGTTCCTTTCCTGCAGAACGATGACGCGAACCGTGCGCTGATGGGATCCAACATGCAGCGTCAGGGCGTGCCGCTGATCACGACAGAGGCTCCTGTTGTAGGAACCGGCATGGAAGAGAAGGCAGCAAGAGACTCGGGCGTCTGCGTCATTGCGGAGAAGCCTGGAACTGCGACCTTTGTTGATGGAACAAAGATTTCGGTAAAATACGACGACGGTACTTCAGAGGATATCGAACTCATCAAGTACCTTCGCTCCAACCAGTCCAACTGCTACAATCAGAGACCGGTTGTGAATACCGGCGATCACTTTGAAGAGGGAGCAATCCTGGCAGACGGTGCATCGACCCAGAACGGTGTCCTGGCACTGGGCAAGAATCCTTTGATCGGATTCATGTGCTGGGAAGGCTACAACTACGAGGATGCCGTCCTGTTGTCCGAGAGACTGGTAAGGGATGATGTCTACACTTCCATTCATATTGAAGAGTATGAGGCAGAGGCAAGAGATACCAAACTCGGACCGGAAGAGATCACTCGTGATGTCCCTGGTGTTGGCGAAGATGCGCTGAAGGATCTGGACGAGGATGGCGTCATCCGCGTCGGTGCAGAGGTTCGTGCAGGTGACATTCTGGTCGGCAAGGTAACCCCGAAGGGTGAGACAGAGCTGACTGCAGAAGAGAGACTCCTTCGTGCGATCTTCGGCGAGAAGGCAAGAGAGGTTCGCGATACCTCTTTGAAGGTACCGCATGGTGAATACGGTATCATCGTGGACACGAAGGTATTCACAAGAGAGAACGGCGATGAGCTGTCTCCCGGAGTGAACAAGGCTGTCCGCATCTATATCGCACAGAAGAGAAAGATCTCTGTCGGCGATAAGATGGCAGGTCGTCACGGAAACAAGGGTGTCGTTTCCAGAATTCTGCCGGTAGAGGATATGCCTTACCTTCCGAACGGACGTCCCCTGGACATCGTTCTGAACCCTCTGGGCGTGCCTTCCCGAATGAACATCGGACAGGTTCTGGAGCTGCATCTGTCCCTGGCCTCCAAGGTTCTGGGATTCAATGTGGCAACACCGAACTTTGACGGTGCAACCCATGAGGATATTACCAAACAGCTGGAGATGGCGAACAAATATGTCAACTACAGCTGGGAGGAGTTCGAGGCAGAATACAAAGACAAGGTTGATCCGGATGTGATGCAGTACCTGTATGATAATCGGGATCACCGCGAGGAGTGGAAGGGTGTTCCGATCACTCCGGACGGCAAGGTTCAGCTGCGTGATGGACGTACCGGTGAGAAATTCGACAACCCGACATCCATTGGATTCATGCATTACATGAAGCTGCACCACCTGGTAGACGATAAGATCCATGCTCGTTCCACCGGCCCTTACTCCCTTGTTACTCAGCAGCCGCTGGGTGGTAAGGCACAGTTCGGCGGACAGCGTTTCGGAGAGATGGAGGTTTGGGCTCTGGAGGCGTACGGTGCAGCCTACACGCTGCAGGAGATCCTGACCGTCAAGTCCGATGACGTTGTAGGACGTGTGAAGACCTATGAAGCCATCATCAAGGGCGAGAACATCCCGGAGGCAGGCATTCCGGAGTCCTTTAAGGTACTCCTGAAGGAGCTGCAGTCCCTGGGACTGGATGTTCAGGTTCTCAAGGAAGATGGAACCGAGGCTGAGATCAAGGAAGATATCGATTACGGCGAATCCTCAATCTACAAATTCGCGATGGCCAACAACTTTAAAGATTCCGGCGATACGGATCGCGAATCCCTGGCAAAGGGCGGCATGTCTCTGCAGGAGTTTAACGCAGAGGGAGAGCTGCAGGAGGCTGAAAACAACGAGAGCGGGGCACCGGATATTGATATCAGCAACATGGATTTTGATGATGTTGATATGGACAGTGATGTTTTCACAGATGCAGAGGAGTGATGATAGATGCCTACGACAAAACAGCAGAGTTATCAACCTGTAACCTTTGATGCAATCCGCATTCGGCTTGCAGCTCCGGAGCGCATCCGTGAGTGGTCTTATGGTGAGGTAACCAAGCCGGAAACCATCAACTACAGAACACTGAAGCCGGAAAAGGACGGCCTGTTCTGCGAGAAGATTTTCGGACCGACCAAGGACTGGGAATGCAAATGCGGTAAATACAAGAAGATCCGCTATAAGGGTGTGGTCTGCGATCGATGCGGCGTTGAGGTCACCAAGTCCTCCGTTCGTCGTGAGAGAATGGGTCACATTGAACTGGCAGCACCGGTTTCACACATTTGGTACTTTAAGGGGATTCCGTCCCGTATGGGACTGATCCTGGATATCAGCCCGAAAGTGCTGGAGAAGGTTCTGTATTTTGCAAACTATATCGTTCTGGATAAGGGCACAACGGATCTGGAGTATAAACAGGTTCTGACAGAGCGCGAATATCAGGACGCCAAGGAGCAGTGGGGCAACAAATTCCGCGCCGGAATGGGCGCGGAGGCCATCAAGGAGCTTCTTCTCGCGGTAGATGTTGAGAAAGAGTATCAGGAGCTGTCTGAAATGATGACAGATTCCACCGGTCAGAAGAGAGCCCGCGTGATCAAGAGACTGGAGGTTGTGGAGGCCTTCCGTGAGAGCGGCAACCAGCCTTCCTGGATGATCATGGACTGCATCCCGGTAATTCCTCCGGACCTGCGCCCGATGGTACAGCTGGACGGCGGACGTTTTGCAACCTCTGACCTGAATGATCTGTACCGCAGAATCATCAACCGCAACAATCGTCTGAAGAGACTTCTGGAGCTCGGCGCACCGGATATCATCGTGCGCAACGAGAAAAGAATGCTGCAGGAGGCTGTGGATGCCTTGATTGACAACGGCCGCAGAGGCCGTGCAGTTACCGGACCAGGCAACCGTGCTCTGAAGTCTTTGTCTGACATGCTCAAAGGTAAGAGCGGACGTTTCCGCCAGAATCTTCTGGGTAAGCGTGTTGACTATTCCGGACGTTCGGTTATCGTCGTTGGTCCGGAAATGAAGATTTATCAGTGCGGTGTTCCGAAGGAGATGGCGCTGGAACTTTTCAAGCCCTTCGTGATGAAGGAATTGGAGAAGCGCGGCATTTCTCAGAATATCAAGAATGCCAAGAAACTGGTCGAGAGGGTGAATCCGCAGGTGTGGGATATCCTTGAAGAAGTTATCAAGGAGCATCCTGTGATGCTGAACCGCGCACCTACGCTGCACAGACTGGGAATTCAGGCCTTCGAGCCGATCCTGGTTGAAGGTAAGGCGTTAAAGCTCCATCCGCTCGTTTGTACCGCATTCAACGCAGACTTTGATGGTGACCAGATGGCAATTCATCTGCCACTGTCTGTAGAGGCGCAGTCGGAGTGCAGATTCCTCCTGCTGTCACCCAACAACCTTCTGAAGCCTTCCGATGGCGGCCCGGTTGCTGTTCCTTCACAGGATATGATCCTGGGTATTTATTACATTACACAGGAGCGTGAAGGAGATATCGGTGAAGGTATGGCCTTCTCATCCATGAATGAGGCCATCCTGGCATATGAGAATAAATATATTACGCTGCATTCCCGGATTAAGGTGAGAATGTCTAAGGAAGACGCTGAGGGCAATCTGGTAACCGGTATGGTGGAAACCACGCTGGGACGCCTGATGTTCAATGAAGCACTTCCGCAGGATCTGGGCTTTGTGGATCGTTCCAAGCCGGAAAACTTCCTCCTGCCGGAGGTCGATTTCATGGTTAAGAAGAAGGATCTGAAGAAGATTCTTCAGAAGATTATTGACAAGCACGGAACCTTCAAGTGCGCTGAAGTCCTGGATCTGATCAAGGCAATGGGCTACAAGTGGTCCACCATTGCGTGCCTGACCATTTCCATTGCAGATATCACCGTTCCACAGGAGAAAAAAGAACTGCTGGATGAGGCCCAGAAGACGGTTGACCAGATCACTAAGAATTACCGCCGCGGACTCCTGACGGAGGAAGAGCGTTACCGCGCTGTAGTTGATACCTGGACCAAGATCGATAATCGCCTGACGGAAGCCCTGCTGAACTCGCTGCACAAGTACAACAACGTGTACATGATGGCAGATTCCGGAGCCCGCGGTTCCAATCAGCAGATCAAGCAGCTGGCCGGTATGCGCGGACTGATGGCAGATACAACCGGACGTACCATCGAGTTGCCCATCAAGTCGAATTTCCGTGAGGGACTGGATGTACTGGAATACTTCATGTCAGCACATGGAGCCAGAAAGGGTCTGTCAGATATTGCTCTGCGTACTGCAGACTCAGGATATCTGACTCGTCGAATGGTTGATGTATCTCAGGAACTGATCATTCGTGAAATCGACTGTGCGGCAGATAAGGATGTGATCCCCGGCATGGATGTTAAGGCATTCATGGATGGTAAAGAGACCATTGAGGGACTGAAAGATCGTATTACCGGTCGTGTTTCGTGTGAGGATATCAAGGATGCGGACGGCAACGTCCTTGTCAAGAAGAATCACATGATCACACCCAGCCGTGCCGAAGCCATTATGGCAAGAGGCGTCAACGAGAAGGGCGAAGCGATTGATCCTGCAAAGGATTCCATCAAGATTCGTACGATTCTGACCTGCCGCAGCCATCTGGGCATCTGCGCAAAGTGCTATGGTGCAAACATGGCAACCGGCGAAATGGTACAGGTCGGTGAGGCTGTCGGTATCATCGCGGCAGAGTCCATCGGTGAGCCGGGTACACAGCTGACGATGAGAACCTTCCACACCGGCGGTGTCGCAGGTGCAGATATTACACAGGGTCTTCCCCGTGTCGAGGAGTTGTTCGAGGCACGTAAGCCGAAGGGACTTGCCATTATTACCGATATCGCCGGAAAGGTTGAGGTAAGTGACAGCAAGAAGCAGCGCTCCGTTGTGGTGACCAATGAGGAGACCGGTGAGGTGAAGGAATATGCCATTCCTTACGGCTTCCGCATCAAGGTCATGGACGGACAGGTCGCAGAAGCCGGTGATGAGCTGACAGAAGGCTCTGTTAACCCGCATGACCTCTTAAAGATCAAAGGTATTCGCGCAACACAGGATTATCTGCTGCGTGAGGTACAGAGAGTATATCGCCTGCAGGGTGTAGATATCTGCGACAAGCACATTGAGGTCATTGTTCGACAGATGCTCAAGAAGGTTCGCATCGAAGAGCCTGGAGATACCAGATTCCTTCCCGGAAGTCTGGTTGATTTCCTGGACTTTGATGATGAGAATGAGAAGGCTGAGGAAGAGGGCAAGACGCCGGCAGTGGGAACCAGAATTATTCTGGGTATTACCAAGTCTGCATTGGCAACAGACTCCTTCCTGTCTGCAGCTTCCTTCCAGGAGACCACGAGAGTCCTGACGGATGCAGCAATCCGGGGCAAGGTAGATCCTTTGATCGGTCTGAAGGAGAACGTCATTATCGGTAAGCTGATTCCGGCCGGTACCGGCATGAAGCGGTATCGCTACACAAAGCTCAATACCGATGAGCGTCTGGCAGCCAAGAGTGCTCTGCTGGAGCAGGATATTCTGGATGCAGAGGAGGAACTCACCGGAGAGAATACCGATGAGGTAGAAGCTCTCCTGCAGAATGTTGCTGTGGAAGCTGAGGATGCTGTGATCGAGGAGTGAGGCATAGATTTGACGGACATTTCCGCAGGGACTTGTCGATCGCTACAATTGGAAATGCAGTGAATATACAGCTTCGGGAAAAGATTGATGAGAATTTAGTTGACAATCTTTGAACGGATACGTAAACTAAAGGGCGATGTGCGCAAATACACATCGCTCTTTTGCTGTCTTAATGATCAGAAGAGATAGCAGGGGCAAACATTCATGTTCTGTCCGGGTTAACGGATGGGATAAATCTAATAAGGAGGTAATCAGAATGCCGACATTTAACCAGCTGGTAAGAAAGGGACGTGAGGTTTCTACAAAGAAATCCAAGGCACCCGCACTGCAGGTAGGATTCAACTCTCTTAAGAAGAAGCAGACCGCACAGGCTGCACCTCAGAAGAGGGGCGTATGCACCGCAGTTAAGACAGCAACCCCTAAGAAGCCGAATTCCGCGCTTCGTAAGATCGCCAGAGTACGTCTTTCCAACGGAATGGAAGTAACTTCCTACATTCCCGGCGAGGGACACAATCTGCAGGAGCACTCCGTTGTTATGATTCGCGGCGGACGTGTTAAGGATCTTCCTGGTACCAGATACCACATCATCCGTGGTACTCTCGATACTGCAGGTGTTGCTAACCGCAAGCAGGCCCGCTCCAAGTATGGTGCAAAGAGACCGAAAGCTGCAAAATAATACTTTCTAAATGTATGGTAATGTTGGAATCTGGTTTCGATAGATTTTCGATCAATAGATTTTCGATCAATTGTAGTATCAATAATCGTTGTATCAAATTCTGTACGGAAATCCTTCGCGGTCCTTTGGGAAAAGAGTATATTGCTCCTATACCAAACCGGACGGCTGACTGGAATTGGATCGCCAGCATGGACACATCAAATTAGTGAGTACCTGTGATTTATCCACTGGAAGGTGAGACGTTGTTTTGCAGGTTGTGCAGAAACGTTCACCGGACACAAATTGGTAAGGAGGGAAGTATCATGCCGCGTAAAGGACATGTACAGAAGAGAGATGTATTAGCAGATCCCTTATACAACAGCAAGGTCGTTACCAAACTTGTGAACAGCATCATGCTGGATGGCAAGAAGGGTGTTGCCCAGAAGATTGTATACGGAGCGTTTGCTCAGATTGAAGAGAAGGCTGGCAAGCCTGCACTCGAGGTATTCGAGGGTGCAATGAACAATGTTATGCCTGCTCTTGAAGTTAAGGCAAGACGCATCGGCGGTGCTACGTATCAGGTACCGATCGAGGTTAGACCTGAGCGTAGACAGGCTCTGGCACTGCGCTGGATCACCATGTTCTCCCGCAAGAGAGGCGAGAAGAACATGGAGGACAAGCTGGCAGGCGAGATCCTTGATGCGTATAACAACACGGGAGCTTCCGTAAAGCGTAAGGAAGACATGCACAAGATGGCAGATGCAAACAGAGCATTCTCTCACTACAAATTCTGATCAAAGAGAGAATTCTGAAGTGCGTCATTACCCGCAGCGGTGGGCTGGGAGATCGGCATTTCCGATTTACAGCGCCTGCGGGCATTGCTAGGAGGACAAACCTGTGGCAGAAAAGAGACAGTATCCCCTGGAGAGAACCAGGAACATCGGTATCATGGCTCACATTGATGCAGGTAAGACGACTCTGACGGAGCGTTTCCTGTATTATACCGGTGTTAACTACAAGATTGGTGAGACTCATGACGGTACTGCAACCATGGACTACATGGCGCAGGAGCAGGAGAGAGGTATCACCATCACGTCCGCGGCAACAACCTGCCATTGGACGGAAGAGGATCACCACAAGAAGAAAGCGGGAGCTCTTGAGCACCGCATCAATATCATCGACACCCCCGGACACGTAGACTTTACCGTTGAGGTTGAGCGTTCTCTGCGCGTACTGGACGGCGCTGTTGGTGTATTCTCTGCAAAGGGCGGTGTAGAACCTCAGTCTGAGAACGTATGGCGTCAGGCTGATACCTACAACGTACCTCGTATGGCATTCGTCAACAAGATGGATGTTATCGGCGCAGACTATTATGCCTGCGTAGATCAGATCAAGAACAGACTGGGTAAGAATCCTGTCATGATCAACATTCCGATCGGCAAGGAAGATTACTATGAAGGTCTGATTGATCTGTTTGAAATGGAAGCTTATTACTACAAGAACGATGATGGTACTGAGTGTGAGATCGTTCCGATCCCTGAGGATCTGCAGGACGAGGCACAGATGTATCATGATCAGATGGTAGAGCAGATCTGTTCTTTGGATGATGATCTGATGGAGCAGTATCTGGAAGGTGAGGAGCCTTCTACTGATGCTCTGAAGGCAGTTCTTCGCAAGGCAACCTGCACCTGCCAGGCTGTTCCGGTATGCTGCGGATCTGCATACAAGAACAAGGGTGTACAGAAGTGCCTCGACGCTGTTATTCAGTTCATGCCCTCTCCGCTGGATATTCCGGCAATCAAGGGTACCGATCTGGATGGCAACGAGGTTGAGAGACATTCTTCTGATTCCGAGCCTTTCTCGGCTCTGGCATTCAAGATTATCTCCGATCCTTTCGTTGGTAAGCTTGCATTCATGCGTGTATATTCCGGTATCTGCAAATCCGGTTCTTACGTTCTGAACTCTACCAAGGATAAGAAGGAACGTGTCGGCCGTATCCTGCAGATGCATGCGAACAAGAGATCTGAACTGGATGAGGTATTCTCCGGCGATATCGCTGCTGCAGTAGGTCTGAAGGTTACCACCACCGGTGATACCCTTTGCGACGAGAGTGCACCGGTTATTCTGGAGTCCATGGAGTTCCCGGATCCCGTTATCGAGCTGGCCATCGAGCCCAAGACAAAGGCTGGTCAGGACAAGCTGACCGATGCTCTGCAGAAGCTTTCCGAAGAGGATCCTACCTTCCAGGCACACACCAATACTGAGACTGGTCAGACCATCATCGCAGGTATGGGTGAGCTGCATCTGGAGATCATCGTTGACCGTCTGCTGCGTGAGTTCCACGTAGAGGCTAACGTTGGTGCTCCTCAGGTTGCATACAAGGAATCCTTCACCAAGCCGGTTGATCAGGAGTACAAGTACGCTAAGCAGTCCGGCGGACGTGGTCAGTACGGACATTGTAAGGTTAAGTTCGAGCCTATGGATCCGAACGGTGATGAGGTTTACAAGTTCGACAACGCCGTTGTCGGCGGTAACATCCCGAAGGAATACATCCCGGCTGTCGGCGATGGTATTGAAGAGGCTATGAAGGCAGGAAACCTTGGTGGATTCCCGGTTGTAGGCGTGCATGCTACGGTTTACGACGGATCCTACCATGAAGTCGACTCCTCTGAGATGGCATTCCACATTGCTGGTTCCATGTGCTTCAAGGAGGCTATGAAGAAGGCAGAGCCTGCTCTTCTCGAGCCTGTCATGAAGGTTGAGGTTACCATGCCTGAGGAATACATGGGTGATGTCATCGGAGATATGAACTCCAGACGCGGCCGTGTTACAGGTATGGAGGACATCGGTGGCGGCAAGCAGGTAAACGGCTTTGTTCCGCTGGCACAGATGTTCGGTTATGCAACGGACCTGCGCTCCATGACGCAGGGCCGCGGCAACTACTCCATGTTCTTTGAGAAGTACGAGCCCGTACCGAAGAACATCGCAGAGAAGGTGCTGAACGACGCAAATAAGGATAAGGCTTAATTGTCCTTGCGTTTGATAATTGCATTGGTTATAATGTTCGACAGTGACCGAAAATCGGCAGTGAATGTCTAAGGTCACTGGCGAACTCATCATGATTATTTTCCAAGGAGGAAATAAGAAATGGCAAAGGCACATTTTGACAAAACAAAGCCGCACGTAAACGTCGGCACCATCGGTCACGTTGACCACGGCAAAACCACTCTGACCGCTGCAATCACTGCAGTTCTGTCTGAGAGACTTGGCGTTGCAGCTGTTCCCTTCGATCAGATCGACTCTGCTCCCGAAGAGAAGGAGCGTGGTATCACCATCAACTCTGCTCACATCGAGTATGAGACTGAGAAGAGACACTATGCACACGTTGACTGCCCTGGGCA
>CAVCWT010000056.1:0-11849 GCA_963605745.1 Lachnospiraceae bacterium
GGAGAAGGCAGTGCAGCTGCCTTCGAGTGTCGGCCTCATGGCCAGCCACATCGAGATTTTTCGAATGCAAGGAGAAAGCCGCGTAGGCGGTTTCCCCTGCAGCACGGAGTGAGCGAAGCCACTCCAAGGTAGGAGAAAATGCGAGGAGAAATCTGCGTATGCAGTTTCTCCGAAGCCAGGAGTGTATTGCCGACTGTGTCGGCAATCACTCCAAACAAGGAGAAAATGCCATAAGGCATTTTCGAGTTGTGCCATAAGGCATTTTCGAGTACCAAAATCGAGATGCGGGTGCTAAATAGTTACAGAATATGTAGTTCACCCCATGGAATAATAAGCGTAGAAGAGCCCGCAAAAAAAATGTGCGGGCTCTTTTGTTTACGATGGGCCAAGCCTATATATTTGTTTGCATAGATGTATGTGCAGCCGCTGCTCGGTTTTTACAGTGTAATATACAGCGTAATCGATGGATCTGTTTCACTTCTTTAGAACCACCACGAATCGGTCCTCAAAGGTCGTGATCTCGTAATCTTCGTGATCCGGATTCATCCTTTCGGCCTCGGCCTTTGTCAGAACGAAGACATCATTCTGATACTGTGCATCGGTGAGAGAGGAGAGCTCCTTGTTGCTGACAGGGAGGCCGAATACGAAATGGCCAAAGGAGGAGGCAACCCGGAATTCCGCCTCCGGATCCTTATAAATAACGGTATCCCGGAACTCCTGCGGATCATAGCAGGTGTAATAGAGCGTCAGCATAAAAGGAGATGCTACAAGGTCATAGGTAGAGTAGACGGTGCAGTCTTGCGAGGAGGCTGAGCCGTCTTTTTCATTGGCCTTCTCGTTGGCATAGATCATGGCATCGCCGTAGCCCGGCATGAAATCCGTTGCGGCAATCTCATTGTAGGTTCCGCCGTAATAATCCTTTGCAAAGGAGGCAAACCCTACCAGCAGAATGAGAAGGGAGATGGCTGCCACGGTGTGTCCTGCAGATCTGCGGCGCTTTGCAGGAGCAGACATTTGGTTTCCCTCACCGGCAATGACTGCAACAGGAGCAAGGCTTCTTCCTGCAGTCCACATCCAGCGAAGTCCCTTTACGAACCAGTAAACGAGCGGCAGGAACAGGAGAACCTCGCGGTTAATATCCTGCTGGATGAACAAGGAGAAGATCAGTGCCGCCAAAAGTGCTGCCAGGAAAATGTTATCTGCAATGGCTGCGATGCTGACAAAAGGGTGATCCGCCGTGGCTGCATCGGCTGCGTTTTTGCAGGTATCGTGATTGCAGCGGGTCCTCCCAAAGAGAACCCCGGCCAGCGTAACCGGCCAGGTAAAAAGGTACAAGGTCCAGTAGCCCGGCATGGCATTCCAGGAAACCTCCCCATCAAGCCCCACCGTGAGCGTCCGGACAAGATCCTTCAGATTATTCCATAAAGCACCGGGCAGCGAGGAATCCAGACTCACAAAAACCGAACTGAAATGACTGGAGGTGAATTTCGGGAACGAAATCCAGCTGGCCGCAATCTCCGGCAGATTCAGGAAATTGACACCGTAAAAGATCGCAAGAGGCACACAGGTCACAAGGAAAACAACAAAACACAGCACCAGCTGCGAGAAGGACAGGAGCTTTTGGCGCAGCAGGAAGATGCAGGAAAACAAAATGGTCAGCGGGATTACAATGTTGGCAGAGCCATAGGAGTACAGACAAACGCCAAAGGCAAACGCTGCCAGAAGGTAGCGCATGGTCTGAGGGATCTGTTTTTTTCGATTCGTTTTAGCGGAATGGTTATTCGAGCTTTCGACAGAGTTGCCTTGTTCGCATTTCTTTAAATTAGGAACGGCATTTTTAGCTGGATCTTCGATACCTGCGGAAGCTGCCCATACCATGAGGCAGATCGCAAGGAGCTGCCAGAACGGCATGGTATTCGAATCCAGACTCCATCTTGAGAGAATAATATGCCAGGGCATGACTGACAAAGACAGTAAACCAACCAGAGCAGTTCTGTCTCCAAAAGCCTTCCGCAGAAGCAGGAAAAATAACAGTAGCGTCAAGGTCCCCAGAAAAGCCGGAATGATGCGGATCGACCAGACACCGGGGCCAAAAAGCTTTGTGGTAATCACATTCAGATAAATCATCAAAGGACTGCCGCCGCCGGAGCCCCAGGTGATGGGATAAACCGGCCAGTGGTAACCGTTCCGGTCCATTCCGGTCGTAGCAAGACAAAATGCCTCATAACCAATCGATGCCTCATCCTGCTGCAGACCGCTTGGGAGTCCTGTCAGATTCCACATCCGAAGAAACGCCCCGAAAATCAATAATGCAGCCGCGGCAAACATTGTTTTCCTGCTTAGTTTACTGTTACTGCTGTGAGAAGAACCCATCCTATCCTGATGAGAGGAAACCGCAGCGGCAGAGAATGTAGAAGAAAGCATATTGCGATTCCGAGAACGCAAGCGAGAAAAAAACGTGCCAAAAACCAATGCCAGCTCGGCAACCGTTGCGATGATGTTGTAATAATCAATAATGCGCATAAGTAAGTGACTCCTGATACAGGTCTTGAGTGATTCATGAAGCGGACATCTCCGCCAGGACCCTGCCTCTGGCAGGCGGGTGAACTTTGGCTGAGTGTTTCCTTCAGTTACTGTTAGTCTAACACAAAAAGGTATGTTATAATGTCAATTCAGTGGTTTTAACAGGATACAACAGACAATTGTTGTTGATCACATACGAAACAGGATATCAAAAATATGTCGAAACGAAAAAACAAACCCATCGTAGCCATCGTTGGCCGTCCGAATGTCGGAAAGTCCACGCTGTTCAATGCCATTGCGGGAGAGCGTATTTCGATTGTCGAGGATACGCCGGGCGTGACCAGAGACCGGATCTATGCGGATGCAACCTGGCTGAATTACAGCTTTACTATGATTGACACCGGCGGAATCGAGCCGGAGTCGGATGACGTTATTTTGTCTCAGATGCGAGAGCAGGCACAGATTGCCATCGATATGGCAGATGTCATTCTCTTTATCGTGGACATTCAGTCCGGCGTGCAGGATGCAGATTCCAAGGTGGCCGATATGTTGCGCAGATCCAGGAAGCCGGTCATTCTGACAGTGAATAAGGTAGACAAGCCGACCAAGATGCAGGCCGACGTGTACGAGTTCTATAACCTCGGCATTGGTGATCCGGTTCCGGTCTCTGCCGCAGGCAAGACGGGCATCGGCGACCTTTTAGAGGAGGTTGTCCGTCATTTCCCGGAAGGCTCGGATGAAATCGAGGAGGATGATACGGTCCGCGTTGCCATCATCGGCAAGCCGAACGTTGGAAAGTCCTCAATTGTAAACCGCCTGATCGGCGAGAACCGCGTGATCGTATCGGATGTGGCCGGTACCACTCGTGATGCCATTGATACCAGAGTGCGTCATAAGGGCAAGGACTATATCTTTATTGATACGGCGGGACTGCGCCGCAAGAATAAGGTATCCGAGGAGCTCGAGCATTACATGATCCTGCGGGCCGTGGCAGCGGTAGAACGTGCAGACATTGCGCTTTTGGTCATTTCCGCCGAGGACGGCGTGACCGAGCAGGATGCCAAGATCGCCGGAATCGCGCATGACAGAGGCAAGGCCGTCATCATCGCCGTCAACAAGTGGGATGCCCTCAAAAAGGACAACTCCACAATGAAGAACTTTACCAACCGGATTCGGCAGACGCTTTCCTTTATGCCGTATGCGGAGATCCTGTTCATCTCGGCCAAGACCGGCCAGCGTATGAACACGTTGTATGATGAGGTTGACATGGTCGCAGACAGCCAGAACCTTCGGATTCAGACCGGTGTTCTGAACGAGATTCTGACCGAGGCTGCCGTTATGCAGCAGCCGCCGTCTGATAAGGGCAAAATGCTGAAAATTTATTATGCAACACAGGCCGGGGTAAAGCCGCCGACCTTTGTTCTGTTCGTGAATTATAAATATCTGATGCATTTCTCCTATCTGCGTTATCTGGAGAATCAGATTCGTTCGACCTTTGGCTTTGTGGGCACTCCGATCAAGTTCATCATTCGTGAGCGCAGTGAGGACGGCAAGAACAAATGAGTATCGGATTGAGGATTATCTGTCTGGTGATAGGATATTGCTTTGGCTGCATTCAATGGGCCTTTCTGATCGGTAAGAGCCGGGGAATTGATATCCGCAATTACGGGAGCGGCAATTCCGGCACGACGAATGCAATGCGTGTGATGGGCAAAAATACGGGTCTGGTCGTGTTTTTCCTCGACCTTGGGAAGGGCCTCGCCTGCCTTTTGCTGGTGCAGGCATTGTTTAGCGGCAGCCATCCGGACATGATTTATCTGCTGAAGATGTGGGCGTTTGCCGGTGTTGTTCTGGGACATGATTATCCATTTTATATGGGATTTCGCGGAGGCAAGGGCGTTGCCGTGATGGCGGGCTTTGCCTTTGGATATTACCTTGGGATTCTGCCTTTTGCGCTGGCGGCGTTTTTTATTCCCTTCCTTTTGACACACTATGTGTCTTTGGGGTCCTTGTGTGTCTACGGAGTCTGCTTTCTGGCCGTTGTGCTGGAAGGAGCGCTTGGTTGGTACCATGCAGGAGGAACGGCGGCACTGACGGAGATTTCGGTGATCATGGGGTGTCTTACTGTGATGGCCTTTTATCGCCACCGGGCGAATATTGCAAGACTGCGGACAGGGAGTGAGAGCAAGACGTATCTGTTTAAGAAAAAACAGCAGTAATTGGTTTGCCGCTACAAAGTGTGCGAAGCCATTTCGAGCACCAAAACAGAGATGGTGCTAAACATTTATGATTGCATTTTTGGAATAGCAGTCCGCAATCAGAAGCGGCAAAAAGGAGGAACTGATCGCATATGGCTAAAATCGGAATGCTGGGTGCCGGCAGCTGGGGGACCGCACTGACCTATGAGCTGGCGACCAAGGGACACGAGCTGACAGTGTGGTCGATTTCACAAGAGGAAGTGGATCTTTTGAACCTGGAACATGAGCAGAAAGTCAAGCTCCCGGGAGTTAAGCTCCCCGCGGAGGTTCAGGCAACCACCGATCTGCAGAAGGCCATTGACGGGATGGATTTACTGGTTCTGGCAGTTCCGTCCCCGTTTACCCGGAGTACGGCAAGAAGCATGCGTCCTTTTGTGGCCGAGAATCAGCTGATCGTCTCTGTGGCAAAGGGAATTGAAGAGGATTCCCTGATGACGCTGACGCAGATCATTGAGGAGGAGATCCCGCAGTGCCGCACGGCAGTTCTGTGCGGCCCGACCCATGCAGAGGAGGTCGGAAAGGGAATGCCGACAGCCATCGTAGCCGGGGCAGCGTCCAGAGAGGATGCCCTGTATGTGCAGGATATCTTTATGAGCGAGGTGTTCCGCGTCTATACGAGTCCGGATGTTCTGGGAATGCAGGTGGGTGCGGCACTTAAAAATGTGGTTGCACTGGCTGCGGGAATTGCAGACGGCTTAGGCTATGGAGACAATACGAAGGCAGCACTGATCACTCGAGGCATTGCAGAGATTGCAAGGCTTGGCATGGCGATGGGAGGCCGGATGGAGAGCTTTACCGGCCTGACCGGAATCGGAGATCTCATTGTCACCTGCGCCTCCATGCATTCGAGAAACCGAAGAGCCGGCATTCTCATTGGCGAGGGCAAAACACCGGAGGAGGCCATGAAGGAAGTGCAGCAGGTGGTGGAGGGCGTCTTCAGCGCGCGGGCTGCACATCAGCTGGCAGAAAAATATCAGGTGGAAACACCCATCATTGATCAGGTGTGCCTGGTTCTGGAAGAGAACAAGAATCCAGCGGATGCCGTAAAGGAATTGATGTTACGAGACAAAAAGATCGAGGCAGGAAGCCTCGACTGGAAATAATTGGAGGAAACGATGCAGACAAATATGACCTTATCCGAAGAACTGAAGGCAAGAGGCCTTCTGGCACAGCTGACCGATGAGAAAGAGATCGCAGATCTTATCAACAACGGCAAGGCAACCTTTTACATTGGTTTTGACCCCACCGCAGATTCCCTGCATGTCGGACATTTCATGGCTCTTTTACTGATGAAGCGCATGCAGGAACGCGGCAACAAGCCCATCGCCCTCGTCGGCGGCGGAACGGCCATGATCGGAGACCCCTCCGGCCGCAGCGATATGCGTAAAATGATGACGGTGGAGACCATTGATCACAACTGTGAGTGTTTTCGCGAGCAGATGAGCCGCTTTATTGAATTCGGACCCGGAAAGGCACAGATGGTAAACAATGCGGACTGGCTGCGGGATCTGAACTTTCTGGATTTCATGCGGGACATCGGCTCGGAATTCAATGTCAATGAGATGCTCCGTGCACGCTGCTATGTGAACCGCATGGAGAGCGGACTGTCTTTCCTGGAGTTCTCCTACATGCTGATGCAGAGCTATGACTTTTACCGTCTGTATCAGGACTATGGCTGCCAGATGCAGTTCGGCGGTGATGATCAGTGGTCCAATATGCTGGGCGGTGCAAACCTCATTCGCAAAAAGCTTCAGAAGGATGCCTATGCGATGACGATCACTCTTCTGCTCAAGCATGACGGAACCAAGATGGGCAAGACCGCCGGCGGCGCCGTATGGCTGAATCCGGATAAGACGAGCCCGTATGATTTCTATCAGTACTGGAGAAATGTTGATGACGCAGATGTTCTGAAATTCCTGCGCATGATGACCTTCCTGCCGCTGGAGCAGATCGATGAGATGGACAAATGGGAAGGGGCGCAGCTCAATGAGGCCAAAAAGATTCTGGCCCACGAGCTGACAACCCTGGTTCATGGCGAGGACGAGGCGAAAAAGGCAGAAGCCGGCGCACAGGCTCTGTTCGGCGGTGCCGGAATCGGGGATGGCGCGAACATCCCGGAGGCAGTCCTTGCAGATGAGGATTTCCAGGAGGACGGAACCATTGATATTCTGGGGATTCTGGTTAAGAGCGGTATTGAAAAGTCTCGCAACAATGCTCGCACCTCGGTGCAGCAGGGCGGTGTTACCGTGGATGATGAAAAGGTAACGGACCTTAAAAAGTCCTATACGAAAGGTGATCTGACAGACGGTATTCTGGTTCGCCGCGGCAAAAAAACCTTCAAGAAGGTGCTGTATAAGGCATGAAACACTGGAAAGGTATCGTATTTGCGATCGGTATGACAACGCTCGTGACCGGGTGCGGGAAAAGGGACCAGCAGCTGGAGGCCCTGGCAGCCTACACAGAGGAGATGTCAGCCTTCTGCGATGAAATGGCTCAGGGGCAGGCACAGCTGAATGCCCTGGACATGAAGGAAGACACCGCTCAGGAGGAGATGTTATCCATCCTTGATGGCATGGCAGAGACAGCAGCGGAGGCCGCAAATGCCGATGTCCCGGAGGGCTATGAAGAGGCAGGGGAGTTGTGCAAGAGGGCATCTGATTATCTGCAGGAGGCCAAGGGCGAATACCATGCCGCCTTTGATTCGGAATCGGTGGATCAGACGGCACTTGATGATGGAAATACGGCCTACCGGTCAGCCGGCAGGAGCATCAGCCTCATGCTGACGGCTTTGGGAAGAGATTGATAACAGATACACAGAGTGGAAAGAGGGGATTTCTGGCAAGTATGACTAGTATGAACGGAGCAGATGTTTTAACTCACTGTCTGGAAAAGGAAAATGTGGAGTACGTATTCGGCTACCCGGGGGTAGCGATTGCACCTTTTTTTGACAGCATTCTGAACACGAAAATCAAGACCATTCTGGTGCGGCAGGAGCAGTGCGCGGCGCATGCAGCCAGCGGCTACACCCGCATCACCGGAAAGACCGGTGTTGTTGCTGTTACCAGCGGCCCCGGGGCAGAGAATCTGATTACCGGAATTGCAACCGCCTTTGCAGACAGCATTCCGATGATCTGCATCACCGGGCAGGTCAATTCCAGCCAGGTCGGCGGTGATGTGTTCCAGGAGGCAGATATTTCGGGCGCCGTGGAATCCTTTGTTAAATACAGCTATATTGTCCGAAGCGCCGATGAGATTCCGCGCATTGTGAAGGAAGCCTTTTACATTGCAGGAACGGGACGTCCGGGACCGGTGCTGATTGATCTGCCCTGCGATATCCAGCAGCAGACGGTACATAAATTCGAATATCCTGAGAAGGCCTCTATGCGGACCTATAAGCCCACGGTAGAAGGCCATGCCGTTCAGATCAAAAAGGTGATGCATGAACTGTCCCGTGCAAAAAAGCCGATCCTTTGTGTCGGCGGCGGCGTTCATCTGTCCCATGCAGGAAAAGAGGTTCGTGAGTTCGCAGAACGCTTTGGCATTCCTGCAGTGTGCACCATGATGGGCCTCGGCGTTTTCCCGACGGAGGATCCGATGTTCTATGGCATGGTGGGCAACAACGGCCAGAAGTTCGGAAACCGTGCCATGAACGAGGCAGATCTCATTCTCATGGTTGGTGCGAGAGTGGCGGATCGCTCGATTTCACAGCCGGATCTCATCACGGAGAATAAGGTGCTGGTTCACATTGATGTGGATCCTGCCGAGATCGGCAAGAACGCAGGGGCATCGATTCCGCTGGTTGGGGATATTCGTCATATTTTCCGTAAATTCCTGGAGAAAAAAGAAGAAAAGGATTCACAGGAACTGCCGTCCCAGTCCTATGCGGAGTGGCGTGGCACACTGGATGTGTGGCGTGATAAGGCAAAGGAAGACTGGAACGCCCTGCATACCGGGGAAAATGCCGGAAGCGGTGTGGATCCTGCGGCCTTTTTGCGGATGCTGTCCGTTGCCATGGAGGATGATGGTGTGTACATCGCCGATGTCGGCCAGAATCAGCTCTGGAGCTGTGCCAATGTGATCATTCGAAACGGGAGGCTTCTGACCAGCGGCGGCATGGGAACGATGGGTTATGCGGTTCCTGCAGCCATGGGCGCGCAGCTGGCAGATCCGAAGCGTCAGGTCGTTGCTGTCTGCGGCGACGGCGGCTTCCAGATGACGATGATGGAGCTGGCTACCATGAAGCAGTACGGCATACAGGCCAAGGTTGTTGTGATCAAGAACGGTGCCCTGGGCCTTGTGCGGCAGTATCAGCATCTGAATCTGAAGGACCGCTTCAGTGTGGTGGATCTGGGTGACTACCCGCATCTGGAGGAACTGACAAAGGCTTATGACATGCACTTCCTTCGCGTTTTGGACATGGCAGATGCGAAGGAAGCCATTGATCGTTTTCTGAAGGATTCGGAATCCGTTCTGCTGGAACTGGATGTAGACCCGAATGTACTGGCATAACGTGACGGCGAAAACGGAAAGGAATGATGAAGAGATGAAACGAATCTATTCCGTATTAGTGGAAAACCGGGCAGGCGTTCTGTGCAAGGTTGCAGGACTGTTCTGGCGCCGCTGCTTTAACATTGATTCGCTTGCAGTCGGCGAGACGGATGATCCGTCGGTTTCTCATATGATTATTGTATCCAGCGGGGAAGAGAAGACCCTGGAGCAGGTAGAAAAGCAGCTGAATAAAAAGCTGGATGTCATCAAGGTCAAGACCTTTGATGAGCACGAGGCAGTCACAAGAGAGCTCATGCTTCTCAAGGTGAAATACAACCGGGATAATCGGCGCGATATCATGGAGAACTGCACCATCATGGGCGCACAGATCGTGGATTTGTCCAAAACCATGATGACCATCCAGATGTGTGATACACCGGAGCGGGTGGAGATGTTCCTGGAAACCTTCAAATCCATCTCCATTGTCGAAATAACGAGAACCGGAACACTGGCTGTTCCGAAATGCAGCGAGAGCTGAAAAAGGGCTTGCCGGGAGAAATCGATGGGAGAGATCGATGAAAGAGATTGATGCAAAGCTGGAGGAACTCCTGGGGCGTGCAGCGATGATGGGGGCATCGGATCTGCATATTACGGTTGGCACACAGCCGGCGGTAAGGGTGAACAATGAACTGGTGCGTCTGCCGGGGGAGGATAGGCTCCTTCCGGCAGATACTGAGAGGATGCTCTCGAGCATCATTGATGAGGAGCATCAGGAAACGCTGCATCAAAGCGGTGAAGTGGATTTTGCCTTCGGCAGACAGCAAATCGGAAGATTTCGTGTGAATGTCTATCGGCAAAGAGGTACCTTGTCAGCGGCGATTCGTGTAATGAGTGGTGTGATTCCGACTCCGGAGGAGCTGGGACTGCCATCGTCGGTGACCGAGCTGACCAAAAAGCAGGGAGGACTTGTTCTGGTAACGGGACCGACCGGTTCCGGTAAGTCCACGACGTTAGCATCCATGATCCAGAGGATCAATGAAACCAGGTATTGTCATGTGCTGACATTGGAGGATCCGATTGAGTATCTGTATCGCCATGAAAAGGCCATCGTTGATCAGAGAGAAATCGGACTGGACTCCTGCAGCTTTGCTGCTGCGCTGCGTGCGGCTCTTCGAGAGGATCCGGATGTGATCCTGGTGGGAGAGATGCGTGACCTGGAGACCATCAGCACGGCGCTCACAGCAGCAGAGACCGGACACCTTGTGTTTTCCACGCTGCATACAATGGGAGCTGCCGCAACGATCAACCGAATTGTGGATGTGTTCCCGGAGGCTCAGAAGGAGCAGATTCGGACGCAGCTGTCCATGGTATTGGAATCCGTTGTTTCGCAGCGCCTTCTGCCAAAGGCAGATGGGAGCGGACGAATGGCCTGCTATGAGGTTATGCACTGCAATACGGCAATCCGCAACCTCATCCGGGATAATAAATCCTTCCAGATTCAGGGCATTATCCAGACCAGCAAGAGTCTGGGAATGATTACCATGGAGGATGCGCTGGCCGAGGCCTGCCGCAGCGGGATGATTTCAAAGAGCACGGCTATGGAGTATGCACAGGATAAGGGGGCACTTCGGATGCGGCTGCCGGGGTGAGGCACTGAATGATACAAAAAACGTATCTTTATACTTCTTTTGTTAATTGGTGGTTCCTGTGTTGTTTTTTCGCAGGACGGAGCCTATAATGAGTTTTAATTTGTAGATCATACAAAAAACATATAATTATCAGATGTTTTGCGTATGATATACGCATGAATGGAAACGGAAAGAAGAAAATATGCAGGAAAATCAACACGAAAAGGTATTTCAGCTGCTGGTAGACAATACGTCAGGTGTTCTGTCCAGAATTTCCGGATTGTTCTCGCGCAGAGGCTATAACATCGAATCCATCACAGCGGGACTGACCGCGGATCCGAAATATACCAGAATTACGATTGTAGCTTCGGGAGATGATGATATTCTGGATCAGATTGAGAAGCAGGTTCGCAAGCTCGTAGATGTTCGTGAAATTCATGAGCTGCCGCCGAAAGAATCGGTGTACCGCGAACTGGCCCTCATTAAGGTTCGGGTGGATGATGTAAAGAGAGAGAACATCATTGCGATTACCAATATTTTCCGCGGCAATATCGTGGATGTCGCTCCGGACTCTCTGATCATTGAGATCACCGGCAACCAGGGCAAGATCGATGCGTTTCTTCGCCTTCTGGCAGGCTATGAGATTCTGGAAATTGCCAGAACCGGAATTGCCGGCCTTGGCAGAGGCACCGATGCTGTTGTACACCTTGATGAAGACGGAAACGTTGTGGAAAAGGTATAAACGAACGACGCAAAGTCTGTGATTATTGTGTTATCTACTCGAAACGGAAGGCTCAAAAACGACCGTTACAAACGCCTTCTGATCCGGTGAAGATAAAATATATGTATCTGTTTAGCACCTGACGATTTCAACATGAATCGGGCGCCCCGCGCACGGATTCATGATTGAAACCCTCAGGTGGCCAAGGCCAAACAGGAGAAGGCAGTGCAG
>CAVCWT010000057.1:0-11188 GCA_963605745.1 Lachnospiraceae bacterium
TCACAACGGACCATGTCTATGCCGATTGGAAGGATGCATTGGACGTTTACATGACCGAAATGGGGTATAAGGCATAAATGAGTGATCTGATCACCGGCATTTTAAATAATCCTATTTTTGTTGCTGCCGCCTGCAGCTGGTTAACAGCTCAGCTCACAAAGACCATTCTCTACCTGATCATCAACCATGAGTTCAGGCTGGAACGGATTGTAGGAGCCGGCGGGATGCCCAGTGCTCATTCCGCAACCGTCTGTGCATTGGTTGTGTCTACAGGCTTTTTTTATGGTGTGGACGGTTTTGAGTTTCCGATGGCCGTATTTTTTGCCTTTATTGTGATGTACGATGCCATGGGAGTGCGCAGAGAAACGGGAGAGCAGGCAAAGGTTTTGAATGAAATTGTTTCCCAGTGGTTTGAGATGGGGAATAAGCTGCAGACCATGGATCCCATGGAGCAATTCAAGGAATTCGTTGGTCATACACCGCTTCAGGTTCTGGTCGGTGCACTGATCGGAATCGCTGTGGCTACGCTGGTCAGCATGCTGTACTAATGCAGCGATTTTCTGTACTGGTATAGCTGTGCTGTGATTTAAAAAGGAGGTTTTTGGAGAATTATATGAAGAAATTATCTGCACTTTTGCTAACGGGAGTGATTACGGCTTCCATGTTCCTGGCTGGCTGCTCGAATGAGGAACAGGAGGACTTTTCGATTGCCGAAACCATTCCGGTAGAGGATTCTGCGACCAAAGTTACCGAGGAAGAAACCACAGTGGAAGAGGAGGCTCCCGAGGGAAAGGTTCGCAGCCAGCTCACCAATGAATGGATTGATGAGGATCTCTATGATCAAAGACCCATTGCCGTGATGTATCCCATCAATAAGGAGGCAATGCCTCAGTATGGCTACGACAAAATCGATATCTTCTATGAAATTCTGGAAGAGGATGGCATGAGCCGCCAGATGGCCATTATGAAGGACTGGAAGGATCTGGACAAGATCGGCAACATTCGCAGCATCCGCGATTACTTTGTCTATGCTGCACTGGAATACGATCCCATCATCGTTCACTATGGCGGACCTGAGGTTTATGTCAAAGATATTCTGACACGTGACGACGTTGATAATATCAATGGTGTGGACGGTGTCATGGGATCCAGCTACGATGCCTTTTTCCGCGACAACCCGGATGGCCGTGCACAGGAGCACACAGCATATACCAGCAGCGAAAAATTGTTGGCTGCCTGCGACACCGCCGGTTTTTCACTGACCTACCGCGATGACGTGTTTGCGGACTACAAGGATCAGACACACTACCAGTTCACCTCTGCCACGAGCAAGAATACCCTCGATGACTATGGGGATGCCGCTGTAACCGCCAAAAACGTCGATTTCAGCAATGCCTTCACCAAGGACACACCGGTATTCGAATACAACGAGGATGATCACCTGTATTATCGCAGCATTTACGGCGAACCGCAGGTAGATGGCACCACCGGCACGCAGCTGGCCTTTGAGAACATTCTGGTTCAGTGGACCTACTATGAGGTTCGTGATGAGAAGGGTTATCTGGCATTCCAGATGCATGACAACACCCATGACGGCATGTTCATCACCGAAGGCAAGATGATCCATGTAACCTGGGTAAAAGACAGCGATTACGGCCCGACAAAATACTATGACGACAACGGCAATGAAATTACTCTGAACACCGGCAAAACCATGGTCTGTGTTCTCCGCCAGGATGATTCCTTTACGGTTGATGGGTCCACAGTCAATCCATCTGAGAGCTATTGATTTCGTCCATCACATCGTTTGAAAGATCACTGATTCCGGGCAAAATAACGTCCGGACCGACCAGCTGATCCAAAAGAGCAACAAAACGGTTCTGCAGGAGCTGCCTGCGTACCAATGATGATCGGCTGTTTCATAATGTACTGCACATCAAAAGAGAGCTTCCGGCATTAGCCGGAAGCTCTCTTTATTGTAATTCACTCATTTTTCTACGAAAGAAGGTTCCTTACTCATCTCTGAAACCTTTTCTTAATAGTCATCATACCTGTCGATTCCATCGTACCGATTGTCATAATAACCCTCACCGCTGCGATCATACCCTCTGTCATAGCGATGGTTCTCGTAATACTCATTGCGCTGCACATGAGCTCTTTTGGCTCTGCGCCGCCTTTGTCTCGCACGCTCTCTGGATTCCTTCATGGCCTCCGAAAAACGGATAAAGATAGAGGCCGCTGCTGCAGCAATGATGATCGTCAGCAAAAATGAGGTCACGTTGATATAAATCGTGTCATTGATTCCTGTCGTAACATAAACCTCTGCCAGTCTTTGCAGAATAGATTTCTTTTCCTGCCCCTCGTATGCCTCCGACACGGCACCCGCAACCGAAGTATCCGCAGCAGAAGAGAGGCTGGCCGGTACCAGCGTTGTTGTACCAACGCTGGTACCGGCCGTTCCGTCATAATAATACGTAATCGTATTGTCCTCTCCGTAAACCGCTGTCAGATCACTGACCTTTGTTCCTTCCGGAACGGTAACGGTTCCCCCTAAAGCCACGGAAAGAGCCGGTGTACTGGATCCCAGAAGGTCCATTCCCTGCGTCAGAAAATCCGCTGCATCTGCAGTCGGAAGTGCCGATCCTTCTACGGATTCATCGGTAAAAGACTCATACCCATAATCAAATAAGGTAACCGTATCCTCGAACTGTGCCGGGGAATCCTCACGCATTACAACACAGATTAACTGTCTGCTGCCGCGCTCACAGCCGGTCACCAGATTCTCATGAGCCTGGCTGGTATAGCCGGTCTTGCCGCCGATGATGCCACTGCAGGCAATCTGCCCCGTGATCAGCTCATGTTTGTTCGTCAGGATAAAATCATCCGGCTGTGTATCCGTCGCCTCAAAATGATAGGTTGCACAATTTCCGACCTTACGGCAAACCTCGTTGTCAAAAAACGCCTTGGCAATCATCCCCAGATCGTAGGCACTGGTATAGTGATTGTCATCATACAGACCATTCGTATTGACAAAATTCGTTTCTACACAGCCCAGCTCCGCAGCCCTCTGGTTCATCAGCGCCACGAAGACATCAATGGAGCCAGATACCTTTTCCGCCAGAGCATTTGCCACCTCATTGGCAGATCCTACCATCAGTCCGTACAGAGCCTCCTCCACGGTTATGGTCTCGCCAACACTCATACCGATGTTGGATCCATCGGCCGGAACAGCAGCAATGGCAGATTCTGAGAAGGTAATGGTATCCGTCAGATCCAGGTTCTCTGCAGCCAGAAGGCAGGTCATGATCTTGGTAGTACTGGCCGGATACATCTTGTCATGGATATTTTTGGCATACAGAACGGTTCCGGTTTCACCATCGATCAGGATCGCACTTTTTGCAGTAATGGCCGGTCCTTCCGGCCACCCGCTGATTTCATTAGACTGGATGGTTTCCGTTTTTTGCTCGGCAGCCTGGGTGCTGTTAACAACGTGCCCGTCTGAGGTCAGGACATCTCCGCTGGAATTGTCCACCACCGTTTCAGAATAGGCATTGTCTGACACCGATGCCGCCAGAACCGGCATGGATCCCGTCAGCACACAAAACGCCGCTGCCATGCAAAAAACGCCGCTGCAGACAGCGACGCTCATGCGAATCTTACCGTGATGCACTCCGACCCGGAATTCAGATGTGAATCTGGATACAACCTTTTTCATCATTTGATAAACGCCTCAATTTTGGCCTGAAGTGTGTCCTTTGGAATTAATCCAACGCTCTTTTCTGCTTCCTGCCCGTTCTTAAAGAAGATCAGTGTCGGAATTGACATTACATTGTAGCGCTCTGCAATTGCCGGAGCATTGTCAACATTCAGCTTGCCAACCTTGATCTTGCCCCGGAACAGCTCCTCCATGGCAGCAACCGACGGAGCCATCATCTTGCAGGGACCGCACCAATCTGCATAAAAATCAACGACAACCGGAATGTCACTTTTTAATACCTCATTTTCAAAATTATCCGCTGTAAAAATCATAGGTACCTCCTTTTTATGTCCTTTACCGTTCAAATTGCCTGCGCTGCACGTTCCAGAATATACTTGTTGATTTTGTTACCTTTTGCCGAAAATTTTTCCTCATATTCTGTCATGATATTACCTTCATTCATAACAGGATCTGCATGAAGATCATAGGTGATCTGCCTGATTTCGAACACACTGAAGGGAACCTCCTCCACGGCAAAATCAAACAGTTCACGGTTATCTGTTTTGAATTCAATGCTGCCTGTTCCAGCCAGAATTGCATCATACCTTCGCAGGAATTCCTTGGAAGGAAGGCGCCGTTTGGCATTTCTCTTTTTCGGCCAGGGATCCGAGAAATTCAGATAAATCCGGTCAACCTCACCCAAGGCAAAGTATTCTGTAATCAGTTCCGCTTCCCCACGGATAAAACGCAGGTTCGGCAGCTCCAGCTCATTCTGACAATCCACACCACGCAGTAAAACACTGGAATATTTTTCAATTCCGATATAATTGATCTTTGGATTGCGCTGCGCAAGTTCCAAAATAAAACGACCCTTGCCCGTTCCGATCTCCAGATGAATCGGATGATCATTCCCGAAAAGCTCTTTCCATTTACCTTTCTGCTCCTCCGGATTGTGAACAACAAAGGGGCTATCCTGTATCGTGTCTCGTGCTCTTGGAATATTGCGAAGTCTCACGTTATGTTTCCTTTCCATGATGGTGTGTTACCGCTCATACATCTGTCAGCGACGAATTCTCGTAATCGTATGAACGATAACGATGGCGCTATTGTATCACAAAACCCTTTCTGTCCGCCTCTTGCAGTAGTATTTGCAGATGCGGTATCATGAATTCTGTATATCTGTTTAGCCACATCGAGGTTTTCCGAGTGCAAAGAGAAAATGCCATAAGACATTTTCGAGTACCAGGATCGAGATGTGGGGTGCTAAACAATCACTTTAGAAACCTGCTTTAGAAAGGACTGCTACAATGGCAAACCACAAAGAAATAATCGAATTTCGTTATGATACTCAGCTGCTCCTGGATGTCTATGGACTCGACGATGACGAGTGCGATGATCTCGTGGATGAAGCAAGAGATTACATCCTCGATCACTTCCAGGGTGACTGCCTGATCGTTGCCGGCGATACCGGTGAGGATGAGGTAGGCGGAGAGAAGGCAACCCTCAAACTCCACTATCACACGAACGAGCCCTGGCTGGTGCTGGCATATTTCCGCACCCTCGGTGAAATCTATGACATCGTTGTTGAGGATATGCAGCGTCAGACGGACGGACTGCATGGCTGAGTAACATCTGTGTTTTCATCGGGAAATGCTGAATAAATCAGCATTTCCCGATGCAGCGTTTGCAAAATAACTGGCCAGATAACGCAGGATGATTTTTGATGCGTGCTATTCGGAAATCAGGCAAGTTAATATGGCTAGTTATTTAAAAATCGCTGTACTAGTTAGACAGCAGCTCCTGTTCCAGTTTTTCCATATCATACTCCGTGTGCTCGAAGGTCTGATATTCTTTCTTGCTGTTCTTGGCTCGATCGGATGTTTTTGTTGTTTTTCCGGCTTTTTCCTTTGTCTTTTTCCCGACTCCTTCCGGGGAATTCTCCTTGTATTCGTTCTTGATCGCCGAAATCATCCACCCGGTAAAATTGGAGATATAATCCTGTTTTTTGGACAGCTCGTAGGCAGCCTTGATCTTATCGTAAGAATAGCCGGCTTCCATGCAGATGGTTCGAACGTCCTTTACGCCGATGTTCTCCTCTGCAAAAAGCTCCGTCACGTCGGCATATACAATCTTGCGCCTTGTTTCCTCTTCCTTGGAGATCTCTTCTACGGGCGTCTCTTCCTTTCTCGTGACAATGAACTCAATACTGACCGTTTTTCCGCCATGGCCGGCGAGGATCGGCTTGTATTCTACATGAATGGGCGAAATCTCGTTGATTTCCTCTTTGGCAACATCCAGAACGTTTTTTTTCATATCAACGTATCTGGAATACATATGCTTTTGCACCTTTTTTCGGTTCTCGATGGTTTCATAGTCCAGACTGAAGGTACTGCGCAGCTCCTCGATGGAATAGGAGATGTAGTAAGGACCATTCTGATTCTTGGTTGTGCTGCGCAGATAATCTGCCTGACCTGACAACCGCTCATACAAAACCATGGAATAGCTGGACTTCATCCGTAGCGTAATATAACGGTAGAACTCCGAGTAGTTTGATTTTAATCCGGAAATCTCTTTTGTTACCTCCGGCGAAAAAACGATTCGCAGCTCCCCATTACTGAACTCTGCCGAGTTCACAACGTTGATGTACTTGAACGTTTTGTTCTCCTCATCCTCCATGCCAAGGCGCCAGGACAACAGATCCGGCTTGTGAGTGGGAGAGTTGCAGGAGTTCTTAACCGTTTCATAAAAGGAACCGGTGTAGTTGTTGAAGATCTTTCTTAGCTTTTGTCCGGCAATCACAGCCACCGCCTGATTGCCGGTTGCATCCAGCTTAGCCTCCGAAATGGCTACAGTGAACAGCTTATGTACGGAAGCGCTGGTCCGTCCCCTGGAATTGACCAGCTTGTTGCTCTTTCGGTATTTTACCTTTGAGAGAGCATACTGCTCCTCCTTTGTCGTACGAGATTTCTCGTTCATACGTCCCCTCGTGAAAATTATATTCCATATTTTTCAACTTTTACGTAGCCTGATTGTAATGGATTCCTGCTGTACTTACAAGAGAAACTTGAAAATCATATTCCATTTTCTTCCACTTTTAAAAAATAACCTTTCCACGCCATCCCATTTATCTCTACAGTTAGCACCCGCTGTCCGGGATTTTGACAGTAACAGACATACAAAACGTTAAAAGTGGAGATAACTGGAATCTGCCATCCCATTTTTCTCCACTTTTAATTTTCTTCCCCCTCATTCTTGCGGCTTTTATTCTGATTTTCAGGTTTTTTCTTGAATTTTTATGTAGTTTCTTCCTTAATTTATACCATCTATCATCATTTCATATTGAGGATCTTTGTTTTCATCCCATTTCTTTCCACTGTTACCAATAAATCTTCGATACAGATCCCGTTTTTCTCCGGTAAGAAGCTCTGCCGTCATCCGTTTCATCCCGTTTTACTCCACTATTAGAGTTTATCTTCTTTTCCCATCCCATTTTTCTCTACAATTACTGCTGTCTTCTACTTCTTATCCCGACAAGCTCTACTTCTTGACCCGGTTTTGTCTACTCCTAAACCCACAGCTCTCACCGATATCGTCCCGATGATCTCCACTTCTTGACCCGATTCTCTCTGCAACTAGACCCGATTTACTCTGCTGCAAGACCCGTTTTCTTCTACAATTAAAGTTCAGAAACCCTTTAAATAGAAGGTTTCCGGTCTCCTAAACAAAGAAAAAGATGTTGTTTTAAATAAAACAAATCAAATTCTGTTGTTGTTTCAAAATTCATCCCAGTTATCTCCACAATTACGGATGTTCTTACGAATGCAAGGAGAAAGCCGCACAGGCGGTTTCCCCTGCAGCACGGAGTGAGCGAAGCCACTCCAAGATAGGAGAAAATGCTTCGGAGATATCTGCGCATGCAGTTTCTCCGAAGCCGGGAGTGTATTGCTGATTATGTCCGCAATACACTCCAAATATCGATGAGATTGACCTCTTTACAGATACCCTGTCAGGGTATATAACTTTCTATATCCAGATACCTATATAGGGTATCTGTTTTACTTTCAGCGCAATTGTGTATCTGTTTAGCACCTGACAATTTCAATCATGAATTGGGCGCCCCGCGCACGAATTCATGACTGAAACCCTCAGGTGGCCAGAGGAGATCTTATGTCAGATTCTAAAACACACAGCAAACAACAAACTGCTGACCTTTTGAATGAACAGCAAATCGCGCAGGTCGAAGAGAAGCTTCTGCAGGAGCAATGTCCTTGCTGCCGCAAAAAGGATCGATCTGATGCTGAGATGAAGGACCTGATCCACCGGTTGAATCGTATTGAGGGTCAGATTCGTGGAATTCGCAAAATGGTGGAGTCCGATGCCTATTGTATTGATATACTGACGCAGATTTTGGCTGCCTCCAGTGCTCTGAACGGTTTTACGAAGGTGCTCCTCAGTAATCACATCAAGACCTGCGTCACGGAAGATATCCAGCAGGGCAACCAGGAAAAAATGGAAGAGCTTCTTAAAGTTCTGCCAAAGCTGATGAAGTGATAAGGAGATTCCTATGAAACAATTCAATGTTACCGGCATGAGCTGTGCCGCCTGCCAGGCCAGAGTTGAAAAGGCCGTTGTCAAGGTTCCCGGCGTCACCTCCTGTGCCGTCAGTCTCTTAACCAATTCCATGGGAGTGGAAGGAACTGCGGATGCCAAGGACATCATCAAGGCCGTGGAGGATGCCGGGTACGGTGCCTCCCCTAAGGAGAATATTCCCGGAAAATCCAGCGAAAAAGGCTCCTATACGGCGCGAATCGCCGCCGAAGAGGATGCCCTCCGGGACAAGACAACACCTGTACTCAGAAAACGACTGATCTGGTCCTTGATTTTTCTGGCAGGTCTCATGTATTTTTCCATGGGTGTCCATATGTGGGGATGGCCGATGCCTTCCTTTATGAAAGGCAATCATGTGGCAATGGGGCTGATGCAGCTCCTTCTTTCCGGCATGATTCTGGTGATCAATCAGAAATTCTTTGTCTCCGGGTTTAAGAGCCTCCTGCACGGGGCACCGAATATGGATTCCACCATTGCCCTTGGCTCCGGTGCGGCTTTTGCCTATTCCACAGTGATGCTCTTTGCCATGACAAGGGCCCAGGTGGATGGCGGGAGCGAAGCGGCCATGCCTTACATGAATGAGTTCTATTTTGAATCTGCAGGCATGATTCTCGCCCTCATTACTGTCGGCAAAATGTTGGAATCCATTTCCAAGGGGCGCACAACCGATGCACTCAAGTCTCTGATGAGGCTCGCACCCAAAACAGCCAATATCCTGCGCGATGGGGAGGAGCTCACCGTTTCTGTTGATGAGGTTGTAACCGGTGACATCTTTGTGGTTCGTCCCGGCGAGAATATTCCCACCGATGGCGTTATTCTGGAGGGAACGAGCGCCGTCAACGAATCCGCTCTGACCGGAGAATCCATTCCTGTAGACAAGGAGCCGGGAGACGCCGTGAGCTCTGCCACTACCAATCAAAATGGCTTTCTCACCTGCCGTGCAACCCGGGTTGGAGAGGATACTACGCTGTCGCAAATCATCGCAATGGTCAGTGATGCCGCTGCGACGAAGGCCCCGGTTGCGAAACTGGCAGACCGCATTTCCTCGGTCTTTGTGCCGAGCGTCATTGCACTTTCTGTCCTGACGATCGTAATTTGGCTCCTTTTGGGGCGAGAGGTCGGCTATGCGCTGGCAAGAGGCATCTGCGTTCTCGTTGTTTCCTGCCCGTGCGCCCTTGGCCTTGCCACGCCGGTCGCCATCATGGTAGGAAACGGAATGGGTGCCCGGAACGGAATCCTCTTCAAAACAGCGGCATCCCTGCAGGAAACCGGCCGCATTCAGATTGTGGCGCTCGATAAAACCGGTACCATTACCAATGGAAGCCCCGTTGTCACCGACATCCTTCCTGCAGATGGGGTATCAGAATGGGAACTTCTGCAGAAGGCATATCTCTTAGAATCGCTGTCCGAACATCCTCTGGCAAGGGCGATCGTGGAATATGGAAAAAGTCAGTTTTCCGCTGAAAATAACGTCACAGGCCCAGGGAATTCTAATGACGCTCATTCTGAACAGATTGAATCTGTGAATTCGGACCCGGATCACTTTGCCCTGTCCGACTTTGCCGCACTTCCCGGAAATGGCCTTTCTGCAAAGCTTCACGGAAGGCCTCTATCCGGCGGAAATGCGGACTTTATCCAGACAAGGGCAACCGTTCCTGCCGCAGTCCGAAAAACAGCAGAAATGCTGGCAGAGGAGGGCAAGACGCCCATGTTCTTTGAGGAGGACGGAAAGCTCCTTGGAATCATTGCCGTTGCAGATACCATCAAGGAGGATTCCGCAAAAGCCATCCATGAGCTGAGGAATATGGGAATTCGCGTTGTAATGGTCACGGGGGACAATCCCCGCACTGCGGCAGCCATTGGAAGGCAGGCCGGCGTGGATGAAGTTGCAGCCGGTGTTCTGCCGGCGGGCAAGGAAGAGATCATTCGAAAACTCCAGGAAAAGGGAAGAGTTGCCATGGTCGGCGACGGAATCAACGATGCCCCTGCCCTTACAAGAGCTGATATCGGGATTGCGATCGGAGCCGGCACCGATGTTGCCATTGATGCAGCCGATGTGGTATTAATGAAATCAAGGCTAGACGATGTATCTGCAGCCGTTCGCCTCTCACGTGCAACCTATCGGGATATCGTAGAGAATCTGTTCTGGGCACTGTTTTACAATGTGCTCCTCATCCCGATGGCCGCCGGTTTGTACACACACTTTGGAATTACCATGAATCCGATGTGGGGCGCCGCTGCCATGAGCTGTTCGAGCTTTTTTGTCTGCATGAATGCACTGCGGCTGAATCTGTTCCACATGTACGACAGCCGCCATGATCACAGAGGAAAGGATACACTGCCAAAGGAATCTCTTCTCAATCCTTTGACAACAGAACCGATAGATTCTACAGCCTGCAGCATTTCTGCAGGAAACAACGCACAGGCTCCAACAAAGGCAGGAGCCGGAAAGGACAATACCATGACAAAGACAATGACAATCGAAGGAATGATGTGCGGACACTGCGAAGCCACCGTAAAAAAGGCTCTGGAGGCACTCGAAGGCGTTACAGCTGCTGAGGTTTCCCATGAAAAAGGAACGGCTGTCGTCACCCTTTCCGGTGAGGTCGCAGACGATGTGCTCAGGAAAACAGTAGAAGATAAGGATTATAAGGTTACAAAGATCCAGTAATAGCTTTTAACAGTTCACATGCCCGTTAAAAGGTTGGTTCTGGTGGAACGTCTGATGTTCGAACAATAACAATGAGCCGGCTGGTGTATAACAACACCCGGAGATGAGTGCGAAACCTTCTCCGGTATGCTACACTGTAAATGTTTCGTTTTTAAAATTAGTACAGCGTTTGCAAAATAACTGGCCAGATAACGCAGAATGATTTTCGGAGA
>CAVCWT010000058.1:0-10942 GCA_963605745.1 Lachnospiraceae bacterium
TCTCCGAAAATCATTCTGCGTTATCTGGCCAGTTATTTTGCAAACGCTGTACTAGCCAGGGGCTTTACCAGCTTGCGGTAGACTTTACGGAAGAAATACAAGGACAGCACCAGGGAGACGATCTCTGCAATCATAAAGCACCACCAGACGTTGTTGAGATTCCCGGTAAGGGACAACAGCCATGCGACCGGAATCAGAACGACCAGCTGGCGGCCCAGGGAGATGATGAGAGAGTAGATGCTCTCTCCGAGCGCCTGGAAAATGGACCCCATGACAATGCCGCAGGCTGCCAGAGGGAAGTGGATGGCAATGATGCGCAGGGCATGAATGCCGAGCTCCCGCATTTCATCCGACGCACTGAAGAGATTCAGCAAAGGACCGGGAATCAGTTCCATAGTAATGGTGCCGCAGATCATGATGCAGCCGGCAAGGAACAGCGCAAAACGAAGAGCCTCGTCAATACGGGGTTTTTTGCGTGCGCCGTAGTTGTAGGCAAGGACCGGAATCAAGCCGTTGTTCAGACCAAAGACCGGCATGAAGAAGAAGCTCTGCAGCTTGAAATAAACGCCAAAGACTGCCGTTGCCGTTGTCGAAAAGCCTGCCAGAATCAGGTTCATAAAATAGGTCATGGCAGAACCGATGGACATCATCAGGATGGACGGAATGCCGACATAATAAATCTTACTGATGATCATGCGATCGGGCGAGAGGATCCTCTTCAGAGAAAAGTGCAGCTCCTTGTTGAACTTGAGATTCAGAATAAGACCAAGGAGAGCGGCCACGCACTGACCCAGAACGGTGGCATAGGCAGCGCCTGCAACGCCGAGCTTCGGGAAGCCGAAGAGACCAAAGATCATGATCGGATCGAAAATGATATTGATGACAGCTCCTGTCAGCTGGGAAGCCATGGAGAGAATCGTCAGACCGGTGGACTGCAGGAGTCTCTCAAAAGTGATCTGGAAGAACAGGCCAAAGGACATCATACAGACAATGCCAAGGTAGGTGTCGCCGGCAGTGAGAATTTCCGGAACCGAGGTCTGGCTGCGGATGAATGGATCCGTGAGAAACAGGCCGACCAGAAGGAACAGGAGATAGTTAAAAATGGTCAGCAGCAATCCATTGTTGGCAGCAGCGTCGGAGCGGTCGTAATTTTTCTCTCCGAGGGCTTTGGAGAGGAGGGAGTTGATGCCGACGCCGGTTCCCGAGGCAAAGGCGATCATCAGATTCTGCAGGGGGAAGGCAAAGGTGACGGCGGCCAGTGCGTTCTCGCTGATCTGCGCCACAAAGATGGAATCTACCACGTTGTACAAAGCCTGTACCAGCATGGAGATCATCATGGGAACGGACATGTTGACAATGAGCTTTTTCACGGGCATGACGCCCATCTTGTTTTCCTTGAGAGTGTTCTCAGCGGTCATAGAAAATAAAAGATCCTTTCTGATGTTGATGTGCGGTTTTAAAGATGCCGTCAAGGCATCTTCGAGTATCCAATAAAGAAAGAGGCGGGCTGAATCGATACAGGAACTGTTGGTTGAATCAGCATTTCCTCAGATAAAATCCTCCCGCATGGGAGTAAAGATGTCGAGGAGGATCCCGGGTTCGAGGCAGGTGCAGCCGTGAACAATTTCGTTGGTTTTGAGCATGGTATCACCGGCAGTTACCTCACGCACCTCGTCGCCGATGGTGAAGCGGAATCTCCCGGAAACGACATAGGTGATCTGGGTGTGGGGGTGATGATGAAGTGCGCCGATGGCGCCCTTTTCAAATGTGTTTTCAACGCACATGAGATCTTTGTCGTAGGCAAGGATGCGGCGGATGACTCCGGAACCGGCTTCCTCGGGAACAGTTTCTGTGTGCGGAACCCATGTTGTGTTTTCGTGTTGTTTTGTCATACTATTCTCCGGTTCTTTATTTCATGGCATTTTTTAAAAATCAGTGCTGTGAAAGAGTATAGCATATCATAGATGGGATAAACGAAAGAAAGAAACCTTGTATTTACGGTGCCGATTCGAATCGGCACCGTAAATACAAGGTTTTTAACAGTGGGACGGACGGGGCTCGAACCCGTGACCTCTCGCGTGTGAGGCGAACGCTCTCCCGGCTGAGCTACCGTCCCGGGAATAGAGATACAGACATCATAACATGCAAATGTCAAAACAACGCTGCAACCTTCCGAATTCTGCAAGCAAAACTCATTATATAACAAACCCTATAAAAATGGAAAGCATTTTCTGTGGCGAAATGTTTGCCAAACAAGTAGAATAGAGGTGTCGGTTCGGCACAAATGTAAAGGGACATCCGAAGAGCGCAGAGGTGCTGCAGCGTGCCCTGCATTGGAAAAGGGCTGATGAGATATTGACATGGACCGAATGAAAAATCAGTCAGAAAACCCAGTTGAAGAAATCAATTGAAGAAATCGGCTATGGAGATCGTAATCGCAGACTACTGCGGTGGAATACAGGGGTAGAGAGTTTATGAAAAAGAGATTTGTTGCCATTGCGGCGGCCGTTTGCCTGGCAGGGAGCCTTGCAGCCTGCGGCAGCAGCGCAGAGGAAGAGATCACGTATCACGGCTTTGAGCAGATTCCGGATGGAGCCTATCCGGAGGATCTGGGACAGGGACCGCAGGAAGAAGAGATCGTGGAGGAGCCCGTAGAGGAAGCCTATGTCCTTCCGGATGATATGTATTACAGTGAGCTGACCGGTGAGCCGATCAGCAAGAACATCGAAAATCAGCGGCCGGTGGCCATTATGGTGGATAATGACGCCAGAGCACTGCCGCACTTTGGCATCTCGAACTGTGATGTCATGTACGAGCTGATGAATTCGACGGCCAATGACCGTATCACGAGACTGATGTGCCTGTTCAAGGACTGGGGAGCCATCGAAAAGGTCGGCAGTATTCGTTCCATCCGCCCAACGAATATTCTGCTGGGTCAGGAGTGGGATGCGGTGCTGTGCCATGACGGCGGTCCTTACTATATTGATGAGTATCTGGGACGGTATCCGTATCACTTCTCCGGAACCTTCTCCCGTGTCAGCAACGGAAAGGCAACGGAGTTTACGGAGTTCTGCCTGACAGGAGATCTGGACAAGAATTTCTCGAGCTCCGGATTCTCCACTTCCTATGACAGTCACAAACAGGACGGCAATCACTTCCAGTTCGCACAGTATCAGGGAGATGAGATCACGCTTGAGGATGCCGGCGATGCGCTGACAGCAACAGCCATCAGCCTGCCGTTTAACAATACGAAGTCTAAACTGATGTATAACGAGTCCACCGGAACCTATGACTATTATGAGTTCGGGGAGATCTGCAAGGACGGCGGCAACGATCAGGCAGTTACCTTCAAAAATGTCCTGATCCAGAATTGCAGCTTTACACAGTATGACGAGCACGGATACATGATCTACAACTGCATTACGTCCGGGGAGTCCGGTTATTACTGCACCAACGGCAGAGCCATCCCGATTACCTGGAGTAAGTCCAGCGAGGGCGGCATGACCAAGTATTATGATGCAAGCGGCAATGAGATCACGATCAACACCGGCAAGACCTACATCACGCTGATTCCGAGTGACAGCTGGGGATCGCTTACGCTGAATTAGTGCTGAGAATTGCTGACACGCGCGATTGGGAAATTCGGAGTAACAGCGTAGCAAACGTTGTACGAATGTGAATCCGTATTGACAGATGATCCGAGGATGATCGCAAGGTAGTGATAGTATATGAAATACCCCTGACAGAGATTTTTGTCAGGGGTATTGTTGCATTAAGAATGGGAGACAACAATGACACAGCAGCAAAAGAAACGCTTTCCCACCGGAAGGAGTCTGATCTGGTATTTTCTGGAGGGCAGCAAAAGGTGGTTTGCTCTTAGCATTTTGTGCGCCGGCGTGACCTCCTTGCTGGACCTTGTCAGCCCAAAGCTGATCAGCTATACCGTGGATTCTGTCATCGGAGGAGAGGCGTCAGACCTTACGGGAATGGCGCAGAACATAGAGAGAATGCTGGGCGGCAGTGCGTATTTGCGCCGGAATCTGTGGATGATTCCTGCAGCGGTGATTATGATCGCAGTCCTCGCGAATATGTTCCGCTATCTGAACAAGCTGACCAACTCCATCGGTGCGGAGCACCTGCTCAAAAGAATGCGGGATCAGCTGTTCGGACATATTGAGAGATTGCCGTTTGCCTGGCACGGGCAGAACCACACGGGCGATATCATTCAGCGGTGCACGTCGGACGTCGAGACGATCAAGAACTTTGTCGCCGATCAGCTGACGAGCCTCTTTCGCATTGTGATCCTGATGGCCTGCGCACTGTGGTTTATGTGGGGAATCCATCCCGGACTGACGCTCCTGTCCGCAGCCTTTTTCCCGGTGATTGTCCTGTATTCGCTGTTCTTCCATGCGAGAATCGGCGATGCCTTTGAGCATGCCGATGAAGAGGAGGGCAAGCTCTCTGCCATTGCTCAGGAGAACCTGACGGGAGTTCGCGTGGTCCGCGCCTTTGGCCGCGAGATCTATGAGAGAGAGCGGTTTGAGAGGCAGAACACGAGCTACACCTACATGTGGATTCGCCTGATGAAGCTCTTATCTGCCTTCTGGGGCTCCAGCGATCTGATCTCGGGTCTTCAGGTGATGGCTGTTACGATTGTTGGCGCTGTGTTCTGCGTAAAGGGGCAGCTGACTGCAGGACAATACATTGCCTTTATCTCCTACAATGCCATGCTGACCTGGCCGGTGCGTTCTCTTGGAAGAGTCATTGCGGACCTGTCCAAGGCGGGAATTTCCATTGACAGACTGTGCTACATCATGAATGCACAGGAGGAAGCGGACCGTGAGGATGCACTGACACCGCCCATGAACCGGGACATCGCCTTTGAGCATGTGTCCTACCGCTATGCCAGAGCGGAAAAGACTGCAGAAAACGAAAAGGCTGGTGGCGGGAAAACCGCAGGAGCTGTGGGCAGAGTGGAGACAGGCAGCGATCGGAAGGAGATGGCAGCTCCTGCTGCAGAAGTTCTGCAGGACGTATCTTTTATGATTAAGGCAGGAACGACGGTGGGAATCCTTGGCGGAACCGGCTCCGGAAAATCCACGCTGATGTATCTGCTGGACCGGCTCTATGAGCTGCCAAAGGAGATGGGCAGGATTACGATCGGCGGAGTTGATATTGCAGATATCAAACGTGATTATCTGCGGCAGAACATCGGAATGGTTCTGCAGGAGCCCTTCCTTTTTTCGAGGACGCTGGAGGAGAACATCGCGATCACGCTGGAGGACGAGCAGGGACGCAAGGCAACAACAGGAGATGGTGACACATCCGGAAAGAGTGCGGCACGGGATCACCGGCACCTGGAGGAGGTTCGACGGGCCGCGCAGATTGCCAGCCTCGATGAGACAATTCAGCACTTTGGCAAAGGCTATGACACCTATGTGGGAGAGCGCGGCGTGACCCTCTCCGGCGGACAAAAGCAGCGGACCGCGATCGCGCAGATGCTGATCCGAAAGCCGCCCATTATGATCTTCGACGATTCGCTCTCTGCGGTGGATGCCGAGACGGATTCCAGAATACGGCACGCACTGAAGGAGAACAGCGGTGATTCCACGGTGATTCTGATCGCACACCGCATTACGACGTTGATGCATGCAGATCAGATCCTTGTCCTGGACAAGGGACGTGTTGCAGAGCAGGGAACGCACGAGGAGCTCCTGGAGCAAAAGGGCATTTACCGGAGAATTTATGACCTGCAGGTTCGGCAGAGTGAGATAGGAGCATAGACCATGGGAACACAGGAAAACAATACTGTCTCGCTGCCGTTTTTTGGCCTGCCGAGGATCTGGCCGTACATTCGGCCTTATCGGAAGATTCTGATCGTGAACATCTTCCTGGGAGCTCTGAGCTCACTGATCGATGCGTGCTTTCCGTTGTTCAACAGCTACGCATTGAATCACTTTGTGGCAGGAGGGACTTTGCAGGGGGTGCCGCTTTTTACCCTTTTGTACGGAATTGTTCTGGCCGTGCAGGTGGTCAGCAATTTTCTCAGCACCTACCAGTGCGGCAAGATCGAAATGTATGTAAACCGTGACCTGCGTAACCGGGCCTTCAATCACCTGCAGACGCTGTCCTTTTCGTATTTTAACCAGAACAATGTGGGCTACATTCATGCAAGAGTCATCAGTGACAGCGGCAAGGTCGGCGAGCTGGTGGCCTGGCGCATGATGGACATGGTATGGAACGGAGCCTACATCCTGTTCGTCTTCATTACCATGCTGATGGTGAACCTGCGGCTGGCGCTGTATGTGATGCTGCTGGTTCCGGTTGCTGTTTTCATCGTCGCCGTATTCCAGAAAAGGCTGACCCACTTAAACCGGCAGATCCGGGAGATCAATTCTACGATTACCGGGGATTTTAACGAAGGAATTACCGGAGCAAAGTCCATCAAGACGCTGGTCGTGGAAGAGAAGATTCGAAGGGACTTTGAAAAGGATACGGAGACGATGCGAAGGACCTCCGTGAAGGCAACGCATTATTCGGCGCTGTTCACATCTCTTGTGACGATCATGAGCTCGATCGCCCTTGCCCTGGTTCTGTGGAAGGGCGGACGCATCACGATGGAAGGTGTGATGCAGATCGGGACGTTGTCCATTTTCTTTTCCTATGCGCTGAATATGATGGAGCCGATTCAGAATATGGTGACGACGATTGCGGCCTTTGTGGCGGTGCAGGTGAACATTGAGCGCCTGACAAGGCTTCTCGATACGCAGTCGGATGTGTCCGACCGGCCGGAGGTCGTGCAAAAATACGGCGATGCCTTCCATCCGAAAAAGGAGAACTGGGAGCCTCTTTTGGGCGACGTGGAGTTCCGGGATGTGTCCTTTCAGTACCCGGACGGCGACGAGCTCGTTTTGGAGCACTTTAATCTGAAGGTGCCAAGGGGCACGAATGTTGCCATTGTCGGGGAGACCGGTGCCGGGAAGTCAACACTGGTGAATCTGGTGTGTCGGTTTTTTGAGCCGACAAGGGGGCAGGTACTGATCGATGGACGGGATGCCAGAGACCGGTCGCAGCTGTGGCTGCACAGCAATATCGGATATGTTCTGCAGACACCGCATCTGTTCTCGGGGACTGTGCGCGACAATCTGCGCTACGGCAAGCCGGAGGCAACGGACGAGGAGATCATGGCGGCTCTTAGGCTCGTCAGTGCAGACTTTGTCGTGAATAAAATGGCAGGAGGACTGGACGCCGAGGTGGGCGAAGGCGGCGACCTTCTCTCTACGGGGGAGAAACAGCTCCTGTGCTTTGCAAGAGCGATTCTGGCAGATCCGAGGATTCTGGTTCTCGACGAGGCAACCGCCTCCATCGACACCCTGACGGAGAAGCTGATTCAGGATGCCACCAATACCGTCATCAAGGGACGGACCTCCTTTGTCATCGCCCACAGACTCTCGACCGTTGTCGATGCTGATGTGATACTGGTCGTGCAGGGCGGCAAGATCGTGGAACAGGGAACGCACCGGAGCCTTATGAAACAGCGCGGATATTACTACGAGCTGTATACCAGACAATATGAAGAGATGGCAGTGGATGCCGTGCAGATGCAGTAAAAGAGGTGACCGGAGAATTTCCGGTCACCTCTTTTATTACAGTGCGAAACGGTTATGTTCCCATGTGATATCTGTTTAGAACCTGGCGATTTCAACATGAATCGGCCGCCTCGCGGACAGATTCATGATTGAAATTGACAGGTGGCCAAGGCCCGAAGGGGCAGGCGTCGTACCGCTGTTACGACGGGCAGGTGATCTGCATTACCTGCTCGATCATCTGATGAAGGAGCCTTGCCTGCTCCGTATCAGCGGCACGGTAATAGACCTCCTTGCCCTCCCGGTGGCTGACCACCAGTCCGCTGTTGCGCAAGGGCCGCAGATGGTGAGAAATAGCAGGGCTTGACATGTCCAGAATCGAAGCCAGATCCAGCACACACTCCTCACAATGGCATAGTATCCAGAAAATACGGACCCGGTTCGGATCACCGAGCTGTTTGAATACCTCGGCAATCGCCTGAAAATCCTCCACACGAGTCGCTTCTTCTCGGATCTTGGGAATGTTCACCTGCTCGTCATGAGAATGAGGAAGAATATACTGATCCATGAAAACCTCCGTTTTTGCTCGCAATTCATATATCGGTGACAGGTGGACAAATCTTGCTGTCCACACGCCAGCCAGAAGCAGGGTGGCGGCAGAATGTCCGGCTGTGGGGCCTTTCGCAAGCCTCAGCACTTGTGAGCGTCCTTTGCGAACTTAGTGCTGCTAGGTCTTGCGAACGGAGCGCTTTTCGAGTGGCCAAGGGCCACTCGCAGCTGACGTAAGTCAGCGTGGCGTCCCCACAGCGGACATCTCCGCCAGGACCCGCTGATGGCTGATGTGTGGACCGTAACGGATATACGCTCATCCAGTTCCGTTTTCAAAATCCCTGTTGACACATCTATGTAGCTGCATTATACTGCATCCATAACGATTAAACAAATACTTAATCAATAAATTGAAGCAAGTCACAGTGTATAGACTACAGATAGCATGTGATCAGAGAGGAGACCCTTATGAAGAAGAACTATAAGATCGAGGTTGATTGCGCAAACTGTGCGAACCTGATGGAGACTGAGACTAAAAAGGTTGCCGGCGTTGCGGATGCGAATGTGAACTTCATGACACAGAAGATGAGCGTTGAGTTTGCAGAGGGAGCCGATGCCAAGGCTGTAATGCAGGAAGTGCTGAAGGCCTGCAAGAAGGTTGAGCCGGACTGCGAGATCGAGCTGTAATTGCCGCAGCACCGCTGCCGGAATCGTGAGGGATACAGAAGTCATGAAATGTATGTGAGTTTTGATACATGACGGATCCCCGGCAAGGCGATAGCGAATGAGATAGATTCTGAATTTACTGCGTCCCGGATGCAATGGCGGAAGGGACGTATTTTTATCACTAACGATTAAACAAATACTTAATTGTTGGCAAAAGAATCTGCAGCCTGCCAACATTCTCTTGAACGGCAGCTGTTCCAAGGAAAGAGGAGATTATGAACAAAAAACAAAAGAAAATGCTGAAACGGATCATCGCAGCCATCGTGCTGCTGATCCTGTGCAATCTTTTGCCGCTGGCAGGTTGGCCGCGGCTTTTACTGTTCCTGGTGACATATCTGGTGATCGGCTATGACATTCTGCAGAAGGCCTTAAAGGGCATCAAAAACCGCAGAGTGTTCGATGAGAACTTCCTGATGGCCATCGCAACAGTCGGCGCCTTTGCACTGGCGATTTATGAGAAGAGCGGCGACTACAACGAGGCCATTGCCGTTATGCTGTTCTATCAGATCGGTGAGCTCTTCCAGAGCTATGCTGTCGGCAAGAGCCGCCGCAACATCTCCGCCCTCATGGACATCCGCCCGGATTATGCCAATGTGGAAAAAGACGGCCGGCTCGAACAGGTGGATCCGGATGAGATCTCCGTTGGCACCATCATTGTGGTGCAGCCCGGCGAGAAGGTGCCGATTGACGGCATAGTCTCAGAAGGCACCTCTACGCTGAATACGAGTGCCCTGACCGGTGAGAGCCTTCCCCGCGATGTGAAGGCCGGGGATGAGATCATCAGCGGCTGCATCAATATGACAGGAGTTCTGAAGATTCAGACCACGAAGGAATTCGGAGAGTCCACGGTTTCTAAAATCCTGGAGCTGGTGGAGGATTCGAGCTCGCATAAATCCCGCTCGGAGGCATTTATTTCCCGCTTTGCAAGGGTCTACACACCGGCTGTGTGCTACAGCGCGTTGGCGCTTGCGGTTCTGCCGCCCATCATTCGGATGCTGATGGGAATGCACGGCGCATGGGGAACCTGGATTTACAGAGCGTTAACCTTCCTTGTTATCTCCTGCCCCTGCGCACTGGTGGTATCTATTCCTCTTAGCTTCTTTGCAGGGCTTGGCGGTGCCAGTAAGGAAGGTGTCCTCATCAAGGGCTCCAATTACCTGGAACTGCTCTCAGAGGTGAAGTGCATTGTTTTTGATAAGACAGGTACTCTGACTCAGGGCGTTTTTGAGGTGACAGGGGTTCATCACAACGAGAATCTGACGAATGAACAGCTCCTTAGATATGCAGCCCATGCGGAGTGCGCCTCCTCTCACCCCATCAGTAAGAGCCTGCAGAAGGCCTACGGCAAGGAAGTTGACAGAACCAGAGTTTCCGACATTGAAGAGGTGAGCGGAAAAGGAATCTGCGCAAAGGTGGATGGTCATGAGGTTCTGGCCGGCAACCGCAAGCTGATGAGCCTCAAGGGAATTGCCTGCGAGGACTGCCATGAGATCGGCACCATCATCCACGTCGCGGTGGATGGACACTATGAAGGTCACATCGTGATTTCGGATGTGGTAAAGCCGCATTCGAAAGAAGCCATCCAGAAACTGAAAAAGGCAGGCGTTGCCAATACCGTCATGCTGACAGGTGATGCGAAGGCTGCAGCAGAGAAGGTGGCAGCAGACCTTGGCATTCAGACCGTATACAGCGAGCTCTTGCCGGCAGATAAGGTAGCCAAGGTTGAAGAGCTGTTATCCAAAGAAGGCGAGAAGGACAAGATGGCCTTCGTCGGTGACGGCATCAACGATGCCCCCGTTCTGACCCGGGCCGACATCGGAATTGCCATGGGTGCTATGGGCTCCGATGCAGCGATTGAGGCCGCGGATGTCGTTCTCATGGACGATGATCCTCTGAAGATTGTAAAAGCCATTCGGATCTCGAGAAAGTGCATCGGCATTGTGTACCAGAACATTGTATTCGCTCTGGTCATCAAGTTCGGATGCCTCCTTTTGGGAGCGCTTGGTATTACCAACATGTGGGCAGCGATCTTTGCCGACGTCGGTGTGATGGTGCTGGCCGTTCTGAATGCCATGCGGGCC
>CAVCWT010000059.1:0-10195 GCA_963605745.1 Lachnospiraceae bacterium
GTGAGAGTCACAATTTCCCAATGTAGTCGACCCCGTATACAATGCCGAGGCTAGATCCATTATCCCAGTCCACAAAGATAGTGCCGGTATCATCAACAAAGGATACCGTACCCTGATCGCCGGGCTTTAACGTCGTATAGGGATCGTCCATGCTAATCAGCTCCACGCGGGTACCCTGCGGGTATCTGTCGCGCAAAGCGATTATAAGTGCAGGATTTGGAAATCGGTTATTTCTCATGGTGTGTCACCTCCATTTCGTCAGGCGTAGATGCGTTAGTGCTGCGTTCGGGCGCATGCCCGTCCTTCCAGCTGCAGTTGCCGGAGAGGTTACTTAACAGGATTTTTCTGGCCTGTTTGTATTCCTCGCCGACAAAGCCGAGACGAACCAGAAACAGACGCATGGCATACTTCAAGTTATCCTGCACTTTTTCCTTGGCGGAGATGCGCCGCTGCTCACGAGCGGTTTTGCCCAGAGCGGCAATCAGCTTCGTGTAGGCATCGGCTTCGCCATCAGTGCCAGCTAAGGTGAACCAAGGAAAATAGATTTTCTCATCGGTCACCTCAATCTGGAGCGCATGAGCTCTCAGCGCCGCTTTTAACACTGTCTCTTTGGATTTGACAAGGTTGCGAAGCCGGGCAAGCGCCGCGTCATTGAACATAGTTCTCGGCAGTGACACTACAAAGAGTGTCAGATTCGAGTTGGTAGGCTCAAAGCCGCGTTCTCTCAGATTTGAGATAATCTGCTCAGCTATTTCCCGCGTACAACTTCCGGGACAAAGAACAGTACCTTCTCTGGTGACATGGTAATTACCGATATCATAAGCGAAGGTGGGCGCACCGAGATATTTCGGCTCCCAGAGCAGGATTTCGCTCAGCGCTTTGACGAGATCTTTGCGACGCTGACCGTTCACATCGTAGTAGATGTGAATCAACTGCGTGTCGTCGATGAAACTTTTCATCTATACATCCCTCCCATCGTATTCGTAGAGTAGGATTTCCAGGGCAGCTGCGGCAGCCTTACAAGTTGGCCGAACATCCCAGCCGCGATCATAGTGACAGACAATCTGACCGTCAATCTTTAGCATTAGCTTAGAAATACGACCATGATCGATACCGTATTTACTGGGATTCTTGTAGTGTTTAGCCCAGTAATGTACGGTGGTGGGTGCTCCGGCAATCGTTGCCGGAACACTGATTATGCCTTCAGACCACATAGCGCCTCCTTTCGGTCAATCCTCAAAGTCATCGGGAGTTGTATCACCATAACTTCCCAACTCTGCGTTCACATCGTGAATGAGCATGGAAATCTGGTCGATAACCTCTGTAACGCATCGGTGGTGACTGAGGCACCATTCTTCCAATAACATACAGTAGAACGATCCGAAAGCCGGAAAATCCATCTTGTTCGTAGCCGGAAGAATTTCCTGTAGAGCGTCACAGGCAGTACCGACATTGGAATGCAGCGCTAGAAACAATTCATCCATAGGCTTAATCCTCCTGATCGGTGTCCGCCATCGGAGCCTCGCCGGTCATAATGAAATGCCAATATTCGCGGCTGTGCTCCTCAAGGTAAATGACGAGCTCATAGTAGTTTTCGCGGTTGGCGATCCACTGAACAGTGCGAGTGTCCAGCATGTTGATCTCACCGGAATCCCGGATAGCCATGATCTGTTCCTTGATTTTCTTGGTCATCATAATGTTCACCTGTTCCTTTCTTAGTGTGCAAACTCAATACAGTTTTCAGCGACTGCCTGATGCAGCAGTTTCGGGTCAAATCCGGCAGAGATGTAGCCCTCGCGGATGACGTTGAAATAGTCTTTCGACGGCTGTCCGTAGAGCATGTTCTCGCCGTTGATGATATACACCATCGCCGGGAGCGTTTTCTTGCCAAATTTGAGCTGCAAAGTTTCCTTGCAGTACAGATGCGGATAGCCTTCATAGACATCGAGACTCCGTTCATCATCGGGATGAATCTCCCAAATCGTGACCGGAACCAGATCATCGGCAGAAGGCTCAATGGTTGCCACTGCGTAAAGAGAGTGTCCGCCCATAAAGCGGAGCCGATAGCCTTCCAGATACATACTGGTGACTACTCTCGCAGCAGGACAACGGCGCTGCATCTGCTCAAGATTCATGTTGGAGCCGTAGGCAATATACAATTTAGTATTCTTCTGCATGATTTTCCTCCTCGTCTGCAAATTGGCTGTTTTCTGAGCCTGTTGTATCTTCGGGTTTCCGACGACGGCTGTGGCAATTTTCCTTACTGCCGTAACGCCAGGCGGCGTTGCCGTCGAGATGTTCGTAAAGGTGCTGACGGCAGGTCTTGAATTCTTCGCCAATAAAGCCAATCCGATTGAGATAAACCCGCATGGCGAATTTTTCATTTTCTTCCTGCACCTTGCGGTAGCTGGCGCTCTTTTGGGTGAGCGCCTGATGATTCATCGCCAGTGCAAACACGATGTAGGCGCGAATCTTTCCGGCATGGAGCTCGCTGTTAAAACCGCGTAGCTCCACGGTATGGTTGCCGTGAAAGAAACAGTGCAGATTGAGGAAATGGTAGCGGCTGTCATGGTAGTGACCGTTGCGGTTGCCACCGTAGCCGGCGTACCAGATTTCCTCTAACTGCGCGAAGGTCTTCGGCTTCTGTTCGTTCAAGCGCCGCACCAGATACTCGTCCATCTTCTTGCAGTAATTCATGCGCTCCGGGGCAATCTGCAGTGCTTTATAGAACAGATCATTCCGGCTGGCGATGAGGTTAATGAAGTTACGGATAGAGCGTGGGGTGTGGGCGGAACCATCAAGATGGATATGGATACCACAGGAGCTATTCGTGATGCCGCCAGCCTTACGCAGACGGCGAACAATATCCTGCAGTGTGCCAATATCTTCGCGGTAGCTAAGGATGGGGCTGACCAGCTCACAGGCAAACTCAGAGTTTGCGGAGACTGATCGGCCATGAGACCTTTGACGGCAGGTAATGCTGCTGTCGTACATGAGTTTCCATTCTCGCCGGTCTGGGGCGGTGACGATATAGCTGTCGTAGTAATCGTGGGCGCGAAGAACTGCGCCTTCTAAATACTTCGACACAACATCTGCCGCCGCCATGCGGGTGATGCCGGTAAACTCAATTTCGATGCCGAACTTACTGGATAACATTGCGCATAGAACCTCCTTCAAAAAAATGTAGTGTGATACACGGATTTGAAAGAGGCTCTGCGGTACACGCAGAGTTCTTTCTGCGTGTACCTGGCCTAATGGGAAAGTGACATGTTAAGGTGCTTCCGAGGCAGCGGCCTCGGACTTCTAAGATAGCAGGATGTTCCTGCTGGGAGAAGCCAGATATCCTCCTTTCGAGTTGGCTTCTTTGCAAGGTTCGACCGCCAAAACTGGCGATGAATCTGGGTACCAGATTCTCGCAAGGAACCAATCAGGGCGGTATATTCATGATTGATTCCAGAACGAGAAGCTGATGTGGCGATCAAAGCTCGCCGGGATGGTTGGTGTCTGCGTCCTGCGGGACGGTAGTGTCTGTGTTAGTGTCTGTTGCCAAGCTCTTAGCGATTTCGATTAATGCCTGGTAAAGCTTGTCGATATCGACCTGTTCACGGAATTCGGGGACAACGCGAACATTATCTGAGCGCATTTTCCGACCGCGAGTGTCTTTTTTCTTCACGTTGCCTCCTTTCTGGGGTAGCCTTGTCTCAAAGATCTGGGACATGTAAGCCGGGCTGCGCAGTAGTCTTACAAATACAAAGCGGTATCAGGCAGTTTGTGTTTTATGCTGCTTTTGACCGGCAGAATCCTCGATCGCATTACAGAATGAGTAAAGCTCATAAGCAAATATCTCAAGTGGTTCCGTCATGCGCTCCGGGGTTGCGCCGTGTTGAAGGGTGGCGTCTATGAGGCGTCGGACGCGCTCGAAGTCCTCGTCGAGGAGCCCCAAGGCCGCATCGTAGGTCTCATAAATTTCCGAGAGCTTTATCTGGTTCCAGTCGATATCAGTTGCCATGTTCGTCCTCCTGCTCCTCAATTTCACTGATGGTTTCAGCAAAGGTTTGGGGGTTGCCGATGACTTCATAGAGCAATCCAACAGCAATCGGACGAAGCTCCCGACGGATTTCCAGTTCTTTGTCCGGGCAGTGTTTCTTCGCAAGGTCGATCAGCCGCCCGATGCTCCAGGCATCCGTTTTCAGCATCCGAATCGCGAGCTTGATGTCGCTATCAAATAGCTGGGGAGAGATTTTCTCATCTTGTTTTGTCATAAGTGTCCTTTCGGATTAAAGTTAATAAAGTACAAGGTGCGGATACGCCGTGCACCTGTAAGGGCTGCACATCCGGCTTACATGTACCAGACCTTTGAGCGAAGGGCTGCCAAAGTGCTGCCGAACGAGGAGCGCAGTAATATTAGCGTTCGGCAGCAGTGTTGATACCGGAGATGCTTTGTTTGAGCCGTTGGAGCTCGGCGATATATAGATCAATCTGTTTGAGCAGTAAATCGTCGCAGGAGCCACCGAAGCGGCTGGCGTAAAAGCGTAAATCCTCCATTTTGGAAACAGCTTCGTCGAAGAAAATCTTGTTCTTCTCCAGTGTCTGCTTGGTCATATTTCTCAAATCTGTGGTAGCCATGGAATTCTCCTTTCTGTGTTGTTAGCCCGCACCATTTAAGATGGTGGAAGGCAGTTCTTCCAGCGTAATGACAAGGAACATTTTTGCGGCCTTGCCGAGCTGTTCGGCGATGCCGCCTTGGAGTTTCTGCTTGCGAGATGCATCCGGCACGACCCAAATGGTAATCGGGAAGATACCGTGCGCACGCTGTTCGATGCCGGTCTGAAAATATTGGTAGTAGCGCTTGCATTTATCCAACACCACCGGCAGAGCCTCGGTACTGAGATCGACTTCAATAAACCACCTGTCCTCAAAGCCGCCGTTGTAGGTGACGACAAAGAGATCGGGTTTTAGCTGCAGATTGCGTCCGTCGTGGGTGTAGGGTCGCCAATTGTTCGGCTCCCATTCCACTGCTGCAAATACCAGCTGTTTATGCTTGCGGGATAGCTCCACCAGCTGCACATAACACTCGGCGATAGCCAGAGTGTGGCGCATATGGATGTAGGACGGCTCGAGATAGCGAGTCTTCCGCACAGATGTTTCTGCAGCCGATTGGATGTCCAATAGCCGCAACCCTGCCTCAGTAATATGCCAGACGAAGGACGATGACCCACGGTAGGCTCCGCCGATGCGCCGCTTGAAAGTCCTGACCAAACCATAGCGATTCAGCTTCCGCATGACGCGGATGGTAGCGCGGGTTGCAGCGGTCTTGGTTGAGGCCTCAGGGATATGAAGGCGCTGGAGTTGCCCGGTCATGAGATACTTGGCGCACTTTAGTGAGATGAGAATCTCGTAGTCCCGAGGCGTGAGCCGTTCGGACAGTTCCAGCAGCTGCTGGCGGCTGACTCTGACGATGGGCTCCGCCTCCGGGATGGGGAGATTATCTGCGGGAAAGCAGTAATCGTCTTTTCCGTAAAAGCTCATGTTTGCCGGAAACCGGCGCTCTTCAGGGGTCAGGTGCTCTATGCGATCGGTCGGTCGACCGGTCATCGTCTTTTCCTCCGCCCAAGGGAGGAATCGTCAAAAGCTGTGGGTGGCGTTTCCTCGGTATCCTTGAGTCGCTGGCGGAATTCGGTATCGACGCTCTCGGCGGGACGACCATAGGTGGTCTGGCTGTAGGCGCGAATTTCGGACTGGTTGCGGATGGCTCTGGTAGGTGGCAAGGTGACTCCGCGAACCCAGCCGGTAGCCTGTCCGTCCGCCATGAAATTGGTATAGATCTCATAGCGCGGCAGCATCATGAAGTCTAAGGCGGTGAGCTCCGGAGCCATCGCTGCCATCTCTTTAGCGTCGCCTGCGTTTAGACCAAAGACGATTTTGTTTCTGGCGTTGGCATCAATTCCGGCGCGGATGTCCGGCGGTAGCTGTCCGCGATACTGGTGCGCCATGGTGATGCCGACACCCAAACCTCTGGCCTGTGCTAGGGCATCGTTGAAGTCTGTGGGGAGTGCAAGATAATCCTGCAGCTCATCGATGTACATGCCGATAATGTGACGCTTTTCTGCCGGTATCCCTGCTCTGGAAAGTGCCAGCGTCCAGGTCAGACCGACAATCAGGGAGCCGAGTAAGCGGGCAGATTCTGCGCCGATAACACCTTTATTGAGTGGCACTAGAACAATCTTGCGTTTATAGAACAGGTCGGTGAGCTGGAACTTGGGCTGACTCTGACCGAGTACACTGCGCAGTCCGAGGCGGTAAAGGAACTGCCGCATCTTATTAAGGACAGGCGCAATTTCCTGTTTGCGTTCGGTGTCGCGCATGGCATCAAAGCTCTTCCAGAAAGGCTTGAGGACGATATCGTCAGCAAGCTTGTCTGTGATTTTATGACGGAAATTTTCATCGGTCAGCAGGGCTGGAAGCCAGAGCAAAGAGGCGTCCTTCTCCTGCATTAAAGTCAGTAGTGCTGCGCTGAGTACATCCTGACTGCGGATACCCCAGTTCTCAGCGAAGATCTCTTTGAAGACTGCGAGAATAGAGTCGGCAATGAGAGTGGGATCGCCTGGGAGCGATAAGGGATTAAAACCCACCGGACAGGGGTCGGACGGGTCAATTACCACCACGTCTTTTACGCGCCCATCCGGAATGCGCTCGATAATATATCCCACCAGATCGTTCTTAGGGTCGAGAACAATGACGCTGCGTCCAGCATAGATGTCTGCGAGGATCATCTGCGCCATAACGATGCTCTTGCCTGAACCCGTCGGCCCGATAATATGCGTGTGCTCCAATGAATCCTTCGGACTGATCGACAGCCTTTGGCTGCCGAGGCTGATTTGGCTGGTAGCAAAGCTGCGGTCATAGATGCGGTTGGTTGGCTCCCGATACCACTTAGGTGGCAGAGTCAGTCGCGGATGCAAACTGCCTGTGCCGGGAAGCTCCTCGGAGCCAAAGGGTAAGAGCATGAAGGCCGCCAGCTCCTTGATCGATAGCCGCAGCGGAAAGCGCCATGGTATCTTGGCAAGATTCAGGTTCTCTGCTTTCTCAGATGAAAGCTTGACCCGGACTCCGGCAGATTCCAGTGTGCGGAAGGCACTAAAGATGGAGAGGATTTTGCCATGCCCACTCTCGCCGGACACACCTAAGCGAATGCAGGATTCAAAGCAGTGCTGCCCGTTCTTTTCCTTGATCGATTTCAGGGTGTCCGCCGGAGCATTCTCAACGCCGAATAACACAGCGTGCAACAAAGATGTATGCGGGTCGGGCATGTTCTTCGGGGTAGGCTTCGGCAAATGCGACGCGCCAAGAACGATTTGAACGACAGCTTCTTCCTCGCCGCGCACCGCCATGAGGGCGGCAAGCCCAGCGCGGACGGTGGCGGCAGTCACATCGGTGTTTAGAGATAAACCGGGATGCGAAACAGTAAGCTGGCGGACAGTGCGAACCGGAGTGCGCAGGTGGTCAGCCACCGGGTAGACCTGAATATCTCCATGCGTCTTGATTACGGTTTCAATTTTGGTAAGATAGGTAGTGTCAGCGCCGATGTAGTGCTTGACGTAACCGCCGTGGCTCCTGACCTCGAAAACCAACGAGCCACGGGGTGTTACGACTGCGAGATGAGCGAGAAGCTCATGTACTTGTTCCAGTTCAAAAGGCCGCTGCCATACCACTTCCCGCCAGGCGAGATGTTGTGTAGGACGTTTAGTCATGGGAGCCTCCTTTTCTTACCAGTTGGAGTCTTTTTTGTGCTTCCAAATCCGGTAAAGGATAACCCCAACTGTTATTAGTGTAGCGACAATTGCGATAACCGGTAATGCTTGCAGAATGTAGCAGGCAGCAAGCCGGATGAGGAAGGCGGACAAAGCGATAATGATCGCCGCCTCCAGTATCTTTTCCAGCCAGTGTTTTGGCTGATTTTCCATAACGAATCACACTCCCTCCTTCGACCTGCGCGGGACTCCTTCGGGGAGCGCCGCTTTATCACTATAAGTAGGAACGGGATAGCCGGGGATGTAGATATCTGATGCAATTTCGTTGCCCCAAGCATCCCAGCCGGGACGCGGACGGCGAGCGAACAGCTCCAGATAGGGTCCGGGCGATACCCGCTCGACGATGTCATACATCTCCTCGGGCTTATGGGAATGATCCTGCAAAGGCGCAAACATCCAGTTGGCCTGTCCCTTAAATTGCACGGGAGCCTTGCCGCGAGTGGCAAACAGTACCGTCTCGCTGGCATTCCGCAAATACACGCCAAGCCCCATCCTTGGTTTAATCCAGTAGAAGGAGTTGCGGTAGGTGAAGCCCCAATGCTCCAGCAGCTGAATACCCTGCGGAACCAGTCCGTTGGTGACCCAGAGCCAGATATGCGCATTGTCTGCCGCAAGCTCTGGAATAGGCAGGTCACGAATCTCCTCCAGAGACATCAGGTCATAGTGGTTGATTGCGCCCAGTCGACCTTTCTGGTGAATGTCCCACGGCGGATCGGCAATGATACAGGGATACTTTCTGCGCGTATTTAACGCGGCTAAAATTTCCGTTGTTGATGTTGGTAACACGTAAAAACCTCCTTTTCGTGCTGTTGTTAATGTGCGCCCCTCTTGGCTGGAATTAAAACACATTCCGTAGGTTTGCCAAATGGGTTTTGGTCTGAAGTTTGAGAGCGACCGGACACTTTTTGACCCTGTTTAACAGATACGAAGGTCTCAAAAAAGTGCAGTCCGTCGGCATGTTGTTTTATTGACATTTGCCCTTGCTGGTGGTCTGGTATGGGAATTTTATGCCCGAACCAGCACCGGATTACTAAGCGTTCCACCCAGCCGGTAAGTGCCGCTGTCCGCGCCGGAAGCGGCCACTGTGGCGGCGAAAATACTGGCGAGGTATCCTTCGATAACCGCTCGGTAGGAGCGCACCGTGAGCCCGTCTTCGGCGGCAGCGGCGTTTACCAGTTCCTGCATAATGCCGTTGTCGATCTTGACCAACCGGATGCCGTACTCGTAGCTGGCGGAGAGAATCATCTTGGCGAAGATTTGGAGCTTGGCAGCTTCATCCAGCGGCTTGAACTCTACAAAACAGCCAAAGCGCGAGGCAATCTCGGTTAGTACACCGCTGCGCATAAAGGCGGCACGGGCGCTCTCGGTGTTCTGGTAGATTTGCCGCACCAGTTCCAGCTGCTCTTTTTTATCTTCCGGCTTATACTCCACGGATACCCCCTTCTTGGATATGCTGATATTCTGGATGTCGTCCCCGGCACGGAAGCCGATAGTGGGTGCGACGTTGCCGAGCTTGAGGTTCGAGGTAAAGATGAAAATGCAGTGGCTGAAATCAAACTCATGACTGCCATCGGATAGCTCCTTGCGGGAGGCAAGCTTGCCATCGTCAAGGATGGACATGAAAGCCTTTAGAATCTCCGGGTGCGCCTTCTCGAGCTCGTCGAAGATAAAGACCATTTGGGGATTGTCTATGACGTATTCGAAAACAGCCTTTTGGTCGAAGCCGACATAGTTGGGATCAGCACCGATGAGTCGGGAGATGGAATGAGCCTCCGTAAAGGTGTTCAGCTGCGTATAGCTGAAGCCGTAGGCTGGCGAACAATGTTTCTCCAGAATCTTGCCAAGGACTTTTCCGGCTTCGGTCTTGCCAGTACCAGGAAGGCCATGAAGTAGAAAAGACAGCGGGCGCTGCGGGGTCTTCTTGGCAAGGTGGGCGGCGGTCTGGTGAGCAATAGTGGCAACCGCCAAGGTCTGGCCGCGAATGTCCTGACTGAGCAGTTTGTAGATGGTCGCCTCGTCGGGATAGGTGATTGTCTTTTCCGGTACAGTAACGGCGGTCATCTCGAAGAGCTTTTCCAGAGAAAGCGACTCCTCGTCTTCCCCTTCGATGACATCTCCGTTCGGCTTAATGGTGTAAGTAACTGCACTGTCTGGGTTTCTCCTTGAGCCATTCCCATCGGGTAGGCGATTGATGCAGTTTACAAGTTGCCGCCAGCCTTCGAACTTAACAGGTTCGCCGGAGCAGAGTGCCTGTAAATAGCGGTTATTGCCGGTGTAGGTGACAGCCTTGGAAAACTGCAACACATAGCCATTGGAGACGCAGGAAAAGTTTAAAGTTACCTGCGATTCCGAACAGCTGTCCGGAAGATTGATATAGAGTCGCG
>CAVCWT010000060.1:0-9728 GCA_963605745.1 Lachnospiraceae bacterium
GTCTAAGGGGGCCTGAGAAAATCCGGTTTCCCGCGACGGGGGGCCGTTCTTCCGGCGCCCGGTCCCCTCTCTGCGCCTGACTCCTCATGCATCTGCACCGCCTTGTCTCTTTTCCCGGATCCGCTGCCCGCTCACAAACACCTTTTTCTGTGCCCCCGTTTCCGCGCCGCGCCGCTTTGTCTCCTGATCTGTGCCTCGCTCTCGGTTGCTGCTCTGACTCCCTGCGGCTCGTCCCTCCAGCGGCGCAACCTATTTCAGCCCCCGAAGGGGGGGTCACCACCGTTCCGGTGTTTCCAGCCCCGCGCCTCCGTGCATGTCTTTGTGCCGCTGCTCATGGCAGCGTTTGCACAGACACTCTAAGTTGTTTTGGTCCATCGCCAGTTGCGGCGCTCGTAAAAGGGGGGTTTTATGGTGCACCTCCTCGGCGGGGGAGTATTCCCCGCGCCGCCTGCACTCCTGGCACTCGTTGTGCTGTAAATTCCGCGCTCTCGCCGCCGCCCGCTGCCACATGTAGGACCGGTAAAACGCCGGTGCCCCGCCAGCTTGCAGCAGCTCCCGCACTCTCTCCGTGCTCATGTCCTCCATGCTCTGCCCTCCATCTGCCCCAATCCTAGCCGATTGAGTGGCGCAAATTGTACGGTCTTTCTCGCCTTTTGGGGCGCAAAAAAGGGCGCAGCCGTAAAACTGCGCCCTTTGAATGTAAAAAAATAAGCGGCTGCGATTGCAGCCGCTCCATTGTCCCTTTATGCCGTTTTCTCAATCCACCCCGCGGCGCAGAACTCGCCGCAAGCCTCTATTGCTACATCTCTCCCGTCCCCAGGAATTCTTTTTCCCGGGAGCCCTCACAAACAATTTTCAGTTTTTGGAGGGGGGTGTAAATACCCCAGCTTGGTAGCCACCAGCCGCATAAATCGCCGGTTGTAATGCGCTGCCCGCTCATGACCGTATCCCACAGCAAAGGCCGCGCCGTCCAGTGTGTGCGTCCGCTTGATGTGGTACATCTCCAGCATTGTGTAGACCGGCTCCATGCCCTCCGTCTCCCTTACGTTTTTCAGGGCCGCTTCCACTGCGTCCACTTCTTCCCGTTGGCGCGGTGGCAGCCTGTCGTAGTCCTTTTTTCGGCTCTCATAGCACCGGAGCGCAATCCGCACCTGTGCCCACCAGTCAGCTTTCATGGCGTTTGCCCATGTCCCACGCCCATCCGCTGAGCGCAGTGCCGTTTTCCTCCTTGCATTTTTTACAGTGGAGGTGATTGCAGTATTTGCACCCCTGCTGTTTCAGCTGCTCCATTGCCGCGGGGAACATATCGCTGTACCACTGCACCATTCCCAGCAGCGCCCCAAAACTGGTTGCCGCGCCCTGAAGGTTTTTGGAGAAATCCTCCCGGATCCCGCCGATCTTGCTTTTATTGCTGATGGGCGCACTTGTCCCTTGGTTTTTCTTCTGCTCCAGCTGTACAATTTTCTTGCTCATTCGTCGCTCCCTCCTCCGGTTGCGATTTCCGCGCCGCATGCCGCGTATCCTGCCAGGTCTACCCACGTATCCTCATTTTCGCAGGTGGTCCGCGTGGTCAGCCGCCCGATTTTAAACAGCGCCATCATGACTGCCACGTCATCTCCTGTGACGCATACATCCGCGCCCTTCCCTACGCACTGTCCCCGCAGATACGTTTCCCAGTATCGTCCGATTACCGCAAAATTATCCTCCGGTGTCCCATAGTCCTGTTCCCGCTGCCCGCAGACACATTCCTTTGCCCGCTCCAGCACGTCTTCTCTTGTCATGCACATCGCTCCTTTCGCCTGTCTCGATAAGTTATGGCCGGGAGGCCGATTCGAACGGCCTTCTGTGGGGGAAGGAGGAATCCCCACGCGCTGCCTGCCCCGGCATTTTATTTCTTCGCTTTTCGTTTGGGCGGCATTCGTTTTCCGTCCCGCCGGTAGAGCCGCGCGAACAAATAAATGCTGCCGTATTCGTCGGAGTGGAACTGGTTGATATCCGCAATCTCATACTCCGGGAAAATCTCATTCCATGCGTTAAAATCTCCGTCTGCCAGCTCCATTGCCTTTTTCCGGCTCTTGACCTTTGTGTCGCTGATCTCCGGCTCCGGGTCAATCAGATTCCGGCTCCCATTCCAAGCCTTGTAGGTGATCCGCTCCTCATCCTTGCTGTGGTGAGATTTTGTGATGTACCCAACCAGTGCAGCAACGCCGTTTTTGTCAAATTGCAGCCGTCTGGAGTTTGCATATCCGTGCCCCCACAGCTTTTCCAGCTCGTCCCGGTCAATTCCGCCGGACAGGATCATGTGGACGTGATATCTGCCTTTCTTGCTCTTTTCCATCTGCCAGACGTATTTCAGCTCAAGCCCGGCTTTTTTGTATTGCGCCCGCAGTTTCCGGATGTATTTTTGCAGCAGCTTCACCGCATCTTCTTTGCTTCCTGGATTGTCCCGGTATGTCAGGGTATTGCTCAAATCCTCCTCTGTAAAATTCGTGTTTACAATTCTGGTCAGCCGCTCCCGTGCATGTCTCTGGTTGAGTTTTACTTGCACCTCCCGGCTGGCTCTCTTTTTCGTCCGCTTTCCCGGTATCGGTTTCGCGCAGGGGACAACAGGATAGCAGTATGCGTCCAGGTACTCGCCGCACCGGTAGTATTTCATTCGGTAGATTGCTTTCCCCTTCATTCCCGTTGCCTCCTGCTTGTCCTTAAGTTAATACACCTTACAAGCCTGATTCAGGGGTTTCCCCCTGCGGCTTTTCTTTTTCTGTTTTTATCCGTTCTACTCCGGTTCAAAGGCTTCGCATTTTCCGTTGCATGCTTTCCCATGGAACTCGCAGCAGAATTTGTCGTCGTGTCGGCACCTAAGGCAAATGCATTCTCTGTGCGCCCACTTGCATACCGCCTCATGGTGCCCTTTCGTCTGTTTCCTCTTCCACATCCTCACGCCTCCTTGATTTGAATTCTAAATTTCTCCCACATGAGCTTCTTTTTCGTCCGGTATACTGGCGTCTTTGTTGCCCTGCTTTTAACGTCCTCTACTATATATAATGTATAGTCTCCGTTTTGGTCCTTTTGGTAGTATGTAAAATCCGCTTTGTATACGATTGCCCGGACCCGCTCCCCGCTTGGTTTTGTGTATGCCTCCTGGAGCGTAAAATTAACCTGTAGCCGTAAATCCTCTATCATACCGGCTTCCGCCAGTGTCCGAAGCTCCTGATATCGTCTCGCTTCCTTCTGGCTGTCAAACCGGATTCCGTCCACCTCAGTTTTGACATTGTGATATTTGGATTCTTTGGTTTTCTGCGGGGCTGGAGATGGTTTCTCCCTCTCCCGCTCCGCAATCTTGTTTATGATCTGCCGTTGGTATCGCTCCGGCAACTGGGAGATATCCTCAATCTGCATCTTAGTAGTAATACCTCCACACTTCCCGTCCCTTCGTCGCATTGGGCTCATAATCCGTAATGACCTTGATCGTTGCCGCACTTTCTCCCTCTTTGATCAGCTCGGCAACCTTCTGCATGCATTTTAGCCGGTCCTCTGTCCTGAGCAGTAGCTCCCCCGGCTCCCCGTACTCCGTTTTCAGCCGGTACACATTATATGTCATCTGAGTTCTCTCGCTCCTTCGTCTTCCTTGTAATCAAACTTAATCCCACAGTTTTTACAGTATTTTTCGGGCATCCGTTCCCCTTTGATACACATTTCGTTGATTATCACTCCGCATCTGGGGCAAAATGCGAATTCTATTCTTCTCGCGCTGATTTCGTCAATCTGCGGTTTCCATACCGGCTTTGCCTTCTCTTTGATCTTCACTCGCCGGTTCCACTGTCGCACCATCTTCCGCATTTCGCCCACGTCCCATTTTGCGCTGTACGAAAACCCGGAATTCCCGAACTGCGCGATCCGAAAAGAACTACCCCTGCACCCGCAGTCACGGCATTCTATGTGCCGGTATTGGTACGTTTCCTTTCCGGCCTCCGGTACCCCAATTTCGCTTTCTACAACTTTCGGGGCCCCGCCGCAAAACGGACACTGCTTTAATTCTTCCATACGCTCTACACCTCCTTTCCCCAGTATCCTTCTTTACACCGCTTGCAAGACCCACGCAGCGGGCCGTATTCTTCGCCATAGTCCTTGCATGTTCCGCCTGCAACACACCTCGGGCATATCGTTGGCGCTCCTTCCCGCAGCTCTGCTTTGCAAATTCGTCTAGTGCCTTTAGCGCCGCCTTTCGGTTAATGTAATCTGCCATAATATCCTCCTTATCTTTGCGCTCGCTTGTCCTCCAGCCCCAGCAGCCAATCCGCCGAGACTCCCAATGCCTCCGCAATCGCTGCCAGTGCATCCGCTTTCATCGTGCTCTTTCTGGTCACGTAATTTGATATGCTTCTATTGGGCACTCCGCTTCTCTTCGCCAGTTCCTTTTCCGTCATGTCCAGTTCAAACATCCTTACTTTCATTCCCCTGGAGATGGCTGTCTTTACGTCCCGCATCATTCCTTCCCCTCTTTGCTGCTTAATGCCATGGCGTAATTCTCCAGTTTGAGATACCCTGCCACTGTAACGCCCTTGTCGTTTCTGGCTTTGTCCATCAGTTTTTCCCGCTCCCTCTTGGATACCTGGCCCATTGCAGTCAGATAACCGTCAAAATTCTTTCCGTCTGCATTCATCTCGTGTCCTCCTAAACATTTTTTGCACAGGCATCTCCCGTACATCTTTTCTATTTTCCCAATGATACGTCGGAGCGGAATGTCCGTCTCCCGGAATATGTGATTTCTCCTGTCCGGCTCCAGAATCCGTCTCCCGCATTCTCCGCATCGGAAATATACGTCGTTCATTTTCCCTCCTTTCGCTGGTGCTCCCATGGCCCGATGGAGCACCAGCATAGATAGGAAGTATCCCAGCCATTGGCCGGTGGGCATGATAACGCTCATGCGGGCGGCTGTTTACAGCATTTTGGTCAGCATAATGGTGCACGCAATGATCAGCACTCCAAGGGCGCCAACGCAGACCCCATATAAAAATTTCCACGCGCCCGCTTCCTTTTCTCCCTCGTTTTCCCTTTTCTCTGCCTCCGGCAGCTTGATAATTGCCGGAATCGCCTGCGCCCTCTCCTGCGGTCTTTCAAGCTTCGGCATCGCCTTTTCCCACGCCCGGTCCCATGCTTCATTGGTTGCCTGCAATGCCGCCTCCGCTTTCTCTGCCCGGATCCTGTCCCGGTTTTCCTGCAATACCTCTTGCACCATGGCTTTGGCTTCCGCCCGTTCTTCCTTTGTCATTCTTGTTTCTCCTCTTCATACGCTTTTATTGTCCTTTTGATGATATCCCCGCCGTAGCTGTCCTTGGTCATCTCCAAAAAATCTTTTGTGGTCATGTCTGCGTCCAGATCAATCCCATGATCCTGCGCAAATGTTGTTCTCCCTTGCAGGCAGCTTCCGGTCAGCCGGTGGTGCCAGTCGAAAAAGTCCCGGTTTGGATACCTCTCATTGAGTTCATGAGCCTCCATAAACTTTTTGATTCGTTCCGTTTCCGGCATGTCATCAAACAGCTTTGCCAGCAGCGCATCCCGTGCCTCTCGCAACGTTTCCCCGTGCGCGAATTTGCCGTCCTGCTTTACGACATAGCATTTTTCTGTGGTCAAGTCTGATTTGATGATTCTTCCCAACGCGTAGGCATCGTGGCACACATCAATTAGTGTCCTCATTCCATCAATCCGATAGACCGTCTGCCCGTTCAGCGCCTTGATTCCGTACCCGTCCCCGGACCCGTCCCCGTACCCGTCCCCGGACCCGTCCCCGTACCCGTACCCGTCCCCGGACCCGGACCCGTACCCGGACCCGGACCCGTACCCGTACCCGTACCCGTACCCGTACCCGTACCCGGACCCGTACCCGTACCCGGACCCGTCCCCGGACCCGTACCCGTACCCGTCCCCGTACCCGTACCCGTACCCGATATCCAGAAATGCATTGATTTTCTCCTCAAGCGTTAAGCTTTCCATGGCCTGACCCCCTCAATGGACTGAACTGCCGCATCCGTACACAGCAGAATTTCGATTGCGTCCAGAACCTCCAGGCTACCTACTGTCACGGTAAACCTGCAACACTCCGGCTCCTTTACGCCCTCCTGCGCCAGCTGCAACAGGCTCGCTGCCCCTTCCCAATACCACAGGCACCGTGCATTTTTCATTACCACGTTCTGCCCGTCCTTCTTTTTGATTTCTCCATAAAACACGCCGCTTCTGTCGCATCTCACAATGTACTTCTGATTTCCCATGGTCTTTCCTTTCTGCGTTTCAGCGCGCCCGCTTATTTTATTGTTCTCCCCGAATTCGGTACGGCACTATCGCCGTATACCTCTTGCTTCGGATTCTCTCCTGTTCCTTCGCTGCTCTGATTCTCTCCCGCTCCCTGCGGAACTTTATGTATCTCTCGCAGCTGTCGTGGCATATCTCGTGCCGGTCTGGGTAATCCTTACACGGCGCGTTCATTTTGTTTCAGCGCCTCCTTGATTGCCTCCGGACCCGCTGCCCGGATGTACTCCATCCATGCTCTCTCCTGATCCTTGGGGCTGATTGGATCAGCCCGGATAATCGCCTGATCTGACCTCCTGACCTCAATCATCGTCCTGCCCTCCCAACACAACCACCAGTGTTTTGTCCTCAACATGCCAGCTCTGCACACTATGCAGCAGCACCCATGTTGGAAGCATCGTTGTTTCGTGCGCCTCCCCATGCAGGATGAACCGCCATGTATCTGCCCACACCAGCGCTGCCAGAAAATCCGGGTCCTCTCCAGCTTTCTGCCATACATTATTTTCTGCCACTTTCATGCTGTTCTCCTCAGTCCAGTGTCGGTTTTACCGCTCCGCCTACCAGCGATTCCGGCAGGATGGAAACCTCATAGTGATATGGATCCACATCAGCCCCGGACACATCCTGCACAATGTAGGTGGTCCATTCGCTCAGATAGATAAAATCCTTTTTGTATGTGTTTTCTCCTATCTCGCTGATAATCGTCAGTTCGTTTTTGTCGCTGTTCTGCATGGAAAAGGTTCCCGTCAGCTCATAGAGCACCTGGTTGTTCCTCACGTTGATTACCGTGATCTTCCGCTCCACGTTGAAGTTATTGGCTTCCTTCGACACATTATGGCTCACCATGCAGCTTTTTGTGCAGCCGGTCAACACCAATGCGCACATGGTGCTGACCGCCGCCAGTTTAATTCCCCGCTTCCAGTTCTTCACCCTTCTCCTCCTTCTTCTGGTTCGCCCGCTCCGCTGCTTCCTCGATTTTTGCGAGAAAATAGCCCTTGTCGAACTCCGTCAGCTTCGGAAACCCGTCCCGGATTACCTCCGCCATCTTCTGTTCCTGCTCAGACATTTGTTTCACCTCTTTCGTTTGTGCCCGTAATTTCTATCCCAATCCCTCTTGATTCCAGGCGCAGGGCTTCCGTCAAGTCCCTCACCTGATAAGTCGCGTTGCTTAGCTCGATGAGCGCTTTCGCCAGCGTCTCCGACGTGTCCTGCATTTTATCCAGGTCTTTCAGATCGGTTTTACTATCCATCCTTGTTTTCTCCTTTTCTCTTGTCCTTTCTCTCTCTTTGTGCTACAATCTCCCTGAAAGGAGGTGTCAATCATTGCCTACAAAAAACTCCGAATTCCTGATGAACGAACTCGCTGCCATTTACACCGCGCTTGAAAGTCAGATTGAAGACTGCGAATCTTTTCTGTCCGATTCATCCGTTTCCTTGTCTGAAAAACGTTCCGTCATGGATTCCTTGAAATATAGCAAGTCTGCGCTCCAAAAACTCGACGCTATTTTTTCTGCGGACTCGCTCAGTCCTCAATGAAGTTGGCAGACAAGATACGTTCCAGTCTCTTTCTGTTTTCTTGCTTCCGCTGCTCTTGCAATGTCACTGCATCAGTCTGGACTCCCAGTCGTTTTTCTGCCTGTTCTTCCTCCTGAAAAATGATTCGGTACTCTGCGTTTTCGTGTTTCCGTGCCCAGCGCGTTAGTTCCATAATCTTTCTCAGCATTTCAGGCGTTCCCGCCGCACAGATTATGATGTCTGGCTTTTTCCCTTCATGGTCGCCTCTGCTTCGGATTATCTCCATCCTCTCCCCCTCCTTCCTTCGTTTTATCTTCTATGGCTATAATATATATCCATTATAGCTATTTGTCAATAGCTTTTTTGATTTTTTCTTGACATCTATATCTTTTATTGCTATTATATATTCAGATAGGAGGTGATCTTATGTCTCTTGGCAGCAGAATCCGGTTCGTTCGTTCGCAAGCTGGATTGAATCAGACGGAATTCGGGCGAAGAATCGGAGCTGCTCAAAACACCGTTTCTGCATGGGAAAAAGATAAAGTCATTCCAGCTGATTCCGCAATCGTCAGCATTTGTCGTACTTTTAACGTTCGACAAAATTGGCTTTTAACCGGTGAAGAACCCATGGAGGTCCATCAGCCAAAGGACGACGTTCTGGTTGACTTTTTCAATTCCGTCTTGGACAATCAATCAGAATCTGTGCGCAAGCGTTTCATTTCTTCTCTGGCCGCTTTTACACCGGAGGATTGGGAAAACGCCGCTGCACTCATGCAGAAGCTTGTAAAAGGAATGGAGTAGGGTTCGCCCTGCTCCATTCCTTTTGTTTTTTGACCTGTCGATTTGTCCCCATCTGTTGCCATTTTCTTCTTTTTATGCTATTCTCGTTTTATCAAATAAAAAGGGGAGATTTACCATGCCTGAAAACTTTGTTCCTGAAAACTCTACCGCATCCTTCCTGAAGGTAATTGCCTTTATCGTCGGCATTGCCGGTGTTGTTGCCTCTCTTATCCTCGGCAATTCGCTTGCCATTGTGGAACTTGCCGAATACTCTTGGGAGGAACCTGTGTCTCACTACAACTGGTCTGTTGCAATTGCTGGTATCTGTCTTTCCGTTGTCGCCTGTCTTTTTATTTATGCCTTTGGCGAGATCGTGAACCTGCTCCAGCGGAATCTTGACGCACAGAACGCGCTTGCCGCCCAGCTCCGTCAGCCTGCGGAACCCACGAAAACCGAAAAATGACCGAAAAAAGAGCGGGATTTTCTCCCGCTCCTTTCTTTATTCTTTCTCCACCCGCAGCTGTGCAAATCTCATGATCAGCCATAAATCCCGTTCGTCCTGGCACTGGTCCGCCAGCCGCTTGATTTCGTCTCTGTAGCTATCCACTTTTGCCCTCCTGACTTTTTGCGTATGCTGCCATATCCTTAAGTGCTTCACTTTGCTCCAGATCATAGATGGTATTGATCAGCTTGTAGCAGTCCTGCATTTGGTTTTCTATGCTTTCGTCCTGCTGGATTTTCTCAAACATCTGGTTTGCCCGCTCCGTTGCTTCTTTCTCCCAACCGCACATATATAGCTGTTTGATTCCTATCGTTTCTGTTATGTATCCCTTTGTTGCCATTTGTCTTAGTTTCTCCATCAGCCACAACCTCGGCGAACTCGGTAAATTCGCCGTTGTCGTTAATAAGCGGATAGTATTCCAGCACATCCATAGGGTTCTGGCAAAAGTGCATGCCGCATTTGCAAAGCTCGGCTTTCGGCTCCTCAAACGTTGTGTTTTCGGCGTACTGCTTGCCATTACAAACAAGCCCTGGGTTAAACGCCTTATAGCCTTTGATTTCCATTGTGCAAATTCCTCCTTTTATTGTTCACCCCGGATTGTCCTGGGGTGCCATTTCTTCTCATC
>CAVCWT010000061.1:0-9435 GCA_963605745.1 Lachnospiraceae bacterium
CCGCTCTCTGGAGGTTGCCAGACTTGCTGTCTGCGAAGGTCACAAGGCCATCACTACCGGAGGATTTCGAAGATTTCGAACTACTAGAGCCAGACGAACCAGAACCGGCACTGTATGAAGACGAATTGGTATTACTCCAGGCATTTGTATTCTGCGTTGTATTCGATACGGAATTATTCGCCGTTGCGCTGTTGGACAGACTGTTGCTCCAGTTCGTAGATGCTGTGTGGCTAGTGGTGTCACTCCAGTTTGTGGAATCCGTGGTGCTGTTGCTCCAGCTGGAAGTGTCTGTCTCGCTCTTGCTCCATCCGTTAGACTGGCTGTTGCTCCAGTTTGTGCTACCTGTGTTGGATGCATTCGACTGCTCTGCATTGCGCTGATTCCAATATTCAGAGTTCCAATAGTTCCGATCCGCAGAGTATTTGCTGTAATCAAAACTTCTCTCAGATTCGTAATTGCTCTGGTCGAAATTGCGATCTGCTTGCCAGTCGGATACAGTGTCTCTGTACTGGTTGTACTCGTTGTTGTAGGCATCCTGTGTGAGACTGTACTTATCCTTGAGATCCTCACGCTCAGACTGCCATTCCTCATATGCTTGCTGTCTCAATTCAGGAATGATGTCATTCAACTGTTGCAGATAGTTCTGGTAGGTCTGCTGTCCTGCCGTCTGCGAATAAGACGAAGAATAGCCGCCAGTGAGTGCCGCCGCCTGTCCCATGGTGTCCTGCATGGCCTGTATGCCCTGCTGTTGATACTGCTGGGCATACATCTTGTACATCGGATCTGCGTTGAAGTTGTAGCTAAACTTGTCTCCGTTCATCAGCTGATCGTATAGACTGTTCAGCTGATCCGTGTAGGACGATGAAAACGCACCCGGCTTATTGTTCAGTGTGTTCTGAAGCCTGTCATACGTGTTCTGAACCTGTGCCGACTGCTGATATTCCTGTGAGTATTTGTTCTTGTTGGCAAGCGTTGTGTCATCCACTATGCCAGAAGACCATGATTTGCCTGCCGTACTGGAGTTGCTACCACCCTGTGACTGCGTAGTAGATCCGTTCTGACTGTACGTTGTGGAATGAGAGCCGCCTACTGTACTGGTTTCAGAATGAGAACCACCTGTGGTGTGGGAACTGGTGTCAGAGGAACTGCCACCCCACGATTGTGAAGAACTCGCAGTCTGGGAAGTACTCGCAGACTGTGCGACTGTATTTGTTTGGGATCCAGACTTCTGACTGGAAGAACTGCTAGATGATGCCATACCTTATCTCCTTGTAAATAAAGGACTATTCCTGTATGGCATTGTGAAAAAAACGAATAAAAAAAGATAACCCACCATGTTTCCATGGTGGGCATAAGGAAGAACGTGAAAATATTATGCAACCTGTTTAGAATTACTTCCGCTAACACCTCTGCTGCTATCACCGCTATACCTCGCTTCGTCACCTTCCCACGCTACCACTCTCACATTTTCGCTACCGCTGATAGATACCGACAGCTTGCCGTTGCTGATAGATGCCGTAGCAGATACGGAACCAGTGACATAAGCGTTTGCGTTGTGGACATCTTCTTTAGACAGGCCAAGGTCACCAGAGCAGGAAACGCTTCCATTGACAGCCTGCTTACCAGCCGCAACACCGGCATTGTAGCCATTGTTGTATGCACTGGTTGTGTCCGCATCAGCCTTGCCCTGTGCGTAGCCGTTACTGTATCCCTGTTTGTAGCTTGCAGAGTTGCCATCGACTCTATTGTCGGCATCAGTAACACCCTGCTTGTAGCTTGCAGAGTTGCCATTGACTCTATTATCAGCTGCCGCCACTCCCTTGTTGTAGTAGGTACTGCATGCCGTCTGAATCGCCGCAGCAATATCTGTCGGTGAAGAGGATGAAGGTGTGATACCAAGCTCCTTCAGCTTGTTCACCAGTGTGTCACACCCAGCCTGAAAAGACGATTCCATCTCGGCCAACTTGTCATCGAGTTTCTGCTGTTTGACAGTTGTGCCATCCGTCTTCTGAATATAGACCGCCTCCGCTTTCGTGAGAGGATAGACGCAGTCTCCGTTTTCGTTTTTAAGCTGTTTAATATATCCCATGCTTTGCTCCTACAGAATAAGATCTGTTGTTTCTTGCTCCCATTTGCCAAGGTACACTGATGTTGTTGCGTTAGCGTATCGTTTGTCATAGCCTGATGCGCTGGATTTGGATGTACTGGTGCTCTTGCTGTTGTCAGCCTTGAGCACCACATTCAGCTTGTCGGCAGTGTCAGCAATCCATGTGTCCACCTTCGCAAGGTTCTCTTCTACTGTTGTGGCATTAAGAGTAGGCCGTTCAATGTGCGTATCCATTGCTTTCTCCAGATGATGTTTCGAATGTCCTTGTCAGCGAATAGATGCGCACATCGCCATGACCGGACAACTTCAGTTTGTAGTGGTCGCACCGCTCCGGGAACCGATACACATCGAACAGCGTTGTCTTGCCGTCTCCTCGGTATGTTCCAAGGTCGACCCACTCACCATCGTCTATCTTGATCTGTATGTTCAGTTCTGACTTGTAAGGAAGGTACGCTCTGATATTGATGTTGTTCACGTACTTGAAATCAGGATAGGAGAATCCCATATCGCCGGTCTCGCCGTACCATTTAACATACTCCTCGTTCGGCAGCTGACCGTGGAATGCGATATTGTCATTCACTCCAATGCCGAAGATCTTCTTTCCGTTCGTGCCGTAGATCTGTCCTGATTCCGACTGCGTGAACTCTGAATACCGAACCTTGGAATCGTTTTTCAGCCACAAGCCATGCTCCATGTCATAGATGAAATTTAGCGTGTGTCCGATGTTGGTTTCCATGGATACATAGTATTTGCCAAGGCATCCTGCCGCCACCGCTCCGTAGTACTGAGTGCCTCGGCCTAATGCCTGGCTGACCGATGTAGGCGATGATCCGTCATATACACAGATATCTGCCGTGCTCTTATACATCAGATACTCGTTGACGATAGCCAGTGATTCTTCAGAACCCTTCTGCACTCCTCTGCAAGTGTGTGTCGATAGCTGATACTCCGCAGGATATGTGCCGTAAATCTTCATGACGCAGTTTTCTTTGAAGAAGGTAGGATATCCTTGATAGGAAATACAGCCAGTCCAGTCACCCGGCTCACCTACTGACAGCGTGTAGCTATCTGTTGAGAGTCCTGCAAAGCAGTACCAGTTCTTAAAGTCTCCCAGCTTGGATGCATAGATTTCATTGGTTTTGCCACCTTCGCCGTCATCGCCGTAGTAGCATCCCCAGATTCTATTATTGGATACACAGACCAAATCGAGATCTGGTAGTTTTCGCTTCACTTCCAAAGTCCAACCGGCATCCGTGTCCTCTGTGTGCTGTACCTTATCCATCATGCCGATGATGATCATGTAATTATCATCTATCGACTGGATAATAGATCCGCTGTTGATCTCGCTGATGGATGTGTTCATGTAGACCGCATCCCCTGCGGCGAAATACTGTGTGAGGTTGCCGTCTGGAACAGAGATCTTGATGTAACAGGTTGCTACCGCTTCCCATGTCTGAAGATAGCCAACATAGATATACAGACCTTCTGCACCGCTTGTGGTGCGCAGCCAGTAATCACCATCTGATGGATCCGATGGTGCATCGCTTGTCGCTACCAGATTCTGCAACTCACTGCCGTACATGTCGCAGATTGTGAACGTAATGCTGATGCCAAGTGGAGCATTATATGCCTGTGTGATACTGCCAGTCTCATCATTGATCGTGTTTACCCACACTCCAGAAGGAAACGCTATGATGTAAGCGTTGAACCTGATAAGCTTCTGATCTGAGGTATCATAGGTGACCTTCTCTGTTCCATCTTCCTGCTCTTCGACTATCTTGAAATACTCGGACAGGTCATAGCTTTTCGATCCGTAGTGTAGATAGTTGCCCACCAGATAAGTCAGATTGTTGTCTGTCAGAAGGATTCCTCGGATGGTCTCCTCCGTCTCTACCAGCAAGGCACGTTTCTTTCTGGGAGTCATTACTGGATAATTGTCCGAAGACAGGTTTTCCATATCGTAGAACTCGCCATCATCGATCACATAGTTGTGATCATAGCCTTTCCACTCGGAAATCATCTCCCTTGTGTTGTTGTCATCATCGATTGTCTGGTAGAACATCAGATCACCTCATGCCGCAGAACACCTTTCCGTGGTCTATCAACCTTGTGCGTTCTATTGTAGTACTGCTGATAGGCCAGATATGCATTGTTGTATTCTGTAGCCGCCATGTTGTATCGTCTGGAATCGTTGTTGTTGTACGCAATCTTCATATCCAAATAGAACAGATACAATTCTGCGAATGGCTCTGGTACTGCCAACTCGGAAGACATCTCGAAATCATCATCGTCCATCTCGTCATATGTCAGAGTGCCATCAGCATTCCGATACACGAAGGAAGACAGATTGATAAGGTTTATATGCTCCCTACTGTCTAATACCAGGTTGCCGTTCTCATCGACATATGCCCAGCCCGGGCAATGCAGAACTCCGTCTCCATCTGTCCAGAATGCATCATCATGGTGTGTCTCGGAATCTCGGTATCCATCGAATTTCCAGAAGACATCCACAACAATCTTCTTCTCCAGACCTCGCAGCCATCTCAGCTTCAGATCATCATCAACCCTGTTCTGCCGCTCGTTATTGTATTGCCCAATGATGTCCGCTACTGTCATCGTTTCCCCTTATAAAACAAAGGAGTGGGATGGCTCCCACTCCCCTGCATTTAATGTTCGTGCTTCTCGATCTGCTCTTCCATGTAGCTGTCAGCCTCGTCTCTCATCGCCTCGGAGTTCTGGATAACCTCCGCAATGGGAGCCGGTACCTCAACCTCTGCACCTCGTTTGATCTTGAAGACTCTGCCGTTCACAGATGCGATCAGGAAGTTCTCGCCACCCTTCGCCGCTTTCGGCAGTTTAATGGTGACTTTCTTCTTCCAAGGATCAGCCGCTGTTTTCTTAGCTGTTACCGGTGCATCTGCTGTCATTACTACTGCTTCGCTATCTGCCATTGTTATTCTCCTTAGTTAGCCTCGTCCGTACCACTGAAGAAGGAGCCAACCTCGATTCTGACAAGTCTCTCCTGATACAGAATCTTAGCCGCGTGGGAAGCCTTCCAGCCGACTGTAGATCTCTGATCCAGAGGGTCTGCCGTACCTGCGGAACCTCTCTGCTTAACGATAACTTCCAGAGCCTCTGCACTAGGATCGATAATGCCGTATGCATCCTTACCGAATACAGTTACTGCATATACGCATGCCTTGGATGCACCCTCTGCCCAGATCTTCTGGGAAGCGTCCTCGATGAAACGTACACCATGCAGTTTACCAATCTCGCCGTTGAAGATCTCTGTAGGCTGTGCGTACTTGTGGACATCCAGCCATCCATCGCACTCACGAAGATCGTATGCTACAGAAGGATGAATGATTGCCACGTAATCGCCGTTGATGGTAGGAGCATGCTGTTTCTTAAGGAACGTGAATGCCTGGTTAACCAGTGTGGTGGTAATGGTGTCAGCCGCAGTCAGAGCGGATCTGGAAGTCTTGCCGCCTCCGTAGATAACATTGGTGCCGGTGCAGACCTCATTTCTGGTGATGATATCCAGAGTGTCACCAGCCTGTGCGCCGTGCTCCTCTGTTACCAGAGAGATAACAGGATCAAGTGCTTCCAGCTCCAGTCTGTCGGATACAGTTGTGTAATCGCCGTACTGATCAATGTCAGCCTCGACCTTGGTGAAGTTAACCTTGTTGCCGTCAGGTGTTACACCCTCAGTCAGAGGAGTAAGTGCAGCCGCATAGGTGTCAATCTTTCTCCACTCAACCTTGTTACCGCCGTTCTTCGGCAGCACCTGCTTCTGTCCGAACTGGTTGAAGTAATGCTCGTTTCTCGCATTCTCCAGAAGCTGCGTATCGTAGAACGTTTTCATTTCCGGGGTAAGACCGGCTCCTGTGGTTACGTTCGTGTTGGGGTTGCCAGCAAAAAGCTGGAACATGTCTCTTGCTTCAGTGCCATTGATATAGTTCATATGTATCTCCTTCTTTTAGCGCATCGCACTAGCGGAAGGTAATTCGTTCTCCCCGCTGTGCTCTGCGAACATACTCTGCTCGTTGTTCAGCGGTAAGCTTTGAAGGATCAATACTTGTGGATTTTCCTGCGCTGGATCCCTGCATACCATTCTCGACAGGCCGTCTTGAACCACTCTGGATTGCCTTGGAAATCTTCACATTCGTGCGCCGTACTGCATACTGCATCGCACCAGACATGATCTCATCCATGTGTACTGCCTTATAGGCTTTCTCGACTGCGTGTTCCGGGTCTGAACCCTTGAAGAATGCAAGCTGATGACCGAACTCAGGGTTTTCCATCTCGGCTGCAAAGTCCAGTGAAGGAAATTCGCTCTTCAGCTGTCTTGCCTGTTCTTCCATGGCTGACCAGTACCTGTTGTTCTCTTCCTGCTGTTGCCTCTGCCGAAGCTGTGCGTTCTCACGCTCCAAGGCTTTCATCTGCTTTAGATCGTCTACCGCCATGCCTCTGTCGAAGGCTTCCTTTTCGTACTGCTCGTTGTCATCCAGATAGGCTCTGTTGAGAGCTTCCAGAGGAATGCTTCCGTCATCGTTCGGCTGAATGCCGTACTTCTTAGCAAGGCCTCTTACCATCGGATCCAAGAGATTGTACTGTGCGTTCTGAGACTTGAACCGCTTGTTGATTGCGGTCTGTACTGCTTTGCCATACTCCTTCTTGTACTTACCATTGATCAAACTATCCCAAGTATCCTCGGCAGGTGTCTGATCGTCTCCTGTTGCAGTTGCGGACTGCTCTGCATCGCTTCCGGTAGCTACTCCTTCGGCTCCTGCATTTTCGGCTGTGGTGGCAGCGTCACCTGTGGAAGAATCTCCACCTACTGCTACTCCTTCATCCCCAAAGAACTGGAGATCAAAGAGGATGTTGCTATAGGACATGTGTCCTCCTTTCTTTTCTGTGGTAGGTCACGACCCTTTTGAGACATCATGTCATTTTGTCAATGCAAGTCATACCCCACCATTAAGCTTGGATATGCTCACGTTCTCTGGGAATGCAAATGCTGTCTGCTCGAATCCTTTCAGTACCACCTCGAAAGCATCCAGAGCCTTCCTGCCCTTCGCAGAGATCAGCATCATTCCGTGATCCTTGTCGATCTCTACGTTGTAATCAACCTTGTCTGTGGTGTCCATGATGGAGAGTGCCAGCGTCTGTGCCAAGGAAGAGATAGAAGCGCAGACTATGTCAGAGCCTTTCTCTGCATAGCCTGCGTGGCCACTGATCTTCACCACGAAACTGTCTTCATCTGTCCGGTAGATGATCTGTGTCATGTCGGATTCGTCCTCTCTGCGGCCTGCTGTCTGGCCTTTGTGGTTATGCTGTTCTCTCCTGTTATGCCGGTGCTGGTTTTTGTTTTGTCGACTGCAAGAGATCTGATAGCCGCATTGTTGCCGCCTTGGCTGTCAAGGTTTGCGTTGATCTGCTGCGCCATGCTGTCTGCAAAGCCTTGCTGGCCGCCAAGCTGTTCAACCATCTCAGCCATCTGGAGCATCTGCTGTTGCATCTGCAAGAGCTGCTGATACATCGTGCCGTTGTTCTCAATCTTCTGGGAAATCTCTGTCTTGCCTTGGAAATCCATCATTCCGATGCAAGCGAGTGCCTGGTCAGCATACTGAGGATTGAAGAATCCAGCATTGTAAAACTGCAAGGCCATTTCATTCTGTGAGAGTCTGCTGTAGCTACTGCTCTTCTCCGCTTCCACCTTCACATCGAACACCGGCAGTCTGTATCCCATGTCCACACCAAACTCACTGCCCTGTTCCTGCGGCTGAAGTCCTGCGTTGGAATACTCCGTGAACTGCGCCTCGCCGCCTTCACCAACAATGCGGAACTGTCTTGGCATATCGTAGAACTGTCTGATCAGCTCGATCACGAAGGAAACAACCTGTTTGTGTGCCTCGAATGTTGTATTGATCTGGTCTCTGCTGGTCTTTCCAGAGCTTTCCTGCATGGCAGCTATAGCAGATGCTGCCGTAACTCCTGTTGATGTACCGCCATTTGCAGCATCTCGGTTTCCAGCAGTCTCCTTCATCTCATCAATCTTGTATTGCAGGATGCTGATGTAATTGGAGTTGATGAGGTTGGGAGTATCAACCACTCTCACGCTGTCCTGTCCTAGATTGGTATCCGTATGGATAAGCAGATTGTGGGGATTGGAGAACTCCTCTTCGTTGATGCCGCCATCGTTTCGGATAAAATACCTTGGCGATGTCATGTACTGCACGTTCTTCTCAAAGCAGTTGTTGTAGATATCAATAGACATCTGCGCATCCTTGCAGATGTCTACAAAGCCAAATCCAGCAAGCATGCCAGTCTCAGGGAACAGCGTATCGAATACGAAAGGATACTTGCCGTGATCGTACAGGCCTCTCTCAGCCATCGAGAGTCCTGCATCATACTGGTCTACCATCGGCTCTCCGGTGTACGGATCAGCTACCACTCTCTCAGCCTGCGGTCTCTCGGTATCGTTCTCTGTGGCATACAGTACAGTTTCATCTACGAACTTCACGTAATGGAGCTTGCCATTCTTCTTGTAGTACCAGTCGATTACCGCAGATTTGTTGGTTGTGTCCACTTTATCGTCATAGATGTACTGCTTCTGAATCGTGGATGCTCCTGCGCCCTTGAGCTTTTCCCTGACTTCCGGATACTGCTCTGCCAGTATCTCGTTATCCACAAGCTCGACTGTGAATACGTTTCTGCTCTTCTGGATATCCGTGATGCCAGGCTCCCAGAAGATCGACAACAGGTCTACATGTTTGATAGATATATCTCCAAGACCATTGAGTGCAGAGGAATCCCAATAGATACCGAACACTCCTGTGCCATGCTTTAACTTGTACCAGACCTCATCAGAGAAAACATTGCGGTATCCTACCTGATCCATGACAACAGGAATGATGGACGAAAGCCGTGTAGCCTCCTCCACATCGCCCGGTTCCCTCGGTAGGATGTCCGAATCCGGGAAATTATCCATGAAGTCTGCATGCTTGCTGATAATCGTGTTGAAGAGCCATCCAGAAGCCGGTTTCGGATCATCCATGTTGTCCTTGTTCCGCAGCAGTTGCCAGTGTCTCTTCTTCCACCAGAGTTCATTCTTTACGATACGATCTTCCAAATGCTGTCTGCCGCTCTTGTACTTCTGGAGAGTCTCTCTGGCTTGCTTGATCTGCTGAGAGCCGATCACTTGCTTCTTGGCCTCCAGCCGCTCCGCAAGGCTGTCCATGCCCTGTCCCATCTGAGGCTGTTCCGCAGGCTGTCCCATGCCACTGCCGTTGTATCCCATCTCTGTCAGCTTGTCTGGTGTCGGC
>CAVCWT010000062.1:0-9186 GCA_963605745.1 Lachnospiraceae bacterium
CCCTTCCGTTCACTTCACCACTCCCCGGATCGTACGTATCATCTCCTTCACGTCGATCGGCTTGGCAATGTGTCCGTTCATGCCGGCATTCTCTGCGTCCTTGCGGTCCTCGTCAAAAGCATTGGCGGTCATGGCAACGATCGGTATGGAGGCCTTGGCAGAATCCTCCAGCCTGCGGATTTTACGGGTTGCATCGTAGCCGTTGAGATTCGGCATCTGGATATCCATAAGGATCAGGTCATAATAGCCGCCCTCGGCGGCCAGCAGCATATTGACGCATTCTATGCCGTCACAGGCATGCTCGGTGCTGGCTCCTGCGTCCTCCAGAATGGCAATTGCAATCTCTGCATTCAGCTCATTGTCCTCCGCAAGGAGGATACGCAAACCGGACAGATCTCCTGCTGCCTCCTGCTCCTTTGTGCTCTCACCAAGGAACCGCTCCGGGTCCTCCACCACGCGCAGATCCACCGTTATGGTAAAGGTACTGCCCTTTCCGGGCGCACTCTGCACCTCAACCGTTCCCCCCATCAGATCCACGAGCCGCTTGACAATCGACATCCCAAGGCCTGTGCCGAGGATCTTGCTCTCGGTCGTGTTTTTCTCCCTGGTAAAGGATTCAAAGATCTGTTCCTGGAATTCCTTCGTCATACCGATTCCGTTATCCGATACTGTCGCCACGTAGGTCGCATGGCCAGGCTTTTCGCAGGGATACTCCTGCAGTCCCATGCGAATTCTGCCGCCGTCCGGTGTGTACTTTACCGCATTGGAGAGAAGGTTTAACATGATCTCCTGAATCTTATAGGCATCCGCATAGACATAGCGATGCTCTACTGTCAGATCCTTGATGAAGGTCAGGTTCTTTTTCCGAAGGTCATTTTCGAGAAGGACAGAATATTGCTCATTCAGAAGGTCCGCAAAGCTCTCATTCAATACTTCCTTTCCGCTGTCAATCCTTGCCACCTCCAGAACATTGTTGATCAGCCCCAGCAGATACTCCCCGGACATCTTGATCTTCGCCAGGTGGTCCTTTAGCTTCTCCGGCTGATCCAGCTCCTTTTCCATCAGATTCGCAAAGCCCAGCACCGCATTCATCGGCGTCCGGATATCATGGGACATATTAAAGAGGAATACAGATTTGGCCCTGCTGGCAGTCTCCGCTTCCTTCTGCAGGCGTTCCTTTTCCTCTACTTCCTGCTCTTTCCTTTGCAGATTCCGCACCAGCAGGAAGATCGTGAGGGCGATGACCGCACCAATGATCACGATGAACAGGATCAGATTATCCTTGATAAAATCCATCGGGCCATAGGAATAAAACGTTGAAATATACTGATAGGAATAATCGATTCCATAGGATGTTCCCAGGACCTTGATCGCCCGGTTCAACAGCAGCAGCAGCTCTGCGTTTCCCTCCTTCACACCAAAACATTTCCCGGTGCTTGCGCTCAGCTGGACGTAGGACAGTGCGCTGTACCTGGACTGCGCTGTCACATACTGAACACGCATGGTATCCATGATCGTGCCGTCTGCCTCTCCCTTCAGGATTCCCTCCAGACACGCATCGATATTCGGATAATACACGAGCTCTGCCTCCGGATACACCCGCTGCGTGTACTCGATCTGGAGCTCGTTGCTCTCATTGACTGCAATTTTCTGAATATCCTGTTTCTGATTCGCTGACTTATAGAAGAGCGTTCCGCTGTCCGATACGACCTCTGCGCTCGCATTGATTCTCTCTTGCTCCAGCCGCCAGCTGTCATTGGTCACCGGAAAGGCCAGGTCAATCACATCCTCTGTCAGCGCCGCCGTAAGAGCCTCATAGCTCTCATAGGCGATATATTCCATCTCCGGAAGATCCGTCAGCCCCAGTGCGGCAAACGCACTTGTCAGGGCATCTGTCACCAGCCCCTCTGCCTCGCCATCCTCATTCTGATTGGAATACGGAAGGTAGTTGTCCAGATACCCGATTACTATCGTTGAATGCCCACTCAGCCATTTTCGTTCTCCATCGGAGATCGTTTTCCCGGCAAGGAGCGATCCATAGTTCTGGTATTTCAGGCTCTGCAGCACATAAGGATCAATGGAGATCATCGTGGAAAGCGCAGCGTTGAGTTCCTCCAGCAGATCCTTCCGATCCTTGCTGACTGCAACATAATAGGGCTCTTCGCCAACCTTTGTGATCGCCGTAATCTCCTCTGCAGAGATGGCACCGTCATAGGTCGTTGTTTTGAGATCGATGGCGCCCGATTCGAGGGCAGCATCCCGCTCTCCAAAGCTGTCATAATAGACTAGATCCACATCCAGCCCATTCTCTGCAAGCCACTCTTCGGTGTCAACAGACATCAGGTTGTTGGTGATCAGGCCAACCTTTTTGCCATTCAGGGTCTCAAGGTCATCCCCGGAAATGGAGACATCGTCCGACCTCTTATAGAGATAATACTGCTCCGTTCCCATTTCGGAATCCGGGAACAGAAAGGCCCTTTTGCGCCCCTCCGTTTTCGAAACGCCGCACAGAAAATCAATCTCGCCCTTCTCGAGCATCTCATACAGTTCGGTCCAGTCGCCGTAAACATACTCATAGTCCCATGAAGTATAGTCGGCAATCTTCTGGAGGTAGTCGTAGCTGTAGCCGCTCTTGACCTCCTCATCCGTCATTCCTTCCTGGAAGAGATCACTCTGATACCATCCGACCCGTACGGTCTTGATCCCCGACTCAGCCGCCTGCACAGATCTGCCGCATAACACTCCCCAGATCAAAACAACGAGAGCCAGCACCAGTGTGATTTTCTTATTGCGATTGACCCCCTGTATCTTCATACGCTTTTCCCCCGCCGCGCCGTCCCGGGCGAGATCATCCCCCTCTAATATCCCGGCATCTGCTTTATTCCTTCGTTCATTCATTGGTGAATATGCCTTCTACTGTCCGGGATTTTGCAGTAACAAACACCTTAAATTATAGTAATTTTCCATTCTCGACTCAACTGGTGATTCAGATCCCCCATCTTGTTGCCGTTTCCGCCCATTACAATCCATGCATCCGTCAGCAGAATGTTCTGGCTGCTCTGAGAATTTTTGACATGTGCGATCTGCATAACCAGACAGGTTTATATGACCTCCGAATTGATGGTATAATGTGCCTTATGTTACCCGCTACGCCATTTTCGGCTTTTGGGTAAACAGCATGTAATTTTATAAGGAGGTCATCGCATATGAATATCACCGTCTACCTGGGTTCCATGGAGGGCAATACACCGGATTTGAAGGCGGCGGTCTGCGAGCTGGGAACCTGGATCGGCGAAAGCGGCCACTCCCTCGTCTACGGCGGCTCCAGGAGCGGCCTTATGGGTGTCATTGCAGACAGCGTTCTCGAGGCCGGCGGCAAGGTCTACGGCATCGAGCCGCAGTTCTTCATGGATGAAGAGCTCCAGCACGAGGGGCTGACCGAGCTCGTTGTCACAAAGGATATGACAGAGCGCAAGGCACTCCTTATTGAGCGAGGCGACGCCTTTATTGCCTTCCCGGGAGGTACCGGAACCCTCGAGGAGATCTCGGAGGTCATGTCCAAGGTTTCCCTCAGTCACCTGGCAGCCCCCTGCATTCTCTATAACCTGAACGGCTATTATGACGATCTCGAGCATCTCCTTGCCCGTATGATCGAGACAGGCCTCTCCACCCCCGAGCGCCAGAAGGGCATCTATTTTGCCCGAAGCCTTTCGGAGATTCAGGATATTCTGGTACGGCGCTAACTACCGTAACCCTTCCGCCCATGTCACTTACCTTCACAGAATTCACAGAGCAATATCACCTTCAGCTGACACCGCAGCAGCAAGAGGCCGTCCAGGCAGTGGACGGCCCTGTTCTGGTGCTCGCCGTTCCCGGCGCCGGCAAAACAACGGTTCTCATCACACGTCTTGGCTATATGGTGCTGTGCTGCAGCATCCGGCCGGAGCAGATTCTGACCGTCACCTACACCGTTGCCGCCACAAAGGATATGCGCCGCCGGTTTGCTGACAAATTCGGCGAGGAGCTCGCAGCTCGTCTCGAATTCCGCACGATCAACGGCATCTGTGCCAAGATCATCGCGGCCTTTGGACGCCGGATCGGCAAAACGGCCTTTACCCTCCAGACCAATGAGGGTGCCATTCTGCAGCTGCTCCGTGAGTTCTATATCGAGCTCATTCATAATTATCCTACGGAGTCTGAGCTCATGGATCTGCGCAGTCAGATCAGTTATATCAAGAATATGCAGCTCTCAGAAAAGGCGCAAAAGGAGCTCGACGAAAAGACCGGCCTTCCCCTCTCGGAAATCTGCAAACGCTACAGCGCCCGCATGCGCTCCCTCGGGCAGATGGATTACGATGACCAGATGATCTATGCAAAGGCGATTCTCCTCCGCTCTCCGGAGCTCCTGCATGAGATCCAGGAGCACTACCGGTATCTGTGCGTTGATGAGGCACAGGACACCTCTGCCATCCAGCATGAGATTCTGCAGCTCCTTGCCAAAGGAGCACACGGAGACAACCTATTCCTCGTTGGGGATGAGGATCAGAGCATCTACGGCTTTCGTGCGGCCTTTCCCCAGGCACTTCTCCGGTTCGAGGAACAGCATGCCTGCTCCAAGGTTCTCTTGATGGAGGACAATTTTCGCTCCGACGCCTCCATTGTCGAGGCAGCCAGCCGCGTGATCTCCCACAATAAAAGCCGTCATCCCAAGACCATGCACCCCACAAGGCCCTCCAACACAAAGGTTCGCCTTCTGCCGGTTGCCCGCAGGCAGAACCAGTACAGCTATCTCCTGAAGGCCGCTGAGAACTGCAATGTTCAGACCGCTGTTCTCTATCGCAGCAACGAGAGTGCTCTGCCTCTGATTGACCTTTTGGATCGAAGCGGCCTTCCCTATTCGGTGCGAAATGCCGACCTGTCGTTTTTTTCCAGCCGCGTGGTGTGTGATATTGCCAATATCTATCGTTTTCTGCGGAATCCGAACGATACCGATGCCTTCCTGCAGATTTATTACAAGCTGAACCTCTACCTGTCCAAACAGGCCGCCCTTCGCTGCTGTGAAGAAAGCGCTGCCGATCCCCGGCACCGCTCTCCCCTCTCGCACCTTCTGAAGGATCCGAGCACAGAGACCTATGTAAAAACGGCCATCCGCAAACTCATCAAACACAGCGATAAGGTCACCGAGGGATCTGCTGCAACTGCCTTGTTCACCATCTGCAGCACCTTCGGATATGCCGATTACCTCGAGCGCACCGAAAGCGGCCAGGCAAAGCTCGCCATTCTCGACCTTCTGGCAAAACAAGAGGACTCCATGGAGAGTCTCTTTCACCGTCTGAACTACCTACGGGATAAAATGCAAACTCCTTCACAGGACTGCGGCCGTCGTGATTCATTCTCGCAGGGATGCGCTGCAGCGCAGCAAACTGCAGCCTTGCAGCAAAATACTACGCCGCAGGGAAGTGTTGTACCGCAGCAAATCACTCCACCGCAGGGACTCATTCTCTCTACAATTCATGCCAGTAAGGGACTGGAGTATTCGAGAGTCTACCTTCTGGATGTCGGAGACGGAACCTTCCCCGTGATGGACCCTCCAGACATGAACGATGCTGCTGCCGTGGCCGCCTACGAGGAGGAACGTCGTATTTTTTATGTGGGAATGACCAGAGCCCGGGATTATCTGAACATCTTCACCCTGCCCGCCGGCTCCAGGTTCGCCGCTGAGATGCAGCAGGATCCCTCTTCCGCCGCCAAAGCGAGCATTAAGAGTTCCAACATAGGAGCCTCTTCCTCCGCCAGAGCGAGTATTAAGCGCTCCGGACGGGGAACCTCTTCTTCCACCAGAGCGAGTATTAAGAATTCCGGACGGGTAGTCTCTTCCTCTGTCAGAGGAAACGTTACGAATTCCGGAAGAGATGCTACTCGAGCTGTGTCCGGCAGAGCTTACGGACAGAATGGTTCCCAATTGCGTTCCCGTGACGAATCGATTCAGGAGAACCTTACGTCCTTCCTTGAAAGGGCACAAAAGCAGTCACCGGTTCAGCATAATGTCTACGGACCAGGCATCATTCAGAACATCACGGACAAAAGGGTGCGGGTTCTCTTTGCTACAGGCGACGAGCGCTCCTTTGATCTGCGCATTGTTGTAGGAAACGGAATTTTGCGGCTGACAGACAGCCAGGAATAATTGCGCATCACACTCTTTACAGTGGGAACAAATAAGACTATCATGCAGGAAACAGTACGTTTTACTGTTTTGACGCAGAGTAGAGATTTAAGCGGTCAGTGCCTTCGGAACGGGGAGTTGTTCGAAGGACGAAGCGGACGCATCCCACGGTTTAAATCTCGCATCCCGCTGCTTGGAAGATCCATTTCATTTGATGTCTTCTTTGCGGCCTTGGACTGTAAAGGAGGCTTTTTTATGTCCGGAAAACCATCTACGAAAACGTTGGTGCTCCTTTCTGTTCTTGTGGCGCTGCAGATCATTCTCGCAAGGTTCTGCTCCTTTAACGCCTGGAACACCAGAATCGGGCTGGGATTTATCCCGGTCGCATTGGCAGGTGCTTTCTTTGGCCCCATTCCTGCTGCATTGGTCGGCGCGATCAGCGACATCCTTGGGGCTATCCTGTTCCCTTCCGGAACGTATTTTCCCGGATTCACCCTCACCGCAGCCTGCATGGGGCTGTCTTTCGGGTTCTTTTTACGAAACTGTCGGCTGCAGCTGCCCCGGATTCTGATGGCAGTCGGCCTCAACCAGATTGCTTTCAGCCTTGGTATGAACACGCTCTGGATCTCGCTCCTGTATGGTTCGAGTTATGCTGCATTGCTGCCGGTTCGGGCATTGCAGGTTGTGGTGATCGCTCCGGTACAGGTTGTGATCCTCATGGCACTGGCTGGCGTCGTAAAACGCGCAGATTTGAGAAAGGTGATTGAGGGATGACCTGGGACGAAACCTTTGACATGCTATCGGCAGACTGGAAAGCCACTGCGCCGAATCCTGCCAGGATGCGAGAGCTCCTCACTTGCCTCGGGAATCCGGAAAAAGAACTTCATTTTATTCACATTGCAGGAACCAACGGGAAGGGATCTGCTTCGGCTATGCTCTCGAGTATTCTGACAGGGAGTGGCTATCGCACCGGAAGGTACATCTCTCCCCATCTGGCTGCCATCAACGAGCGGTGGTCCATTGACGGCACAGACATAACTGACGAGAAGCTTTCCGATCTTCTGAATGAAATGCAGCCCGTGATTCTCTCCATGAAGGAGACGCCAACAAAATTCGAGATTCTGACCGCCTTGGGTCTATTGTATTTTGCCAGGGAGCATTGCCAGACAGTTGTTTTGGAGGTCGGCCTTGGCGGCCGGCTCGATGCCACCAATGCCATTCCGGTTCCGGACTGCGCTGTGATCATGAACATCGGTCTGGAACACACGGAAATTCTGGGCGATACTCTGGAGAAAATTGCTTTTGAGAAGGGCGGTATCATTAAATCAGACGGAGATGTTGTACTCTATCGGCAATGTAATGCGGTATGTGGTGTAATTGCTGAGTTATGCCAGGAACGCGGAGCAAGGCTGCATGTGACAGAGACGGATCGCACTGCCTTGCATGGACTAGCGGCGAATGAATGTCAATGCTTTGACTATAAGGATCGTGAAGATCTACGCCTGTCTCTTCTGGGACAATATCAGGTATGGAATGCCTGTGCTGTGCTCGATGCTGTGGATATTCTCATTGCGAAGGGCTATCGGATCCCGGAATCTGCCATCCGCCTCGGACTGCAAAACACGCGCTGGCCGGGACGATTCGAGATCCTGCAGACAGATCCTCTCTGGATCGTCGATGGTGCCCACAATCCCAATGGCGTGGAAGCTTTGATGGCATCAGTTGGGAACTACCTATCTGATTATCATATCATCTTCCTCATGGGGGTCATGGCAGATAAGGACTATGATGAGATGATTCGTCTCGCTGCTCCTTACGCCTCCCATTTCATTGCACAAATGCCAGGCGAAGAGAAAGACCGTGCACTGGAGGAACAGGCACTGGCAGCAAGGATTCGTACGCAGTTTCATGGGCCGGTGGAGACCGCAGGATCGGTCGCAGAAGGCGTCTCTCTGGCATTGAAAGCCGCCGTCAACTTAGAGACTCAGACCGTACCAGGGGCACCTGCCGTCGTATGTTTTGGCTCGCTGTATCAGGTCAGTGAGATCCGGGAAGCTTTAAAAGAACCTCAGAAGCCTTGATTTACAAGACTTCTGAGGTTCTTTCTGTGCGAGGTGCCAACCAGATTTGAACTGGAAACAATGTTGATTTTAGGAGGTTTGAGACACCTGATTTACCCGTTTTTACCTGATTCCCGGCTCAGGTCCAGATATTGCTTGATTCCATCCACAATTAAAATCGCATTTGTCAGTTGCTTCTCTGCCTCTTCCCGTGACGCAATAAAGAAATCATCATAGTCACTCTGTTCTCTTTTTTGCTGCAATCTTGCCAACAGTCTCCCCAGATCCTTCGAGACCTTACCTGTTGACACATATTCCTTATTGAAATGTGCAACTACGTCCTTATGCCTTTTGAAATCAACTCCCTCAATCGCCAATACTGCTCGTGCCGCATAAAACGCAGCATAATAGGAGCGATTAATCGCATCTTTATAATGGTTATTTCCAAGGCATTCCTGTGCTACAACCAATGTCTCCTCCGCTGTGTTCAATCGGTATTGAGACAAGTCCCATTTTTTATTATCCAGCAAGAACAACTCCCTCCCGATCAATATTTTTGTAATATGGCAACGTATTTTTCCAATATTGGAAATGGGCATTATTTTTTACGTTCACACTGACCGGAATCCCCTTTTCCAGCTCAAAGTCATACGCTACATCAGCAATTCGATCTTCAATATCTACGATCTCATGATCCGGCAGATCTGTAAGCACCATCAAATCAATGTCCGAAGACTCGTTATTGTCTCCTCGTGCATAAGAGCCGTAAAGGATAACTGTGGCCTTTTCCCTGAATATCGACTGAACACTTCTGGCCAAATCATTCAATTGGGACAATAACACACGATCCATTGCTCCGGCCTCCTTTCACTACTTTTCTGTTGCTTTAATCTTATCACGTTCCAACGTATTTTGCTGATCATCCAAAACTCATAAAATCAAGGAGAATGAGGTGTCATCAAG
>CAVCWT010000063.1:0-8252 GCA_963605745.1 Lachnospiraceae bacterium
TGAGACACGCTATCGATCTGATGCAAGCGGACAATCCGAAAGCGGTTGCAGAGGCCAAGAGAAGTTTTAAAAGGGCAGCAAGAGTACTCACGCTAACCAATGCGGCAAATGCTGTTGTGCAGTCTCTGTGGGATGCGTTCCGAAATGCCGGTGATGCAGATGACGAGGATAAAGACTTCTTACAGAGGTTCCTTGATGCGTTTGGATTAGGATTCCTTCTGGATGAGGATGCGGATGTGGTATCTTCCATCATGGGTGGCAACCTCGCGGATAACATGGATCTCCTGAGCAACATTCCTCTGGTAGCTGATTACTGGGATGCCATAAAGACTGGCTTCTCATTGGTACTGGGTGAAAGCACCTACTCCAGTGACAGCGATCTGTCGATGTCTGCGGTGAACAACTTCTTCAAAGCGGTTAAGGCCATCGTAAATCCGAGTGAGAAGATGACCAACTATGGAAGGTTCACAGCTATTGCGAGAGGCTTCTCAGATCTAACTGGTATTCCGGTATACACAGTGCAGAGGGATGCAGTAGCAATCTACAACGTACTTGCCAAGGATGTTGCAAACGGTCTTGGCGGTGCTGATCTGCCGGTACTCCAGGAGAATTCGAAGTACACGAAGACACAACAGGCCAAACTGGATGTCTACACAGAGGCTCTGGAAGGCGGTGATTTCAAAGCGGCTATCGAGAATGCATACAATGCCGGTAACAGTTATGAGAGCATCCGCAACAGCATCAAGGCCAAGTGCAAGGATGAATACCTGGCACTTAAGAAAACGAATCCGAGCGAGGCAACACAGATGAAGAATCGGATTGCTCAGATGTATGCCTACATTGCAGAGCAGACTGGAACCTACAAGGACAAGACAAATTCCGAGAAGGTTGAGCAGTACAAGAAGAATATTGACGAGTGGACAGCATCCGAAGAGTAGTACGTGGGATGGTGGGGTATAACCTCACCATCCTTTTTTGTATCGTATCCGCAGGAGGTAGGGACTATGAATGTTGTCTACGATATGGTCATCGATTTCGCATGGTCATCTAAAACGAACACAATTTTGGTCATGCAAGGAGACCACCTCTCCAGAGTATGCCATTTCACACTTAGAGCAAACGGAAAAGACATGGATGTATCCGATGTCCTTAGTTATACAGTGAAGGCGGTCAAGGCCGATTCTTCCATTATTTACGATACTGGAATGCTGGATATCGATGATCAGTCTGTACAGATCAACGAGATCACTTATGCGTTGCCACAGGCTCTTACAGAGCAGACAGGTCTTACCACCATCACGATTGCGCTGAACGGCGATGATGGATCCGTGCTGAGATCCTTTGAGTTCTATGTTCGCTCCAGAAACGAACTGATGCAGGAGGATGATTCGGACGATGACGATCTGGCAGGCATTCGAGACATTCTGAATAGAGCAACGGATGCTATCGAGAAGATGGATGCTCTGGCAAATAAATCCAAACTGCCAAACCCTAATCCTCTGCGACTGCGTTATGGAGAGAAGACCATTTCATATGATGGCAGCGAGACTGTATCGGTGAGTTTCAGCGATACATGCTATCTGGGCAAAGAGGAAAAAACAGTTACAGACATCGTATGGGAGGCATAGAGCATGACAGTGAAAGACATCATCCAGCTGATCTGTACCTGCGGATCGCTATTTCTGGCGGTATATCTTGCCAACAAGAACAGTATCAAGGAAAACACTTCCGATATCACTACAGTGACTATCAAACTGGACAACCTGTTGCAGATGATGACTGAGATGAAATCCAGACAGGAGACTTCTGACAAGATGCAGAGAGAAGACCATGATGCGCTTATCAAACTCGATCAGAGCGTGAAGGCGGCATGGAAAGCTATAGACGGCATCAAGGAGGGCGATTGAAAAAGAAAACCTACACCAAGAAATGGGTGACCATCATGCTGTGTGCCGGTCTGGTTGGAGGTTTCATGCCATACATCCTGTCGATGTTCGGCTTTGACGGCTGTGAGGAGTTAGGTGAGCGGTGGGTGGAATGCATTCTTGGTGTGTGCCTTGGGTATTTCCTGAAGGCATATTTTGAAACAAAACAGGAACGCAAGCAGGAACTTGAGGACTGGCAAGCAGGTTTAACAAGGGAGGAATCGGAAGGATGACAAAGGAAGAGATCGTAAAGAAACTGACTAGCAGAAAGTTCTGGCTGTCCGTGGCGGCGATGCTGGGTTCCATCGGAGCAAGCATTGCAGGACTGACAACCGGCAATGATGCAATCACAGCAATTGGTATTGCGGCATCTGTAATTTCGGCTGCCATCTATGCGGCGGCAGAGGCTTATGTGGATGCGGCACGGATCGGAGACAGTGATGACGATTAACAATGAAGGCTTAAAGCTGATTGAATCTTTCGAAGGATGCAGACTGACGGCATACAAGCCGGTGGCGGCTGAGAAGTACTGGACAATCGGCTATGGTCACTACGGCAAGGATGTGTATCAGGGAATGAAGATCACACAGGCACAGGCCGAAGAGTATCTCAAGCAGGATGTGAAGCGGTTCGAGACTGCGGTGAACAATCTGAACCGAGCGTGGACAGAAAATCAGTTTTCTGCTCTGGTATCCTTTGCATTCAACTGCGGTGAGGTCAATCTGAAGACCTTGTGCAGAAACCGGACTGCGGCACAGATCGCAGATAAGATCCTACTGTACAACAAGGGAGCGGATGCCAAAGTGCTGAATGGTCTGGTACGGCGGCGAAAGGCTGAAAGAGATCTGTTCCTGAAGAGCGGATCCAGCACAGCAACCGCAACGAGCGAGGTGAAGAAAGTGAGTTACAAGGCAACAGTGACGGCGAGCCTTCTGAACGTGCGAAACGGAGTAGGGACGGCGGCTGCCAAGGTAAAAGTGGGTGGCAATGAATTCCAGTTGCCAAAAGGTATGGCTGTCTACATCGAAGAAGAACAGGATGGATGGGGCAAGCTTGAAGGCCTCACGGCATGGGTGAAGCTGTCATACATTAAGAAGGCATAGCTATGGATGACACAATGCAATCTTTGCTGACAGATGCTATGGAGACGGCTGTCCTGCTGGAGATCGAGAACAGGAGACTGCGAGAACTGTTGAACAGCAGTAATGATAGGAGCCTGATCAGGGACTTCTGGGACTGCGGAGACGGAACGATCATATCCTATGCGGTGATGCGGTCAAGGCTGAATCAGAACGAATGCAGAACGCTGCGGTGCCTGTTAGACGAGTGCATGACGCAAGAGGAGGCGGCAGAAGCTCTGGGTGTCTCCACCAGATGTCTGCAATCGTGGTGGTATTCAGCTACAGACAAGCTGATGAAGCTACCATGGCTTATGGCATACGCAAAGAAGATAAGGAGTGAGAAACATGGATATCGTAGCGATTGATGCCAGGCAAGGCAAACGAGGGAAAAGAGAAACAGTCAAGTTCGCTGGATCTATTGCCCTGGAAGAAATCGATAGCTATATCAACGAAGTTCGCATGACAAAGGAGGATATGTCTGAGTCAGCCAGTGAAGCGAAAGCATCGGCAAAATTGGCAGAATCATGGGCAATAGGTGGAACCCTTGCCAGAGATGACGAGGACGTAAACAATGCAAAGTACTGGGCAGAATCCATTGGAAACCTTGCCCAAGAGACTGCCGAATATGCCAAACAGGCTGAGGTATCAAAGGATACGGCTGCATCGAAGGCTGAAATTGCTACCACAGCCGCTGACAATGCGAAGAACAGCGAGATGGCAGCAGCAATATCTGAGACCAACGCAGGCCTATCAGCAACTACGGCATCCAACATGGCTGACAGTGCTGGCGATTCGGCACAGCTGGCTAAAGAGTATGCTGACAGCATGACGACTAGCGTGGAGTCTGCAAAAGGCTATGCGGAGAATGCTGAGAAGTCAGCGACAGCGGCGGCAGCATCTTCAACAAGCGCAAGCAATTATGCCAATGAGTCATCTGGGTATGCCAATAACTCGTCCCAAAGTGCTATGGAATCGGCAGCGAGTGCCGCAAACGCTTCTGCGTCAGAGAAGAATGCAAAGACATACATGGACAACGCTTCTGCCAGCGAGACAGCTGCGGCAGCAAGTGCGTCTGAATCTGAGAACGCTGCAAACGCAGCAACCGAGCAAGCACTAAACGCTTCAAAAGCAGCTACAGCTGCATCGACATCAAAGGAAAATGCTGCGGAGAGCGAAGTGAAGGCGGCAGAATCTGCGACAGCCGCAACAAACAAAGCAGCAGAGGCGACAACATCGGAGGCGAAGGCGGCAGAAAGTGCAGTGGCAGCAGCAAAGTCAGCGGATAATGCCAAGGCTAGTGAGACAGCTGCAGCGAAATCAGCTGAAAGTCTGGCGGTGGGATTGCTGTTTTCTATCACAAACGAGGGACTTTTACACATCGAGAGAAAGGAGTAACGAATGGCAACAGACAGCGGAATCGATGTTTTTTCAAATACAACAGGCCGGGCAATTCTGGAGGAGTTTCAGAAACAGAACACACTTCTGTCGCTGATGGCCACGGGTAAGAAGAGCGACTTTGACAAGGACTGGGACTCCGTAGCACGTGCTGTGCGAAACGGCTATGCGGAGTCGCTCTTTGCGATCGGCTCAACCTTTACCGAGCCGTGGAAGGATACAGCGGAAAATGCGGAGTACGACAATCCGTGGCGAGTGAATCACTTTTCTGATGTCGAATTGCAGGACGGCTCCACTGTCAAGGGCATGTGGCTCCAGAGCGTGTATGCGCATCCGTTCGGAGTGCAGTTTTCGCATCAGAGGGCATTTTACGCTGCAAAGGATGGCCTTGCAGCAGGAACCTACCACTTCCTGTACGATGGACAGGATTGGAACAGCGTGAAAAAAGGAACCTATGTGTCCTTTGTGCTGACGAAAAATGTCCCTGCAGGCGGCAGGTTGGCAGGAAGTTTCGTTGCAGCGGATCAGACATCTACATGGGAAATCCAATCCTATGCAGCGGACGGTATCACCTTGATCGAAACCGTTGTGCCGATATTTGCGCAGATTGGAACGAGTCTTGGCACAATGGCATACAATACTAGAAACGGCCAGCTGAACTCGATACAGGAAATGGCATATGGGCATAACCGCTGGCGAGACAGTGCGCTGCGGCAGTATCTAAACTCCGACAAAACCAAAGGTAACTGGTGGACGGCACAAGATGAGTGGGACATTGCACCGGATCAGCTGGCGACAAAAGACGGATTCCTCTGCGGCATGGATGCAGAGATGTTGGAGAACATCCTGCCAATCAAGACAATCACCTATGTCAATACAGTACAGGATGGCACAGAGGAATCATATGACATAACCTACGACAAAGTATCTCTGATCTCGCTGGAACAGATGTATGTCGATCCGCAGCACGGTGGCGAAGGTGAGGTACATGACTATTGGAAAGCTGTCAATGGCACATCGACACCGTGGCAGCGAGGGCAATCGTATGATGTCTTGAGGCACTATGCAGTTGAGAATCCCTCGGCTGTACAGCGCATCCGCCTGCGCTCGGCGAATCGCAACGTTGCATACTACACCTTTGGCATCTCATCCAGCGGCAGCATTGCAAGCAATCATACCAACAATGCGCACTGGTTCTGCCCGCTTGTGGTTGTCGGCAAATCGAGATAAGGAGGAATCCATGAAACACAACGAAGCAGACATGAATCCAAGAGCGGAGAGAGAGTTCCGCAATCTCAAGGCAACAAATCTTGAGACCGAGAGCAAACTGGACTGGCTCTCCCTGATGACCGGAGTAGAGTTCCCAGAGGACGAAGAGGAGGACAGTGAGGATGAATGAGCACAGCAAAAGGTTTGACCGAGTGAAGAAATATTACGATGCAGAGCTGTGGCACATCGAGCAGCTCGAGCAGGCGGTGAAAAAAGGCTGGATCACGCAGGAAGAGCTGGAAGAGATCACGGGCGAATCATACTAAACTGCATAGAATTTGCGTATCTGGATCGTGGGAGAAATCTCACGATCCTTTTATTATGTTCTCATGAACTGGACATATTATAACCCAAATCCAATAGCAGCTAGAGTAGGAGACTGTACGATCCGTGCAATCTCGAAAGTGATGAACCAAGACTGGGAGGAAACGTATATCGACCTCTGCACACTTGGCCTGTCAATGTGCGACCTTCCGTCAGCCAATAGCGTGTGGGGAGCCTACCTCCGCAGACACGGCTATAGGAGATACCTAATCCCAGATGACTGCCCGGAGTGCTACACAGTCAATCAGTTTGCCAGTGAACATAAGGCTGGTACGTACATTCTGGTTACTGCCGGTCACGTTGTGGCAGTAGATCGAGGACATTACTACGATTCGTGGGATAGCGGCGGCGAAGTTCCTACATATTATTGGCAGAAGGAGGCAGAATGAACTATCCATACTACGGATTCCAAAACTACACACCACAGGACACGTTTCGTTTGCCATACACACAGCAGACTGCCGCAAGCCAAGATGAACGAGTGTGGGTGCCGAACCGAGAGGCGGCAGATGCTTATCTGATGGCTCCTAACAGTTTCGTTAGACTGTGGAACAGTTCTGTACCGGAGTTCTATGAGAAGAGATCCGATGCTTCTGGAAGACCATATACAGAAACCTTTGAATACAAACGAAAAGGATCAGATCTTCCGTTGCCATTAGCGGATAGATATATGGAAAAGTTTGATGCAATCGAGAAGCGTTTAGGTGCGCTGGAAAGGGAAAGAGATGTTTCAGAATCCAATGCAGATGATCAGTCAGTTCAACCAGTTTCGGAATCAGTATCAAGGAAACCCAAAGCAAGAGGTACAGAACCTGCTTAACTCCGGGAGGATGACACAAGCGCAGTTCAATCAGCTGCAAGGCATGGCATCACAGTTTCAGAGGATGTTGGGAAAGTAATCAATTTGCGCAATTGATGACACATTAACGCAATTATTTTTTATAGGAGAAATGTTATGAGTTTTACAGAAGGAATGACTCCTGCCGACATGGCAGCGGTCACAGGTAATACCAACAATGGTTGGGGCGATGGCGGCGCCTGGTGGATTATTATTCTGTTCCTGTTCGCATTCTGCGGAGGATGGGGTAATAATGGCTTCGGCAACAGCGGAGCAACAGAGAACTATGTCCTGGCATCTGACTTTGCAACACTTCAGAGACAGATTGACAGTGGTATCTCTTCTCTTGAGAGAAAGGGAGATGCAACGCAGAATGGCCTGTGCGATGGATTTTATGCTATGAATTCCTCGATCATGCAGAACGGCTATGAAACCAGAAACGCTGTTCAGCAGGCACAGGTATCTGAGATGCAGAATGCAAATGCCATTCAGACACAGATGGCACAGTGCTGCTGTGACAACAAGGAGGCCATTGCCGGTGTGAACTACAACATGGCAATGAACACCAACAGCATTGAGCAGGCCGTGAACAATGGCTTCTGCCAGACCAACTTTAACGCATCCAACAACACCAGAGATATCATCGATGCGATGAATAACGGATTCCGGTCTATCGATCAGAGACTGACGGCACAGGAGCTTGCGGCCAAGGATGAGAAGATTGCTACTCAGAATCAGCAGCTCTTCATGGCAAACCTTGCGGCATCCCAGGCGGCGCAGAATGAGACGATTAAGGGATATATGTCTGGACAGTTTGCATATTACAATCCTCGCCCTATTCCTGCTTTCGTGGTTCCTAATCCGTTTACCAGCACTACAACCACCACAACAACCTAATAGGAGGTGGTTATGAGAGAAGGAATGTACAGACTGAAGGATATGCTGACAGATGAACTGGACGAGATCGTGGATAGGGGACAGTTGTCTCTGGATGATTTGCACACAGTTCACACGCTGACGGATACCATCAAGAACATTCACAAGATCGCCAGCCTTGAAGGTGATGGCAGCAGGTATTCCGAGACACGTGGAAGATCAAAGTACAGCATGTCGGAAGGTAAAACACGGATTGGAGAGAAGCTCCACAAGATGCTTGATGAAGAGGATCTGACCAGTGAAGAGAGGAGAACAATACAACGTGCTCTTGGATGCTTGTGACACGAAAATGTGACACGAAACCAAGAAAAGCCTGTAAATAAAGGCTTTTAAACACACTGGTTATAGTTCGAACCTTGTCACTCCGACTACAGAGAAAACCTTGGAACTTCAACAAATGTTGATTTTCCAAGGTTTTTTGTAATGATACTGAATAAATGTATC
>CAVCWT010000064.1:0-7916 GCA_963605745.1 Lachnospiraceae bacterium
TTTACCGGATTCTGAACACCCCATATCTCATTCGCAGCCAGTTCGCTGTTCCGGTGCAGTACTGTCCTAAGCTCCGGCCTTTTCTCACTGCGTTTTCATAATTCTAGTGCAGCGTTCGCAAAATAACTGGCCAGATAACGCAGAATGAGTTGCAGAAATCAGGCAAGTTAATATGGCTAGTTATTTAAAAATCGCTGTACTGGCCCGAATCGCCTGGCCGGTCGGTGTTCCCGCGAGACCTCCGCGTCCGGTCTCGCGAAGATCTGCCGACATCGCATGCCCTACCGACTTCATAGCATCAATGACCTCATCCGGCGGAATCTTGCTCTCGATCCCGGCCATTGCCATATCCGCACAGGATACTGCATTTAAGGCCCCGATAACGTTTCGTTTCACACAGGGCACCTCAACAAGGCCGGCTACGGGATCACAAACCAGTCCCATAAGCCCCGCAAGAGCCATTGCCGCAGCATTCGCCATGGCCTTCGGATCTCCGCCCAGAAGGCTGACGGCAGCACCTGCTGCCATGGCCGAGGCAGAACCGATCTCCGCCTGGCATCCCCCTGAGGCTCCTGCAAGGCTCGCCCTTTCTGCGATCACGCCGCCGATTCCTGCTGCCACATACAGAGCCTGTATCATCTGCTCGTCAGGATACCCTTCCTTTTCCTGCATCGACAACAGGACAGCCGGCATAACCCCGCAGGAGCCTGCGGTCGGTGCTGCAACAATCCGCTTCATACAGGCATTGGACTCTGCAACGCGCAAGGCCCGCTCCATCACATGTGCGGTGAACGTCCCGCAGAGGAGCTTTCCCTCTGCCGCCCTCTTTCGCACCTTTTCTGCATCGGTTCCCACCAGTCCGCTGGGGGAGCGGAGCGCCGGATCATAATGGGCATCCGACTCTGCCATCGCCCGGTAGATCTGTGTCATCTTCTCCACGGAATCTGCCTCTGTCATTCCGGCTTCCCGGCAATCTTCCTCCTGCACAACCTTCCAGAATGGCTTCCCGGAGGTCTCGCATTCTCCGATGATTTCCTCTAGTGATTTGTACATATTGCGATCCTCATGTGATTCTGCCCGCGCTTTTTATCCTGCCTGGTACAGCATTCGTTATCCAGGCTTTTATAACGTGCTGTAATACGTCACCTTCTCGACGCCTTCAAGGTGTTCCAGCCAGTGCACCGATTCCGCCGGAATCTCCTGATCGCACTCAATGACCATGACGGCATGCCCGCCGCGCCCGGACCGGTAGAGCTGCATGGTTGCTATGTTGACCGATTTGTGCTGCAGCATGGATGTAACCTCTGCTACATGCCCCGGCTGGTCCTCGTTGTGAACGATCAGCGTCGGATAATCTCCGCTGAAATTCGCATCCAGCCCATCGATCTTCTGAATCATGATCCGGCCGCCGCCCACCGAGGCGCCGACAATCTCCAGCTCCCGCCCGGAATGGCCGGTGAGACGTAATTTGGCCGAATTCGGGTGGGCGTCCTCCCCAAGGTCCACGCCGCCGAACGAGAACTCCATGCCCTTCTCCCGGGCCAGCTCAAAGCTCTGCGGAATCCGTTCGTCATCCACGGCAAAGCCCATGAGTCCCGCAATGAGCGCCCGATCCGTTCCGTGGCCGCTTCCTGTCGCAAGGAACGATCCGTGCAGCCCGATCTCGGCCTTTCGGATCTCCTCACCAAGGAGCTTGCGGCTCACGTTGCCGATGCGCACTGCGCCCGCCGTGTGCGAGCTCGAAGGGCCGACCATAACCGGTCCAACGACATCGAATATGTTCATTCTGCCTCCCTTGCTGACTTCTGCCGTCCTGCCCGTGATGATCCGCGCTCATCCGGTTGTTCACTGCTCCCTGCCCGTATCTCATTCCGATCACGGACTTTCTCTGTTCACTCCAGTCCGAACATGGTATTCAGCACGTTTTTGCCGGACTCCGTTCGGAAAATCTTCTCCCGCACGTTACCTGCGGTCTCCTTGCTCTCCCCGCCCTCGAACAGATTCACCAGGAAATCTGCCTCCACGAGGATCTGATAATCCGCAGCGTCGATATTCGTGTACGTATGGTGATGACCCACCAGATACTTCACACGCTCTATCACCTCCGGAGCAAACCCCAGCGGCTTCATCAACTCTTCCGCCGCAGCCGGTCCCTCCTGCTCTTGCAGCTGACCGTTCTGGTAGCCGTACTTGCTCTCCGCAACCCGAATTCCGATGTCATGCACATAGGCCGCCGCCTCCAGGCCAAACAACGTTTCCCCGTCCAGTCCTTCCATCCTGCCGATGAGTCTTGCATAGCTGTGAACCTTCGTGAAATGCTGAATCCTCTGCGGATCTCCGTTGTCAAAACGGATCATTGCAAGGAACAAACGATCCAGCAGGTCGTTTTGTTGGAACTCCGTTACATTCGTCATCTGTCTCTCCTTATGATGCACTCTCTGATGCGTTTATTGCCCGAACACATACTGATCCAGCCGATGGAAGGCCTCCTCCACGCGGCTCCTTGGCAGCGCGAGATTCATGCGAATTGCCTGATCCCGGCCAAAACTACGCCCGTCCTGCCAGATGACGCCCACCGCAATGCCGGCCTTCATCAGCTCGTCCTGGCCAACGCCGTGCTCGTTCATCCACTCACTGCAATCCAGGAACAGCATATAGGTTCCCTGCGGCCTGGCGACCGTAACGCCCTTAAAGTGCTCTGCAATATAGTCACAGGCCCAGTTCACATTCCCGGACAGAACCTCCTTTAGCTCCTCCAGCCACTCGTCGCCCTCCGGCTGATACGCTCCGATCAGGCCATGCATCGACAACACGTTCATCTCATTGTAATGGCAGAGCCTGGACTGTTTGTTCACGCGGTCACGCAGATACGGATTGTAGATCACATGATAGGATCCAATGAGGCCGGCCAGACTGAAGGTTTTAGACGGAGCATAGGCCGCAATGGTGCGCATTCTCGCATCCTCCGATACGCTCTGGGTCGGGGTGTGCTGATGCCCGTTCAGCATCAGATCCGACCAGATCTCATCGGAGAACACATAGCAGTCATTCGCCTTAAAGATCTCCATGGCCTTCTCAATCTCTTCCCTCTCCCATACGCGGCCGCAAGGATTGTGCGGAGAGCAGAACACAGCAAAGTGAACGTGATTTTCCTTAATGACGCGGTCCATATCCTCGTAATCCATGCGCCATACGCCTTCCGCATCCCTCACAAGGGGCGAAGTGACCATCTTCCTTCCGTTCTCTGTCATGACACCGGTAAAGCCGATATACGTCGGCGAATGGAAAAACACCGACTCTCCCGGAGCGGTAAAGGCCTGCAGAGCACTGGAAAGGCATCCCAGCACGCCGTTCTCATAGCCGATGTCCTCTTTGGTTACGGTTACATCGTTATGGCGTTTCTGCCATCCGATGATGGCATCATAATATTCCTCGCTGGGAGTAAAATAGCCGAACATCGGATGCTGCGTTCTCTCTATAATGTGCTGCTGCACGGTGGGAACCGTCGGGAAATTCATATCCGCCACCCACATCGGGATGCGATCAAACCCTTCCTTCACCGCAGCTCCTGCAAAAGGAATCTCCTCTACGGCAATCGCATCCTTGCCGCTCCGATCAATGATGGAGGTAAAGTCGTATTTGGTCCCATGGCTGTATGCCGCTTCCGTCTTTTCCATTCGATGTCTTCCTTTCCTGATGTCTGCTAACCCGTCCAATGTCTGCGCTTTTTTGCGGGGAATCTTGCACATCCACGCCGCCGCTGTCCGGGATTTTAACCGTAACAAATACACAGTTGATTCCATAGTATAGCGACTTTGCGAGCAATGGGAAAGATTTGCTGCGGCGCTCATTATATCTTTTCTGTATATTTACTATGTAATTATTCGTATTTCCATATTGTGCTACCTTCGTGTAATCTAGCCTCAACAACAAACAACACACCGCAGACAGATCCACACCGATCCGCAGGCGGCAGACACGCAGCACAGCTGCAAAACACAATTCGATGGATTCAGAAAGGAGCTTATTATGAGACTGTTCAGAGAGGTTGCTGAGTTCTTAAGAGATTTTGGTGAGATGTTCCCCGAGCATATGTACAGCGGCAGATAATCACATGTACAGCAGCGAGTAAACACATGTGCAGCGCAAATGATTCCGCACACAGATTTATGAAAACTAAATACAGGAGGTCAACAGTACATGGAAACATCATCTGCTGATCAGGCAGACAATACCAGGTCCTGGTACCACGTCAGGTAATCCCTTCGATTTCGAGAGATTCCAGGCGAGGTATCAGGACTTTTTATGTGTATACTCCTTCAGCATCAGCTAGTGACAGACGTCGGAGGATGTCCAACTGCGGGGCCTTTCGATGGCCTCGGTACTTGCGAACGTCTTTTGTGAGCTTAGTACCGCTAGGTCCATCGAACGGAGCCGAGAGGCGTCCCCAAAGTGGACACCTCCGATGGCTGGCGCTGGCTGACTCTCAGACTGTATCCCGTGATCTCTGAATTCTTTGTTAAGATTTCTTAGCGCGTGCCCTTGAAACTGCCCCTTTGTGTTACCATATCCTCACGAACGTTATCGTCCCGTTTTCCGCCGGCATCCCTGCTGACGGTTTCCTATAGAAGAGATCGAAGAGAGTCCTATGAACGAAAAGCTCAAAGAAAAAACAAACGAAGCCCTTTCCAGTGTCATCCCCATTACAGTCATTGTTCTGATCCTGAGTGCGACCCTGGTTCCCATGGCGATCGGTACCCTTGCCCTGTTTCTGATGGGTGCTGCGCTCCTGATCATCGGCATGGGCTTTTTCCAGCTCGGCGCTGAGGTTTCCATGACACCGCTTGGTCAGGGCATCGGCGGCAGGATCGTCCGCCAAAAGAGCATCGTTTTCGCTGTGATCATCTGCTTTTTCATCGGTGCGCTCATCACCATCTCGGAGCCGGACCTGCAGGTTCTGGCCAATCAGGTTGCTGCCATCCCGAACGCAGTTCTCATCTGGACGGTTGCGGCCGGTGTCGGCGCCTTTACGGCCGTCGCCGTGCTCCGTATTTTGTTCCATATTCCGTTAAAGCGGATTCTGCCGGTCCTGTACCTGCTGCTGTTCGTGCTGTCGATCTTTGTGCCGAAGAATTTCCTCGCCGTAGCCTTTGATGCCGGCGGTGTCACCACCGGTCCTATGACGGTCCCCTTTATTATGGCGCTCGGCATCGGCTTTTCGAGCGTTCGCCGCGGCAAAGACGGCAACGATGACAGCTTTGGTCTCATCGCCCTTTGCAGTGTCGGACCGATTCTCATGGTCATGCTCCTGGGGATTTTCTATCATCCGTCCGAGGCCACCTATAATGCGGCTTCGCTGGCGCCGGTTCTCACCACGCAGGATGTGGTCCTGCAGTTCCTGCAGGAAGTTCCTTCCTATGCGGCAGAGGTGCTGCAGAGCACACTCCCGATTGTCGGCGTTTTCCTGATTTTCCAGCTCTTAACGCACCACTATCACCGTCAGCAGATCCTCCGCATGCTCATTGGCTTTGCCTACACTATTGTGGGGCTGATCCTGTTCCTGACCGGCGTCAACGTCGGATTTGCTCCTGTCGGTAATCTCCTCGGCAGCGGCATTGCCTCCGGCAGCTATCGCTGGATTCTCGTCCCGATCGGCATTGTCATCGGCTACTACATCGTAAAGGCCGAGCCGGCCGTTCAGGTGCTGAATCTCCAGGTTGAGGAGATCACCGGCGGCATGATCTCCCGGAACACCATGAACCGCACGCTGCAGGCCGGCGTTGCCTGCGCCGTCGCACTGTCCATGGTCCGCGTCCTCACCGGCATCAGCATCTACTGGATCCTGATCCCCGGTTATCTGGCAGCCCTTATCATGACACGCTTTGTTCCCACCGTCTTCGTCGGCATCGCCTTCGATTCGGGCGGCGTTGCCAGCGGACCGATGACCTCGACCTTCCTGCTGCCCCTTGCCATGGGCGCCTGCAATGCCGTAGGCGGCAACATTGTAACCGATGCCTTCGGCGTGGTTGCTCTCGTTGCGCTGGCTCCTCTGATCGCCATTCAGATCATGGGCCTGCTCTATCAGCACAAGGCCGCAGCCAGAAAAGCAGCCCTTCCTACCAGTTTTGATGACAGTATTGTGGAGCTCTGACCTATGTTTAACAGCCAAAAACGACCTCTCTCCAGCCTTAACGCGCCTGCTGCCGGATTTTTCCCCGGCACGGGTTCCGGCCGAGGATCCGCTTCTCTTGATACCCCGCCCTGCAAAGCGCCGCTTCGCATTGTACTCTCCATTACCACAGAGGACGCAAAGCGCCGCGTTGCACAGCTCTTTCACGAACACGGAGTTCCGCTCCTTTGTGAATTCCGGGCAAAGGGAACCGCACCTACGGAATTCCTGGATATTCTGGGATTGGGCGGAACCAAACGGGTTCTCACTGCCGGCTATGCTGAGCAGTCCCAGGTCTCGGAAATTATGTGCGGTATGAATCAGGCCCTTGCCTATGGGCGAAGGGGCACCGGCATCGCCGTTTCCATTCCCTTAGAGGCTGCGCAGGGCGCACTGCTCCGGCTCCTCGCAAGGAAAATGCAGGATCACAATGAAAAGGACAAGGAGGCCAGCATGCAGCAAGCTCACAATGAAATGAATGAGAACAAAGGTGGGAATCAGACCTTAGCCCGCTATACGCTCCTTTGGACCAGTGTCGTATCCGGCTACAGTGATGACGTTGTCCAGGCCGCCCGGGCCGTCGGCGCCAGAGGCGGCACCGTTCTCCACGGCAACCGCAGCGGCGAGAATACCTCCCTCGAGCTCGGCTTCCAGGGACAGCAGGAACAGGACTTTGTCATGATCATCGTCCCCTCTGAGAAAAAAACGACCGTCATGGAGGCCATCATCAAGGCCTGCGGTCTCAACACCCCCGCCAAGGGCGTTGTCGTGGCCCTGCCGGTAGAGGACGCCGTAGGGCTGGCTTGATGCCAGCGACAGGGTGGCGGCAGAATGTCCGGCTGCAGGGCCTTTCGCAAGCCTCAGCACTTGCGAGCGTTTTTTGCGAGCTTAGTACTGCTAGGTCTTGCGAACGGAGCCGAGAGGCGTCCCAGCAGCGGACATCTCCGCCAGGACCCGTCGCTGACAGACATGCACTCTACTCCCGCTCTACCCTTCCAACACACCCCTTGCCTGGCGCAGTCGCAGGGTAAAGAGATCGTAGAAATCCCTCGAGCCATCCTCCGGGATGACATACGGTGTCAGATAGAACACTTTTAAGAGGAACAGGTTCAGCTGCTGGGCAAAAGCCGCATCCTCACAGCTGGCAAGATAGTTCTTCACATCCTTGCAGAAATAATGCCACTCGGCGACAAAGGCCTCATACTGCGATAGGTTCGGAATCCCCAGCCATTTGCTGATCTTGACCTTCATCTTGCCCGGCATCTCACAGCCGTTGTCGACAATGAAATATTGAAACGTCCTCGTGTCAGCATCGTAGTCTCTTCCCAGCGGGAACAGGCGGCAATACCCCGGGCGGTGCGGATGAATCGTGCATCTGCCATCCTCCGACAGCTGCGGACAGGCTCCCTTTCCGCCTTCCTTCATCTGAAGATACGGCAGGATCATGCCCTCCTCTACGTGCAGCCCCACGATTCCTGCTGCTCGCAGTTCTTCACAGCTCTTCCCCAATGCAATGGTCAGCTGGTGCACATCCCACGGATCCAGATGGATCGTATCCGTCATGCCATGACAGCAGTCGCCGCAGCCATTACATTTTTCACAATATACCTTTGCCATATCTGCGGAGGTATATCTCCGCATGTCCTGTACCTGTTCCATATATTTTCCTGATGTGTGTATCTGTTTAGCACCTGTCAATTTCAACATGAATCGAGCGCTTCGCGGTCAGATTCATGATTGAAATTGA
>CAVCWT010000065.1:0-4648 GCA_963605745.1 Lachnospiraceae bacterium
GGCATAAGGCTGACATCGGAAGGATCCGCTGCCGGCCTTTTCTTATGCCTTAAAACAACGAGCACAACACATTTTATTATCGGAGGATAACAACTATGGCATTTTTTAATAGCGCAGTAAACGTACTTCAGACACTGGTAATCGCACTGGGAGCAGGTCTTGGAATCTGGGGCGTCGTCAACCTGATGGAAGGTTATGGCAACGACAATCCGGGTGCTAAGTCCCAGGGCATGAAGCAGCTGATGGCTGGCGGCGGTGTCGCCCTGATCGGAACTACTCTGGTACCGCTGCTGTCCGGACTGTTCGGCTGATTCATGCGCGCTGCGGCGCCTGAGCCTAATGACAACTGAATATTGAACAGGGCATAAAGCCGACATCGGAGCTTTCCGGTGCCGGCTTTTTCTATGCCCGAAATCAGGAAGTTAACGAGATAAACATTAGGAGACCGCTGACTAAATCGGCATTCTCTTAGACCACACCCCCCAGGACGGGAAGCTACACAACGACAAAAGGGGCCGGTCCTGCGGCTCTTTGGAAAGGAGGCAGCCTTGGAAAAACTACTGCAGCAGCTGACGGAATACCTGCAGGGGATCCTGGTGTCCGGCATCATGGACAACCTGACCAGCACCTTCAGCAACCTGAATACGAAGCTGGGCGACGTCACGAACAGCCTGGCGCAGAGCCCTGCGGACTTTCAGCCGAGCGTTTTCAACATGATCCGCTCGCTATCGGAGAATGTCATCATGCCGATCGCCGGGATTCTCTTAACCTTCATTGCCTGCTACGAGCTGATCCAGCTCGTGATGGCCCACAACAACCTGGCGAATTTTGAGTCCTGGATTTTCTTCAAATGGGTCTTCAAGACCTTCATTGCGGTCGAGCTGATCACACATACCTTTGACATCACGATGGCGATCTTCGATGTCGCGCAGCATGTCATCTCGCAAAGCGGCGGGATCGTCGCAGGCTCCACAACGGTGGACGCCTCAGCCCTGGCCGATATGCAGGCGACATTGGAGGAAATGGAGCTGGGACCGCTTTTTGCGATCTTCCTGCAGACGTTCGTCGTGCAGTTCATTTTCAACATCCTGGCGATGCTCATTTATGTCATCGTCGTGGGCCGCATGATCGAGATCTATCTCTACGTCAGTCTGGCGCCGATTCCGTTCGCCACCTTCGGCAACAAGGAGCAGAGCATGGTGGGCCAGAACTACCTGCGCTCGCTGTTCGCACTCGGCTTTCAGGGATTCCTGATCATGGTCTGCGTCGGTATCTACGCAGTGATGATCCAGAACGTGGCATTCACCTCAGACATCATGGGATCGCTGTGGAACGCCCTGGGCTTCACGATTCTGCTGGCATTCACGCTGTTCAAGACAGGATCCGTCGCAAAGAGCGTCCTGCATGCACACTAATCACACCGTAATGGAACATTCAATGATCCTTAATCGATTCCCCGGCAGGACAGCCGCCGCAATACGGCTTCTGCCGTTTTCATACAGGCCAAACAACACCGCTGCCTGCCAGTACCGGCCGGCAGCAATGCATCCACGTCATGAAGGAAGGAGATAACACGTATGGCGTCCTATATCGCAGTCCCTCGTGATCTCACGAAGGTCAAGAGCAAGGTCATGTTCAACCTGACCAAACGGCAGCTGATCTGCTTTTCCCTGGCGGCGCTCATCGGAGTGCCGTCATTTTTCTTACTGCGGAAGGTGGGGGATTCCACCTTTGCCGCGATGGGAATGATGGTGCTGATGATGCCGATGTTTTTCGTCGGCATGTACCAGAAGAACGGCGAGCCGTTAGAGGTCATCCTCGCTCATTTCATCCAGGCGAATTTCCTTCGCCCGAAGGTCCGCATCTATCAGACGGACAACTATTACGCAGCCCTGCACAGGCAGGCGATGGCAGAACAGGAGGTAGACAAGATTGTTCGCAAATATCATGAACCTGTTCCGGAAAAGGCAGACGCGCGAGTTCCAGGTTCCGGAATATCTGAGCAACGACGATAAGAAAAAAATACGGGAGATCATCAAGACAGCGCAGCATAACGACGGCACCCCGCGGACCACCCAGCAGAGCATCCCCTTTGACCGGATGTTCCAGGACGGGATCTGCCGTGTCGGCGCCGACTACTACACCAAAACGATTCAGTTCCAGGACATCAATTACCAGCTGGCCCAGCAGGAGGATCAGACGGAGATCTTCGAGGAATGGTGCGCATTCCTGAACTTTTTTGACAGCTCCGTGCACTTCGAGCTGAGTTTTATGAACATGGCAACCGATGCAGAGAAGTTCGAAAAGAGCATCGCGATCCCGCACCAGCCGGACGGCTTTGATGAAGTCCGGGACGAGTACACCGGCATGCTGAAGCGCCAGATGGAGGCCGGCAACAACGGCCTCACGAAGACGAAGTTCCTGACCTTTGGCATCCACGCAGAATCCATGAAGGCAGCAAAGCCGCGCCTTGTGCACATCGAGGTGGACCTTCTCAACAACTTTAAGCGCCTCGGCGTGCAGACGCATACGCTAAGCGGCGCAGAGAGGCTGGAGCTGATGCACGCGCAGTTCCATCTGGGCGGGGATGAGAAGTTTCATTTTGACTGGAAATGGCTGACGCCGACAGGACTGTCCGTGAAGGACTTCATTGCACCCAGCAGCCTGTACTTTAAGAACGGTCGTGTTTTTCAGATGGGGGACATGTACGGCGCGATGAGCTTTCTCTCCATCGATGCATCCGACATCAGCGACCGGATGCTGGCGGATTTCCTCGGAATGGAGTCCAGCCAGATCGTGACCATGCACGTCCAGTCGGTGGACCAGAATGAGGCCATCAAGACGGTCAAGCACACCATCACCGAGCTCGACCGGTCTAAGATCGAAGAGCAGAAAAAGGCCGTCCGCTCCGGCTACGACATGGAGATCATTCCGTCGGACCTTGCCACCTACGGCAGGGACGCAAAGGCCCTCTTAAAGGAGCTGCAGAGTCAGAACGAGCGCATGTTCCTCTTAACCTTCCTCGTTCTCAACACCGGCAGGACCCAGCAGGAGCTGGAAAATAACGTCTTCCAGGCCAGCAGTATCGCGCAGAAGCACAACTGCAGCCTGGTGCGCCTGGACTTCCAGCAGGAGCAGGGGCTCATGAGTACGCTCCCTCTTGCCTACAACCAGATCGAGATTCAGAGAGGTATGACCACCAGCAGCACAGCGATCTTCGTTCCCTTCACCACGCAGGAGCTCTTCCAGGAGAGTCCGGCAGCGCTGTATTACGGCCTGAATGCCCTCTCCAATAACCTCATCATGGTGGACCGAAAGACCTTGAAGAACCCGAACGGCCTGATCCTCGGAACGCCGGGTTCCGGTAAATCCTTTGCGGCAAAGCGCGAGATCGCCAATGCTTTCCTCGTGACCGATGATGACGTACTCATTTCGGATCCGGAGTCCGAGTACTCGGCTCTTGTGAAGCGCTTTGGCGGGCAGGTCATTAAGATCAGTCCCACCTCGGATCAGTACATCAATCCGATGGACATCAACATGAACTATTCCGGCGATGGCGACAACCCGATCGCATTGAAGGCGGACTTTATCCTGTCCCTCTGCGAGCTGATCGTGGGCGGCAAGGACGGCTTAAAGCCGGTGGAGAAGACGGTCATCGACCGCTGCATCCACAAGATCTATCAGCATTATTTCGAGCATCCCGGCAAGGAGAACATGCCGATCCTGGAGGATCTCTACAATGCTCTTCTCGAGCAGGAGGAGGCAGAGGCCAGAGAGGTTGCAACTGCCCTTGAAATCTATGTCTCCGGTTCCTTGAACGTCTTCAATCACCGGACGAACGTGAACATCAGTAACCGTCTCGTATGCTACGACATCAAGGACCTTGGTAAGCAGCTGAAAAAGATCGGCATGCTGATCGTGCAGGATGCGGTATGGGGAAGAGTTACGGAGAACCGAAGCCAGGGCAGGTCGACTCGCTACTACATGGACGAGATGCACCTTTTGCTCCGCGAAGAGCAGACGGCGGCCTACACCGTGGAGATCTGGAAGCGCTTCCGTAAATGGGGTGGCATTCCGACCGGCATCACGCAGAACGTCAAGGACCTTTTGGCATCGAAGGAGGTCGAGAACATCTTTGAGAACTCGGACTTTATCTACATGCTGAACCAGGCCATCGGCGACCGCTCGATTCTGGCTAAGCAGCTGAACATCAGCCCGCACCAGCTGTCCTATGTGACGCACTCCGGCGAAGGCGAAGGCCTGCTGTTCTTTGGTAACGTCATCCTGCCGTTCGTGGATCGTTTCCCGAAGGATCTCGAGCTCTACAAGATCATGACGACCAAGCTGGCGGAAGTGCAGGAAGCAAAGACGGAATCCCAGAAAGCAATGAATAAGGCATCGGGGCGAGAGGTGTTATCGGCATCGAAATCGGTGGATCATGGTGAACCTTCGAGTCGACCTTTGAATCGTGCAGCAAATGTTCAGGAAAAGGCACAGGCGAATATCCGGGGAAGTGCTCAGGAGAATGCTCAGGAATCCATGCATGTGAAGGAGTAACAGATGGAAGGAAAAAGACTCCGGGAGGAGTGCCCCCGTCAGAAGAGAACGGGGGCGCAGACTCACGAACGGGAAAAGGCCAGGGCTCCCG
>CAVCWT010000065.1:5107-7771 GCA_963605745.1 Lachnospiraceae bacterium
CATCTTCGTATACCGGCCCGGGCGGGAAGCTCGGCAAGAATGCCAGGGCGGCCAACTGTAATGCGGGCGAGGTGGAAAGTACTGCAAGCGAAGCCAGCCGCGCTGCTCAGAAGCGTCTGATGCAGAAGGAGTTCCAGCGAACGGCAGCGCAGATATCGGAGAAGGAAGCCGCCAACCAGTTCGGCAGCAAGGCAAAGCGATTTGTCGATAAGGCAGAGGACCTGGTGGGGCGCCTTGGCGAATGGCTGAAGGAATTCGCAGAGGATCACGCGGTGCTCATCCTGGTGCTGCTGGTGATCGTGATGGTCGTTGTTTCGACCGGGAGCTGCGCATCCAGCGGAGGCCTGCTCATCGGAACCTTCGGTCACTCCACCGTGGAATCGTCCTATACCGCAGATGATGACGAGATCCTGGCGGCAGAAAAGGATTATAAGAAGCTGGAGAAGAAGCTGCAAAAGCGCATTGACAACATCGAATCGGAATTCCCCGGCTATGACGAATACCAGTACAACCTGGCGGAGATCAACCACAATCCCTACGAACTGGCAGCGCTTTTGACCGTTCTCTATGAGGATTACGAAGAGGAAGAGGTGCGGGAGAAGCTCCAGGAGATATTTGATAAACAGTACGAGCTGACCACGGAGGCGATCACAGAGACCCGCACGAGAATCGAGACCAGAACGGAGGAGGTGATCGATGAGGAAGGGAATGTGACGGAGGAAGAATACGAGGTCGAGGTGGAATACGAGTACCACATCCTGAAGGTCACACTGACCAACAAGACGATGGCGGAGGTGGTTCGGCAGATGGGACTGAGCGATGACGAGATGGCCCGGTACGAGCTCCTCGTCGAGACGCTCGGCAACAAACCGGAGCTCTTTGCAGATGACATTTATGCAGAGCCGGATGTCGGTGATTTTCAGGACTATGACATCCCTGCGGAGGCACTGACGAATGAGAAATTCGCCAACATGATCGATGAAGCGGAGAAATATCTCGGTTACCCCTACGTTTGGGGCGGATCCAGTCCCAGCACCAGCTTTGACTGTTCCGGCTTTGTCAGCTATGTGATCAATCACTGCGGCAACGGATGGAATGTCGGGCGGCAGACGGCAAATGGCCTGCTGAATAACTGCACGAAGGTGTCCAAGAGTGAGGCACAGCCGGGAGATCTGATCTTCTTTGAGAAGACCTATAACACCAGCGGAGCCTCCCATGTCGGCATCTACGTCGGCGACGGGATGATGCTCCACTGCGGCAATCCGATCCAGTACACGTCCATCAACACCAACTACTGGCAGTCGCATTTCTACACATTTGGCAGGATCAAATAGAACATGAGCAATCGTAATCGGGGCGTCTGAGCAATCAGGCGTCCTTTTCTATGAATCATTCCCGATGTTGTGGGTTAATGGATGTCTTGAATCGGGGACCAGAAAGGAGAAAACCATGTACGAGAAATTAGATAAGCTCCGTGAGGAGGTACGGCGCAGTGAGCGCCGCCTTGCGGATGCACAGAATAAGCTGAAGGCAGCACAGGAAAAATTACGAGAAGCCGAGGCCAGTCAGATCCTCTCGGATGTCGGTGCACTCAAGCTGACACCGGAGCAGCTGGCACAGGTGCTGAGTCTGGTGAAATCTGGACAGCTGGGGCCGGGAACCGTAGTAACTACAGCTACAGAAGCCAAGAGCATCGATGCCGTAGCTTACGGTAAAGAGGACGAGGAGTTGGATAAAATTGATGAGGAAATCAAGGAGGATTCAGACGATGAGATGTATTAAGAAAATGGTGGCCACCCTGATGTTGTGTGGCAGCCTGGCAGCGGTTGCTCCCGTTACAGTTTTTGCCCATACTGGTCCGGAGGCAGACTGTATCTGTGAGGAGAAATGTACCGAGGACACCGTGAATGATCAGTGCCCGGTATGCAAGACGGATTACACGCAGTGCCAGGGAACGGAAGAGCCAGAAACGGAGGAAGCCGAGGAGAGCACCGATACGGAAGAGGTGGAGGAGCCCATGGGTCCGCTCACGCCGGACGGCAACCTGACTCTGGTCGATGACTACGGCAGCTCAACCGGAGCCGGCAAACAGTTCATTACCTTCACCACCAAGAACGGCAACTACTTTTACCTCATCATCGATCGCGATGACAATGGCAACGAGACCGTGCACTTCCTGAATCTGGTGGACGAGTCCGATATCCTGAGCCTCATGGATGAGGACGAGCAGAAGGCCTACGCAGAGAGACTGGCGGGTGATGACGAAGAGGAGGAGGTCGTCGAAGAGGAGCCTGTTACCGAGGAACCGGAAGAGGAAACCGAGACGAAAAAGAAAGGCCCCAATGCAGGACTCCTGATCCTGCTCCTGGCATGCGTGGGCGGCGGAATCGGGTTCTATTTCTACCAGCAGACCAAGGGAAAGGAGCCGGTCAAGGCCGTGCAGGATCCGGATATCGATTACTCCGAGAATGACGAAGAAGAGGACTATCTGGAGACGCTGGACGAAGAGGAGCTGCTGGACGATATCGATACAGATAGGCCGGAAGCTACAGAGGACGAAGAGAAGAGGGCGTCGGGAAAGTGATCCGCAGACAGATGACAGAACCTGAGAAGTGATTTGCAGTAAGATGAAGGAATCTGCGCGAGGACACAAGAACCAGCAAA
>CAVCWT010000066.1:0-7752 GCA_963605745.1 Lachnospiraceae bacterium
CTCCCCTGGAATACAGCTACCATGACGGCAAGTTCTGGATCTTCACCGAGGGCGGTGAGAAATTTATCGGTCTGGAGAAGAACGATAATGTCAGTCTTGCCGTGTTTGACAAGAACCCGAGCTTTGGCGAGCTGAAGAGCGTGCAGGTCATGGGTAAGGCCGCAATCATTGAGCCGATGTCAGCAGAATATATCTCCCATGCGGAATACAAGAAGATTCCGGTGGCTGCACTGCAGAAGCTCATTGATCAGGGGCGTCCGATGCACTTGCTCTGCATTACCTCAGTAAAGATGGATGTGCTGTTTTCGGGTTTCAAGAAGCAGGGATATGACGTTCGGCAGGCGCTGGATTTCTCACAGGAGTAAATGCTATGGCAATCACAATCAACATCTATTACACCGGCAAGGACGGCAGCGCAAAAGCATTTGCCGCAGAGATGACGAAAAGCGGAGTTGTTGACAGAATCCGTTCCGAGGCGGGCAACATCAGATACGAATACTTCTTCCCTATGGATGATCCTGAAACGGTGCTTCTGATTGACAGTTGGGCGGACTAGGCCGCTATCGATGAGCACCATAAATCTCCGATGATGCAGGAAATCATCCGGTTGCGGGAAAAATATGACCTGCATATGCGCGTCGAGCTGTATGTATCGGCGGATGAGACTGCGAAAGATCAGAAATTTATAAGAAACTAAAAAAGCACAAGGCAAAATTTTGAATTTGTGGAGGTAGATACGAATGGAAGCATTAGAAGCAATTGCAAAGAGATATTCCTGCAGAAAGTTTAACGCGAACCCGATATCGGAAGAGGATTTGCAGAAGATATTAAAGGCCGGTATGTCAGCTCCTGCCGGTATGGGAGCTTACAACAGCCTTCGGATTACCGTGATTGAAGACAAGGCATTTCTGAACGAAATCGGTGACGCCGTTTCCGCGATGGTCGAGAATGTGCTCGGCAGAAAAATGAACAAGAACTTTGGCGAGTCGGCTCTTGTTCTTGTCTCTGCCAAGAGCGGCAACATACCCGGAATTGAGCTGACAAATGCAGGCTGCGTGCTGGAAAATATGGTGATCGCCGCAACCTCTCTGGGCATTGATAGCATTATTCACGGCGGAGCTTCCATGCTGTTTTCCAAAAATGCGGAGATGTTAGCGAAGCTGAATCTTCCGGATGGCTTTGTGCCTGTACTTGCAGCTTCCTTTGGCTATGCAGAAGTAAAGGAAGAACCTAAGGAGCATACGATCATCGTAAACAGGCTGTGATCTTGCGCCGCCGGGAATGTGGTTGTAAAGATGAAAGGGTGAATCGGCTGCTGACCACAACATACAGCAACTGCGATAACAAAAGAAAGGACAAATAGCACATGACATTAGCTGCAGTGAATTCTTCTCGCATCTAATGCAAAACACAAGAAAAATGGCGCATCTGCGTTAATCAGAGGACAAATGATTCGGATATAATTGTTCTGCTCAAAATATCGGACATTTGCTCTACAACGAGAACTGAATCAAAGACCCCGTTTTCCTATAATAAAGATAAGAAAAGGGAAAGGAGGTCGGCCCGTTGAGCAAGGATGTTTCACCAACAAACCGGGATCGTTTTATCGAGCTTGGGATAAAGATCGGAGCGCTGCGCAAGATGCGTGGAATGTCGCAGGAACAGCTTGCCGCGAAGGCAAAGATGAGCCGATCCCATCTCAGCTCCATAGAAGCACCTAATACTGTGAGACCGTTTTCTGTTGAAGTGCTTTTTAATATCGCTGATGCGTTGGAAGTGGATGCCGGAGAGTTGATCAGTGCTACGCTTCCCGCCCGCAAGGAAAAGTAATTCGGAAATCATTTAATATCGGCACACTTGGGGAAACCCAGGGTCGCAAAGCTATAGGGCCTTTAAAATGGCAGCCAGTTGCACCATATCGTTGTCACTGCGCTGTCAGGCCTGCATGGGTCTGGCAGTTTTGTTTTATCAGTTTTTACCGGAGGTGAGCATCATGGTCTTCACTTTTCATAGCATCCATTCGATGAAGTGGCACTTTCCCTCTCCCTGAACACAGCTTCTGATTCGTGACATTCCCTCGGAGATGAAATTCATCAATGGGTGCTGCAATCGTCCTCAACCACTCAGACGGATTGGCAGCGGAGAATAAAGCAGGCCCGCAGCAGCTGCCGATCCGACCGGCAGCGTCTGCGGGCTTCGCGTTTTTTGATAGGGTGAATAGCATGAGAAAAGGGAACGAACATAGTAAAGGAATCGGGATCGAGATCCGGCCCTCGCAGATGGTAATGCCCGCAGCTAATATGGATTATCTCTATCGCTTTGAGAGGACTCTGTCCATGCTGGAGCAGTCCCTCCATATGAGTGATGACCCGGAGCAGATTGCCCGTGATGTACTGGAGGTCTGCCGTGATTTTTACAATGCAGACTGGTGCGGCATGGTAACAGCCGATGTTGAAACCGGAATCTTTTATCCGGTTTACTGGGAGAACCGGGATAAGAAGGTGACCACTACCCTCTTTGATGAGATCGAATACATGGACAATTATGCGCACTGGATTGATGCCCTGAAGAACAATCGGCCTGTGATCCTTGCAGACATTGCGAATCATGACGCTTCGGTCTCCGCTGCCGAGCAGCAGCATTATGCCAAAATGCAGGTGCACAGTGTGACCGGCTGGCCGCTGTATTACCACCGCCCCTATGGTTTTATCATTCTCAAGAATCCGAGGATTTTTGCGGATCAGACCAGCTTCCTGGCTGCGATTGGTTATGTGGTTCTCACCAGCTGGAAGGAGCAGCAGAGCCTGGAGGCGCTGCAGATGCAGGTTCGTGAGCCATGCGGAGAGCTGAAGGATGGGCGGGATATCTGCTTTCGGATGTTCGGAGAGCCGGAGATCCATACGCTCAGAGGTGATATATCGGCCAAAACTCTGAATTCACCGAAGCTGTGGCGCCTGCTCTGTTACCTTGCGATTTGTGGTAAGCCTCAGCCGCTTCGCACGATTACCGACAGGCTGTATCCGGAGGATGCTCCCGAAAGCAGCGGCAATGCGATGCGAGTGGTGATGTCCAGAACAAAGCCGCAGCTGGAGTCCATCCTGGATCAGAATGAGGTGCTGATTAAGCACACGGATTACGGCTATCAGATCAATCCGCATTATCATGTGAAGACCGATCTGGATGAATTTGAACGGATTGCAGCCGCAGCGAAAAAGCAGCCGGACCGAAGAGAACGGATTGAAGGCTACAAGAAGGCCATTGAGCTCTATCGCGGTCCTCTTTACAGGGATGCCGCTGCGGAGCACTGGGTTATCTCCACGGTGGAGCACTACGCAGTGATCTATGCAGATACGGTCAACAGCCTGCTGCGGGATCTGGCGGAGCTGAAGGATTATGAGGGCATTCAGCATTTTGCCTCGAGGTCACTGGATATCGAGCCCGAAAATCAGGAGGTTGTCTACTGGCTGCTGGTGGCGCTTTCTAAAATCGGACTGCGGCAGAATGCCAGAGATGAATTCGAGCGGGCCAGGCAGCATCTGACGGAGGCGGATCTGGCAGAGCTCGTGGAGAAGCTGCGAGAATTTGCAAGGGATAACGGGAAGGATACAGACGAATGAAATACCTCACGTTATAGGACATGCCTCTGTAATACCCGGTGAAATAGCTCTGAAAGAAATCAAATAAGGCCGTAACAGTCCGCGTAAGACCCCGGTAAAGCGATAAAGAAACTCCCGAGAGGTAGATTATTGGCAGCAAGAGCGCTCAAGCTGAAATCTATTATTCGGGAGTTTTTTATGTACTATGATCCAATTGACTGCGCCAACCGTGTGAAGCAGGTCCGGAAGGCCCTTGGCTACATGCAGGAGGAGATCGCAAACAAACTGAATATTTCAGCTTCCCATTACGGAAAATTTGAATGTGGGAGGACCAGACCGTCCATCGATGTTCTGATCGAGCTGGCTGCGCTGCTGCATCTGTCACTGGACTTCATGCTCTTGGGCGTGGAGCCGCGCTCGGATATTCTCCGACACAAGGTGCATTCCATGATTGAATTCATGACGGCCATGGAAAAGGAGCTGTAGCACTCTCCCATTGCCAACAGAAGGTACACATGCAGCAAAATCCGCCTAAGAGGCGGGTTCACCCGCCAGATCCGCCCATAAAAACCGGGGCCAAAAGCGATTAAACTGTATTCAGACAGAAGAAGTAAGATGCTTTCTTCTGCCGTGTACCTTGAAATCTGAATACACATTCTCCCAGGTAAATCCTCGAAGCAGCAGCCTTCGTCAGCTCGCCATGACGCTCATCGGAGCAGAGCGATTCGCTGAAGCAAATGCTGGACAGCAACCGGCGGCGGCCGTGACTGCAAGAGGGATAATGATACTTCCGTAAGACGCGGCCCGGCCACAGTGAAGGCGGGGAGGTTAAATTCCTATGATGCAGTCAGCTGCTGCGACCTGGCGAGGCACCGCAAGGTGCCTTGGCGATGAGTAGAAATCCCTGACTTCCGGGGTAGCGAGGCAAAATACGGAGGAAGCATATCAGTAGAAGCTGCAGTCAGATTTGATTTTCAGATCCGGCTGCAGCTTATCCATAGTCACAGGACATGGACTGGAGGATGACCGCATGATGAAATCAGACTGGGTCTACCGCCGAGGGGATCTTTATCTGGCCAATCTGGGCAAACCGGAGGGCTCCAGACAGGGCGGCGTCAGGCCGATTGTGGTGCTGCAGAACGATGTGGGCAATTATTACGCGCCCACACTGACGCTGGCACCGCTTACATCAAAAATCGAAAAGAAAAAGCAGCAGCCGACACACTATCTGCTGCGCAAGGCAAAGGGGCTTCAGCGCCCCTCCATGGTACTGGCCGAGCAGCTGGGAACCTTTGATAAGAGCTGCATCATCCGTTATCTTGGCAGAGTGACTGCCGGACAGATGTGCGGAATCGATGAGGCAATCAAGGTGCAGCTCGGCTATTACATTCCGGAGAAAAGAGACCGTGCCGGACATTATGAGGACGGCAGATTCTATGAAAAATAAGGAGGCATTCCCATGAAGGAGCATCATCTGGAACGGCCGGACAAGGCCAACATTATCGGCTGTATTGAAACATATGAGGTGGATTCCACATCCCCGAAGGCGGCACCGGAAAAGCGCTGCTACACTGTGGACGAGCTGCAGATCATTCTCTCCTGCGGACGTGAGACCGTCTATACCCTGCTCAAGAAAAACGAGTTCCGCTGGTTCCGCGTTGGCGGAGGCAACGGTGTTTACCGGATCTCCAAGAAGAGCTTTGATGAATGGTTCGATACCAAAATTTAAGAACACAATGCTGAAGGCTTTGTCAAGGGTGTTGATTCTGCCAAGAACGGATTATCGGCACCGTGGGCTTTTATTAGCAGAAATGATACGCTTTTCCCCGGTCAGCGATGACCGAATACAAAACACAGGAAGGAGGTGCATCGGATATGGTGAAGGAAAAAGACGAGACGATCAGCTTCATCAATGAGAGCAGTCCTTATCAGGAAAAGCCCGTGGAAAATGAGCGAACCACCATGTCTGTGCCGGAAATGCGAAGGCTTCTGGGACTCGGCAAGACTGAATCCTACTGGCTGGTGCACAAGAAGGTTTTCGAGACCATCCTGGTAAACGGGAAAATGCGTATCAGGCTGGAAAGCTTTGAGCACTGGTACTCGATGCAGGTCAGGTACAAGAAGGTGGACGGTCCTCCGCCGGGAGAAGCTCTGCGACAGCAATCGTATTCCGCAGGGGATATCGCAGAGCTGCTGCAGCTGACAGAGTCAACTGTCTATGAAATCATCAAGAGAAGCCATCTGGAGACCGTTCAGGTGAATTATCAGATGCGGATTCCGGCGGATGTCTTTGACCGCTGGTACAATTCCCAGACGCGCTATCGCATGCAGGCAGACCGCGAGCGCGATGCAGAGCTGGAGAAGGACACCGTCAGCATGCCGGAGATTGCCTGGCAGCTCGGCATCACCCGCAAGGAGGTGTATTCCTTCATTTATGCAGCGAAAAACGACGGACTCTTCCGATTCGTAACGGTCGCTGACAGGAAGCGGATCACCCGCGACAGCTATATGCGCTGGCTGAACGGTCAGGACAAATATCACATTCTGACACAGACCGAGCGGGATGCAAGGGAACGCGAACAGGCGAAAGCTATAGAGAATGCGCCGAGAAAACCGAAGAATCCCAATTTTTATACCATCGAGGAGATTACCTACTTCTTTGGCATCCATCGCAGCACCATTTACAAATGGATCAAGGAAGGAACGATACCGGCCAGAAGGATCGGCACCGTCTGGCGGATTCCCAGAGAGGAATTCGAGGACTGGATGGATTACCGCGGCTGCTGAGAGGAGGATACAGCATGGCATCAATCGTACAGCGCGGCAGCCGTTACTGCGTCGTGTATCAGTACACCAATGAGAACGGTGAGCGCAAACAGAAATGGGAAACCTACAAGACCTCTTCCGACGCAAAGCACAGGAAGAAGGAAATCGAATACAAGGAAGAGATCGGCACCTTCACGGTACCGAAGTGCAAGTCACTGGATGATCTGCTGCGGGAGTATGTCGCTCTCTACGGCAAGGCCACCTGGGCCATGTCCACCTATACCAGCAATGTCAGTCTGATCGAGCATTACATCTCGCCCATTATCGGCTCCATGAAGCTCAATGAGATCACCACACGGGTGATTGAGAAATACTATCAGCAGCTGCTGAAGACAAAGCCGGTGGAACCGACCGTCGGCCGAAAGAAAAATGAATTCCTGACGCCGCATACCGTGCGGTCCATACATAAGCTTCTGCATTCCTGCTTTGAACAGGCAGTGAAATGGGAGCTTATGGAGAAGAACCCGACAGATTATGCTTCCCTCCCCAAGGCAGAGTACAAAAAACGCGAAATCTGGACGGCAGAAACGCTGTTTCGGGCATTGGAGCTCTGTGAGGATGAGCGCTTAAAGCTCTGCCTCAATCTGTCCTTTGCCTGCTCACTGCGTATGGGCGAGCTGCTGGGCCTTACCTGGGACTGTGTGGAAATCTCGCCGGAGGCAATCGAGTCGGGAAAGGCCTGCATCCAGGTCAATAAGGAGCTGCAGCGGGTCAGCCGCGATACGTTAAACAAGCTGGACAGCAAGGATGTGATCCTGGTGTTTCCTCCAATGTCATCCCGGACATCCACCGTGCAGGTGCTGAAGGCGCCGAAGACGGCCTCCAGTGTGAGAAAGATCTTTCTTCCCCGCACTGTGGCAGAGATGCTGATCCGTTGGAAGGCACAGCAACAGGAAACCATCGAGGCCTTTGGTGATGAGTATCAGGATTTCGATCTCGTCATTGCCGGACCGCTGGGGATGCCGACAGAGGCCGGCACCATCAATGCGGCCTTCCGGTCACTGATCGAGCGCAATGATCTGCCTCGAGTTGTCTTTCACAGCCTCCGTCACTCCAGCATCACCTACAAGCTGAAGTTAAACGGCGGTGATGTGAAGGCTGTGCAGGGAGACTCCGGTCATGCACAGGTTAAGATGGTCACGGATGTGTATTCGCATATTCTGGATGATGACAGAAGGAATAACGCACAGCTCTTTGAAAATGCCTTTTATTCCGGTGCCGGAAAGGATCCGGCAAAGGCAGAGGCCAAGAGTGACATTCCGCAGACCCCGGCCGATGCAGCGCAGAGCGAAACGACGCAGACCGATGCGGAAATGCTCTTAAAGCTTCT
>CAVCWT010000067.1:0-1985 GCA_963605745.1 Lachnospiraceae bacterium
ACCGGAACAGCGAACTGGCTGCGAATGAGATATGGGGTGTTCAGAATCCGGTAAATGCGATATAATAACTCAGCTGTCACGGCAGCAGGAGATAATTCATAAATGTTTGCGTAGCTCAGCTGGATAGAGCGTCCGCCTCCTAAGAATGAGGCTAACATCCGCCAAATGAAATTTTAAAATTTGAACTTTGGTTCAAAAGGCGTTCTGAAATTCTCATTTTTCTAACGCGAGGCGGAAGGAACATTTGTCACAAAACCAGCCTTCAAAGGTCGAAAATCGATTAGAAAAACAGCCGTTTATCTAATCGAAATCGCCTCTGAATATAAATCGGGACCTTGACCGAAGCGCAGAAAACCGCGCAAAATCAAGGAAAATTCATAAATGTTTGCGTAGCTCAGCTGGATAGAGCGTCCGCCTCCTAAGCGGAAGGTCGCGCGTTCGAATCGCGTCGCGAACAGGATTTGGCGAAGAGGAGAATTTCAGATCGAAATTCTCCTCTTTTTATCTAATAAAATCCGATGCGCATTGACGAATTTCTAATAAAAGGGGGTATTTATCTAATGGAAAAAATCGACTGCCCGGAAGGGTTCTTCTAAAACAGGCGGAAGGTTCCCTGCCTACCGGTGTTTACCGGCGTAAATCTGCGACATTTTCACCTTTGCAGACGGGAATCGCCGGAGTCTGGCCCTGCAGATCGGATCAGCTGCGAGAGGAATTTCTAAACGCATTAGAAAAACGGCTCACGGAATTTTAGATTTCTAATAACAACCGCCTCGATTAGAAAAAGTGAATACGAACGCGAGACTCAAGATCAGCCATTTTCCTGCAAATATATCTGCGCCGAATGTGCTGCCCCTTGCCTCCCCGGTCCTTTACATAGCCCTGTGGTGATCAATCCTCACCACGGGGCTTTGTCGTCTCCGGACTTTCCCGGCGATGCATCAAAGAGGTGGAGGATATCACGATGAAAAAACAGGCAAGGCGCAAAATCATTCTGATCGATGGGATCAAATACTACGATGACAAGCCCCTGATCTGCCGAAAGTGTACGTTCTGGAAGAACCGCAAGGTCGGCTGCATCCTGGGCAGGCAGAACTGCTACTACCTGGCGGAAGCCGTTATGACGGAGCAGGAAAAGAAATGCGAGGGCTGCTGTTATGCAAAGGGCCACCCCTGCGTCAGTGCGGCCTGCTACAAGGAACTGGAGGCCTGGCTCCGAGCTAAGAAGGCCGGCAGGACACGAAGAGAAGGTGCGGCAAATGCGTAGGCAGGAGGAAATCCTGCGAAGGTGCGAGAAGCTGACAAAGGCATCGAAGAAGGCCCCTTCGGCGGGGAAACCCGTCAGCTGTGCCCGCTGCGTTTACTACCGCGCGGAGTTCCAGTATCGAAGGTGTCAGTATTCCAGATGTCCCTATGGATTGTGCGAGGATGTATTTCGCAGGAGACCGTTAAAGCGCGATAAATTCTCCGGAAATGAGACGGTGAACAAGAATGGATAATTATTTCTATGGCCCGCAATCGGATCTCTTTGCCTTCTACCGGGTGCCGAAGGTGCTCTTTACGAACGATCAGTTCAAATCGGTGTCCACCGAGGCAAAGGTTCTCTATGGTTTGCTGCTGGACCGGATGGATCTGTCCGCGAGGAAGGGATGGATCGACAAGAGAGGTCGTGTTTATATCATCTTCACGATCGAGGAGGTGATGGAGAAGCTTAGTTGCGGCAACAAAAAGGCCGGGCAGCTCCTGTCCGAGCTGGAGACCAAGGCGAGACTGATCGAGCGGCAGCGTCAGGGACTGGGCAAGCCCAATCTGATCTATGTACTGAATTTCATCCGAGCGGATGATGAGACGGAGCGACATTTCCTGAAATGTCAAAACGACACGCCCAGAAGTGTTAAAACGACATCTCCGGAAGTGTCAAAACGACACGGAAACAATACTGATATTAACAATACTGAGTATAGCAATACAGATCCTATCTTATC
>CAVCWT010000067.1:2015-3717 GCA_963605745.1 Lachnospiraceae bacterium
TTTATCCGGAGGTTTGCCGGGAAGATTAGCTGCAGATCCCGGATATGAGATGGGATACGAAAACGATAAGATGCGTACCTGCGCTGAATATAATCGCTATTTCAGAGAAGCTCTCGGCATAGATATGCTGCTGCAGGACAGATCTCTTTCCAGAGAAAGCGTTCTCGGTATTCTGGATCTTGTGGTGGATGTGTGCAGCTCAAGGCGAAAAACGATTCGCATTGCCGGGGATGACAAGCCGCTGGAGGTTGTGAAAAGCCAGTTCATGAAGCTGGATGCGGATCATGTCCGCTATGTGCTGGGTTGTATGAAGGAGAACACAACCGATGTGCGGAACATCCGGCAGTATCTGCTCACGTCACTCTACAATGCGCCGTCCACGATTGATGCCTATTACCAGGCAAAGGTCAACTATGATTTGTCCGGCGCTGCAAGGCGTGCGAACGCTGGTTGCAGGGATCGTATTTTGGCAATGGATGGCAACTAAAAGGAGGTGATCTTTCGATGTCAAAGGCAACAGTGATGGCTGTTGTAAACCAAAAGGGTGGAACCGGCAAGACCACCACCTGTGAAAACCTGGGAATCGGCCTTGCCAATGAAGGCAAAAAGGTGCTCCTGGTGGATACCGATCCGCAGGGATCCCTTACCATTGCGCTTGGAAATCCCAGACCGGACGATCTGCCGGTCACGCTGACCGACCTGATGGCGAAGGTAATGCAGGATCAGCCGCTCTTACCCGGGGAGGGAATCCTGACACATGAAGAGGGCGTGGATCTCGTTCCTGCGAACATCACACTGTCGGGAATGGAGGTATCCCTGGTAAATGCCATGAGCAGAGAGACGGTCCTCAAACAGTACCTGGAAACGGTGAAAGGTCAGTATGACTACATTCTGCTGGACTGCATGCCTTCCCTTGGAATGCTGACGGTCAATGCACTTGCTGCATCCGATCAGGTGCTGATCCCGGTTCAGGCCAATTACCTGTCGGCAAAGGGCCTGGAACAGTTGCTGCAGACGGTCAATAAGGTCAAACGGCAGATCAATCCAAAGCTGAAGATTGAAGGAATCCTCCTGACCATGGTAGATTCCCGGACTAACTTCTCAAAGGAGATCAGCAGTCTGATCCGTGAGACCTATGGCAGCAAGTTGAAGGTTTATGAGTCAGATATCCCGCGATCGGTTCGTGCTGCGGAGATCAGCGCGGAGGGCGTGAGCATTTATAAACACGACCCGGGAGGCAAGGTCGCGGATGCCTACCGGAGTCTGACAAAGGAGGTGGTGGCAAATGCCGAAAAGAGGCGGAAACATCAGCTTGACCAGCTACGATGACATCTTTGAGACGGACGAGAGCCGTGCGGAGAGTCAGCTGGAGCGTGTGCAGCAGATCAGCATCAGCGAGCTGGTGCCGTTTAAAGAGCATCCCTTCAAGGTGGTGGATGATGAGGCAATGCTCAGAACCACAGAGAGCATTGCACAGTACGGAGTATTGACACCTCTGATTGCCAGGCCTCTGGAGGAAGGCGGATATGAGATCATTTCCGGGCACCGAAGAGCGCATGCCGCAGAGCTGGCAGGCCTTACAGAGGTTCCGGTTTTGGTCAGGGACATGGACAATGATGCAGCCACTGTGCTGATGGTGGATTCCAATCTGCAGAGGGAGAACATCCTGCCGAGCGAGAGGGCCTTTGCGTACAAGATGAAA
>CAVCWT010000067.1:3849-7635 GCA_963605745.1 Lachnospiraceae bacterium
CGTTTCATCCGCCTCACCAACCTGATTCCCGATCTTCTCGAAATGGTCGATCAGAAACAGATCTCCTTCAATCCTGCCGTTGAGCTGTCCTATCTCGCACCGGAGGAACAGGAAATCTTCCTGCAGGCGATGGAGGAGGTACAGGCAGCGCCGTCGCTTTCCCAGGCACAGCGATTGAAAAAGCTGGCGCAGGAAGGCAGCTTCACCATGGATGCTGCGAGGGAAGTCATGAATGAAGTCAAAAAGGGAGACCTCGAACGAGTCACCTTTCGAAACGAACAGCTAAGGAAGTATTTTCCAAAGTCCTACACCACACAGCAGATGCAGGACACCATTATCAAACTCCTGGATCAGTGGCAGAAAAAGAAGGCCCGCGGCCAGGAACGATAACTGAATACTGTAACCAACAGCACGGTCAGAGGTTCGCCTTTTGACGGTGCTGTTTTTTTACCCAAAACAAAGGAAACGAAAAGGAGAAGGAAGCCATGAATAAGAACGAAATGTTAAAGCAGATGCAGAACCTGCTGGGCCTGCAGAGAAACGATTGTGACGCAGCAAAGGACACCGATTCGATTGTGGATTGCATCGATGATCTGGCAGAGCAGCTCTGCGACAGCGCTGTTATCCTCTCGCGAATCTCTGACCAGCTGCAGGACAGGGAGGACCTCTGGGAGAGCGGCGTTAATGGCGAGGATGAGGAGAACTCCTATGAGGCAGATGCCATTGTCCTGTATGCCGTGCCGGGCATGCCGGCTGCTCTTGTCAGTGAAGAATGGGCAATTGACGAGCTGATGCTCCATCGCGGCGAAGCGGAATTTTCGCTGCAGTCCATTACCGAGGATCTGATGGCGGTCTATCCGACCGGGTCCGCCCATGAATATGCAGACGGAACCGTCCTTGTGTCAGGCCCTATGTATATTTGCCATCCCGTGATCGGAGATGAGGAGGATGCCAAAATGGACCTCTCTGCAGTGGATTTCTGCGAGGCCATGTCATTCATCTCCACCCATACCGTATTTGCCAGGAATAAATCGGAAGTCTCCGGATTTCTTTTCAAAAAGGAGGATTGACCTATGGATTACGAACAGCTGCATGCCCTTGGCATGGATGAACACACGCTGATGGATTACGAGCAGATGAAGGACAGGCTGACACTTCAGCTGATCCCGACGGAAGGAAACGAAGAGAAGCTTGCTGCAATCCCGCACAGAGACGTTGAGGATATGGCACTGATCTATCGCTTTGAGCTGGCACGTGATGAAGAGAGGACGGCCAGCGTTCTCGTTACCAACGACATGCTCAAAACTTATGGAATTACCGCAGATCAGCTGCATGATGACGCGGTGGAGATTGCAGCGAAGAACCGTCCGGCGACGCTTCGCAACATGAACGAGGTGATGCGGGACATGTTGGGTGAGATGTCTGGGGTATTTATCCCAGATGAGCCATCGCCCATATGGGTGGCTACGGTTGTGGGAGACCAGAACGGTGCCAGTGTTCTGCAGTATCCGGGATTTCTGGATCAGGCGGCAGAGGTGATGGGCGGTGATTTCTATGTTCTCCCGTCCTCCATTCATGAGGTTCTGTTCGTTCCCGATGACGGCAGTCTGGAGATTGGCAATCTGGAGGTAATAGTTCACGGCGTCAATGAGACCGAGGTCAAACCTGCGGAGCGGCTATCCGAAAACGTATATCACTACGACAGTGAGGCGCATATCTTTGAGAATGCCCGTACCTTTGAGGCACGGGAAGCCGCGAGGGGAGAGGAACAGCATTCTGCGGAGCCTTCGGAGAGAGACTATGATGAGGCGGCTGCCGGCGGCGTCACCATGCTGCTGGTGGAACCCGGTGAGCATCCAAAGGTTGTGGAGATGGGAACCGAACTGGAGGACCTTCAGAAGGGAGTTGGCGGCTACATTGAAACCGTTTATCCCTTCGATGACAACGTTGGCCTCATTGTGAACGAAGAAGGCAAGATCAACGGCCTTCCGCTGAATCGTGCACTTCGCGACGAGAATCAGGAGGTCTGCGACATCATTGCCGGTTCCTTCCTGATAACCGGAATTACGGAGGAGGGTTTTGGCTCGCTTTCCACAGATCAGATCGGCAAATATGAGGAAATGTTTCATCAGCCGGAAGCCTTTGTGAAGCTGGGACACAGCATCATGGCCATTCCGATTCCAGAGGAAACAATGGAAGCGCGGGAAACTGCCAGAGCAAAGGCCCCAGAGAAAATAGACGACAAATCAGGCCATAAGAAGCCGGAGCACGACGGCCGCTGACGCAGAAAGGCAAGGAAAATCAGAGAAATCAGAGAGATCACGTAAGGGAGGTGGTGATTCTTGCAGGAGGAAGTAGAAAACAAGACGGTGAACCTGGCCATCAGTACGACCAAGCTGACAGCCCGCACAATTGTCAATCTGGGACTCAAGGGAATTGCCCACATGAAACGAAAAGTGCAGGAAGCCAAAAACGAACGGCCCACCGGCAAGCAGACCATTAGGGAACTGATCGGTCAGAACCAGGGAGTGACCAACATCGACATTTCCAAAACAGATCTGAAGGGGTTTGAAAAATACGCCCGGAAATACGGTGTTGATTATGCGATCACCAAAGATAAATCGGTGATTCCACCAAAGTATCTGGTGTTCTTTAAGGCCAGAGACGCCGATGCCATGACGGCAGCATTCAATGCCTACTCTGCAGAGCTCCTGACCAAGGGCAAGCGGCCGAGCGTCCTCAAAACGCTCCATAAGCTGATCGATGCAGTGAAGGAAATGCCTGCAAAGGCACTGAACAAGGACAAACAGAGGGAGCAGTCACGATGAATATGGACAAGGTAAAGCTGAAAAAGCTGATGATCCTGAACGCACCGTATGCAGTCATCGGTCTTGCAGCCACCAACCTGGGAGAAGCCTGGCGACTGGCTGCTGGAACCAATGCCTCAGAGAAGCTGCAGAGTCTGGTCATGGACGGATGCTTTCAGCAGGCATTTTCTAATATTCTGCCCAGTATCCATCCCATGGACCTTTGTGTCGGAGCTGCCGTAGCCGTGGCGCTCCGCCTGGCGGTATACTTAAAAGGAAAAAATGCTAAAAACTACAAGCATAACCTCGAATATGGCTCCGCACGTTGGGGAACGGCCAAGGACATTGAACCCTTCATCGATCCGGTCTTTGAGAACAATGTGATCCTCACTAAGACGGAGCGGCTGATGATGAGCAACCGCCCGAAAAATCCTGCCAATGCCAGGAACAAGAACGTACTGATCGTCGGCGGTTCCGGCTCCGGTAAGACCAGATTCTGGATTAAACCCAATTTATTGCAACTGCATTCTTCGTATGTTTTGACTGACCCAAAAGGTACAACCCTTTTAGAGGTGGGAAACGCATTTGTGCATGCGAATTACAAAATCCGGATTTTCAACACGATAAACTTCCACAAGTCGATGCACTACAATCCATTCGCCTATATCCACAGCGAAAAGGACATCCTGAAGCTGACCACAACCCTGATGGCGAATACCAAAGGCGACGGAAAAGGCGGGGATCCGTTCTGGGACAAAGCAGAGACGCTTCTGTACTGTGCGCTCATCGGATATATCCACTATGAGGCACCCAAGGAAGAGCAGAACTTTGCAACCCTGATCGAATTCATCAATGCCATGGAGGTCCGGGAAGATGATGAGGATTTCCAGAACCCGGTGGATCTGATGTTTGAAGATTTGAAAAAAAAGAAGCCAAATCACTTCGCAGTTCGGCAATATGCCAAGTTTAAATTGGCGGC
>CAVCWT010000068.1:0-7429 GCA_963605745.1 Lachnospiraceae bacterium
GCATGAATTCCTCGTCCACCGTCATCGGATCGCACTGATAACCGGTGACCAGTTCACCTTTCTCTGTTTTCTCCGGATTCTGGGCATAATCCGTTCGGTCGCCCAGGCTCTGGGCGATTGTTTTTCCCTTGTTCGCATGCAGGGGAATCAGTCTCGTTGCTGCCATGGCGATGGCTCCTTTCGTTGAATTTGCAACTGCAGAAATCTCGCTTTGCGAGGGCTCTGATTAAGAGCATCAAAAAAAGCACCTGCCATTTCTGACAGATGCCTTTGAAATCAAGTATAGCTTTTTAACATTCAATCGAAAGCATTATTCCTCGTAGGGAATGCCCTCGATAGGCGCATACTTAACACCCGGAAGTTTACGTGTGAGCTCTTCCACTTTCTTCTGGGTTCCCTCAGGATCGTTTACCCAGTTCCGATAGAATTCAAACTGGCATTCTGGAGTACCATAGCGATCTTCCTTGGAATTGATGGTTCCTGTGTAGCCCCTATGAAGCAGTTTGTAGAGATGGTTCTGAGACTGCCATGTAGCTCTGGCTTCCCGAATTTCACTGACAGAAAGCTGCGCATACTGATAGCTATAATCTTCAGTACCAGTCATACCCAGCACATGTCCATCGAAACCGCAAATCGATGAATGGCCGAAATAGCTGTATACGCCGTCGAAGCCGCTGGCATTTGCAACTGCAGCATAGACGTTATTGCACCATGCCATGACAGGAACAACATTTATCTCCTGCTGATTTGCCGGATACATATAGCCCTGGCATCTAACAACAAGCTCGGCACCGCGCATTGCACAGTCTCTCCAGATTTCCGGATAGTTTCCGTCATCGCAGATAATCAGGGAAACCTTCAAACCTTTCGGTCCCTCTGTGACATAGGTTCTGTCGCCGGGATACCAACCTTCAATCGGTGTCCACGGAATCATCTTTCTGTATTTCTGAACAATCTCGCCCTTATCGTTAATGAGGATCAGTGTGTTGTAAGGCACCTTATTGGGATGCTCTTCATGACGCTCACCCGTAAGTGAAAATACCCCCCATACCTTATTGTCGATACAAGCCTGCTTAAAAATCTGAACTTCTTCACCATCCACAGTGGTGGCAAGCTCCATCATTTCATTGAAATCATACATAATGCCGTGAGTACTATACTCAGGGAAAATAATCAGATCAAGTCCCGGCAGACCTGTCTTCAGTCCCTTTATATAGTCCGCAATCTTGTGACAGTTTTCGAGGATGCCCTCCTTTGTGTGTAATCTCGGCATCTTCCAGTTTACAACAGCTACTCCTACAGAGTTAGCACTTGACGAAATATCTCCATGGTTCATAACAGGATCTCCTTTCGTGTCCGAAAACCGTTTACAATATCCCAGAAAACAAAAACAGCACATGTCGGATCTCTCCAACATGCGCCGTTGCACTTCAATGTAATTTTGTTTTCTTGAAAGCAGATTCTACACCACCTATTTTTTATTTTCAAGTGTTTCAAATTCTTAGCAATGATTTACCGGCAACGGGAGCATCCGGCATTATTTGCCGTAGATACATTCTATAGGAGTGGCTCTCTGCATCAGAACACTATTTAAATCTGAGTGGCTCTACCACATTGAATGGGTGGCTCTGCACATCGGATTTATTTGCTCCAAACATATTTATTCTCTGCCATATGCTTCAGCTGAACATAAAGCCTACCATGCTATCAAGGATCGCATCCATTCCTATGACAATGAAGGCCATTGCGAAAATTGCTGCGGTTCCGATCATAGAGAGTATTCCGCAGCAAACCAGGCTGTTCCATGCCTGCCTCATGATGGCAGTGACAATACCATAAGCCATGATCAGTGCGCAGAGGAAATATCCAGCAGTGCCGATATGATAGACCACATTTACAACAAGCCTTGCCATTACGAACAGCAGAAGAAACGGCAACAGCAGTACCTTGGCAATCAATTTGAGGATAAATCCTGCGATTTTTCGAAGAAACATATTTCACACCACCTTTCACTCTGCATCTATCGTAATAAGAATGAGAAATACAATGCAAGGATGTCGCATCCTGTTTTTCAGCTTCCCATTCTGTTGTAAGGCCTGTTGTACATTCTCCCGCAAGGTCAGTTTAATAGCCTGTACATCGTCATTGAATTGTGGCCAGCCTTGCCAGTATCTCTTTCGCAATTTCCCAGATTTCATTCTGCCTTTGCTGCAGATCGTGGATATCTTCCGCATAGATGGAGCCGGTCTCATTGGCGCGTTTGGCGTACTGATTCAGGTTGTTGCTGCAGTAGCGAAGGAGAGAGACCATCTCCTTCACATCATCCAGTTCCAGGTTCACGCAATAGCCGTCCAGTGCCATTTTCCGGAGATAGGAGCTCTTGTTCCGGATCCCCAGTTCTTCCATCTTGTGCTGCATGCGTTCCAACTCATCCTGAGACATTACGAAGTGAACCCATTTATCTCTTGGCTGCATGGGGTGCCTCCTCTCTTCTACGTCTACTCACAGGCATGTTCCTCCATCCCGCACAAAATCATGGTCCTTATCCTCCTCATACACGGTGAAATCAATTGCAGCAAACTCTGCGTCCGTCATAGCAGATACCTTCTGCAGAGTCTTCTCGCATAATTCCTTCAGATCCTTGTCTGCAATCTCCGGCATAGACTGCTGGAGGTCTATCATTGCCAGCCTGCGGTTTCTGTGATCTATCACGCCAATCAGGCTCATTTCTTCTATATTAAAAATCATCGTGTTATCTCCTTTTTTCTTGCATGTGTTTCCTTGGCGGGTACGTTCTTTTTCGCTCCCTTTGTGTTGTCGGATTTGGCTTCGGCCTTCTTATCCTGCAGGGAGGCAAGGACAGACCGCGGATCAGCAGAACCCTCTTCTGTAGTTCTCCCTTCCGTTATCGGTGCCAGTGCGCAAAGTGCAGCTTCCTTGGCATTTATTGCTTCGTATAGTTGCCGACGATGATCCTCTGTCATAAAAAGATTCTCATCTTCCATGATGCTCCAGTTGATATCCTGAATATCCTCGGGCGTTTGTGCCTTCTCCACCTGCTCCAGATAGCGGTGCATCTCAACGCCAGAAGACAACTGCGACTCCAGCTTACGAAGCTCTGTTGTCGGCATCCGGTCCCAAATATCTTTTCCCTCGGAATGAATTACAAAACCCTCGCCGTCATCGTGATGCGTTGTGGTATAAGTGAGTGTCACCGGATCTCCGGCAATCTCACAGGTAAATGTGTGCTCTGCCATACGGGATACACGAAAGTATTCAGATCCAATGCACTGCAGGTTCTGCACATCCTCCGCAGTCAGATGCTCCCAGGTATAATCGTGCTGCAGCTCTGCCATGTGTCCGTCGATCTCGGTGATCATTTCATTGGCAGCCTGGCGGATCCGGTCCAGCGATGCCTTCAGCTCCGGTGTTTCCTTGCCGTGGGACCAACCTGCCACATAGGCAAAGCTATAGTCACCGGTATCAATGCCGTAGTGCTGACATACCGTGAAGGCCACAGACTCTGCTTCCACCTCTTTTTGATTTCGTGTGAGCTTCGGCTCGGTAGGGTCCGACTTTTTATTCGGATTTTTATCTGGATCGATGGAATGGAGCTTTTGATGCGTCATCTCATGGATGGCGGTCTTGATGGTCTGCACCTGACTCATGCCTTCCTGGATAGCAATGCGATTTTCCACGGTGTGGAAATATCCCTTGGCACCGCCCTCAATCTGTTCAAAGCCGATCGGAACCGGACAGGACTTTTTCAGCGCCTCGAAGAACATTTCGTACTGCGCTACATCGCCGGTCAGCTCGTTTACTCCGATTGTCGGAAGGGGCTTTCCGTCCGTCTGGCTGACATCGAAAACATTTACAACCTTAAAGGCAGGCATCAGCACTTCTCTGGTTTCCTTTTCACTGGTTCCGTCCGGGTTCCTGAGGATTTCGCCGGTGACAGGATCCGTCTTATCCACCTGCATTTTCTTTTTGTACGGCGTCGGCGCGAGAATGCGAATTCCGCTTTCGCCTTTCTGCACCTGCCGGCCGAACTGCTTCTGCCATGCCGTGTATCCGGCCACCAGTGTGGCATCCGGTTTCTGCAGGGCAATGAGAATCGTATTGTTTAGCGAGTAATCATGAAACTTGGATAGGGTCTTCAGGTACTCTTTATATTTGTCGCTTTCAAAGAGCGCCTGGATTCCTGCCTCCAGCTGATCTGTGATGGCCTTTACCTTCTCGAACTGGGAAGGATACGTCTTGGATGAGGTCGTCTGATTTTTGCTCATAGGCATTCCTCCGATTCCCGGAGCAGATAAGTGCCCTGATCAACCGGGCAGCATGTTTTCTTCCGGTCGGATATGCGTGTCACTGTCTTGTCGGATATCAATGTGATCTGCCTCCTTTCGCGCTGCGTCTGTTCTCGAATGACAGATTGAAGTTCGCCTTGCCATTCTCTTCTGTGGAGAGCAGAAGCGTGGCATTGTAGTTCTTCCCGGTCCGCTGGCTCCTGCAGTCCTTTAGATAAATACGACCGTCCGTCAGCATTTTCTCCACCATGCCGGAGGAGAGCTGCTTGCCAAGGCTCCGGAAAAAGGCATTGTCCTTCCAGAGTGCAAAGCGGCAATCCTCATTGCTGCAAAACCAACCTTTCTGTTTCTCCAACACGTCTGCATGACAATGCGGGCAGACTCCGACTCTTTTGTAATCTGTCATCAGCTTCTCTGCTCCTTTCACCACTTCATAATTCTGTACCAGTCCGGAAATCATCTCTGTGATCTCCCGCATGAATGCCTCCGGTTCGTAATCGCCATGCTCGATGCGAAGGAGCTTTTGCTCCCAGTCGGCTGTCATCGACGCCGAGCGGATCTGCTCCGGCATGACCGTGATTAGAGAATTGCCTTTATCGGTGGAGACGAGATGGCGGGTTTTCCTGTCACCTTTTCGCTCGATAAAGCCTTTCTGCACCAGTTTCTCGATAATGCCTGCGCGGGTGGCCGGCGTGCCTAAGCCTCTGCGCTCTGCCTCCTCCGGAATCTCTGCTGCACCGGCCGTCTCCATGGAAGAAAGCAGGGTGTCCTCCGTGAAATGGTTGGGCGCCGTTGTTTTGCCTTCCTTGATCTCCACATTGGAAAGAGGCATCTCTGTATTGGGAGAGATGGATTTGTCAGGGCCGACAGCGTTTTCCTTCTCCTTCGCAGGGTAGAAGTGCTGCCAGATGTCCTTCCAACCGCCAAAAATCTCGGTCTTGACCTTCCTGGAAAATTCCTCGCCGCCGCATGTCAGGATAATGTTGTCTTCCGCGAAGCGATGATCCGGCGCGGCTGCACAAAGGAGCCTTACGGAAATCAGCTGCAGGATGGCGTTCTCTCCGGACGGAAGCTCCGCAGGATTTGCAGCGCACATGGTTCCAGTCGGGATAATGGCGTGGTGATCACTGACCTTGCTGCTGTCGCAGAGTGCATCTACAGAGATGTCCGGTTGGTTGTCCGCCTTCTGAGCCTCCTGATGGGAGGATTGAGCTCCAGGCTCAATTCCGTTCTCCATTCCAGGCTGGATTCCGAGTTTCTGCGCCACCTGCGCGATCAGGTCCGGCAGCATGGGCTCCATGTCCTCCGTCAGATATCGGCTATCGGTACGGGGATAGGTCACCAGTTTCTTCTCATAGAGCGCCTGGGTGTAATCCAGAGTCTGCTGTGCGGTGAAGCCGAGAATACGGTTGGCGTCCCGCTGCAGGCTGGTCAGATCATAGAGAAGCGGTGCGTGTTCTGTGCGTTCCTTTCGATCCATGGACTTGAGCACGGCTTTCGCAGACTCCCTGCATTTGGTGAGGAGCTGCAGGGCATCCTCCTTCGCATCGAATCGCCTGCTGGCTGCGGTCAATCCATCCAGATCGAGCTGTACGGTGTAGAACGACTGCGGCTTGAAGGCTGCAATCTCGGCATCGCGCATCACGACCATTGCCAACGTTGGTGTCATGACGCGGCCGATGTTCAGTGTCTGACGATACAGGCATGAAAAAAGCCGGGTGGCGTTCATTCCGACGATCCAGTCGGCACGCTCCCGGCAAAGGGCTGCTTCATACAAAGCATCGTATTGAGTTGATGGTTTCAGATGGGCAAAGCCGTCCTTGATGGCCTGGTCCTCCATGCTGGAGATCCAGAGCCGTTCGAAGGGCTTCCTGCAGCCTGCCTGATGATAGACCAGGCGGAAGATGAGTTCACCCTCTCTGCCGGCGTCTGTAGCGCAGACAAGGCTTTCCACATCATCACGTTTTATCAAGGTTTTCAGGATATTGAATTGCTGTCTCGTGGACACGGATACCTGATACCTCCAGTTGGTCGGCAGGATCGGCAGATCCGCGAGTCGCCATTTGGCGTAAGTTTCGTCGTAGGCCTCCGGCGCTGACAGCTCCACCAGATGGCCGACGCACCAGCTGACGACGTAGCCGCCTCCTTCCAGATAGCCATTGCAGCGTTTGTCTGCGCCCAGCACCTTGGCCAGCGACTGGGCAACCGAGGGTTTCTCGGCAAGTACGAGTTTCATTGTGAGTTCCTCCTTACATAAAATGAACCCCTCCGGGCCGGTGAGGCGGCGGGAGGGGTATGTAAGGCAACAGCAACCGGCCGGTGAAGCAATCAGACTTCATCGGTCCATCTGTTCAGTATTTCATCGCACCTCCTCTTTATGTTTGGTTCTGCGTGAGCGGGTTTTGGTTTTCTCGGTGGCTTTCTCGAGCTCGGCAGGTGCTGCGGATTCTTTCTCCTGTTCCTTTTGTTTCGCCTCCTGCAATTTTTTGCGGACGGAGGGTTTTCTTTTCGGAATTGCTGGCTGGACCTCTTTCTCCCCTTTTTCCCATTCAAGGGATTCCATGTCGTGTGCCAGTTTCAGTTCCGGAACAGGCATAATCCCGTGCGCATGGAAGGAGTAATACCGGTCATCCGTTCCAATGATGATATGGTCCGTGAGCGGAATCTCCATCAGCTTGCAGGCCTTCTGCAAGCGGTCCGTCAGTTCAATGTCCTCGCGGCTCGGCTCCAGCTTGCCGGTAGGGTGATTGTGAAACAGCATGATGGAGGCCGCATTGCTCAGGATGCTGGCCTTCAGGATTTCCCTTGGGTGTGCCAACGATGCATTCAGCGTGCCTACACTCACAAAGTTCATATTGATCGGCTTCAGATCATTCTGAAGATTCACGACAACAACCGCCTCACGGTCGAATTCCTTCAGTGTTTCATTCACGAGGCGGATCGCTGCGTCAGGATTGTTCACAGGTTCCTTGCTCATAAGAGGCGGCATCTTCACCATGCGAATAGCTACCTGTTCAAGTCCATATTCCTCACTCATTCGTACCTCCGATCGGAACCGTCACTACGGCAGCCTGTCCCTTTAATGCCTTGAGCTTTGCCAGAATGGACTTCGGCGAGGAATG
>CAVCWT010000069.1:0-7317 GCA_963605745.1 Lachnospiraceae bacterium
TCCAAGGGTATCGCCCTGATCGACACCAGAGGCGACCGCGACCGGCTCCGCTATGTATTCGATGTGTCGGATACCGGCGAAAGAGCTCATTCGAGAAATGTGAATCTGTGGGAGCTTCGGGAGGAGCACATTCCAGCTGTGTCTGCGATGCTGTCTTCGTACTACGGCACAGAAGCTTCTGACCCGCTGAATGTGCAGATTGAAGATCTTGCACAAAGTCTTGCCCAGGAATACTGGGATAACAACAAACGGGATATTCTCGACATCCTTGAGGATTCGTTTCTTGAGGAATATGATGAATTCAACGTCGAGGTGGCCTTTCGGCACGCCGCGCAGGTCAGCATCAGTTATTCCCTGATGAGCCGCTGCGGACTTGACCCGAACGACTACTTTGAACATGAAGATTTTATGAGCGTCTTTGATTTCAATACGCCGGATACAGCGGCGGCACTGGGCACGGCGGTGAGCAATATCAATCAGCAGGTGCTGCGGGAAATCGGAGCGACCATCCGAAATTATGAGCGCGAGAAACTCGCGGAAAGGAGCGTCACACATGGAAATGACCTACACGAAAGCCGGGAATTACCTGATTCCGGACATCAGACTGAGCAGCCAGGAGATGAAGCCCATCGGGAAGTACGGGCAGATGAGAAAGCAGTATCTGAAGGAGCATCGCCCAATCCTGTGGAACAGATTGATTCTGAAGGAGCAGCTGTTCTCCCATCTTCAGGAAATCGACGAGACAGCGCACCGGAGGCTGGACGAGATGCTGCCGCAGATGGCGGCGCAGGCCGGAGTGACCGAGGAACTGAAGAAGAAAGACCCGATGGCGTGGGCGGGAATGATGAACAGCCTGAAAGCGCAGGCGGAGGAGATCATTCTGAACGAGCTGGTGTTCAATTAACAGCAGCCCAGGATGAACTGGTCGTCGAGACAGCTGAACAGCTGGAAACAGCAACAGATCTTGATGACGGCTGGCTCCCTCTCGGAAATAAGGACAGCACTCCATTCGTGGATGTGCAAACCGGACAGTTTGAGCAGTTATCCCTCATGGATCTGTTCAGTACGGAAATGGAACAAATCAATCATATTGATGAAGCGGAAAGCATGAGAACAGTGCCTTCCGCTTTTTCTTTTACCCAGGCGGAGATTGACGATGTACTCCTTGTCGGCAGTAACACAACCCATGCCAGAGAGCATATCGTGGATGCGTTCCAGAAGCAGAAAACGACGGCTGAGATTGCTGAGCTTTTGAAGCACGAATTCCACGGCGGCTACGGCATCAAGGGTATGCACGGCGATTATGCCGCATGGTATGCCGAGGACGGCATTCATCTGCATAAAGGTCGATCTGCGCGATACGAGAGTGGCTCTCAGTTTATCTCCTGGGAATCCGCGGCTGAGAGCATCGGACAGCTTTTGGAGGAAGGCAGCTTTGCCACCAATGTGGAGCTTGCAGAGGCTGGCGGTCTGGTTCGCTCCGAGACGGCGCTTTCTCTTCTCTACCTCTATCACGATTTGAGTGAGGATGCGCGAAATCAGGGATACTTGTCCTGCCTTGAGAACCTTCCGGTAGGATACCCGGACGCACAGGCGGCACTTGCCGAACGCCTGACGGATAAGGAGTTTTTATCCACGATTCGCGGCGAATATGCCATGTTCTACGGTGCGTATACCGAGGACAGAAGCTTGCTGCGGTTCCACTACCACAAACCGGATGAACTTTGGAGGAAGTTCTCCGAGGTAGATTTGGAGCGCCGTGAGTATGTCAGCTCTTTTTCCGAGCTGCCGGAGCATACGGCTTTTATTACGGACGATGAAATCGATGCGGCACTCGCAGGTGGCAGTTCCGTTGAGGGCGGCAAGGGGCGAATCTACGACTACTTTACCGCCAATCATAGCACTAAGGAAAAGGCTGAATTCCTTAAAAACGAGTACGGTATCGGCGGTCGTTCCCATGCGGTGTCCGGTTCTGACCATAGTGGTGAAGATCATAGCGCCAGGGGCATGAAGCTGCAAAAAGCGAACTGTGCCGATGTGGAGCTGAACTGGACGCGAGTCGCGGAGCGTATTACAACTCTGATTCAGAAAGACCGCTATCTTACGCCGGAGCAGAAGGAACAGCTTGCCAAGCGCCGGCTGGAAGCAGAAATTTCCCGTTATGACCTGGGTTACGGTGCAATGGGCAATGGTCTTACCGTCTGGAACCGCAAGGAGCAGGATCACGGCGATTATAAGACCATTGCGCATATTGATGTTGACCGCAGCGTGACCTTCTATGATGACAACCTGCCGGATGCCATCCGTGAGCAGATTCAGGAGGTAGCAAGGACAGCCGAGCTGACCGTTTCCGCAACGCAGGACACGCCTGTTTTTCATGAGCAAGCGGACGATACTCTGGTACAGGACGTTGAGCATAGAGCTGAAGTAGAGCACATTGCTCCGACAGCGGATAAACCTGTCACATCCGAAGAAATTCAGCAGGCACTGGTTCGCTGGAACGGCAGTTTTGAAAGCAAATCCGCTGTGCAGGACTATATGACTGTCCACGGTCGGGAGCGCGGCACTGCTCAGTGGCTGAAGGATGCCTATGGCGGTGGAGATACCTTCTCTGTTGTCACTGACCACGGCACTTTGGAACTGCCCTGGTCGAGAGTACAGCGAAACCTCTGGATTCTTGTAAATGAAGGTCGGTTCTTTACCGAAACTGACCGGATGCTGGCACAGGCAGAGCAGATCGCTGCGCAGAGCGAGGTCGCGCCATATGAGCGTTTCAGCGTGGTTGAGACAGAAGAAGGCTATGGCATCTGGGACGATATTCGTGATGAGTATTATGTGGATGAGGACGGCGTAACCGCTGACTTCGATTCCGAATGGGCCGCAGAGGACTATCTGAAGGAGCTTCGTGAAAAGGTTGCTCAGAAGGAAGCGGACGAATGGGAGTATATTGAACGCTCCAAATTTGAAGCACAGAGTGAGAAAATCAACGCAGAACCGGCTGATGTGGGTACTGTATCGGCAGAGCCGGAAGTCGTTTCAGAAACGGAGTCTGTACCCCAGATTCAGAGCAATGACGACCTTTTGGGCGTTGAGCTCACCATGGACGGCAGACGCTTTGTGGTAGATGAGATTTATGACAATACTGCCTCTCTTCGTGACATCACCTTCCAGAACGGCACCGGTTTCCCCATCTTCCGCAATGAGTCTGTTGATCGTGTGCGCAGTATTCTCTATCCAGAGCAGACGATTGTACCAACGGTCAATTTGGAGGCTACGGTCACAACGGCGCAGTTGGAGCTTCTGCGTCCTCAGCTGGATGAAGCCGGCATCGACTATCTCGTTGTCAGCTCTGGCTTTAACAGCCGCACCATCAGCTTTTCTTCAGAACATTATCAGGCAGTGCAGGATATGCTGGATGCCTTGCCGGATGAGCCGGTACGCTACACGGTAGAACCGACCTCGGATGCCTTTGACGATCCGTTTATCATTCGGGATAACACAGTACAGTTTGGGCAAAATGGGCAGTATTACCGTGAGGATGGTTATTACCGCACATTCCAGACAGCAACGGAAGCTCATGAGTATGCAAACCGCTTGAATGGAGAATGGTCGCGACAGATGGGAGTGACCACGGAAACGGAAGCAGTCTACCCCAGTGAGCACACGGGACTTCCGTATGACATTGTGGTGGAGCGCATCCGCACTGAACCCGAGCATACGCCACCCGCGCAGAACTTTCACATCACGGATGAGCATCTGGGCGAAGGCGGAGCAAAAGCAAAATTCTGCATGAACATGGATGCCATTCATCTTCTGAAACAGCTTGAAGCGGACGGCAGACAGGCAACGCCGGATGAGCAGGCTGTACTTGCCAAATATGTCGGCTGGGGCGGTCTGGCAGATGCCTTTGACCCGGATAAAGCAAACTGGAGTGATGAGTACGCCGAGCTAAAAAGCGCACTTACGCCCGAGGAGTATGAGGCTGCGAGAGGCTCTACGCTGAACGCGCATTACACCAGTCCTGCCGTGATTCATGCCATGTATGAGGCACTGGACAGGATGGGATTCGAGACGGGCAATATCTTAGAGCCCAGCATGGGCGTCGGAAACTTCTTCGGGTGTCTGCCTGAAAAGATGCAGAACAGCCGTCTTTACGGTGTGGAGCTGGATTCCATCACCGGACGCATCGCAAAGCAGCTCTATCCCAAGGCGGATATCACCGTGGCGGGCTTTGAGACCACCGACAGACGAGATTTCTATGATGTTGCCATCGGCAACGTGCCATTCGGGCAGTACCAGGTCAATGATCGCGCCTACAATAAGCTGGGCTTTTCCATTCACGACTACTTTTTCGCCAAGACCCTCGATCAGGTGCGTCCCGGCGGCGTGATCGCCTTTGTGAGCAGCCGATACACCTTGGATAAGCAGTCACCGGAGGTTCGCAAGTACATCGCGCAGCGTGCAGAATTGCTTGGTGCGATCCGCCTGCCGAATAATGCCTTTAAGGCGAATGCCGGCACGGAGGTCGTTTCGGATATCATCTTCCTGCAAAAGCGTGACCGTCCCATCGAGATCGAACCTGACTGGGTACACCTCGGACAGAACGACGACGGTTTTGCCATCAACAGCTACTTCGTTGAGCATCCGGAGATGATCTTGGGACGGCAGTCCTCCGAAAGCACGCAATACGGCAGACAGGACTTCACGGTTGAGCCGATTGAAGGACTGGAGCTTTCCGACCAGCTGCATGATGCGGTGAAATACATCCGCGGCAGCTATCAGGCGGCAGAGCTTCCTGATCTGGGCGAGGACGAAGCACTGACGGACAGCATTCCCGCTGACCCGAATGTGCGCAACTACAGCTATACTGTGGTGGACGGCGAGGTTTATTACCGTCAGAACAGCCTTATGAGCAAGCCGGCACTTAATGCCACCGCAACGGAACGCGTCAAGGGTTTGGTGAGTCTGCGAGACTGCCTGCGTTCTCTGATTGACTTGCAGATGGACGCGATGGCGACAGATGAGCAGATTCACGCGGCACAGGAAGAACTGAACAGCCTCTATGATGATTTCTCCGCAAAATACGGTCTCATCAACAGCCGTGCCAATGCACTGGCCTTCCAGGACGACAGCTCCTATTACCTGCTCTGTACGTTGGAAGAACTTGACGAAGAAAAGCAGCTCAAGAGTAAAGCGGATATCTTTACCAAGCGCACGATCAAGCCCCATGAGGTCGTAACTTCAGTGGATACGCCGTCCGAGGCACTGGCACTCTCTATCTCCGAAAAGGCCCATGTGGACTTGGCGTATATGTCGGAGCTTACCGGCATGGAGGAAAGTGAGCTGATTTCCGGTCTTCAGGGCGTGATCTTCCGTGATCCTGTAAAGAATGAGTGGCAGACAGCGGATGAATACCTTTCCGGCAATGTGCGTCAGAAGCTGCGCGAAGCAGAAGCGGCTGCGGAGACGGATTCCGCGTTTCTTCCCAATGTGGAAGCGCTTCGTTCCTCTCAGCCAAAGGATTTGGATGCGTCGGAGATTGAAGTGCGCCTGGGTGCAACATGGATTGACCGCAAGTACATTCAGGAGTTCATGGAGGAGACCTTTGAGCCGCCATATTATCTGCGCCGCAATATCCAGGTGATGTATTCGCCGTTCACAGCGGAGTGGAGCATCAGCGGCAAATCCACACCGTCCTACGGCGATGTGAATGCCTACATGACCTACGGTACTGACCGAGCCAATGCGTATCGCATTCTGGAGGACACGCTGAACCTGCGCGATGTGCGCATCTATGACACCAAGACAGACCCCGACGGCAAGGAAAAGCGTGTGCTCAACTCCAAGGAGACTACTCTTGCCCAGCAGAAGCAGCAGGCCATCAAGGACGCCTTTGCCGAATGGATTTGGAAGGACCCGGACAGACGGCAGGAACTGGTTACTCGCTACAACGAGCTGTTCAACTCCAATCGTCCCCGTGAGTATGACGGACGGCATATTTCCTTCTCTGGCATGAATCCGGAGATCCATCTGCGCGAGCACCAGCTGAATGCCGTGGCGCATATCCTCTACGGTGGCAATACCCTGCTGGCTCACGAGGTTGGCGCAGGCAAGACTTTTGAAATGGTAGCTGCCGCGATGGAATCAAAGCGCTTGGGACTCTGCCACAAGCCGATGTTCGTCGTTCCCAATCACCTGACAGAGCAGTGGGCATCGGAGTTTTTACGGCTTTATCCTTCTGCAAATATCCTCGCCGCAACGAAAAAGGACTTTGAACCGAAGAACCGCAAAAAGTTCTGCGCCCGTATCGCTACCGGCGATTATGACGCGATCATCATCGGTCACAGCCAGTTTGAGCGTATTCCGGTCTCTATGGAACGACAGGAACGCCTGCTCAGAGAACAGATTGATGAAGTCACTGAGGGTATCGAGGAGCTGAAAAGCAGCCGTGCGGAGCGCTTCACCATCAAGAGCATGGAGCGCACCAAGAAGGGACTGGAGACAAAGCTCAAAAAGCTGCTGGAATCCGGTCGCAAGGACGATGTTGTGACCTTTGAGGAGCTTGGCGTTGACCGCCTCTATGTGGATGAGGCACATGCGTTTAAGAACCTCTTCCTTTACACAAAAATGCGCAATGTGGCAGGGCTTTCCGCGACGGACGCACAGAAATCCTCGGATATGCTTTTGAAGTGCCGATACATCGACGAGCTGACCGGCGGAAAGGGTGTTGTATTTGCAACCGGTACGCCAGTCAGCAACTCCATGACGGAGCTTTACACGATGATGCGTTACCTTCAGCATGATACGCTTCAGAAAAAGGGCTTGGCACATTTTGACTGTTGGGCTTCTACCTTTGGTGAGACCACCACAGCGATTGAATTAGCTCCAGAAGGCACAGGCTATCGCGCAAGAACGAGATTTGCCAAGTTCTTTAATCTGCCGGAGCTGATGACCCTTTTTAAGGAAGTAGCGGACATTAAGACGTCTGATCAGCTGCATCTGCCTGTGCCGGAGGCAGTCTATCACAATGTGGTCGCTCAGCCGACGGAGATTCAGCAGGCCATGGTGCAGGAGCTTTCGGAGCGTGCCGCAAAGGTGCATTCCGGCTCTGTGGATGCCAGCGTGGATAACATGCTGCGCATCACTACTGACGGCAGAAAGCTGGGCCTTGACCAGCGTATTATCAATCCAGACCTGCCGGATGACCCGAACAGCAAGGTTAATCAGTGCGTCGGCAACATCTACCGCATCTGGGACGAGGGACAGGACAACAAGCTCACACAGCTCGTGTTCTGCGATTTGAGCACACCAAAAACC
>CAVCWT010000070.1:0-7235 GCA_963605745.1 Lachnospiraceae bacterium
CAAAAGAGAGGAGAACGCAATGGAGTTTGATTGCAAATATGAACATGAGGATGGACTCGTAGATATCTGGAAGGGAGAGATCTCCGTTATTCGAAAAGAGAAACATTTGACAGAGGCACGAGTGGTCGGCAGAGGATCTGCATTAACCATTGCTCTTGGAGTTTATGTGAATGGTAACTTCCTCTGCATTCCGGACATTGATGTCGGCTGTCCTCTTTCTCATTGGACAGACACCTTCTGGAATCTGGAGCGACTGTCACGGCTGATGAATCCGGTCGATGCAGCAACGATCGTGTATGGAATCTGTGCTTTGAGTAAGATGCGGGGGTGATGGATTGAATGTGTTTCAGTTGGTTAAGGCCAACGTTACGGCCAGGCAAGCCGCCGAAGCTTACGGCTTGAAAGTGAATCAGCATGGCATGTCCTGTTGCCCTTTTCACCAGGACAAAACGCCCAGCATGAAGCTGGATGATCGCTATTACTGCTTTGGCTGCGGAGTGACCGGCGATGCTGTGGACCTGACGATGCAGCTGTTGGGACTTCCGGCAAAGGATGCAGCGCTGCGGTTGGCATCGGATTTTGGCATTTCGATCGATGCAGACATGAAGCGACCGGTCCGGCCAAGGCTGAGTCCGAAGGCCAGGCCCCGTGCAGATCCCGAAGCGGAGCTGGCCGGCTGGGCAGAGCATGCGGTGAAGATCCTGATCGAATACCGGTGGCTGCTCCGTGACTGGGAAAAAGAATATGCCCCACAAAGAATGGATGATGATTGGCATCCGCTGTTCTGTGAGGCCCTGCAGAGAAAGACTTATATCGATCATCTGCTGGATGAGTTTGATCAATGCAGCAAGGATCAGCTCAGAGAAATGAAGAATTGCTGCGGGAAGGAGGTTGAAGAAATTGGCAAGAGATTGGAGCGATATGTCGGAGGAGATGCTGGCGAAGATCGCAGCACTCAGGGACAGCCTGGAGCAGAACAAGAAGGGCGAGGTTTACTCGACCAAGGCCAACTGTGTGCGAGTCTTCCGGGAGGATCCGCTGCTCAGAGGAGCGATCCGTCTGAACCGCCTGACAGGGCAAAAGGTGATCCTGAAGAATCTCGGCTGGCCAAGGGACAGCGGGCCGATCTGTGATGATGACATGAGTCAGATCCTGTATTACCTGGAAAAGTTCTATGGGCTTAAGAACGAGAACAACATCCGGCACGCATTGAACATCATCTGCACGGAGAACAGCTTTCATCCGATCATCGATCACCTGAACACGTTACAGTGGGACGGAAAGGAACGGCTGCGGTATGTGCTGCAGCATTTCTTCGGTGCAGAGGTCAGTGAGCTGAATTACCAGGCCATGAAGGTCTTCATGTGCGGGGCATTGGAGCGGGTCTTCCATCCTGGCTGCAAGTTCGAGATCATGCTGTGCTTGGTTGGATCCCAGGGAGCCGGCAAGAGTACCTTCTTCCGGTTCCTGGCAATGAAGGACGAATGGTTCTCGGACGATCTGAGAAACCTGGGCGATGCCAAGGTGTTTGAAAAGATGGTCGGCCATTGGATCATCGAAATGGCGGAAATGGTCGGAACATCCAGTGCCAAGAGCGTGGAGGAGATCAAGGCATTCCTGTCCAGGCAGACAGAAAGTTACCGGGATCCGTATGGTCGGTTCCCGAAGGACCGTCCGAGGCAGTGCGTGTTTGTCGGATCTACCAATACGCAGAGGTTCCTGCCGCTGGATCGAACCGGCAACCGGCGATTCTTCCCGATTCAGACCGGTGTGACAAAGCCGGATGTCCATATCCTGGACAATGAGAAGGAAAGCCGGGCCTATATCGAGCAGCTGTGGGCAGAGGTCCTGACCATGTACCGTGCCGGAGATTACTCACTGAGTCTTTCACCGGAGATGGAGCATGAGATGAATGTCTGCCGTGTGGATTTCATGGCGGAGGACACTACGACCGGCATGATCCAGTCCTGGTTGGATTCCTACAATGGAGATCATGTCTGCACGTATCTGATTTACAACGAATGCTACAAGATGCTCGGCAAGCCGGATCCGAAGGCAACGATTGAGATCAATTCCATCATGAACAACACGATTGAAGGCTGGAAGCCTGGCAAACAGCATCGTTATCCGCAGTACGGTCAACAGCGCAGCTGGGAACGTGTCAACGAGCCAAAACCCCCGGATGATTCCGGTGATGGGTTTGTGAGCCTCGCTGACATCCCCTGTGAGCAGCTTGGGATACCGGAGGAATGGCTAAATGGTCCAAAATGATGGATCTCGTTGACATCCTCGTTGACAGCGAAAAGCCCGATATTTCAAGGCTTTATGGGCTTTTTATTCCTTGTCAACGTGTCAACAGCATGAAAAGACTTTAGTAACAATACAGAAATAACCGAATATGAGAAATAAATGTTTTGGGCCTCGTTGACAGCTTCTCGTTGACAGAGGTCCTTTACATTTTCCCTTCCCTGTCGGGCAACTCCGGGCCGTGAGGCTCGGAGAGAAAGGAACAACAATGGAAAAAGAAATGATGGACCAGACAATGCAGCCTGAAGCAGAGGCACCGACTATGGTTTTTGAGTTGGGAGGCACACGGTATACTGTCGGCATTCACTTTAGCCAGGACAGCAAGGAAACCATGCCGGACAAGATCAAACGCATGCTCCGCCGGGATATTTTAGAGGGTGCATATATGGCCTCTTGATAAGAATATTCTTGACAAATGGTCTTAGGTAAAACCCTGAAAAGTATCCTGGTTTCCGCCGGTGCCCGCCTTGCACCCTTTGATATTGAGGAGGTTCGCGAGATCACCATGTACGACGAGCTGGAGCTGGACACCCTGGGGGATGAGAAGACGGCGCTGTTCCTGATGATGTCGGACACAGACGGGAGCTTTAATTTCCTGATCAGCATGATCTACACGCAGCTGTTTAACCTGCTGTGCGAAAAAGCCGACGATGTTTATGGCGGCCGGCTGCCGGTGCATGTGCGGTGCCTCATCGACGAGGCCGCCAACATCGGTCAGATTCCGAATCTGGAGAAGCTGGTTGCCACGATCCGCTCCCGTGAGATCAGTGCCTGCCTCGTGCTGCAGGCAAGATCACAGCTGAAGGCGATTTACAAAGATAACGCGGATACCATCATCGGCAACATGGATGCGCAGGTTTTCCTTGGCGGCTCAGAGCCGACGACGCTGAAGGAACTTTCCGAAGCGCTCGGTAAGGAAACAATCGATACCTTCAATACTTCAGATACCAGAGGCAACAGTCCCAGCTACGGGACCAACTATCAGAAGCTCGGCAAGGAACTCATGAGCCGGGATGAACTGGCAGTCATGGACGGCAGCAAATGTGTGCTGCAGCTGCGAGGTGTGCGGCCGTTCCTGTCGGATAAATACGACCTGACCCAACATCCGAACTACAAATACACAGCAGATTACGACAAAAAGAACTTATTTGATATTGAGAAGTTCCTGCGCCACAAGCTGACTCTCCATGCAGAGGACGAATATCAGGTGATCAAGGACGAGTAGGGCATTCCGGAAGGAATGTCCTTTTCTTATGGGACAAAAAGGAGGAGATAACAATGAAGAAGCATTTGGTAACGCTTTTGACCGGCCTTACGGCAGTATCCATGGCAGCGTCCATGCCGGTCGCTGTTTTTGCTGCAGAGAGTGACGCTGCAGCTGAAACCACGGCAGAAGCGGATCAGGAAGTAACAATGGATACACAGGAACATGCGGAAACGACAGAGCCTGTCGCAAAGGCGCTGGAAGCTGCCAAGGAAACGGAACCTTCCGCATCGACACCAGAGGTTCAGGAAGAGACGGAGACCCAGGCACCGGAGTTACACGGAGAAACGGAGACCTCGGAACCGGAGTCCGTCACGTCGACGCCTGAGGTCCATGAGGAGACGGTTCAGAATGCGGATGGCAGTACAACGACCACCACGACTTCTACAATAACTGAGACCACGACCACTCCACTGGATCCGATGGTCACGACGACACCGGTAAATAAGGAAGATTCCGATTATCACACGATCACGGATGAGGACGGCAATGAGCTGGAGGCGTATGAGAAGACAACGACGACTGCTTCGTCGGAAGTGAGCACAGAGACGGTCACGACAACGACAGTGACGACGGAAACCTCGCAGATGACGAATGCTGTCGAGACCGAGAATGCGACCGTGGAGAATGTAACGGATGCGGGTAATGTCACGCAGGCCGATGCAGAAACCGAGACTGCCGCAAAGGAGTTTCTGGAGGATCAGAATGTCACTTCGGATTTTGCAATCTATGCAGATAAGGTTGATGAGTCGATCGGCCACGTTGACGGCAATGTTGCAGTGAATACGATGGCGACCGGCGGTCAGGTTGACATCATGAATAAGGATGACAGCCAGTATGGCGCAGGTAACGCCGATCCGTATGCCGGGAATGGCTATTCCTACGTCGGCAGCACCGAGAACGGGACGACGATCAAAACAACGTCCAACCAGACCAAAGATGGAGAGGTCCTGTCCAAACTTGTTGTCGGCGAGGACGTAACGGTCACTGATAACGCGCACGGCAGCGCCGGTCACTTTCAGCTGGAGACGGCCACGACGAAGGAAGAGGGCGGCGTGACGTCTGAGAGCGCATCTCACCTTGCTGCAAGCGACAGGCGCCTTGCGGATCTCGAGAAAACGAGCGATATCAATCAGAATCTTGATCAGATCGCAGAGTCCGGCCAGAAGCTGATTGATGCAACGAAGGACGAGAACGGCACCGGATCCGCGGATAACGATCTGTATAAGATTGCAGCTGCGATCGAGTCGCTGGTTCAAAGGCAGAACACGGAGAATTCTGTAATTGAGAATGGAACGAACATCCTGAATGTCACCATTCACAGCAGGCTCCTTACGGATTCCAGGTATACGAATGATCTGAATAACAGGAAGATCTTCCAGGACCTTGTTAAGAAGAACACCTCGAATACCAAGGTCATTGTCAGCGTAGACTGCAGCGATACCGATGACTCGACGGGGATTACCGCCTATTTCAATCCATCGAATGACATTAACAACTACGACAACAAGGCCGCCAACCTGTATTGGAACTTTGGCTCCTATAAAGGAAAAATAACGTTTGAGAGCCAGTGGGTTGGCAACATCATTGCTGCGAATGCGACTGTGCATGCCAATGCAGGCGTCCAGTCCGGCAGAATTGTCGCAAGGACCGCCGGGCACAAAGCCGGTGAGATCCACATGGCAGTAAGCGGAAACGTGGCAACCAAAAAGGTGACAGGTGGGCCGGTTGTCACAAGATCGGACAAGAAGACGGTAATCGTTTCGTCGGAGCCCAGTGAAACGTACCGGTATCGGCCGAAAGATAAGACTTCAGAACCGGACCAGCCGTCTGAACCGACTGTTCCGACGGAGCCATCAGAACCAGACCAGCCATCAACACCGACTGTGCCGGACACTCCCGCGGAGCCGGGCCAACCAACAACCCCGGTTGTGCCAGACACTCCTTCGGAGCCAAGCCAGCCAACAAATCCGGATGTGCCAGAGAATCCATCTTTGCCGGATAACCCTGATGTTCCAGGGACAACCGATTATACAAACCCGGATACACCAGACACAGACACGAATGTGGTGACAACATCCGTTTCCGAGGAGCCATCAGCTGTGGAAAATAACATCGGTGATGTCAGCTTGATTAACGATGAGAGCTCTCATGGTGAGGAGCAGTCACAGATGGTTCTTGGTGAGATCAGAACAAGCGAGACATCGGTGGGTTTAGGAGAAGAACAGCTTGCAGCGGGTGGTTCGGATAGAAAGAACGTACAGACCGGTGATGAATCCAATATGGTGTTATGGGGCAGCCTTGCTGCAGCGGCTTTGTCCGCTTTTGGATTTGTGATTGAAATAAAGAAAAGGCGGTTTTGATCTGAAGTTTTCTGACCATCCTTTTTTGTTATAATTATATTGAGCGTCCATAATAACAATCAGTGGGCGAGATCAGGGGCTTCGTCGGCAGTTAATGACTAGCACGACTAGATTGGAGGTCTTTGGAAATGAATGTGGACAGCGCATATCTCAGCAATGATAAAGATATGATTATATTCCAATATGGAGACAAGATTATACGCTTTCGTGGGCCTTATTCGTTAGAACAATTTACGGCGATAAAGGAATGGGACAATGGATATTTGGTTGTGATGGCAAAATATCAACACAATAAGGAATCCGAAGAGGAATATATTGACCTGATTCCTATTTTGCGAAATCTTTATATTGATGCCGCGCTTTTTTTGAAGCCTATTAAGGAGGTGAGGTTGGCATATGGACATTAAAAAAATTGCAGACAGAGCGGATGTATAAGAAGTGGGCTGAATATAGTACAAACGGTTTTTACCAAGGAAATTAACAGCTACTTCGGGTGTTTGGACGGTTCTATATGAACCGTCCATTTTTTATGCCGGAAAGGAGACAGATGACAGATACGAGACCGCTCATGCCGGGAGATATTCCCGACTGGGTACAGGAAGCAGAAAAGGCAATCGCAAATGGTGAAATGATCGAGATGCCGGAGCAAAAGGAGGTAGCCATCAAGTTCGGCAAGGGCCTTGTGGGAGAACCGTTTACCTCGAAAAGCGGGCGCGAACTGGTGGAGGTGAGGATTCCGAATGCCGATCGGGAGGATCACACGCCGTGGGCATCCTTTGTGATTTCACCCAAGATGATCCATGACAATAAATTCGGCAAAGGCGTCTGGATGAAGCTGCCGGAGGACGGCACGACCAGAGTCAGCAAGGCAGTAGCCGACGGAACCAGAGAAGACGGCAAGACCAACTGGCGACGCGATGTCCGCGAGGTTCCCAATACGGAGCTGAAGGAAATGCTGGAGGCCTACAAAACGAGAGAAAAGAGTTCGCTTCTGGGAAATCTTGATGAGAAGAAACAGGAAGCGGCAATGCAGCCGGTGAAACCGAAGACGGAGAAATCACAGAATCACGACATGGTGAAGTAGGAGGACCGAATGGCAATGACACGTCACATAGGACATCACATCCGGGAACCCACCAAAGTGGATTCCTGTGCAAGACGAATCAATGTCTTGTGCTTAGAAAGAAGAGCTGCAGGAAGCGGAGAAGTCCGTTGCATCAAACGCAGTCAATTGTAATAGTAACCAGGCATAAGGCTGACATCGGAAGGATCCGCTGCCGGCCTTTTCTTATGCCTTAAAA
>CAVCWT010000071.1:0-7178 GCA_963605745.1 Lachnospiraceae bacterium
CTCTGATTAACTAATTTCTACCATGCAGGTGTCCAACTTGCACTTGCAATTTGCGCTTTTTTATCGGTGCTGTTGTCATTAATAGTCAGGCTACCGTTTGTGTCAACACAGATTTCGTTGTAGGTGTAATCAGTGCTCAGCGTTTTGCCGTTCAGGTCGAGTTTAACGGTCTTGTTGATTGTCAGGTTGTCGGTGAGTTCAACGTCGTCTGTCAGCTTTATAATATCGCCACTATTTGCACTGTCGATTTTGGATTTCAAGTCGTCATCTATACCGACTTCAATTTCCGTCGCAAAGACGGCAGTCGGTAGTAATGCAACAACCAGCATAAAACTGATCAGAATACTGAGCAGTCGGTTCTTCATATGTTTTCGCCTCTTTCCTTCTTTGTTCAGATTGTCATTGTCCTTTGGTGCTATACCAAAGGACAGAGGGGCGCCCCTCTGTGATTTTTCTTATCCGAGTTTTCCCTTGCGAGCCTCGCCTATCTCGGTCTCAATTTCTTTTTTGCTCAAATACCCTTTGTCCGCAGCCTTTGCTCGCATGGAAAGGAAGGCACTTACAGCCTTCTTCTGCTGTTCGCTGTCTGCATTCTTCTTTTTTTCGTCCACGTCTTTCATCCTCCGAATAGCTTCCGAATCCAGCTTTTCTTTTCCGTTGCTCCTGTGGTCTCTTGCGTCTGCGCTGATCCTGCATCAGAATTTTCCTCCATAAGCTGCTGCTGGATCGTCCCGGCGTGGAGTGCCTGTGCGGCCTGCGCCGTCTGCTGTGCCGCGACCAGCGCCGCGCTACACTCCGATAGCCGCGCATTCAGATCTGCGATCTGCTTATCCTTCACGGCAAGCTGCTCATTTTTTCGGTCTAATTCCTTTTGAAGCATCTCAATTACTGCATCAAAAACCGCTTCATTGATGCGGTTTTGAAGTGCTTCATGATGCACTTCATGATGTGCTTCAGCTGATGCACCATTTGCCAAAATTCCTTGTTTTATCAGGGTTTCAGCCGCTTCATCATAGTACTTCACGCCGCTTCGTTGAAGTGCTTCATGAAGCACTTCACGATGTACTTCATTGATGTGGTTTTGCTTGATGAAGCGATAGACCTTTTGTTTGTCAACGCCAAGCTCATCGGCGATTTCCTTGATGGTTTTTGCCACCAGATCACCACGCTCTCATATACTCTTTCAGCTCATCATCCAGATTGAAGGGCAGCCGCCCAAGACGAACGGTTTCTTTGAAGAACAGAATAACGGCCTCCTCCAGCGTCAGCCCATTTTCTGCAAAAACTCTTTCGGCCTGCGCTTTCAGCTCTTCATCAATCGTAAGGGTAACTTCTACTTGCTGTCCCATTTATCCATCCCCCGACTCAGCCCAATTCTCAACGTCCAGTCCCGGCACACGCTCAAACTCACGGACATTGTTTGTCACCAAAATCATATCCTCGGCCTTTGCATGTGCGGCGATCAGCATATCCAGCGGGCCGATTGGCGTTCCATTGCTCTGGAGGTAGGCCCTGATCGCTCCGTACTCCGATGCGGCTGCCGCGCCGAACGGAAGCACGGCGAGAGGAATCAGAAACCGCAGCAATGCCTGCTCGTTTTTCGCTGGATTTGAGCTGTGCTTCATCCCATACTCCAGTTCGGCCAAAGTAATGGAAGAAATACAAACCCCATTGTTAAGCTCTTTTTTCAGCCGTTGCAGCACATGCTCCGGCTTGTTTTTCATTGCATAGATGCAAATGTTGGTGTCCAGCATATACGTCACAGGCATTCTCTCTCTTTCTGGACGCCCTGATTCCTTCCGTCCTCAAAAATATCGCTGGTAAAGCTGTTCAGCCCATCCAAGAATGTCTGCCACACAGACTCCTTCGGTACAAGGATTACCGCAGCGCCAAGCTGCTGGACAATGACCTCGTCCGCATCAAAGCGAAATTTCTTCGGCAGGCGTACCGCCTGACTTCTTCCATTCTCAAAAATCTTTGCAGTATCCATGACTGTCACCTCCTAACTCGGTTTATATCATAATATATATCATGTGTCAATAGGGTGCTTTCTATCCCTCTGCATCGCAGCCACTAAAAAGGCAAAAAAACACATTTTTAGCCCTTCTGAGCCGCTTTTCGGAGCTGGGTAGTATCCCTACCATCAACGCACCGAAAACGCCGTCCTGCGGGGATAAATGCCCCAAAATGAACCCTAATCTCCGTCCTTTTTCAAAGCCTCCACCAGCAGATCGCTCAGTGCCTGCGACGGTCTCACTCTGGCTACCATGTGGCCGTCCTCCTGCCACACCGCAGGCGGCTCACTGTCCCACCACTTGCGGATCGTCTTCGGATCAAGTCCGGTATCTCTGTGGCAGTCCGCCTTACGCCCTTCTGGATGATTCTTCCGCCACTCATAAACTACACGCTCCGCATTATGCCTGCCGTTTCCTTCTCTCCAATCCTTTTTTCCCTTTTGCCGAACCCCAATATCCCGAATTGCCCTTGCAATCTCTAAATGGTCTTTTTGCTTGCGCCAATTTCTCTTATTGACCGGCATAGTCATGCCGGAGAGCTTGGCAATATCGTCCCTCGGAAAGGTCACATAGTCCTCGTTGAACATCTCCAGAGCGCACACCACATCGTCCTTTGTAAAGCGGTTGATGTCCTCCACGCTCATATCGTCGTACGGCTTAATCAGAGCGAACGCGTCCCGGCGCAGTTCCTCTTCGTCTATGCCGCACTTTTTGGCATAGATGGCAAGCGTCATAATCCCATAGAACCGATGCCCCACTCGGATCTCGTCAGCGATCCGGTGCAGCCACCAGTCATAGAGATCCCGTTTCACCGTCCAGCGGCCCCGGCGCTCCTTTTTCACGATCCTGTGCTCGTACCAGTCCGGGTACTTCTCTTTTGCCTCGGCCAGCGACAGACGGCTCTTTCGCATAAGCGCCTGTATGCGCTGCTGTTCTCCGTTGCTGTCCGGAATATAGTCCAGCAGCTTCTCCAGCTCCACAGCGCCGCCATACCGATACGCCACCACTGGATAGTCCTTGCCCAGCTTTGTGCCGGTTCCCACCACACGGAAGCCCTGCAAAACACCCTGCATCTGCGGCTCCCGGATGGACGAGGTAAACCTGTTCCAGATCTGCCGGGTGAGAGCATATTTCAGTTCTTTCAAAATCTTCTGATTGTGCGGGTACATAGGGATCGGCTCGGTCAGCACATAATACAGATGCAGCCCCGTCCCGCTGTTTACCACGAAGGTGGCCTTGGGAATAATGTCCTTGTTCATCTGATGCAGCGTGTCCCGAAGCTGCGGCATCCCCACGCCGTCCAGGTCAAACACCAGCGCATAGAGATACCGGGCATTTTTTCCGTTGCGTTTGAGACCGAAATATGAGATAGGGGACATGATCGTAAACTCGGTTTCCTTAAGCTCGTCCAATTCCTTCAGGTCATCCGTAATCAAATACCGATAGGCTTTGCCGTCTCCCTTGATCTCCAGTGCAACGCCGTTCTCCTGAACCACTTTTGACTTTGGAGGTACAACCAGAGCGATACCGTTGCCCTTGGCATCCTCCAAGTACCCCTTTCGCTCAAACGATCCTTCCGGGAATATCTCCCGATAAAATTCGAGAGGTTCCACCTGCTCCAGATACTGATGAAGCAATGCATTCTTCTCCCGGTAAAGTGCCCGCTGCCGCTCCAGCGCTGCCTGCTGCTCCGTCACCTGCTTTCCCTCTCCTTCCTCAGCCGCTCCAGTTCATCTGCAATCAACTTCACATACCTCTGGCTAAATGCCTTTCGATCTGCTTCGAACTCTGCCTTTTCCTCTTCCGTCATTTCTCTGGTGTTATCCTCAATATAGTAAATCGTCTTCGGCACTCCATAGAAATCATCCCAAATATACTGCGGCCTCAACGGATCAACAGGAATACGCCCCCGCAGTCCCCATTGATTGACCGTCCTGCTGTTTTCCGGTTTAATTCCTCGTTTTCTCGGCTGACTCATGCTAACACCTCCAAAAGAAAAAGAAGCAAAAAGAAAAGTCCGCTGCGGCGGGGCCCGCCTGCGGGCGGGAAGGGGGAAAGGGGGAGCCAAAGAGCGGCCCCTCCGGGGCCTTAAAGAGAAAGTCACCTCCCCCTTTCCCCCTCGCTCCGGGGCATGGAAATGATGGAAAACCCGTTGGGTTTACCACATTCCCACACCCCTCCGCACACCCCCTTTTCCCCTCCGACTTTCTCCCTTTCAGAGAGAGAAATAGTTTCGTTTTAAGTAAGGCCTAAAGGCCTATACATTTGGCATATATTATCAATATATTTTTTCCCTATTTTCACTTATCATTATAGCCTGTCCAAAAGACGATTGCAAGGTCCTTTGGACAGGCTGTTTTTACAATGATTTTGTCGTCTAATTTGTATTGCATTTTGTCTTACGTTTTGCTATAATGATGGTGACCGGAGGGATGAAAATGCAGTTCGAGTGGGATGACCAGAAAGATAAAATCAACCTCGCAAAGCACGGCATAGATTTCAGCACTGCCGCGCTGGTTTTTCAAGATGAAAACCGAATAGAACTTTACGATGAAGCCCACTCTACCACCGAGGATCGGTACATCACCATCGGTCAGATCAACGGTGTTGCCGTTATTGTCATGGTGGTCTATACAGAAAGGGATCATGCGATCCGGCTAATATCTGCACGTAGAGCTACAAAACAGGAAGGGAGGATGTACTATGAATGTTCGCAAGGATATTGATCTAAACAGGCCCCTAACGGATGCCCAGCTTGAAATGCTCAATGCTTTGGCCGAAAGGCCCATAACTCCAGATGAAGATTGCCCGGAACTATCTGCGGCACAGCTGGCCATGTTCAGACGGATCTCCGAGGAAAACCATGACGAACGCTGCAAGCAGTCTGTCACTCTGCGCCTCTCTCCGCAGGCATTGAGAAAGGCACGATCCCTCGGAAAAGGTTATACCTCGGTACTGAGCCGAATCCTTGAGAGTGCGTTGAACAACCCCGACGTGATCCGTCGAAATCTGTAAAATCAAGCAAGCAGTCCGCAGGGTCAAAGACTCCTGCAGACTGCTTGTCTGTTATCAGCACATTTCTTGCCTTTTTACAGGCTCATATCGTCCCAGGAATGGCCTCTCTCGTGCCGCTGTTCCTGCCGGTTGGCCGGACGCTCCGGAAGCAGATTCCGCGCCTTATCGACGAGGTGGAGGAGCTGCTTCGGCAGGTGTCGCTCCAGCATGTCCAGCACCCGGTCGATGCCCTCCAGCAGCCGGTCGGAAAAGCTCCGTTCTTCCTCCAGTTCCTCTCGCAGCTCCATGTTCTCATACTGGAGTTGTTCAAGCTGGTTCTGTTTTGCCGCAGCTTCCATCCGATCCTTGATGGACGGAACCTTCTTTTGCAGCTCGGCCTTGTCTTTTCTCAGCGCGGCATTTTCCTTTTTCAGCTCCACGTTTTCCTGCTTCGCCGCAGCGCCGGTCATGGCCGCAGCCTTGAGGTCCCTGATCTGCTCCACCGTAGCGCCCTTGACAGCCCCTGTGAGCGTTTTTTCCGGTCGGATGGTATCCAAGTCCACCCGAACCCGTTCTGCGGCTCTCAGCGCCTTTGCAGTGCCTGAGAGCGATTTTACTTCCTTCGTCAGCACAGCTTTCTGCTCCTGCAGGTCTGCCGTCTCCTGTAAGGCCGCTTCCTTCTGTTCCTGCGCGGCCTCGGCCTCCTGGATCGCCGCACGGTACTCCGGCAGATCCATATGCCGCCGGTTGCTGCCGAGAGAAATAATTTCAAACTCGTGCTGCTGGGCGATCTCCGTCAGCACGTCCTTCTCCCGATCCATCCATGCTTTCCACTCGGTCTGTTTTCGGCCATTGCCTGTAAAGCCCTGCTGCTTGAGGGCCTGCTTGATGGATACGCGCGTAGACAGTCCCCGCGTCTGCTCCGTCGCTACCGGAACATAGTCTATATGCAGGTGCGGCGTGGCCTCGTCCATGTGCAGCACCATATTGAACACCCGGAGATGAGGGTTGCGCTCCTGGAAGGTTTCTGCGAACTCCGTCAGCGCCTCGGCAGCTCGCTGGCCGCCCTCCGAGCCGCAGCCGCAGTCGCTGAGATTGCCGATCTGGAAGATAGCCTCCTGGAACAGCTTCTCCTGCTTGCTCTTGCGGATATGCTCGTAGTAGTCCGGGATCTTGTCCCTGGTCTTTTTCTTCCCGGCGTTGTACTTCTCCAGCGCCTCGTCGAACAGCTCGTGATAGACCTGCTTCAGATCCTCATTGACAAAGACGATGTTCTGCCCCGACCGTTCCCGGTCTACGTTGGCCGCTGTGAAATCCCGGTTGTTGTGCCGGACGCTGCCCTTTCCCATCATGCCGGAAATCGTTGTTTCGATACCGCTCACCCTTCCTTTCCTCTGCTCTGATTTTCCGTTTTCGTACTGCTGCTATTTTACCATATGAGTACCGATTAGGCAACCTCTTTGTTACTTTCTTGTGAGAAAGTAACGCAAAAGCACTTTCACACCGCCGCCCCTTGTTGGGCTGGCAGTATGAAAGTGCTTTTGCGCGCTCCCGCGGGGGCTGCTGGAGCTGGCTGCGTCTACCGGCCTGTGTGCTGCCGGTTGTCTGCTGCCTCGCTCCAGAGGGGCGCTGCCCCTGCCGCCTGCGGGCGGCTCCCCGGTTCCCGCAGCCCTATCCGATGGACTGCGGGAACGGAGAACGATACGGGGGATTATACGGCCTGCGACCGCCACAGGAACGTGACGATCTGGCCACGGGTGCAGGTGTCTTCCGGCACGAACAGGCGACCGCCGACACCCTCCGTCACGCCATGCTCTGTCGCCCAGGCAACTGCTTTGGCGTAGTAGGTATTGGTCAGCACATCGTCAAACTCGGCATAGCCGCTGACGGCGGGACTGCCCGCAGCGCGGTAGAGGAAGGTCACGGCCTGCGCTCTGGTGCAGGCGGCGTCCGGGCTGAACTTCCCGTTGCCGGTCCCTTCAGTGATGCCGTTCTCAACCGCCCACGCGACTGCCCTGGCATAATAGCTGTCCGCAGCCACGTCCGTAAAGCTGCTCAGGCTCTTCGGCTCCGGAGAACCGGCAGCACGCCAGAGGAACGTCACGATCTGGCCACGGGTGCAGGGATCGTCCGGGCTGAAGAACAGGCCGTCACCTTTGGCGATGCCGT
>CAVCWT010000072.1:0-7072 GCA_963605745.1 Lachnospiraceae bacterium
TTCAACAAATGTTGATTTTCCAAGGTTTTTTAGTGCTTTCATGCTAGAGGCAACTCTACTATTTTGGGGGCATATGTGACATTTTAGGGGCATGTGTGACACGAAATGTGACACGAAGTGACACGGCTAAAATGTGGAAAAGCGGTCGAGAATCCGCTCTGTTTCGCTCTTGCTCTGGTTCTGAAGGGTGTGTGTGTAAATCTGTCTGAGAGTGTTCGTTGTGCTGTGACCGGATCTCTGCATGATGTAAATGTCTGGGACATTCATACCATGAAGGTAAGAACAGCAGAAGTGACGCAAATCATGAAACCGGAAGTTTGGTATATCGTTGTTCTTTAACAGTCTTTTGAATCGCCTGGACAACCCATCTGGGTTCAGATCGGTTACGTATCCCTGCTGATTGATCAGATCTATTACCTTCTGCGGCATCGTGATGTACCTATCGGAAGAGTAGGTCTTCGGTGCCTTCGTTATCCAGTTCCCTTCGCTGTCTCGCACTACATCCTTGCAGACATGAACAACATTCCCTTCTATGTCATCCATGGTCAATGCACAGATCTCGCCTCGCCTCATCGGCCCGAACGCAGCCAATAGAATCGGAATCTCTATATCGGATCCTTCTGCGGCGGCAATGACCTTCCGCACAGTTTCTTCATCTGGCACATTCAGCGATGGCCTTTCCTTCTGTGGTAGCCTTGGAGCCTTCAGAAGCACTCCCACATCGTTCAGAACAACAGATATGAAACAATAGTAATCCTTCACTGTCTTTGCCGATAAACCTCTGCGTATGAGGTTATCTACCACCTTCTGGAGGTCTGCTGTGCTGACAGAGTAAATCTGTAGCGAATAGAACCATGGAACATACTCCTTTAAGCACTTGTGAATGCTCCTGTAGGCTCTTATCGATGCCGGTGAGAGAACTGCGCCTCTCGATCTTAAAAACGATTCTGCGGCCTCCTGAAAGGTTCCTTTGCCATCCTCTGGTGCTACGTGCAGCATCTGAAACTGTGCTGCATCTAGTTCGGCCTTCTTCTTACTGGGCGAGGTGAAGGATTTCCAGATGCGCTTCCCGGTTGCATCCTTCCCTACCTCAATGCGGACTCGATAGTTGCCGCTTGGTAACTTTGTAGCTTTCATGTTAAAATCTCCTTGTTTGAATTGTGTGCTCCCCAACAGAAGGAGGAACTCCATCCCCCGGCACACAACTTTGAACCTTTAAGTGAAACGGCTTTGGTCGGACGTTTCACGCATTGCTTTTCGCAGAAGGACTGCTGCTGGAAACAGGGCAGTCCTTCTTGTTGCTCCCATTTATCTCCACAATTACTGGATAAGGATATCAATATAACCATTCTCAATGTTCGCCCACTCATCTGGATCCGACACAAACAGCTTTGCTCTGCGCATAGCTTCATCGTATGCAGTCTTCCAGGAGTTCTCCAGTCCGGCTGTTTCCTTCCAGCTACCACCTTCCTTGCGCACCTTCTGGAGCAACTCAGCTTCTTCCTTCGGCACGAACACTTCTGCGTCATACCATTCGGATCCGCATCCTCTTCCCCAATTGATACACCATCTGTACTCGACCTCTCTCATGACTTCCTCCTTTTGAATTGAATATATTTGTTTAATGTCATCGATTGCGGAGGCTATTGAAAAGTGCAATATCCATCCAAAACCGACAACAGAAAGAACTATCCATAATAAAAAAAACAGTGACTCTATTAACGAAATTAAAAAGGTCATACCGTAGAATGCGATAAATAACAGCAACAGACCATACACAAACCTTGCAATAACTAGTGCTGCAAGTGGTGCCAGGAAAGGGGTCGCAAATGCACTCAGTATCAGCCAAACCGACCTGAAGAAACGATCTAACGTGCTGTCTGGAGCGATATGAAATAGTTCTTTTAATGTATCACCAAGGAAGAGGTGAACTCCAGCTACGGCTCCGATGATTACTCCAACATAAATGAATGGCATATAAGACCAATCAGAAACAGATGGAATAAACGGAGAAAGGATCGCTACAATCACTCCATATACAAAAAGACAAAGCATGACAGCTAAAAGTATTGGAGCTGCAATCAGAAGGACAGCTAGTTCTGCGTGTATGAATATGGCGAATAATTTAGAAAATATTTTTTTCATTGCTTATTCTAGATATAGATGTGTAGTGTTTCGCTTTGCGATCTATAGCATCCTTGGCTGCCGCAATCGCCGCATCAAGCTGTTCCATATTTGGCATAACATGATCTTTGCCAACGATCCGATCCAGTGACTTAGCCAGTGCAAAATTGGAACGGATCAACTCAGCAACTCCGATCCGGGCAACCAGCGGAGTATGCAAGTGAGCACAGATCATATCGATAACTGCCGGCGGTGATGATCCGTGATCACCATAAGCGATGAACAGGATCTTCCGCTTCGTTGCTTTATGAGAACCTCTAGTGCCTTGTCAACCTGCTCGTCTGGTGATTCCGGGCAAATGTCTCCGAATTCATTTGGATAGAACAATTTCAAATAGAATGGCATCGCTTGGATCCCCAGAGCGTTGAAATAGTAGAATCCTTGCGTCTGGGAAGGACAGGACAAGCCAAGCTCCCAATTCTGAATAGTGGTTCGGCTAACTCCAATAGCGAGTGCAGCTTGCGTCTGACTCATGCCAGATTGCTCCCTTGCCGCTCTCCACATAGAGGCGAATCGGTCTCGCATTTCTATGCTGTTCATTTAATCCCCCTCAATTGATAAGAAAATTGGTCATCGAAAAAAGAAGAACATCAGCCGTACACGGCTAGTGGAAAAGCCTGTAGTGTATTCGCATGGAGGTTTACACCATGGGAAAGCAAGATCTGATAGACGAAATTGTTTCACTTCTCAAGCATGCAGATATCGAACTGATCTATGCGATTCGTAGCATAATCATCCGGTTTAACTCTCGCCACGAATAGTTAGGCCTCCTCGGAAGCTGACAACCTTGCCTCTTGCCTTAAACCCAGCAATATCCTCACGGATTCCTGGATTCCATCAGAAGAGCGGTGGTAGGCCTTGAGCAGGATGCGATCCTCTTCGGAGATCTGTTCGGTTTCTTCTTCCTCCCATCCCATTAGATAAGATGGTGTGGTGTGCAGGGCATCGGCTAATTGCTGAATCATAGACTGCTTTATCTGGCGCTTACCAGCTTCTAGCCTAGATACAGCGGTTCGATCCTTGTATCCAATTTTTTTAGCCAATTCCTCTTGGGACATCCCTAACTGTTCCCTACGGAATCGGATGCGATTGTAAATATCCATAACAATTACCTCATACCAGAATTATATAAAGAAGGTGTCAGCTTTGCAACATTTTTGATTTCGATGTTGACAGAATGGCACACATGATTTATATTGTTTGCATGAGGACAAAATGACAACATGAAAGGAGGTATTTGAAATGACTGATTTTGTTCTTCTTCAAAGCATCATCAAGGAAAGCGGTATGTCAATGGTGGCTATCGCCAGAAAAGCTAATATTCCAAGACCTACGCTATACAATCGATTGCGAGGGATAGGTGAATTTTCAGCAGAGGAAATAACTGGACTCTGCAAGGCACTTAACCTTGGCAAGAACGATCGTGAGCGTATTTTTTTTGCTAATAAGCGTGCCAAAATGGCAACACAGACGATATGAGAACCCACAAGAAAACATTCTTTGAATGCATCAAGGTCAGGACGATTGAGGCAGGGATGACGATTAAGGAATTGCTGAAGAAGACCGGGATTGCGGAGGCAACCTTCTATGATCACAAACTCCGCAAAGGTTGGACGCAGATGGAAGTTGCCAGCATGAACAGGTACCTGCATTTCACAGCCGAAGACTTACAGATATTCGCAGAAGGGAGGTGAAACAAATGAAGAAATTAGCACTTGCAGTATTAACCATCGCATCCACAGGCTTCGGTGTGGCATGCATCTTACAGCCAGATCATTTCCTTGGCATGTGCCTTGGTCTTGCCGGGGTGGTCGGATTTTTACTCTGCTTCGTACTGGAGCAGTCCATTGAGGATGACAGATACGAAGAAGAGATGCGCAAGCTGGAAGAGCGGCGCAGACAGATCATGATCGAGCAGATGGATCTGGTATATCTCGATATGGATCTGTAAAGAAAAGGCTCCCTGCCAGCACAGGAAGCCAAAGGAAAAATATTGAAAAGCATAAGGAGAGTATATCACATGAATGCATTTGTTGGAAGAATTCCGATTGATCAGTTAAGTAAACAGCTTCAGAGCATCTTCGAGGAGATGTCGGCAGAGCGTGGTTCTGCGGCGAAGCTGACCATTTCTGTAGATGCCAATGACCTGATGGAGATCATTGTGGACTATGGTGATGGAGTGCAATACAACTACACGGCACAGGAGGTGTGAAATGACACGGATGGTGTTGGGTCACAGGGCATTGGTTTGCGCATGCTGCGGTAATCCGATGGGCATCACCGAGGGAGACAAGGTCTTCCGACTGCCATTCGGATCGCCGCTCAAGATCGACACAGACCTTTACATCTGCGGAGACTGCATGGTTAACGCAGAAGATCTCACGGACGAAGAGGTAGCAGGACAGGAGGAAATCGCATGAGCGAGGGAAAGATTTATGAGGCAATAGCCGCAGTTATGGCAGATGTTGGAGCAGTCGGCAAGAATGCATCCAATGATTTCGACCATTACAAATATCGTGGTATCGATGCTGTTATGAATGCGATGCATCCAGCGATGACAAGACACAATGTGTTCGTTACTCCAGAGGTTTTGGAGCAGTCCAGAGAGAACCGGACAAGCAAGAAGGGCGATCCGATGATCTATTCCATATCAAAGGTTCGGTACACCTTCTACACAACAGACGGCTCGTTTGTCACAGCCACAGTGGTTGGCGAGGGCATGGACAGAGGCGACAAGAGCATGAACAAGGCCATGAGTGCCGCATTCAAGTATGCATTGTTCCAGGTGTTCTGCATCCCCACAGAAGAGATGGTAGATAGCGAGAAGGACAGTCCAGAGCCAGTGAGTGAGCCTGATCATTCGAATGAGAAGTGCAGTGAGATTGAACTGGCAACGCTGGAAGCGATGGCTAAGAAAGCATTCCGTGTGGATGACATCAGCAAGATCTTCCCTACATGGCCTGATCTGACTAAGGCTCAGTATGTTGCAGCTGTCGAAGCAATCAAGGAGAAAACAAGTGGAAACAAGAGCAAGGATAACACAGCTAACACAAGCGTTTCCCAGTAGGAAGACCTTAGTAACCATTGAGATCGACACACCACCGGCTTCTGTTGAGGAGCTGGTGGGGAAGGATCTCACCATTGATCTCAAGCAGTACCGCAAGAAACGTAGTTTGGATGCCAATGCTTATTACTGGCAGTTGTGCTCCCAGATTGCCAAGAGGCGAGGGATCAGCAAGACAGAACAGCACAACAGGCTACTCGCTGAATACGGCGCAGAGAGCATGGTAGATGGTGCTCTGGAATGGTCTGTGAAGGCTAAAGACTTCGACTGGACAAAGGCCGAGGAATCACACTACAGACCTTCTGGCTACTTCGTAACAACCAGAGACGGAGCAAGGCTCCCAATCTTCTGGGTGATCCGGGGAAGCCACACGTACAACTCTGAAGAGATGTCGCACCTGATCAATGGCACTGTTGAGGAAGCAAAGTGGCACGGCATCGAGACGATGACACCGGACGAGATCTCACGGATGACGGCTGCATGGAGGGCGAGATGATACAGTACCGATTCACGATACCTGGAAGGCCGAGAGGCAAGGCCAGACCAAGGTTCACCAAGGACGGAAAGGTCTACACCGATCAGAAGACAACAGACTACGAAGGCCTCACAAAGATCCTCTTCCGCAACCATGGCGGTGGCATGATCCCGGAAGGATGGTACATCCGGGTGGGCATCGTAGCTTGCTACAAGATCCCGGACAGTGCAAGCAAGGCTGACAGGGAAAAGCTGCTGAACAGGCGGTACATGGTAACAGTCAAGCCAGATGTAGACAATATAGCAAAAATCATTCTGGATGCGCTGAATGGTGAAGCGTGGAGGGATGACAAGGAAGTCACAACGCTGGTCGTGAAAAAGATGTACTCCACGATAGGCAACAGCGTAGAGGTGGAGATAACTGGGATAGATCCAGAGGAACTGGAAAATGAGCGATAAGAAATCATTTGTCATGTATTCGTCATGGGCAACCATGATTGCAGATTTGCCAGAGGAACAGGCAGGAGAGCTGATCAAGGCCATCTGTGCATACCAGATCGGAGAGGACTATATGCCGGCTGATCCAACAGTGAAGGCAGTTTCATCAATGATCATCATGAAGATGCAAGAGGATTCCAACAGCTATGACGATGCATGCAAACGGAAATCAGAGAATGCAAAGAAACGTTGGGGCAATGCAAAACCTATGCAAGTGGATGCAAAAGGTATGCAAAAGGATGCAAAAGGATGCACTTGCATAAAACAGGAATGCAAACCGATGCAAATGGATGGTGATACTGAATCTGATTCTGATACTGAATCTGATTCTGATAAAGAGGGGTATCCCCCTATATCCCCCTTTAAGATCCCGGAACTGTCTCCTGCGGATCTCGCAGAACTTGGCTGCGCTCCCATGGTCGCAGAGAAGCTGGCAGACTGGATCGCTAATCAATCGGCAAAGCACCAGACCATCACAGAGATGGATCTTCGCAGCATTGTCAGCCGGGCGAAGACCAACACGGAAAAGCACGGAGCATCGGCTGTGGCAAAGGTAATCGAGGACAGCTTGCAATACAAGGCCATCGTCTGGGATCGACTGGACACCAAGGCCAGAGACAAACCGAAAGCGTGGGAAGTAACACAAAAGACGGACTATGACATGATCGAGGTAGATCTAGAGCGGAAGCTGTTAGCGAATTGAGGAGAGGACATGAAGGTATTGATAGCTTGCGAGGAATCCCAGACAGTTTGCAAAGCGTTTAGGGATCTTGGCATCGAGGCATACTCCTGCGACATTCAAGAGCCGAGTGGAGGACATCCAGAATGGCACATCTTAGGCGATGCTCTCAA
>CAVCWT010000073.1:0-7039 GCA_963605745.1 Lachnospiraceae bacterium
GGAAGCCCTTGATTTCAAGCCTTTTCCTACACTTTTAAACCGGAGGAGGCTTTTTTTATATCAAAGATAACGCCTTGATAGACAGAGAGTAGTTCGCAGAAGATGCCGGATTGCTCAAAACAGCGCTTGCCGATACAACTGAGCTTGAAAAGCGTATTGGAGAGATACAACGGGAGACAGATGCCGTCGCCGTGCTCATTCGGCAGTGCGTAGAGGGCAACGCCGCTCATGCGCAAAACCAGGAGGAATACAACGCTTATTACAACGGTCTTGCTGAAAAATATGAGGAGCAGCGTAAAGCACTCGAACGGTTGGAGTACGAAAAGCAGGAACGGGCGCGCAAGGCAGATGTGCTCAGCGATTTCGTGCGTGAAATTACGCAGCTGCCGGAAATGAACATCGCATTCAGCGAAAACAGATTTAACAAGACCGTCGACCACATCACCGTACACAACGACGGCAGACTGGCCTTCTCATTTTTCGTCGGAAAAGATATAACCGTGGAGTTTAACCGATGACTCGCAGGATTACTGCACAGTACGTATCATGTAAGCTTATTTCTTTAAAGCGAGCACATTCATGGCACTGCGCAGGTGGATGCGCATAGCCGCTTCTGCGCCGGAGGCGTCCCGCTTGGCGAAAAATTCCATCAGCAGGGCGTGATCCCGCAGGGTGATGTCCGACAGCAGATCCTGATGCTCATTGAGCATAATGGCTTCGGACACGGCACTGTGAATGATGGGCAGTAGCTGCAGCATGAAGCGGTTGTGGGACGCCACGGCGATGCGTTGGTGGAACTCGTGGTCGGCGGAGGTGCGGTCGGCGTGGAGCCGGATCTGCTCCTCCACCAGTTTTCCTGCCTCCATGATGGCGTCCAGTTCCTCATCTGTGGCGCGCTGGCAGGCCATGGCCGCCAGCTGCGGCTCAAACAGGAGGCGGGCTTCAAACAAATCTTTCACACGGCTGCGGTTCAGATCCAGCTCGTCCAGTCCAAAGTTGATGAAGCTCTCCATGCTTTCGGACACAAAGGTACCCTTACCACGATAAACCTCCAATACACCCTGAGAGCAGAGTATTTTGATGGCCTCCCGCAAAGTGGAACGACTGATGCCCAGCTTGTCCGACAGGATGTTTTCTCCCGGCAGCTTGTCGCCGGGGCGGAACTCCTGCGTGTCCGCGATCATCTTATATAAACTGTCTGCCACCTGATGGGGCAGGTCTTTTCTCATCATGGCGTGATCCTCCTGATGTTCTGTTACTTCCAGTATACGGTGTTCTTCCGCAAAAAGCAAGCAAAACTTGTGTGAAAAATATACAAGAGCGCAAGGCGTATTTTAGTAAAAGCGACGAACTTTGCAAAAAAGGGCAGAAAACGGTTGACAAGGAAGGGAAAAGTGAGTATGCTCTACTTGTCCAACAAGCAAACAAATAATTACACATCAATGAGAGGTGAAAAAATATGGTAAGTGATCAGATCAAGAAAGGCGTTGACCGCGCGCCCCATCGCTCGCTGCTCTATGCGCTGGGACTGACGGAGGAGGAAATGGATCGTCCTCTGATTGCCGTGGTATCTGCCAAGAGCGACATCATTCCGGGACACATTCATCTGGACAAGATCGCAGATGCGGTGAAGTGCGGCATTTATGCAGCCGGCGGCACTCCGGTGGAGGTGCCCGCTATCGGCGTGTGTGACGGCATCGTCATGGGCCACAAGGGTATGCACTACTCCCTGGCCTCCCGTGAGCTGATTGCAGACTCGGTGGAGACGCTGCTGACCGCCCACTGCTTTGACGGTGCGGTGCTGATCCCCAACTGCGATAAAATCGTACCGGGTATGCTGATGGGCGCCATCCGGGTGAATATACCCGCGCTGGTGTGCTCCGGCGGACCCATGCTGGCAGGACATGTAAACGGGAAGAAGACAAGCCTGTCTCAGATGTTCGAGGCAGTCGGCGCCTATCAGGCGGGTAAGCTGGACGATGCCGGCCTGCGGAAGTGTGAGCAGTCCTCCTGCCCCTCCTGCGGCTCCTGTTCCGGCATGTTCACGGCTAACTCCATGAACTGCCTGTGTGAGGCGCTGGGCATGGCGCTGCCCGGCAACGGCAGCATCCCCGCCCCTGTCTCCGCCCGCATCCAGTTCGCCAAGCACTCCGGCATGAAGATCATGGAGCTGGTGGAGAAGAACATCTGCCCTCGGGACATCGTAACAGCGGAAGCATTTCATAATGCCATCACCGTGGATATGGCGCTGGGCTGCTCCACCAACACATCCCTGCATATCCCGGCCATTGCCCACGAGGCGGGGCTGACCATCGACCTGAAGCAGTTCAATGAGATCAGCGAGAAGACCCCCAACCTGTGCCATCTGGCACCGGCGGGTGAGCACTTTATGGAGGAGCTGGACGAGGCCGGCGGTGTGTCCGCCGTCATGAAGGAACTGGCGGATGCGGGATTGCTGCACACGGAGCTGCCCACCGTCACCGGTCATACCGTAGGGGAGAACATCGCCCACGCGGAAAACCGTGATCCCGAGGTCATCCGTCCGCTGGACAAATCCTATTCCGCCACCGGCGGCCTGGCGTTCCTGTTCGGCAACATCGCCCGAAACGGATGCGTGGTGAAGCGCAGCGCCGTAGCGCCGGAGATGCGGGTGCATAGCTGCACCGCCCGTGTGTTTGAGGGCGAGGAGGCGGCGGTGAAGGCCATCTTCGGCGGCGAGATCCAGAAGGGCGACATCGTGGTGATCCTGTACGAGGGCCCCAAGGGCGGCCCGGGCATGCGGGAGATGCTGGTGCCCACCTCGGCCCTGGCGGGTATGGGGCTGGACAAGGATGTGGCCCTGATCACCGATGGTCGGTTCTCCGGCGCGTCCCGGGGCGCTTCCATCGGCCATGTGTCCCCTGAAGCGGCGGCTGGCGGCGAGATCGGCCTGCTGCGGGACGGCGACATCATCGACATCGACATGGACAAGTATACCATCAACGCCCGCGTCACCGAGGAGGAATTCGCCCGCCGCAGAGCGGAGCAGAAGCCCCACGAGAACTGGGTGAAGGGCGGCTGGCTGGCCCGTTACCGCAAGCTGGTTTCCTCTGCTGACGAAGGTGCGATTCTGAAGTAAACAGGGCAAGTACTTACTGCGCAAAGGATGCCAAGCACATATTTCATCAGAGATGAATACAGAGTTGCTCTAAGAGCCCCATCAATAAACACGGCCCAATTAATCTAATCAAAAATTTGCGGTAATGTCTGTATGCGGACATTCCGCAGCAATGAATTATACGAGGAGGCAAATTAAATGAAAGCAAATTCTACCGCTGTTTGGAACGCATTCCCCGAGCTGAAAATGGTAAACAACAAAGAATGGGCAGAAAAGGCCTGCGCAATCTGGGAATACTTTTGGGAAAAAAGTGCGTGGGACAACCTTGAGGATGCAGCATTCAGTATTCTCGGAAAAATCCCGGTGACCTTGGTGATGCATACACAGTGCGTTGTAAAGGGTGCGATCCGACTCGCTGATACACTCGAAGAGGTACAGCACGAGAAAATCGATCGTGATGTTCTCATCATCGGCGCAATTCTGCATGATGCCAGCAAGATCGTGGAATATTGCCCCGGCGAAGACGGCGTGGCACGCATTACGCGGGAAGGTGAATTTCATCAGCATTCCTTCATGGCGGCTGCCAAGGCATGGGAAATGGGACTTCCGGATGAGATCGTCAATATCATCCTCTGCCATTCCAATCTGACCAGCGCAAAATTGGTCACTATCGAAGGCCTGCTTGTTAAATGTGCAGATTCCGCCTCTGGTCATGCCGCCCTCGGCGCATATGACGGTTATAGCGGGCACTAAGAAAGGAGCGTAGGACATGAGTAATACATGGATCCTGATTAGTTTTGTGATCACACTGGTCGCATTGATCCTCATGTTGACCAAGCTGAAATTAGACCCAACCATTGGTTTGCTCTCTGCCGCGATTCTGGCTGGCCTACTTACCAGAATGCCGCTCGCCGACATCACCAGCGCAATTAGCAGCGGGTTCGGATCGACACTCAGCGGACTCGGTATGGTAGTTGCATTCGGATGCATATTGGCATATTACCTGGAGAAGTCCGGTGCAATCGATGAGATGGCTAAATGGCTCATCAGAAAGCTTGGCCCGAAAAACGATGTTTTTGCACTTGGAATTGCGGGCTTTATTATCTCTATTCCGGTTTGGATGGGGGCTGCATGGGTCATGCTGGCTCCCCTGTGCAAAAAACTCGCAAAACTGACGAACAAAAGCATTTTGCGCTATGTTTGTGCGCTCAGCGTTGGTTTGCTGCTGACGCACTGCTGTGTTGCTCCTACTCCTGGCCCTCTGGCTGTTGCGGGCATGATAGGCGCAAATATGGGCTGGTTCATATTCTATGGCATTATTGTGACACTGCCTGCTTTGCTGATTATCAGCCTTCTGTATGTCAAAGTTTACAAGAAGGACGAAAATGCATGCGACAATGCGGCTTTGGATGAAGCGGATCTTGCTGCCTCGCTCAACCCCGACCCGACCAAGCCGAGTGCAGGGCATACGATTTTCCTGATCTTTTTCCCTGTGATTCTGATCGTAGTGGGAACGGTTTCCGGCATCGTCCTGCCGGAGGGAACTGCCAAAGATATTATTGCCTTTATCAGCAACAACAATATTGCGCTGTTCATCTCTATGCTCGTTACCATTTTCTCGCTGTCCAAGTACTTTGACAAACCGGTCATGTCAATGTTCAACGATGCGTTGAAGACGACGGAAATCGTCATTATTCTGGGTGTCGGTGGCTCACTTGCGGCGGTGATCACAAAGAGCGGCATTGGCGATGTGCTTTGCAGCACCCTCCTTGGCTTTGACATGCCTATCCTTGTGTTTGCCTTTATCCTGAGCGCGATCCTGCGTGTGGCACTAAGCTCCGGCACCACAGCCATGTTGACTACGGTAGGCATCTTTGCACCTATCGCACAGGAAGCGGGAGCCTCTCCCGTTTTGGTAGGCCTGACGATATGTGCTGCTGCGGTTGGCTTCCTCATTCACACGGACACCGCTTTCTGGCTTGCAGCCGGTCTGTTTGATATTGATTCCAAACAGACACTTCGCTCCCTGTCCGTGCCCACTACGATTGCCAGCTTGATCACATTTGCTGTGATACTAATTTTGAGCATGTTTGCCAATGTACTGCCCGGGCTGTACTGATAAATTCGGTTTAGCAGTTCTCAAGGCAAGATAAATTATATTTATATAAGAATAGGATTAAAAGATGAAAAACATTACGGTAGTAGGCGCCGGCGTCATGGGCTGCATCTATGGTGGCCCTTTGTCTGAAAAATACAATGTGACTTTGGTTGATGTCTATAAGCCGCATATTGACGCAATTAACAAAGATGGACTTGAGTTATCCGATCCTGATGGTACACTCCATATTTATAAGAACACTGTTGCCACGGATGACACAACGCTCTGCAGCGCTGCCGATCTTGTGATCCTTCTTTGCAAGGGTTACCAGACTGCCGATGCGCTCGCAAAGAACAAAACCCTCATTGGGCCAAACACGATCGTCCTTTCACTGCAAAACGGCTACGGCAATGCGGATGAAATCGTTAAGTTTGTTCCCGAAGAGCAGATCGTACTGGGTACCAGCTCTCATGGCGGTATTATGAATGGGCCCGGCAAGGTGTTCCATGCGGGCACCGGACTTACGCAGCTTGGATGCCTGACCAAGGATCAGACCTCTGCAGAAAGAGTAAAAGAAGCATTTGAAAATGCCGGAATCGAAGAAATTGTTCTGGTTCCGAATGTAAAGCGTTTGGTTTGGCACAAGCTTTTCGTTAACTGTGCAATTAATCCTGTAGCCGGCCTGATCGACGATACAAACAGCACTGTATCTGAAAATCATTTTTCAAAGAAAGCCGCCCACGCAATTGTATCTGAGGCAGTTCGAATTGCCAATGCTACCGGTATGGATTTCGATTTTGAGGAAGAATTTGAGTATGTCATGACGGTTTCGAGAGAAACTGCTCAGGTCCGCTGCTCTATGCTGGCTGATGTCACCAACAAAAGAAAAACCGAGGTGGATCGGATGAATGGTGCAATTGTGAATGAAGCAAAGAAGGTTGGGCTGGAAGCCCCCATCAACGAACTTATGACCAATCTAATCCATGCGAAGGAATTACTTTATTAATTCCGGCATTCGGATTATAACTTTTACGCTCTCAGCCATAAAAAGCAAAGAGAAAACGGCGTAGCCCTTATAGCTACGCCGTTTGCGAAAACTTATTTAGCTGAGATACAAGAGCTGCCTTGGGGTGCCTTCCTTATGGAAGGTAAGGCGGCTCTTTTTCTTTATTTTAGAATTTTACAAAGCCGGTCAAGGTGCCGAGGGGATAGCTGAGTGTCCAGTCGTTCTCGCCACACTTGGGGCAGACCGTGCCACGCTCGTGCAGCTCGTCGATGTATGCCTCGGCACGCTGGATGTACATATTGCTCTTTGCGACATGCTTGCACTTTTGGCAGTAGACAAGGTAGTTTGCAAACAATAACTGGATGCTCAACAGATCCGAAGGAATTGCGGCATCAGCAAATCGGCAAGACAATATACCAGAGGTATAGGACTATACCCCGTAGTATAGTTTTTCGGCAGGGGAGGTGATAGACCTGTTTCCGAAAAAACACGAGGTTCAAGCACCGGAATAGATGTCGCCTTAATGGTAGTAGATTTGTTTCCGCATATTCGGAAAAATCTGACATCTATTCCGGAGTTACAGCATGTTGCCCGATATTGATGACAATAGAAAAATGTCATAAAAGTACTTAAATTCACTTCAAATATTAATATTGTAGGGTTTTCACATATTTTTCGCGCAAGTTGTAACATTAGATATGCTTCCGCAAACGAATTTAGGAAAGAAAAAACGCCATTTTTCACCTAAAAAAACCAGGAGACATCAATGTTAAGCGGTCGTTCCACATCGAGACAGTCACCTTGATGTCTCGAAACGAGGGCTGATTTTGAGAAAAAT
>CAVCWT010000074.1:0-6035 GCA_963605745.1 Lachnospiraceae bacterium
AACTACGCAGAGCATGTTGAGCTGGCAAAGCAGCTGGACGATAAAGGGAAACTGCCGGCCATCTTTATGGTCGTGGCGCCTGGATCGTGGACAGACGAAGTATGGGACGACATCAGCCGGATGCGGACGCTGAACACGACACAGAGCAGACGCAGAGCGACAATGCACGTCTGCCCGCTGCAGCTTGACATTGTGGAGAGAATCATCAATCGATACAGCAACAAGGGTGATCTGGTACTTGACCCGTTCGGCGGGCTGATGACGGTGCCGATGACAGCCGTGAAGATGGGCCGTAAAGGCTACGGCATCGAGTTAAATACGGACTATTTTCGAGATGGTGTCGGATATCTGGATGCGGCAGAACGAGACGCGACATCACCGACACTGTTCGATTTTATCGGCGAGGATAAAGGAGAGCCGGGGGCGCGGATGGAATCAGAGAAAGACCGGGAGACGGAAGCATCCTGAGAGATTGAAGATATATGAAGAGGACGAAAATACGTGAAATGGAATCAGGTTTCGAAGCGGAATGCCGAAGGATATATGGATGAAACGGCATACATGGCGATGAAAAATACGATAGGGGGGGCTATGGAAAATATTAACACGGGAGATATTTGGAAACGGCAGGGAAAAGACGGGCAGGAATATCCGGTATACATACTGAGAAGCTGGAAAGATGTGAGCGTCGTGCTGAGCCTCGTAACACTGCAGCCGTATGATGGAGACGCAAGCCTTAAGATCCGCGCACAGGAAATGATGTGGGCAGATGCCAGAAAAGTAAGCTACTGCAATAACAAGCAGCTGACAAACTATGTCCGGCAAGCATCAGATACGGAAATGAATGAGATTGAGGCAAAAGTTGCGGAAATGCTTTTCGGGGAAAACGCTGTAATACATGGAGAAGAAGACATTAACGTAGAGGATTCGAAGGCATATCAGGAGCTCCTGAAGGATGTCGAGAGCATGAAGGAGGAGCGCCAGAGCGCGGAGGAAACTGCACAGGAGCTCGCTGGAGAGATTGAGAAGCTTACGATGGAACTTGAAGAATACAAGCTGAGGGACGTAAAGAAGGAAAAGCCGGCAGCAGACAAGAAAGCTGTGGGCGAGCTGGAAAAAACCATCAAGAAGCTGAAGAAGGAAAATGAGATCTTAAAAAAGGAATACTTCGAGCTGTTTAGCAAAAAGGTCGAGGAAATGGCGAAATGAAGCATGGCATGAAAAAAAACAAGTTGAACCGGTACGGCTCGGTGCTGGGGATATCGGTAATTTCAGGGCAGAAATTTCGGGAGAAACCGAAGAGGTGCGGGGCAAGCGAAGAAATGAACAAACTTATCGGAGGGAATTGGCAAAATGAAAACGGCAGCAGAACAGATACGTATAAATGAAGACTATCTGAATGGGTACATAGATGGCGAGGCAGCCGCGGGAAAAACGATCGCTTCGCTTAGGGAACGTTTGGATAAGGCGATGAATGAACACGAGGAGTTGCGTAAGAAGTATGAAGAGCTCCACAGGAAGCATGACATAGGATGCCTCCGGGCCGGCGATGTCGTGGAGACATCGGAGGGATACATCGCTGTGCTTGTCTCGGAAGACACAGATGAATCCTGGAACATGGTGTATGAAAACCATGCGAGCGACAACATGACAAAGCGGTGCTTCCGAAAGACGGGCAAATACATAGATCTTGAGGGAACCGCGTTCGCAGAGGTGTACAGACTCCTGAAGAGCTGGGAAGAGATAGATACAGACTGGTAAATCTGTAAAACAAAAAAAGGAGCCCGGGAGCGAGCATTACCCGGGCAAATGAAAGAAGTACGAATTAGAAAAAGTATAACACAATGAGGGGACGAGCGAAAGGACAAAGGCACGGTCAATGAGTGAGAATACAACCAAGGGAACCTCAGAGAAGAGAGATCGGGGACCGACACAGGCGGAGCTGGACAGATACGTTAGGTCGATTGCCAGAGAGGGGGAAGCTCTTCTGTTGGCACTCGAGACAAGGGAAAACCAGAAGAAGCTGGACAGACTGATGCTGGAGATCAGACAGAGGAAAGACGACACCGCAGGGAAGCAAAAACTTGCAAAACCAAAGAAAAGACCGCCAGTGCCGATCGAGCCGGAACGAATAGAAAAGTTCATGCGGACATTGCGCCGGGGCGACAGAATTACCTACAGGATCGGGAAACCATGGGGCAAGCCGCGCAGGGGAGTGATTAAAAGGATATTCCCGCACATCGTCCTGCTTGAGGGGGGAACAAAGTCCGATACGGTTATGCCGTTCGATATTTTGAAATGCGAACTTGGCCTTATTGATGATGGATGGAACTACGAAAAATGATAGAAGAAAATAAAATTATTACGATGCTGAATATAGACTTGCTGCACCCGCATCCGGACAACCCTAGAAGAGAAGTCGGGGATGTGTCAGAGCTTGCGGACAGCATCAGAGAGAATGGCATTATGCAAAACCTCACGGTCATTCCAAATACAGAGGGTTTTAGGATACCGGGAGCGGCGGACTGGGAAGAGGAATACACCGTCCTGATTGGACACAGAAGACTTGCGGCAGCGAAACAGGCGGGCATCCGCAAGCTTCCTTGCGTTATTGTGGAAGGCATTCCCAGAGCGCAGCAGATTATGATCATGAATGGAGAAAACTCCCAGAGGCATGACCTCACGAAATACGAAGAGGGCGCGAGTTATCAGCTCATGCTCGACCTCGGCGAAACGGTAGACAGCATTGCGAAGGGCGTGGGCTTCTCTGAAAAGACGATCAAGAATCGTTTAGGTCTGGCAAGACTTGACGAGGACGTTCTGAACAGCAAGAGCTTTCAGCTCACAATCGAGGCAATCGAAGCACTGAACAAGATAGAAAACACGGAGGATGCCAACAAGATCATCAAGGAAGCGACTTCTGCGAAGGACATATTGTGGCGGGCAGAGAATTGCGTAAAGAAGAGGGCTGAAAAAGAGTTTGCCGGGAAGATAGAGGAAATTCTGAGGGGGAAAGGCTTCCGTAGGATGAGTAACGAGAAGTATCAGGCGAAGCGCTGGAACCTCATTGATACGGTACGGTCACTATCGATCGGCGAAGATGCATTCGAAGAACTGGACACTGTCAAGTATCAGCCGGGCATGATGTATGTCTATGATGAATCACTATATGGCAACGGCATGATCCGCCTGATAAAGCCGAAAGAGGAGGACCAGGAAGAGAAAAAAGCAGAAAGGGCAGCAGAACAAAAGAGGAAAGAGGTCACACAGAATAGAAAGAAACTGGAAGCTATGAAGACCGAGATGTCAAATGCATTCAAAAGCTATGCTGCGCATATCTTAGATCATTGGGTCAGACCGCAATGCAAAGAGGACGCCATGATAGCGAGGCTCTGGCGGGAGATGGTGAGAAGTGATGTGACCATAAATACATGCAGAGCAAAATCAGTACTGCAGAGCGTCGAGCGGATGAAGGATTATACCGAAGAGGATATACAGGACATCCCGATGATGTATTGCATGCTCCTGCTATTGATGGAAAGCAGCTGGCGCGAGGTGGTGGACTATAACGGCTATTACGACAGGAAGAAGGCCGATACTTATATGGAAAAGTACAGGATCCTGCAGGAGTTCGGTTTCGCGATGCCGGATCCTGAGTGGCTGAAGCTGCTGGATGGCACGCATGAGCTCTATCGAAAAAAGGAAGAAAATGGCATTTAATCGTTTTAGTGATAATCAGCGAAAAGTTCCGTGCAAGGTGTGTGACAAGCATAAAGGTGACTGTCACGCACACTGTGCGGATTATGCGCGTTTCCTGGAAGAAAAAGAAAAGACAAGAGCTGCCAGGGAGAAAACCCATCGGGGCGATATGGAGGCTTCCAGCGCACGACGTGAGAACATCCAGGCGCTGCAGGCAAGAATGATAGGGCGTAAAGGCGACCGGCGAGGGCGCTGCTGGACGCATGAGCGGTGACATGATGAACAGAGGGTTTGAAGTGATTGGAGATCCGTTTTACCTGCATGCCTTCTATATAGGAAAGCGGCCGGAAATTAAAAGAAGACACATCTATGAACTCCGGTGCATCTATGACGACAAGCTGGGCTATGTGGTGACGGTACTGGAAACGGGGAAGAGCTATTCTTATCCGGACAAGAGATGCGCGCTGGAAAAGCTGCGAAGAGACTGGCGGATAGTGAAAATGGGGGAGTGATTCGGAAAAACCGAATCACTCCATCTGCATAAGGTGGAACATCGAGATCCGACGGCGGGCGTCGGCGAAGGGCTGCAAGGGCCTTTTCAAAAACTTGATTTAGCTATTAACTTTAGAACATAGAAAGAGTGTTTATATGTATCTCAAGAAGACGTGGAAATTGAAGAACAGAATAGAAGTGAGAAAGTACCACACTGCGAGATACGGAGTGAAGGGCGAGACCAGGAAGAAGAGAAACAAGCCGACAAAAGAGGAGGTGCAGAAGATCAATGAGCGGAATGCCATGAAGAAGCTGCTTCGTCTCATCAGGGCGAATTTCGAAACAGGAGACGCTCTCTTGACTCTCACCTTCGCTGAAGAGATGAGGCCGAAGACATTGGAAGAGGCAAGACGGATTCATGATATATTCATCCGGAGAATGAGGGCGAGATACAAGAAACAGGATATAGAGCTCAGGTGGATCTCAGCGGCGGAATTCATGAACAAGTACGTCCATTTCCACATCATCATCAACAACATCCACGACTTCAACAGGATCATTCGAGAGTGCTGGACATGGGGCGGTGTAAACATTAGCCCGCTGTGGGAGAATGGGAACTATGAACAGCTGGCGGAGTACATGTTGAAGGAGACGAGCGAGACGGCGAAGATGACGGGTGTCCCTTTTTCTCAGAGATACAGAAGGAGCAGAAACTTGACTGATCCTGAGAAGGAGGCAAAGGTCGAAGTGGTCAAGGCTTCAAGCTGGCGGGATGAGCCGACGGTACCGAAGGAATATGCAAAGCAGGGGTATGTTCTGGACAAGGAGAGCGTTTATTCGGGCGTCGATGCCTGGGGCTATCCGTTCCAGGAATATGCCTTCGTCTCCTACGGAGCGAAAAAGGAGAACAAGAAACGAACAGCCGGGAAAACGAGATCGAAGGGCCGGGCAGCTGGGTGCGGGAAGAAAAAGGCAGGCATCAAATTTAGAGGCGAAGAGCCACAAGAAGCTTGCGGACAAGCAGGCCGACCCCACAGAAAAGCCCGACATGGGCGCGCTCATCAGTGAAATGAAGGCGGAAATCGAGACAGAGGGAAAATAATGACAGCAAGGGAAAGACTTAATCAAATCAGGATCCTGGCGGAGCGGATCGAGAATGACAAGCTCCAGATCGTTGGGCTCGAGACCTCGATCAGCGGGTTGAGAGCTATCGACTACTCAGACGTCAAGGTGCAGTCGTCTCCGCATGACAGCCTGACGGACGGAATTGCAAGGCTCATCGAGCTGAAAGATAGTGTCATCAATGACATCGTCAGACTCGAAGAGCTGAAAGAAGAAATCAAGGAAGAAATCGAAGCGCTGAGAGCTAGTCGATCGGTGCCCCAACATACTGCAGATCTATATGCTGAGATACTGACTAAGAGATATGTGTTCTGCAAAGACTGGGACACAATAGCCAAAGAAATGAGATACTCGAGGTCGAGGGTATGCCATCTGCATGGCTGGGCTTTGCGGGAATTTGAAAATCAGCACACAATAGCAATGCAGTAAGTGGTAATATGTTAGTGGGATTTTTTTATGTTCCTCCTTTCGTGTTGGGCCTCACCGGAGCAATCCGGCGGGGCTTTTGTTGTGCAAGGAGACGGCAATGACAGATGCGGAAAAAGCGTATGCGACGCAGTGTGTGAGAGATCATGATGCGCATAGATTTTATACTTGGACTCGGTGGGAGCAAGTCCGGGCGAAGGTGCTCGAGTACGACAGGCACGAGTGCCAGATGTGCAGGAGTCGGAAGAAGTATAAGAGGGCCGACACCGTGCATCACGTCAACCATCTCAAGGATA
>CAVCWT010000075.1:0-5635 GCA_963605745.1 Lachnospiraceae bacterium
ATCAGATTCATTAAAAAATGTCTCAGAAGGTGTCTTAATTTACGGTACCATTATAGTATATCGTCCATGAGGGATCCATCCTCAAGAAATCTCTCGAGACGTTTCAGGATGTTTTCGGAAGTTCCGTTTCCTATGGTATTTTCAGCGGGGAGAGTAAGGAAATGGACGCGGCTCACAAAATAAGGAGAAATCACCATGACAAACGTAGTTGCCGCCCTGATATGGGACAAGGATAAATTCATGATCTGCCAGCGCCCCGCGCATAAGGCAAGAGGCCTTCTGTGGGAGTTCGTTGGCGGAAAGGTTGAGACCGGAGAGACCAAGGAGCAGGCACTCATCCGTGAATGCCGTGAGGAGCTTGCCGTAACGCTTGATGTCGGCTCGGTGTTCATGGAGGTTGTCCACGAATACCCCGATATCACGATAACGCTCACACTTTTCAATGCCACAATTGCCGAAGGTGTTCCGCAGAAGCTGGAGCATAATGATATCCGCTGGATTACGACTGCGGAAATCCCGCAGTATGATTTCTGCCCTGCGGATACCGAGATTCTGAAAAGGTTGATTGAGACCGACAGGCTAAATTTTCGATCAGGGTCGACCGATGCATCTCATCTGCATCACGCCGGTAAAGATGGATGTACTGTTTTCTGAGTTCAAGAAGAAAGGATATGATGTCCGGCAGGTGCTGGATTTCTCACAGGAGTAAATGCTATGGCAATCACAATCAACATCTATTACATCGGCAAGGACGGTAGCGCAAAAGCATTTGCCGCAGAGATGACAAAAAGCGGAGTTGTTGACAGAATCCGATCCGAGGCAGGCAATATCAGATACGAATACTTCTTCCCTATGGATGATTCTGAAACGGTGCTTCTGATTGACAGTTGGGCGGACCAGGCCGCTATCGATGAACACCATAAATCTCCGATGATGCAGGAAATCATCCGGCTGCGGGAAAAATACGACCTGCATATGCGCGTCGAGCGGTATGTATCAGCGGATGAGCCTGCGAAAGATCAGAAATTTATAAGAAACTAAAAAAGCACAAGGCAAAAATTTGAATTTGTGGAGGTAGATACGAATGGAAGCATTAGAAGCAATTGCAAAGAGATATTCCTGCAGAAAGTTTAACGCGAACCCGATATCGGAAGAGGATTTGCAGAAGATATTAAAGGCCGGTATGTCAGCTCCTGCCGGTATGGGAGCTTACAACAGCCTTCGGATTACCGTGATTGAAGACAAGACATTTCTGAACGAAATCGGTGACGCTGTTTCCGCGATGGTCGAGAAGGCACTCGGCAGAAAAATGAACAAGAACTTTGGTGAGGCAGCTCTTGTTCTTGTCTCTGCCAAGAGCGGCAACACACCCGGAATTGAGCTGACAAATGCAGGCTGCGTGCTGGAAAATATGGCGATCGCCGCAACCTCTCTGGGCATTGATAGCATTATTCACGGCGGAGCATCCATGCTGTTTTCCAAAAATGCGGAGATGTTAGCAAAGCTGAATCTTCCGGATGGCTTTGTGCCTGTACTTGCAGCTTCCTTCGGCTATGCAGAAGTAAAGGAAGAACCCAAGGAGCATACGATCATCGTAAACAGGCTGTGATCTTGCGATGCCGGGAATGTGGCTGTAAAAATGAAAGGGTGAATCAGCTGTTACAATTTGGAGGTGCGGACATAAAGTTGGATCTGGAAACCGAAAGATACCAAAAGTGGGGAGCATGAAGAACATGAAAAATGGTAGAAGAGGCCGTGTTTGGGCATTGGTTGTTGGATTGGCGGCTTGCATGTTGTTTTCCGTTTCGGCACAGGCAGGAACCAAAGATGGTCTGTGCAAAATCTGCAATAAGAAGGTCAACGAATATGGCATTTATTGTGATGATCACACATGCCGGTGGAGCGGATGTCATAAGGGGGTTCCGGTCAGTCACTGGGGGTATTGCACGAGGCACAGGTGCCAGAGGAAGGGTTGCTACGAACCGGTGAAGGATGGAAGCTCTGTGCAGGCGTGCGAAAGGCACTATGAGTATTACAAGGCGAAGCTGGCGGAGACGTCATCTTCGTCTAAGACTTCCGGGACGAAATCAACCTACTCCTCATCTGGGAAATCGAGCACGCAAAAAAGCTCGTCGGCTAAGAAATGCAAATATTCCGGGTGCAAGAACTGGGGCGTGAGCTACAAGAGGGGGTATTGCAACAAGCATTACAAGCAGCTCTATGAGACCAGGGATGACTACTATGATGAGGATCCCGAGAGCTATTACCAGGACAATAAATCCCAGTACCAGTCGAGAAGCGAAGCGTACGACGACTGGGAGGATGAATACGAGGAAGATTAACAGGAGTAAATTCGGAAGGCGGACGATTTGACGTTTACGAAATAATAGAGCAAAGGGGTGACTGAAAATCATGGAAAAGGAAGAAAAAGATCTCTTAAAGGCTTTGTCGGAAATATATATTTCGATTTTTGCATATGATCTGGAAAAGGATGAGATGTACTCTATCAAGAGCAATCCCTTTATCGATCAGTTGATTGGAATTCCTGGGACATTACAGGAAAAAATGGATAATGTTATGGGGAAGATTACCATTCCGGATCATGTGAAAATGATATCAGAATTCACATGTCTTTCCACGCTTCCGCAGCGCTTGCAGGGAAAAAAGGTTCTTACAGAAGTATTTGAAGGAAGAGTAAATGGCTGGTGTAAGGCCAGATTCTTAAGGATCGGAGAGAATGTGGAGGAGCCGGCTCGGTATGTTCTGTTTGTCGTCGAGTGTATTGACGAAGAAAAGAAAAAAGAAGACAAGCTTCGCCGGCTGGCGCAAACGGATTTGCTGACAGGGATCTCCAATCGCGGCTATGGAGAGCACTGCATCGAAGAGAGCATGAAGGCGCAGAAGCCCGGAATGTTCGTGCTGTTCGATGTGGATAAATTCAAGCGGATCAACGATGTCTATGGCCACGGCGTGGGAGATCAGGTATTGATTGCCATTGCTGCGGCGATGAAGAAGGTGCAGACAGATCGAGATGTGGTGATGCGCCTTGGCGGAGATGAGTTTGCGGCATATTTTGAAGGAGTCGTGGATCAACAAGGCGGACGTGATGTCATTGATGCACTTCTGAAAGAGATTTCTTCCATCCGGATTGAACCGATCCAGGAGGAGATCAGTGTCAGCCTGGGAGCCGTTATGTATGAGCCGGGGCTGGATTTTTATCAGGCGTACCACAAGGCGGACAAGGGCGTGTATGAGAGCAAGCTGAACAAAGGCAGCTCGTATATTTTCCATAATTAGTGGACGGTGTCCTTAAGGGCAAATTTACGCTGCAAATCCTCGATGTGATGAAACAGATACCATTTCCTGTAACTTTGCGGAGGGAATAGAGATATGGCGAACGAGCCACAGAATTTAGAAAATTATTCCATTAAAATCAACGATTACAATCCCAATGCGTTCTGCCTGATCCGGGTGGAGCTGGACGAGAACGGGGAACCCTGTGACTGGACGTTTTTATATTGCAATGATGCATTGGCGAGGCTGGAAGGAAAATCCAGGGAAGAGCTCGTTGGGAAGAGATTCTTTGACGTGTTTCCGGGCGGCAACCGCAAGTGGCTGAAATATTATTACGAGGCAGCCTATGAAGGAAAGGTGGCTTCTTTTGATGAGCTTTCCGAGGAAATTCATCAGTATCTGCATATAGAGGCTTATCCTGTCGGAGAGCCGGGACTTTGCACCTGTACACTTTGGGATGTTAAGAAGGATGTGTACGAAAAGCGGCAGAATGAGAGACAGATCACAGAATCACAGAATATGCTGGCAGCACTTACGGCGGATTATCTCAATGTATATGTGATTGAGCCTGAGACAGACCGTGGAATGATTCTAAAGCTGGATGGCTATATTATTAATGGCATTAAGGAAACACCCAAAAACTTTGTCTACTCAACAATTCTTCGGACCTATGCGAACGATCGTGTTTGCGATGAGGACAGGGAAGAATTTTTAGATACCGTGCTGCCGGACCCATTGGTTAAAAGCTTTTCAGACAAAAGAGAGCGACTGGAGCTCAATTACCATGTTCCGATTCACGGGAAATTGGAGCATTACAGTGGACTCTACATGCGTATTTCAAAAGAGGGAGAGCCGCTGAAACTGATTGCCGGTTTCAGGTGCATCGAAAATGTAATCAGTATACAGAACAAAACCAGAACAGAAGGACTATACAATGCCTATGCAGCGGTGTCGGATCTGTATCTGGCAATGTTCCGGGTGAATATCAAAGAAAATACCTATTCATCCATCAAGACAACGGATGCGGTGCTGAAATATACGCTTCCCGAGAGTGAGCGCTATGATGAAAACCTGAGGGCAATCATTATCGGGCTGGCAGACAAAGACAGCACGGCATCTGCGCTTGAATTTCTGGATGTAAATACAATCGCAGAGAGAATGCGGGGAAGAACGCATATTGTCACCAATTTTACAGGCAAGGTTGCGGGCGCATGCCGGCTTCATCTCATAAGGGAAAATGATGACGCAGGGGAGGATCTGACGCACGTGATCCTCGCAGTAGAAGTACTGGAAGAAAACGAATTTCATTCCGTTTTAGACGTCTTGACGGAAAATTACTGGAATGTCTACTGGCTTGACCTTGCAGAGGACACGGCAAAGGTTCTGAAGTATATGGATGGAGTGCCCAGTGCTAATTTAAAGTACGGACAGGTTGTGCCGTATACGAAGACCGTGCAGAGCTGGATCAAAAGCAGTGTTTATGCAGAGGATCAGGACCGACTTTCCAAAGCGATGGACGTTGATTACGTCCGCAAAGGGTTTAAGGAACAAAGAAGATTAGAGGGAAATTACCGCAGAATCATCGATGGCAAACTGCAGAATTTTCAATACAGTTTTGCAAAGGTAGATAATTCCAACCACGCCCTGATCGCATTTCAAAATATCGATGCCATTATTGAAGAACATGAGGAAAGGGCAAGGAGAGAAAGAGAAAAAGACCGTGAGCAGCAGGAAAAGCTGGCCCAGGCTCTGGCAATCGCACAGCATGATAAGGAAGAATTGCAGAAAGCCCAGGCGCAGCTCAGGGACTCTATGGCAATCACGGATGCACTTAGCCGCGATTACAGTAATGTCTTTCTGGTGCAGCTAAAGAATAACCGTGCCAAGATCGTTAAAGAAGAAAGATACAATGTAGAAGAAATTAAGGGAAGCAGTGGCTGGTTCGACTATTCTGTCATTATACGCAAATACATTGAGACGAGGGTTTACGAACCGGATGTCGAGATGATGCTGGAGGAAACCAAGCTCAGTAAGGTACTGGCTAAAATCGTAACGGACGCGGATTTTTCAATTCCTTTCCGGGCACTGGTTGGAGATGAGGTTCACTTTCTCGAGATGCGATATGTATCCGTTGAGGGTGCTGATCTGGTCGCTGTCGGCTTCAGATATGTTGATGCGGTGGTAAAGGCTGAAGCAGAGCACAGAGAATTACTGCAGCAGGCTCTTGCAGCGGCCCAGCAGGCCAACAAGGCAAAGACTACCTTCCTCAACAGTATGTCTCATGATATCCGTACACCGATGAATGCCATCATCGGCTTTACGGCTTTGGCGCAGACTCATA
>CAVCWT010000076.1:0-5630 GCA_963605745.1 Lachnospiraceae bacterium
AAACATTTTCTCTCAATCCTCCAATGCCGATCCATTACTCCACGAAAAAAGGCCCTGCACATAGGCAAGACCTTTTCTTTGCTCAAACCACTGGTTTATTTAGGTGCGTGCCACCCATTCGAAAGCCTTCCACTTTCCCGCGAAACCAACTGTTTCGTAAAGTATCTGCATAGTTTTAACGTTTCCAGTCTAACGGAAGGTCGCTCCTTAACCTTCATGTCCTGTTCCCAGGAAGAGAAACTTTGAAGAAAATCTTCGAACTCTCTTGGCACCCTCAGTATGAAGAAATTTCCGACATTTGTCAAGGTACTGAACAGATCTCTGCCATATCTTTTCCTACCTCCTGCACCCTCTGACCACCTCGCAGATCCGTTCCACGTCTCGAATCTCCAGGTCCGCATAGAGCGGCAGGGTCAGAACCTGCCGGCTCACCTTCTGTGCCACCGGTGTCTTGTTCGGATCAAACCGACCGCGGTAGCACTCATAGGAATTCGTTGCCGGGTAGAAATATTTCCTTGCTCCGATTCCGCATTCTGCCAGTGCCTCGAACACGTCATCCCGCGTTGCCCCGAACTCCTTCTCATGGATCACGATCGGCAGATATGCATAGTTGGGCTCCACATCCTCCTGCACCACATTCAGCTGCAGCCCCGGGATCCCGGATAGCTGCGCGTGGTACTGCTCCGATACACGCCGCCGTTTCGCAATCTCTTCTTCAATATGCCGCAGGTTGCATAATCCCATCGCCGCGCAGAATTCATTCATCTTAGCATTTGCGCCGATGCCGCTCACCACCTCCGGCCCGTGAATGCCAAAGTTCTTAAGATCATACAGACGCTTCCCCAGTTCCGGATCAGCATAGCATGCCGCGCCGCCCTCAATGGTATTGAACACCTTCGTCGCATGAAAGCTGTAACAGGAAACGTCACCAAATCTCCCAGCACCGGCTCCTCGCCGCCGCACCCCAAACGCATGGGCTGCATCGTAAACCACCTTCAGTCCGTGCCGGTCTGCAATCCTCTGAATCTCCTCCACGTCGCAAAGATTCCCGTACACATGTACCGGCATGATCGCAGCCGTCCGCTCCGTGATGAGGTCCTCGATCTTTGTCACATCCATCGTAAAATCATCCGGGCGAATGTCGCAGAACACCGGCTCCAACCCGTTCCGCACAATGGCATGCGTCGTTGAGGCAAAGGTAAAGGGTGTTGTGATCACCTCACTCCCCTTTGGCAGCCCCAGCGCCTGGAGCGAGAGCTCCAGTGCCATATGACCGTTGGTGAAAAGCTCCAGGTTCTCCACTCCAAGGTACTCCCGTAGCTCCTTCTGGAGCGTTCTATGCTTTACCCCCATATTCGTCATCCAATGCGTATCCCAGATGTCCCGGATCTCGTCCACATACTCCTCAAAAGGAGCGATAGAGGAACGGGTTACCAGGATGGTATTCCCTTTTGAATTTGAATCTGTATTCATGTAAATCTCTCCTGTCAGCCAGGTTACCTGCCAACGCTTTGCCAACACATCTTTCATATGAAACTGATTGTAGAGCTCTTTTCCACAACCTTATTTCGTTGTTCATATCTGCATCACAGGATTCGATGGCCTCACATGTCCGGTTATAAATTAATCGCCGGCATCAGCTGACTCACGCTGCCCGGCTGCAGATTCTCCTGACAATCCCTGCCAGATACTCGAACTCCTCCAACCGCAGTGCCATCGACACCCCAATATAAATAACGGCTCCCAGCGGAATCTGTAACAGGAGCGTCGGTCCGCTCCCCCATCCCAGTCTTGCAACCTGTCCGACGCAGACTCCCATGAAAACGGCTGCCAGAATCGCCGGTAGGATATCCCGCAGCTGCTCCAGGTAGGAATACCCAAGGAGCCTCCGATTCGGCCAGGAATTGATGATCTGACTCAGCACGCTGGATACGATCATGGAATACGCCATCGCCAGAACACTGATCCGCATCGTAATGAGAAGGAGTGTTAGACCAACCACCTTCTTCCAGATCTCCAGCTTTAGAAAATAGTCGCTGCGCCCCATTGCCTTAATCGCATTCAGATTCGCTGTGTGAATCGGGTAGAACATATAGGTCACACAGAAAATCCGCAGGAACGGCACGCACGGCAGCCATTTATCCGACAGAATCAGCCGGATCACCGGTTCTGCGCAAAAGGCAAGGCCCATCATCATCGGCGCCATGATATAAGTGCTCGTCTTGATCGAGCGCCTTGTCATGCTCTTGACATGCTCCCGGTCCTCCTGCACATCTGCCATCGCCGGCAAAAGGACGCTGTCGATGGAGGCATTGATGTTCGTGATGATCACGTTCGGAAACCGGTTTCCCTGGTCGTAATAGGCAAGGTCGGCCGAGGAGTATTGTCTCCCGATGATAAGACTCCGAAGGTTGTTGTATACCGTATCCAGGAGTGACGAAACCAGCATCTTCCACCCAAAGGACAGGAGCACCCCCAGCCGGTCCCTCGAGAAAACTCTCTTGGGTCTCCACGGAACCGTCATCCACAGGATCAGGGTATCAATGGCTGTGTTCGAGAGCTGCTGTGCCACGATGGCCCACACGCCGAAACCACTGCAGGCAAGGGCAATTCCCAGTACCGCAGAGAACAATGTGCCGCCGATCGTCGAATAGAAAAAACGCTTGAACAGCATATTGCGTGACACATAGGCCTGCTGCACACCCTTTACGCCGGAGATCACGATCGTGAGGCTAATGACCCGAACAAGCGGTGTCAATTCTGCCTTCCCATAGAAGGCAGCAATAAACGGCGCACCGGCGAACATCACGCCATACAATGCAAGGCACACTGCGAGATTAAAATAGAACACTGACGAGAAATCCACATCGTCTGCATCCTTTTTCTGAATCAGCGCAGTCCCAAGGCCGCTGTCCACGAACACCTGCATGATGCTGGTAAACACCGTCACCAGTGCGATGGTTCCATAATCCTCCGGAGCCAGAATGCGCGCCAGCACGATCGACACAACAAAGGTCACTACCTGCGCACCGCACCGCTCTGCAAACCGCCAGAGAAAATTGTAAATAATTGATTTCTTTCCCATTCTAGTCCACGAAATCTGTATCCGTTCAGCACCTTGCGATTTCAACATGAATCGGGTGCCTTGCGATTTCTATCTATCCAGCAGAATCTCCTTCCAGATCCTCTCCGTGCGGTCATTCCACTTGCGGATGCACTCCACATTGTGCTGACTGCTCTCTTTTGGAAACTCCAGAATCTCTTCTATCGTACTCGTTTCCAGACTCTCCACCGGCCAGGTGATAAATCCGTACTGGTCAAAATACTCCCGGATGATCTGCGGCAGATAGACCTTCTTGCCCAGCTCCAGCATTCGCCGGATATTCCCCAGAGCCTGCTGCCGGTTATTGTTGTAGATTCCGACCTCACAGGTGCCAAGGAACCTCACATACGTCTCGTACTCCATGTACTCCGTAATGGGCCGAAACCGATCTCCGAACAGCTCTTGCCCCTTTTGGATCACGGTCTCCCTGTAGGAGTCATCGCCGTAGGACAGCGGGCAATATAGCTCTGCGTCCTGCAGGTCGAGCCCTTTTAGTTTCTCAAAAATCTCCAGATGACAGTTCGTGGCTGTCGCCGAATTGCCGATCACGATCCGCCTGAGATTCCTGACTTTCTTTTCATTCTCGTAAATCCCTGCCTCAGCAACCTTCCCCTTTGCTCCGGCGTTCTCATGACCTGCCATAACTGACGTATCATAGTCCGCAGGCACGTTATTTTCGGCAACCGCAGTGTGGCCTACAGGCACGTTATTTTCATTCCGAATCCTCGCCAACAGCTCGCTGTCACCGGAACCTGCCGGCACAGGCGTGTAATGCATCTTAATACCTGCAGTGAACGGGAAGATCTCAAGGAACGTTTCCCGCTCCGGCGCCGTCAGGAGAACAATCCCGCCCGCATGTCGAAGGCAATGCGTAACAAACGCTCTTCGCACCAGGACCTCCAATGAGCCCACGCTCTCACCCTTTCGAAAGTCCGTGTAGTCGCCACCCCAGAACTGCCAGCACGTTTTTTCAAGAACGCGCCTCCCATAGATCGGCAGCACGTACTGGATCGTGAACACCCCGCTGACAAAGATCCGGTCCGCCGTTTTCACATTCCGGATAAGGCTCCGGTTCATAAGGAATTCCCGGTAGGACAGAATCCGGTGCACGTTTTGCGCCTTTGGAAGGCTCTCCTCCTCTCGGCGGTCGATGACATAGTACTCCTTTTCAATCCCGCTGCATTTCGCCTCCAGGTATGAGATCATTCCTTTTGCAAATCCATTTGTTTTGTTAATAAAAAAAACGATTCTCATCAGCACATATGCTCTCCCTGGCAATGACGCTGTACCGGAAGACCTTCGGTCCTTTCTCTCTTGCTGCGGCTTTCATTCTGTCATATTCCTGCGGATCGGCTGTCACCTCCAAAAGGACCTTCTCGATCTCCTCTTTGCTGTCCTCACAAAGGAAGCGAACATTCCCGCCAAGGTCCACATGATGCGTTCCCGGCCAGTCCTTTACGATCATTGGAATCCCCTGGCCGGCGACCTGCTCCCAGTAGACGGAATGCCTGCCCGGGAAAACAGCAAGGTCCGCCGCCGCAAAGATCTGATAGGACTCCTCGTTGCTTAGCCAGCCGATATACTGAACAGAATCCCCGGTCAGTGCATCGAACTCCTCTCGGAGTTCTTTTGCCACGGAGCCAAACACGACCAGCTTTACCTTCGGATTCCCCAAGTGCCTTACTGCCTGCATCAGGAGGAGCGTTTGCGGTTTCCATGCATCGATCTTCCCGCCGGTCACGATGAGGAAGTCGTTATTTTGCACGCCGTATCTGGTGCGAGTCTCGCAGATGCTCTGCTGGCTTTCTGCCGCCTCGGCCAGTTCATCATCTGCGCCCATCACCAAGAGTCGGCACTGATCCTCTGACAGCCCGTACCGCTCCTTCAGGAAATCGACTCGGGCCGGCATAACGCCGTAAAACGTTTGGGTATAGGGAGCAATCCTTCTCGTGCAGAATCTCCAGATCACGCCGTGCAGAATCGTTCTGGAAAGCCAGCCGGAAGCGCTGTTGGAATAGTCTGCATGATTGTCCACGTAGACACGGATTCCAGGGCGGCGTTTTACATATCCCGCAATTCGGCAGACATCCAGGAACTGCGGACCGTGAATGAATAGAATGTCCGGTCTCTCGGCATCGATGGCCTTGATGATATCTGGGAAGATCCGGAGCTTTGTGTCAATCGTTCCATACAGGAGCGGCAGGCGGATCATCTTCACATCGTCGGCGTTTCGGTAGCCGGTTTGCTGCGTCGTTGTGAGCTCTCCGTCGGTTCCCGTGATCCACTGGGAGGCAATGATCGTCACCTCGTATCCCATCTTGCGATGGTATTTAGCCAGGAGATTTTCCTGATAGCTAAAGCCGTCGGTGGTCGCGCCGCACAGACAGATATGAACAATCTTTTGATGGACAGTCTGTGCTGTTGTCATATGTGTGCCTTACTCCTTATATTATTAAATCGTAACTGTTTAGCGCCATTTTCGAGTACCTTGGAGTGGCTTCGCTCACTCCGTGCTGCGGAGAAACCG
>CAVCWT010000077.1:0-5419 GCA_963605745.1 Lachnospiraceae bacterium
TCTCGGTAACAGGAACCTTCTTCAAGGAATATGCCGGAAATTCCATCTCTAACAGATCATTCTTTTTCCATACGGTCAAATCGCCGCTGAGTGTTGAAAACACGACCTGTGTGGCACCGGGAATATAAAATTTGAACAGGACATAAGCACAGGCAAGCGTAGCGTGCCCACAAAGGTCGATCTCACCGCCTGGGGTAAACCACCGAAGATGATAGCGTACATCGCCGGTCTGAACGGCAAACGCCGTTTCAGAAAGATTGTTTTCTCTCGTGATTGCCATCATCAGATCGTCGGGCAGCCACTTGTCCATCACACAGACAGCGGCAGGATTCCCCGCAAAGACCTTATCGGTAAATGCATCAACTACATATTGTTTCATAGCAACCTCCTTATTTTCTTCGGTCAGAAAGATATTCACTGACTAATTGGATACACTTAGGGAAACTCTCACGGCACAAACCGACCCGAAGATACTCATCTGAATTTTCCAGCACTGAGGAAGGGACGATCAGAACGCCCGTATGTTCCAGAACTTCCATACAGAAATCCGTAGCGCTTTGATAGGCATCCACCAAAAAACTGCTCATATCCATAAGTGATTCCTCCATCGCTTGTATTCTTTATGCGTTTATTATATACTCATGGATACAGATAAGTAAAATTGATGTTTCTTATCTTAATATGCAGAAAGGTTATTTGAATAATGCAGAGATATATTGCGCTCTTAAAAGTGATCGAGGTTGGCAGTTTTACAAAAGCGGCAGACCTTTTGGGCTACACGCAGCCTGCTCTCAGTCAAATGATTGCTTCACTTGAAAAGGAATTGTCCATCAAAATTCTATATCGTTCTCGATATGGTATCCGGCTGACACCAGAGGGCGAAAGGCTCTATCCGTCCATTCAAAATTCTGTACTGCAATATGAATCCATGCGCCGTACAGCAGATGAAATTCGAGGACTTGACTCAGGTATTGTGCGCATTGGAACCGTTTCCAGTATATCCTGCCATTGGCTTCCGCAGATTATTCGTAGGTTTTGGCTAAAGCACCCGAATATTCAGATCGTGCTGCATCAAGGCGATTACACCAGTATTCCGGAATGGGTGCGGACGGGTGCAGTTGACTTTGGTTTTGTTAATCCTCATGCAGTGAAAGGTATGGAGACAACCATTATCAAATCCGGTGAGTTTCGAGCAGTGCTGCCAAAAAATCATCCACTGGCTCAAAAAAGCTCACTGATACTTGAGGATTTGGCCGAGGAACCGTTCCTGATGCTGGAGGAAGGAACGTACAGCGAACCTCTGGAGGCATTTCAAGCGGCGGGAATTACACCTAATGTGAAGCTGCGTGTCCATGACGATTATTCCATCTTGTCTATGGTGGAGCAGGGGCTGGGAATTTCTATTTTGGCTGAACTTGTACTGCACAAGACGAGTTATGATGTAGTGGCGTTGCCTATCGAACCAACAATTATCCGCACGATGAGCATTGTCACAAAGGATAAGCATACACTGCCGCTGGCGAGCAAAGAGTTTATTCATGACCTGATGGAATATCGAGAAACACTCTTATGAGGTGATTTTCAAATTCTAAAAAATAAAAGCTCCTACTGTTTCTATCAGCAAGAGCTTGAGAGATATTAACTTCCCGCCAACATGGCGAGAAGTTGTTCTTCCGCAAGTTGCGGCGAAGTCACTTCTGTTCAACTTGGTCAGAAGTTAATTGTACCCAGCTTGGTCACAATTTTATCCGTACACGCATTCCTGAATCCGACGCTTAATACTTTTCACTCCTTCCAGAATCAGCATCGCAAGGAGCGGCAGACCAAACGGCGTCAGGAAAAACGCTGCAATCAGACCGGCAATGCCGCTGGCGGTTCTGCCGTCGATGATGATGCAGATTGCTCCCAATGCGGTTCCGATAGCAATGAAATTCAGTACAACAGCGGATATCTCCACTATTTTCGTAGCAATCCAGATGAGAATGGTAAGCAGTGCAAAGACCGGTGCAAGCAGGATTCTAAGCAATATCTTCATGAGCGAGACCTCCTTCGTTTCTTTCTGATTCCATTTTAGCGATTCTGCGCGGCAGGCTCAATGATGTCGAATCCATGTTCATACGGAATTTTGCTTTTTCTCCGCCTTCACCCAAGTGCTCATCCGCGATGTGGAAGTTCTGCGCTGGCGGCGTGTACTCCGGCTCCGTGCGGATACGCTCCACCACAATGTCATATGGAAGACCCGTGTGCTCGCTGGGGTAAACTGCTTCTTGTTCCGTTGCGTATTCCGGCTCATCCGGCAGGGCATCCAGCATATCCTGTACGGCCTGATAGTGCTCGGAGGAAAAACTGATGGTGCGGCTGTTGTGACCAGAGCTGACCACAAGATAGTCAATACCGGCCTCATCCAACTGTGGACGCAGGATATCAAGCTGCGCCGTTGTGATCGTAGCTTCCAGATTGACCGATGGAACAATGGTCTGCTCTGGATAGAGAATACTGCGAACATGTTCAACGGACTCATTGCGGAAAATAGGAAATCCTATGCCGCTCTGGAAGGTGATATCACGAAGGGATGCAGTATTATCCCTGATTTCATCCACCACAAAATGTCTGTTATCTAAGGTAAGCTCTGCACCAATAAGATCGTCATTGCTATGAATAGGCTTTTTAGGCTCATCTTCTGTTTCCTGTATGCTCTCCGCTTCTGCCGTTGCCATACCATCACCAGCCAGCTCTGCGTTGCTTTCCTCGCTCTGTGCTTCAATCTGCTCCGCCTGTGCCAGCATACGGTCAGCCTCGGTCAAGAAGCGACCTTCATTTACGAGAATCCAAAGGTTTCGCTGAGCTCTCGACCAGGGCAGTTCCAAAGTGCCGTGGTCAGTAACAACGTTGAATGTATCCCCGCCACCATAGGCATCCTTCAGCCACTGTGCTGTACCGCGCTCGCGACCATGGACAGTCATATAATCCTGCACAGCTGACTTACTCTCAAAGCTTCCGTTCCAGCGGATCAGTGCCTGCTGAATTTCTTCCGATGTGACAGGCTTTTCAACCGCCGGAGCAATGTGCTCTACTTCAGCATTATGCTCACCTTCCTGTACCGGAGCATCTTCCGCTTGCTCATGAAAAACGGGAGTGTCCTGCGTTGCGGAAACTGTCAGCTCGGCTGTTCTTGCTACCTCCTGAATCTGCTCACGGATGGCATCCGGCAGGTTGTCATCATAGAAGGTCACACTGCGATCTGCGTCAATGTGCGCAACCGTCTTATAATCACCGTGCTCTTGTTCCTTACGGTTCCAGACGGTAAGGCCGTTACCCATTGCACCGTAGCCCAGGTCATACTTTGAAAGCTCAGCTTCCTGCTGACGCTTTGCAAGCTGTTCCTTCTGCTCAGGCGTAAGATAGCGATCTTTCCGAATCAGAGCTGTAATATGTTCTGCTACTCTCGTCCAGTTCAGCTCCACATCCGCGCAGCCGGCCTTTTGCAGCTTCATGCCCTTGGCACTGTGGTCTTCACCGCTATGGTCAGAACCGGACACCGCATGGGAGCGACCTCCGATGCCGTACTCGTTTTTAAGAAACTCAGCCTTTTCCCTGGTGCTATGATTGGCAGTAAAGTAGTCGTAGATTCGACCCTTGCCGCCCTCAACAGAGCTTCCGCCTGCGAGTGCCGCATCGATTTCATCGTCCGTAATAAAAGCCGTATGCTCCGGCAGCTCGGAAAACGAGCTTGTATACTCGCGGCGTTCCAAATCCACCTCGGAGAGCTTCTTCCAAAGCTCATTCGTCTTGTGGTAGTGGAATCGCAGCAAGCTTCTGTCCTCGGTATACGCGCCATAGAACATGGCATATTCTCCACGCAAGGTGGATAAAAACTCCTTATCCGTCAGATGCTCGGCAAGTGCTGCCTGTGCGTCCGGGTATCCTGCCGGAAGGTTCTCAAGACAGGACAAATATCCCTGATTTCGCGCATCCTCGCTCAAATCGTGATAGAGATAGAGAAGGGAAAGCGCCGTCTCGGAGCGGACCAGTCCTTCTGCCTCTGCAAGCTCTACATTGGTGGCAAAGCTGCCTTCCTCCAACAGCTCTCCGATGCGCTCAGCCGCAGACTCCCACGAAATAACCTGTGAATTGTTCTCGTATCGTGCGGAGCGTCCTTGATGCAGATGAATACCGTCCTCGGCATACCATGCGGCATAATCTCCGTGCATACCCTTGATGCCGTAACCGCCGTGAAACTCATGCTTCAAAAGCTCGGCAATCTCTTCTGTCGTTTTCTGCTTCTGGAACGCATCCACGATATGCTCTCTGGCATGGGTCGTATTGCTGCCGACAAGAAACACATCATCAATCTCCGCCTGGGTAAAAGAAAAAGCGGAAGGCACTGTTCTCATGCTTTCCGCTTCATCAATATGATTGATTTGTTCCATTTCCGTACTGAACAGATCCATGAGGGACATTTGCTCAAACTGTCCTGTTTGCTCATTTACAAATGGAGTGCTGTCCTCATTTCCAAGAGGAAGCCAGCCGTCATCTACATCCACAACAGTTGTCTCAGGCTGTTCTATCTCGGCTACCGATTCCTGCATCGTCTCATTCTGCGCTTCTGTTAATTGAACACCAGCTCGTTCAGAATGATCTCCTCCGCCTGCGCTTTCAGACTGTTCATCAGTCCCGCCCATGCCATCGGGTCTTTCTTCTTCAACTCCTCTGTCACTCCTGCCTGCATTGCCATCTGCGGCAGCATCTCGTCCAATCTCCGGTGTGCCGCCTCGTCGATCTCCTGAAGGTGCGGGAACAGCTGCTCCTTCAAAATCAGTCTGTTCCACAGAATCGGACGGTGTTCCTTCAGATACTGCTTCCTCATCTGCCCGTACTTCCCGATAGGCTTCGTTTCCTGGCTGCTCAGTCTGATGTCCGGAATCAGATAATCCCCGGCTTGCGTGTAAGTCATTTCCATATGTGACACTCCTTTCCGCGATTTTCTCGCGCTCATAATTTCGGATGGTTGCTCCGATTTCCCGCAGTACCTGTTGATTGATGCTGCTCACCGCCGTGCCAAGCGCAGCCGCTGTATCCGGCGTATTGAAATCGAAGACGCTCATAAAGTCTTCATGCTCCAGGTAGTCGTTCGGGTCAAGCCCGCAGCGGTTCAGCAAAGAATAGCTGATACTGACCTGTGCAGCGTGACGAAAAGCCACCTCTACGTTAAATTCATCATATTCTTCGAGGAAGGAATCCTCAAGGATGTCGAGAATGTCCCGCTTATTGTTATCCCAGTATTCCTGAGCGAGACTTTCTGCCAGATCTTCGATCTGCGCATTCAGCGGAGCAGACGGCTCCGTGCCGTAATAGGATGACAGCATGGCGGATACTGCCGGCAGATGCTCCTCCCGAAGCTCCCACAGGTTCACATTCC
>CAVCWT010000078.1:0-4944 GCA_963605745.1 Lachnospiraceae bacterium
CTGGATTACCTGCTGGGTGTTGGCGAGGTTGCCAAGATATTCGGCACAAAGTCAGAGACGGTCAGAGGCTGGGTAAAGAATGGCCAGCTGAAGGGCGTATATCCGCCTGGTGCTTCGGTTATGAAGTACCGCAAGAGCGAGGTCATGCGCTTCATGGACTCATTCGAGTCACACAACGGAGTAGGAGGCAGGGACTATGGAATTAACAAGTAGACAGCGGGTTGCACGGTTGCGGGCCCAGCATGCAAGAGAACGCTGGGAAAACTCAACGCTCTGTAAGCTGGGCAAAGCAGCTGGTGAGATTGACGATTCCATGACCAAGTATTTCCCTAGACGCTGGGAAGACTTCAAGATGTTGCTGGCGCTGGGCGGAGTGTTCACGGCTATCCAGGTGATGGGATATATCCACCTATTCGCCACCGGGCAGCCGCTGGATTTCGATTTTTAAGGGGTGTAACCATGTACGTATTAAAACGGCTAATAAAGACCAACACGGGGAAGTTCAAGCCAGAAGAGCACCCTCTGGTGCGGCTTATGACGGTGATCAGGGACATTATCAAATACAAGAACTTGAGTAATTGGCCGTCTACTACCCGCATCGAGGTGATAGATGGCGATGGCGACCTGATTTATTACTACGATGTGGCTACAGGGCTAGAGGAGATTTACCGGGCGGACGGCAGCCCGACTAGAAAGCTAGAGGAGATGGGAAAATGATTCACCTGGAGACAATCGAATGCAAGAAAGAGCAGGAAAAGCACGCATTTCACTTGCCGTTCTTCACATGGCAGGGCTGGGTGGTGATATTCGCTGGCAGCGCCCTGGGCGGACTGATAGGCGGTATGATGTATGGCGCCCTGATGGCGCCGTTTTGCGCAAAATAAAATGGGCACATTCCGAGGAAAGAATGTACCCAGGGCCCCGCGGGGAGAATATTGAAAAAATTAAGCAATTTCATTGTAGCAGATAAAGCTACATGTTTCAAGTAATTTCTCTATCGTGAAGGAGCGAAACAAAATGGAAAAAATTCCTGGCTACGATGCAGCAACCCCAGTCTATGGTGCTTTTCAGCGCCTGCCGTTAGCAAACTACATCTGTACTATCGTGGATGCAGAGGAAATCATGTCCCGCAAGGGTAATAGATGTATAAAGCTGGCTTTTGACGTTGCAGAGGGCGAGCAGGCTGGTTTCTACAGCGAGCAGTATAAGGAAAACAAGAGGGTTAACGGTGATAGCGCCATGTGGCCATTTGCAGGCATTTATTATGTCAGCGCAGAAAACGCCAATCGCTTGAAAGGCTTCATCTACTGTATCGAAAAATCCAATAATGGTTTTCATTGGAACTGGAACGAAAAGGCATTAAAGGGCATGAAGTTTGCCGGCTGTTTCGCAGAAGAGAGCCGGATTACTACTGAGGGCAAGACTCTTTGCGATACCAGGCTCGCTCATATTTACCCATTGAGCGAGTTTGAGTCTATGCCGGCGGCTTATGTCAAGAAGCAGAAGCCTTCCACTCCGTTTGAAGGCAATAATGACGGCTATTATGGGGCGGCCGAATATGCCAGACCGAGCGCACCACCGCCGGTGTTAGACCCTGATGAAATCCCGTTTTAAAACGTATCTGAAATAAGCCCATAGAGCTAGAAAATAGGCGGCTTCATACCGCCTTGCCATCCTCGGTAAAAGTATTGTTTTATGGACACGCTGACAGCAAAGAAAGGCAGAACAGACATGGTTGTCAAAGGCAGAATCACCAGCAGGACAGAGGGCAAGAATAAAGGTTTCTATGTATTCTGCCCTGTATCTGATGGAGAATATGACAGAATCCTGTCCACGCATAAGGCTGAGGTTCTGGTTGATTTCAAGGATGGTCGCTGCCTTTCTATCCAGCAGCGCAGAAAGATATATGCGTTAATTGGATGCATTGCCGACTGGACAGGGTATACACCAATGGAGGCCATGAAGGAACTTTTAAAGCTCAGGTTCATGGAAGAAGGCAGTCGCCTGGAGCCAAAGGTGTTCAGCCTGTCAAATGTCGACATGAGCACAGCAAGGGATTTCATATCATGGCTTATAGAGTTCTGCCTGATATATGGAATACCATGCAGGGAGCCGTTCTGGAAGCTTTGCGAGGATGTCCCCAAGTATGTGTATGCATGCCTTATGAATAAGAGATGCGTGGTGTGCGGCCAAAAAGCTGAGCTGCACCATTACGATGCTGTGGGCATGGGCAGGAACCGCAAGGAGATATGCCATATCGGCATGAGGAGCCTGCCACTGTGCCGCATCCATCACATGGAGATACATTCATGCAAGGACGGCAAAGAAGGCTTTTGCAGACGGTATATCATCGAACCGGCAAAGATTGACAAGGCAATAGCCAGGAAATATGGATTAAGGAGGGGATAATAATGGCAGATATAAAATGGGTTAAGCTGGCAACTGACATTTTCAGCAACCGCAAAACCAAGCAGATAGAGGCCCTGCCGGAAGGAGACACTATGCTCCTTATCTGGATAAAGATGATTTGCCTGGCAGGCCAGATTAATGATAATGGCAATATCTACCTGGTGGAGGATGTGCCTTACACTCCGGAGGGATTGTCCCGTGAGTTTGCCAGGGGTGCAGGAATTGTTCGCCTGGCACTGGAGACGTTCACCAAGCTCAAAATGATTGATATTGACGAAAGCGGCGTAATCCATATCACCGGCTGGGATGAGTACCAATCCGTCAATGGGATGGAGAGAGCCAAGCTGAAAAACAAGGAGAGACAGCAGAAGCTCAGAGATAGAAAGAGAGAGGAAAAACAACTAACAGATAGTAACGATACTCAAAGCGTTACTCGTAACGTTACGCATAACGTTACGGAAAGCGTTACGGATAACGTTACGGTAACGGATTCCTCTTATTCTTATTCTCCTTCTATATCTAACTCTAATTCTTATTCTCTTTCTGATTCTCACTCTGAGAGTATACCTGATACTGGAGTAAGTACTGATACTGTAACTCATACTCCTACCCCTAGCTCCAAGAAGAAAGAGAGCAAGAAGAGGTATGGGGAGTTTGACAATGTACTGCTGACAGATACAGAGCTGGAGAAGCTTCAGGAACAGTTTCCAGATGATTGGCAGGAACGCATCGAGGAGCTGTCAGACTACATTGCCACCAGAAAGAAAAAGTATGAGAACCACCTGGCAACAATCCGCTCCTGGGCGCGCCGTGAGGCCAAGGAACAGAAGCGGGCTTCGCCACCTGCCGTGTCGGTGTTCCGGCCCGAGCGCACTCATAGCGAGAGGGTGCGGGATATGATGGCAGAGGCCATGGAGATGGTCGACGGCACAGAAACAGGGGGGGCGTATGGCACATGACGGAGAGAAAGCAGATTATCATGCTCCTGGGGCCGTATGTAGCGTTGTTTCCGTCCTGCAAGCTGGATGCGGCAGGACTGGGGCTGTATGCCATGGCTTTGCAGGAGCTGCCGGCGGCCGCTATCGAGGCAGCCATGAACAAGCTGGTGAAGACCTGCCGATTCTTTCCAACGGTGGCGGAGATCACCCAGGAGGCAGAGGCACTCATGGAATACGCCTCGGAGCAGAACGGCGGGGTGCATACTCCGACAGCTGCGGAGGCCTGGAGCGAGGTGCAGACACTGGCGAAACGTATTGGCACTTGGGGCGAATGGCATTGCTCACATCCGTATGTCCGGGCGGCTGCGGAACGGTTCGGCATCTATGAGCTATCCACTCTGCCGGCGGACGGAGTGAATACCGCAAGGGCCCAGTTTCTGCGAATGTACGAGAGTGTAAGAGAGCAGGGCAGGCAGTCCAGGCTCAACGCCAACACGCTGAAAAGCCTGGGACAGGCCAAGGTATTGGAGCTGTGCCAGGGAATGGGTAATATGCGGGCGCTGCCGGAGTGAGGAAAAGACATGGCAAGGAGTGGGAAATGCGTGGATCTGGGCGGAATAAAAAGCCCCTGCATGGATTGCAAGGAAAGAGAGCTACATTGCCACAGCCACTGCGAGAAATACCAGGACTTCAAGAGCAAGGGCAAAAGGAACTTTGAAGCACGGTTCGGGTATTTTATCAGACATACATGGACTGCGGCAAGGCGGTCGACATTCGACAAGTGGATAAAGGAGAGAGATAACTGGTGGAAAAAGTAAGCGAGGAAACCATGAATATGCTGGTAACGGTTACGGTTGCCGATGGCGTAGGCAGGGAGTGGCTGAAGCTGGACAACCTAAAGGCTGAGCTGCCGATGGAAACGGAAGGCATGGAGGAACATTCAAGGCATTGCCTGGGGCTAACTATGCTGGTGCTGTCGCTGGTCGATAATATGGCTGAAAACTGCGATACGGTCCAGGAGCTGAGGGAAAGATTAGGGCACGTGCTGGATGCAGCGTGTGATGAATACGAGGTGCAGCATGGATAACCGTTGCAAAGTCATGGTTGCCCTGGTGGTGTTCTCAGAAATCTGCCTGCTGCTGGATTTTGGGCATCTAGCAGTGATAGGGCTGGGAATTGCCATCGGATGGGTACTAGCTGATATGGGAGAGTGAGAGTATGGCAAAGGATTACGAGAAACTCGTAGGCGATACCATACTGGGTATTGTCAGAACCGTAAAGGCCACGGATGAAATTGCAGGTATGGCAGAGATAGGCGATACCGGCATTAACTGCCTTTGGAGTCTCTGGGTTCCGACTGATGGCAGTGGTGAAAAGAAATTCGTTGAGCTCAACTTCGAGGTAGATGCAGAGCGCTGCACAATCGCAGACCATAGGGGCATTGCCGAGATTTTCTATGAAGCTGGCATGACGGACGCCAACAAGAAAATAGATCTGGACGATTATGGTACCGTGATTGACATAAACGAATGGAGTATTGACGAATGAGTGAAGTATTAGACCGCCAGGGCAAGGACGATACAGTAAATCACCCAGC
>CAVCWT010000079.1:0-4914 GCA_963605745.1 Lachnospiraceae bacterium
ACCGCATGATGGTCGGAGACCTTTTTGCTGTCGCAGACCTGAGCACTGTTTACAGCAGAAATACTCATGCCGCAGATAATCGCAGCAACATCCGCAATTCCGGAAACACTTGCCTCCATATCATCCGTCAGGAAACGGCTGTCGGTACGGGGATAGGTGCAGAGCTTTTTCTCATAGAGGGACTGCAAATAATCCAGCGTCTGCTGGGCGGTAAAGCCCAGAATACGGTTCGCGTCTCGCTGGAGTGTGGTCAGGTCATAGAGCGCGGGAGCTTTTTCCGACTTTTCCTTCTGCTCCACACTGCGGACAACGGCAGTGCTTCCGGCGCAGGATTCCTTCAGTTTTTCAGCATCCTGCTTGTTTTTGAGCTTGTCACCGGATACGGAAAAATCCTTGGTGTTGAGCTTCACCGTGTAGAACGGTTCAGGCTGAAATGCCTTGATTTCCGCCTCGCGCTGAACCAGCAAAGACAGCGTAGGCGAAACCACGCGCCCCACATTCAAGGTGCGGTGGTAGAGCACGGAGAACAGGCGCGTTGCATTGATGCCCACCAGCCAGTCTGCCTTGCTTCTACAAAGGGCGGCGGCATAGAGATTGTCATACTCGCTGCCGTCACGGAGCTGCTCAAAGCCCTCGCGGATTGCGTTATCCTCCATGGAAGAAATCCAAAGTCGCTTCATCGGTTTCTGACAGCCTGCCAGATGATAAACCGTGCGGAAAATCAACTCGCCCTCGCGCCCTGCATCGCAGGCATTGATGACCTCGGTCACATCCTCACGGTGCATGAGGGAGGAAAGCAGATCCAGCTGCTTTTTCTTGTCGCGTCCCACGCTGTACTGCCAGCTGTCGGGGATAATGGGAAGCTGCTCACGGCTCCATTTGCCGTAAGCCTCATCGTAAACATCGGCGGAGGCAAGCTCCGCCAGATGTCCAAAGCACCAGGAAACAAGATAGCCGTTTCCTTCCTGATAGCCGTCCCGGCGCGAAGTTGCGCCAAGGACAGCAGAGATGGATTTTGCCACAGAGGGCTTTTCGGTAATTACAAGTCTCATTCAGTCACCACACCTTTCTCTGAATTTGTGCAGGCAGCTCCTGCACAATTACTCTTCTTCACTATCATTTGTGTCATCTGTTTCCTCCGGCAGATCATCCTCGGTGACATATTCCGTGTCATCCTCATCGTCATCGCCGAAATCGTAATCGTCCAGATCAACCGGGCCCTTGGTGTCCGTCTTTGGCTTCTTGAATTTCAGATAGTAGACTGCACCGCCTGCGCTGAGACCGACGATCAGAATAATCAGAAGGATGGGTGCGGAACTGCCCTTGGATTCGGTCTTTTCCGTATCATCCGCCGTCGGCTCCGTGGTAGTATCAGCTTCCTTTTCTTCTTGAACTCCGGTGCATTCGACCATATTGTTCTTGCAGACCGGGCAAGTGGTATCTACATCACCGGCCTCGCATCTGGTATCGCAGGTGCATTTAACCGTAACCTCGCCGTCTTCCATGAGCGCCATCAGGTCAGCCTCGTCTACGAGATTCATAAAGTACACATTGTCGGTGTCTTTATCGCGGTCAATGACGATATAGAAGGTGTTGTCATTCTTTGACTGGACGGTAATGAACTGCTTGCCGTCAGACTCCTGCGTCACATCGTCCACCAGCTCCAGATTGCCGTCCGGGGTAAGCGGAGAAGATGCTGTTGCCTGTGTATCCGTGGTTACAGTAGCCGTGCCGGAGGTGCTGTCGCTGACCGTCAGATACTGACCGCTCACATATCCGGTCTTTTCGTGGACAATGACCTTGTACCAGCCGTTTTCCTCGCTGAGCACGGTGACGGTATCGCCGCAGGCCAGCTGACCGATAATGTTGTAATCGGTGCTGCCGCCGTCGCGCAGGTTCAGCCTGCCGCCCTGGGTCGTGACCGTGCCGATCTGCTCGTTCTCAGTCACAGTTGTGGTGGTTGTGGTCGTGTCGGTGGAAGCATCCGTCTGCGTAGAAGTGTCCGAACTGCCGTCATAGGCCAGCGCCGGTACGCTCATTGACGTCATCAAAGCGAAAGCGGCTGCAAGCGCAGCCGCCCCTCTGCGGATTCTCTTTTCAGTTCTCATCATCGTATCCCTCCGTTTCTGCCGTCGGCTCCGGTGCGGCGGACTGCCTGCGGGAAAGCAGCTCAAAGAGCTGTTCCGGCGTCATGTCGTGTTCACGCACCATACCGATGATATCGGTGTTTTCCAGCTTCACGATCTGGTCGCTCAGCTTGCGGTTGCGCTCCTGCAAGGTACCGATTTTCGCGGTATTCTTGGCGCGCTCCGCCTTCAGTTTCTCAATTTTAGGGTTCATGCGTCTCCTTTCTCACGGGCTGGGCAGTCTTCCGAATTGAAGGAAGTGCTGCTGCCAGTAGCTTGTGTTGATGCTTGTGTATTGAATGGGGTCGCCGCAGTGGATCATCATTCCGTTGCCGACATAAATGCCGATATGCGACGCACCGCTGGTGTTGTAGGTCTTTTCAAAGAAGATAAGATCACCGGGTTTTGCGTTGGACGGGGAAACATAGCCGCACATGCCGCGCAGTCCCTCTGCCGTTGTTCTGCCGACATTCCAGCCGACACCGCAGTGATTGAGCACCCAGCATACAAAGCCGGAGCAGTCAAAAGAAGTAGAAGGACTGCTGCCGCCCCAGACATAGGGATAACCGAGATATTTCTCGGCCTCAGAAATCATCGCGGCGAACTGCTCGTCCGCCAGAGCCTCCGTCGGTATCTCATAGGTGGACTGGTCGCCGTAATACTTCCCGATATACGAGGATTCACCGAACAAATCCGGTCGATTGCCCAGCGTTGCCATGTATGCGGAATAAAGCGACAGATGGTCCTCATCCATGATATAGACCGGCACATGGGACAGATCAAAATTCTCCAGCTTCACCGTGCAGATGTAGTAATCATACGGAACCTCATAGGTATCGGTATGCTCATTGCCTTCCTCATCCGTCCAGGTATCGGTCTCCGTGCGGTATCGGGTCTCAACCTCCACTTCCTCAGTGAGGATGTACTGCTTATCGAAAAGCGTCTGAATCAGACCTCCGACCTCATCAATCTTCCAGCCGCCCTCCTGCATGGCAGTGATAATGGAAATAAGCACATACGGGTCATGCTCAATTTCATCCAGTTCAAAGTGGTATTCGTCATAATCGTGAGTGCTTTCATAGTTATCCAGATACTCCTGAAGCTCATCCTCCAGTTCCTTGTACTGCGCCTCCGCGGCAAGCATATCCGCATCCTCGCTTGGATAGGTGGTCATCACCCCGGAGGAGGTCAGGGAGCTCATCATCAGAGAGCAGCTGGAAAGAAAGCTGGAGCACAGCAGAAACACCACGATGATAATGCCGATGATGATAAATCCCTTCTTGTGCCGCGCAATGAACTGCGTGACTTTGGATGTGGTCTCGCCGGATTTTTTCACCGCCTTTGCCGCAACCTCAGATGCCTTGACAGTATTGTCTACGGCTCTTCCTGCTTTCGCCTCGGCATATGCCTTCTTAATGGCGCGTTTTTGCTGGAAACGGGAAATGGGGCTTGCGCCCCATTCCGGGTTCTTTACTTCCGCTTCCTTATAAAGTGCCTTCAGATTGGCGCGGTCTGCGGCACGCTCTGCCTTTAATGCCCTGGCGTATGGTCTGTCCTTTAATGTCCGATGCACTGACTCCACCGTGCGGACACTGCCCTCGACGCTGCCAATTACATCGTGCGATACAGAGGAGGATGTGCTGTCTCCAGAAGCCTCGGAAAGCACACTATGACTTACAGCGGACACCGCATTTACGGGCGATGATTTCACCGCGTGAGAGAGCTTGGATGGTCTCTTTTTCTCAGTTTCCTCAAAAACAAGGCGCGTCACGACCTGATTTTCCTTCGGGTCATAGACGCGCTGTTTCTGTACGATTTTCTTCTTTGGGATTTTCACCTCAGCCTTTGTGAGCTTTTTCTGGGCTTTCTCAGCCTTTTCAATGGGCTTTTGAAGCTCCGGCGTATCCAGCTCATCCTCGGTGAACAGGAGCCGTGGCGCTCTTTTTGCCATATACATCACCTCTTTTCTTGGGGGATTTTGATTTAGCCGATGATTTCAGCCAGTTCTGCCTGAAAGAGCTGTCTGCCCTTGGGCGTGATCAGCATCTGCGTACCGCTGTGCCCATTCTTCGCAATAAACTCGCGGACAATGAACAGGCCGTTGCGATACGGCAGCGCGTAGGGGTGCATCCTGCCGCTCTTGTCGTAATAGGCATATTTCTTCCGAACAAGGTAAGCCGTGAACATACTCTGGGGAACACCCAGCTCCTTGGCGGTCAGACGAACACCTGTGCAGTTGGGGCAGGCCACCAGTGCGTCATAATATGCCGCCTTGGGAAGTGCCGTTGTCAGCTGCGCCTCGGTGAGAGCAAGCTGTCCTGCCAGCTTCTTATTGAGACTGCGCTCTTCGTAGAGAGCTTTCGCCACCTGTGCCGCCACATCGGCGTTATTCGCCGCCTGCTCCAGCAGGCTGTCGGTCATGTAGGCACCGTGCTTGCGGATGGATGGAAGCACTTCGGTTGTCACCCAACGTTTGAAACGTTTTGCGCCTTCCAGTTTGCTGGAGAGAATCAGGCTGTAAAGCCCGGATTCATTGATGATGACGATTTTCTGCTTACCTCCAGGGGTGAACGAATCGTTCACCCCTTTGTCTTCTTCATCCACGTGGTCACGCACTGCTTTAAGAGGATTGGTATAACCAAGTGCCACAGCTACATCTTTGCCGACAAACCACGGTTCACCGTTGATGCGCACTGCTCGCACCTGTCCGAACTCCTCGTTCTGAAATACCTGCATCTTGTTTTCCATGTGTCTTTCCGTCCTTTCCTTATCCGGCCTGCTCCTGGGG
>CAVCWT010000080.1:0-490 GCA_963605745.1 Lachnospiraceae bacterium
GTCAGGTTTTTGCCGTTTGTGCCGTTGACAATCCCGAACCTGTCAAATTTGCCGATATCTCCATCGCGTATTTTCTTAAGCAAATAGAAGAAAATTCAGACATAGTCAAGCTGTGTCTGAATTTTCAGGACATCTTATCTGCCGAGAACGAGGGGAAAATCGCGGCGCTGCTGTCAATAGAGGGTGCTGAGCAGATTGCCGACATAGATGCGGCATACAGGCAGGGCGTACGCATCGTACATATGACATGGAACCATGATAACGCCCTGTGCGGTGCGGCCATGGATAGCGGCTCAGGACTGACTGCCAAAGGAAAAGCTTTTGCTTTGCGTGCACAGGAGCTTGGCATAATGCTCGATATGTCTCATGTATCCGAGCGCGGCTTTTGGGATACGCTGAGCATAAGCATACGTCCCGTGATAGCAGGGCACTCCAATTCAAAGGCCGTATGCGATGTTCCACGCAATTTAACAGATGCACAGTTTATCGC
>CAVCWT010000080.1:500-4640 GCA_963605745.1 Lachnospiraceae bacterium
GTTTATCGCTCTTGCTCGGCAGGGCGGTGGGGCAGGCATCAATCTTTACCCCGAATTTCTCGGCTGCGGACGTGATATCGACGCTGTTTTTGCTCACATTGAGCATTTTCTGTCTCTCGGCGGCGAGAGATCTGTATTTCTCGGCTGTGACCTCGATGGCATCGAACAGATGCCGCACGGCATAAGCGGGGTGCAGGATCTCGAAAGAATATATGAAATGCTTCTTAAGCATAATTACACAGAGCAGCTTGCTCAGGATATCTTCCGCAACAATATTCTCAGGGTAATGGAGAGGTCACTGTGAACATTCAGATCTTCGGCAAAAGTAAATGCTTCGACACAAAAAAGGCCGAGCGCTATTTCAAAGAACGCAGAATCAAATATCAGTTTGTCGATATAATAAAATTCGGCATGAGCAGGGGAGAGCTCAACTCCGTCAAAAACGCCGTCGGCCTTGATAATATGATGAATAAGGACGACGTTGATTACCCTCTCGTGCAGTATCTCGCGTCAAATGATGCAAAGCTGGAAAAGCTTTTCGAATGCCCGTGGCTCATCAAAACGCCGATCGTCCGCAACGGAAAGCAGGCCACAGTCGGATACGCTCCCGACGTTTGGGCAAAGTGGGAATAAGCAAAGAAAAAACCGCCTGACACGGCGGTTTTTTCTTTCAGCGTGTAAAAAAGACTGCGGCTTTTTTACACGCTTCAATAACGCCACATTTTTCGTGAAAATAAATTTTCTGCATAAGGCCCTCTCCAACGGCCACGGGTGCCCTATCTCAGCGGCCACCCGGCCCGATTAAAACGGCCACCTCGGCCCATACCAGCGGCCACCCTGCGAAGCAGGTGCGGAGCCGTTAGGTGGAGCCTGTGCAACGCTGATTTGAAGTAGTCCAACCATCCCCTCATAATGAGTACATCCGCATCAGCGGAAATACTTTTTGAGGAGGATAATGCCATGTTGGACTACAAGGACATTATCATCAAGCACTACGGGTTAGGACTTTCCGGGCGGGAGATTGCGAAGCAGCTCTGCGTCAGCAAGTCCGGGGTCAACGACTTTCTCACCGCATTTAAGAAGTGCGAGACGCTCAGATTCCCTCTCCCGGAGGGAATCACCAACTATTCGATTGCGAACCATGTCTATGGGGAGCCGCAGTCTTCGCACACCAGGGACGAAGAGTTTGCTTCTCCCAACTTTGAGGATATCCACAAGCAGATGCAGACCCGGAAGAACATGACCCTCACCTACTTGTGGAATCGCTATCTCCAGGACTGCATGAACGAGGGGACCCGGCCTTACCAGTACCGGCATTTCTGCAGGCTCTATGGCCGCTGGTGCGAGGAGAACAAGGAAACCATGCACTTCACTGCTATCCCTGGGCAGAAGATGGAGGTGGACTTTGCAGGTAAGACTTTCCGCCTGGTAGACCACCTGACCGGGGAGCTGCTGGAGATTGTGGTGTTTGTTGCCGTGCTTCCATACTCCCAGTACATCTACGCTGAGGGGATGATCTCCACGAAGGAACCCCAGTGGATTGCCGTGAACAACCACGCCCTCCAGTATTTCGGCGGGGTGCCGATGCTCGTTGTCTGCGACAACTGCAAGCAGGCGGTGATTGCCAACCGGGACTGGATTGCCCCGGAGCTGAACAAGGACTACGCTGAGTGGGCGGAACACTACCACACGGTCATCCTTCCGGCCAAGGTGAAGAAACCCAAGTACAAGAGTTCCGTTGAGAACGCCGTGGGCATTCTGGAGAAAGGCATTTTCCACGACATGGAGGACGGCGAGTTTTTCAGCCTGGAGCAGTTCAACGACAAGCTCTGGAGCCTCCTGGAGAAGCTGAACAACGCCTCTTTCAAGAAGAAGGATTACAGCCGGACCCATTACTGGGTGGCCGAGCGTGAGGCTCTCCAGCCGCTTCCCGAAACGCCCTACGAGTACATGGAGCGCCGGGTGGCAAAGGTGTCCTCGGACTACCACATCCGCTTTGACAACGCCTATTACAGCGTGGGACGGGAGTATTTGCACAAGGAGGTTTTAGTCCGAGCATCTGTGTCTACGGTGAAGATTTACACCAAGGAAGGCAAGTTCATCTGCCAGTGGCCGAGGGCCACCAGCCGAAGCCAGTGGTCTACTGACCCCAGCCATCTCCCTCAAGACTACCAGGATTATTCTGGTTGGAACGCCACCCACTTCACCAAGAAGGCCATGACTGTGGGGCCTAACACCGTTGAGGTAATTAAGCGCATCCTCGCCAGCAGGAAGTTTGAGGTGCAGACCTACCGGATGTGCCAGGGGGTACTGAGTTTCGCCCAGAAGCACGGGAGAGCCGCCCTTGAGGAAACCTGCAAGCAGGCTCTTGAGTATGGCAAAGTGACCTACACCTTTGTGAAGAACCGGATTGCTACCGTGTCTGCGGAAATGGAAACCGAAGCCTGTGCTAAGTCTGTGAACGAAACCCGCAACAAGGGTGCCTTTATTATGGGGGCTGAGTCCATGGACATTAATAACCTTCTCACACGCAGCCAACATCTGGCGCAGGGCAAGGGGAAGGATGGTGACGAGTAATGCTCACCGGAAAGCATCTTGTTGCCACGCTCACTACGGAGCTTACGGAAATGGGACTGCGAGGCATGGCCTCTGCGCTGGATGAGATGTACCATGCTCCCGGATTTCTGGAAATGGATTCTCTGTCTGTTGTTGCTAAGCTCATTGAACCTGAGTACCAGTCCAAGGCCACCAAGAAGCTCACAAACAGGCTCAGGCTCGCCCATCTGCTGGGGTGTCCCCAGGAGATTGCCAACTGCGTTGACTCCGCTGACAGGGCTTATCTCCCTGCCGGGATTACCCAAGTGCTGGCCTCCCTTGACTTCATTGAGCAGGGGCTGAATGTCTGCGTCCTGGGGCCCTCTGACAGTGGCAAGTCCTATCTGGCTAAGGCACTGGGGATTTCTGCCTGCGCCAAATACCGGGTCATCTACCAACACTGTGAGCAGCTACTGGAATCCCTGGTTATGCTGAAGGAGAAGGACTACCACAAGTACCAGAAGCAGTTGAAGAAGGTCTGCGGCCAGGATTTACTCATCCTGGATGACTTCCTGCTCCACACCCTTACGGACGAACGGGAGGTGAAGCTCCTCTTTGAGATCCTGGAGAAGCGGAGCGAGATGCAGCTCAGCACCTTTATCTGCTCCCAACGGGAACCTGCCAGTTGGAGTGCTATGATTCTGAATGACGAGGTTTCTGCCAACGCAATCTTGAAGCGTGCTACGAAGCACTACACTGTGGTAATTGAACCCAAATCTGTCCGCTGATTAGGTGGCCGCTGAGTCTGGGCCGGGTGGCCGCTGAGACAGGGCCTCAGTGGCCGCCGGCCTGGGCCGAATGCACCTTAGAAAGCATTTTCCGTGCAAAATCTACCGGCACACGGGACCGCATCCAAACGAGAGCATCGCACCGGACAGCGCATCCACCACCGGCAAGACGCCGTCGCTCTCTCGGTTTCTTCTCTGCGTCCGTGGGCGCAGAAAGTGAAACGATCTCCTTATCCCACATCACCCCCTGTCATAAAATTACAAAAAAGCGCGTCCCGCCCGAAAAAGCTCCGGGCAGACCGCGCCTGCTTCACATATTTAGAGCAGCACAAAGGAACAGACCAGTCCCATCTGTTCTTTGTTTGCTTCGCTATAAAGGTGCTTTTTATGGTTATCATAGTTTCAAGTCCTTTCTGCTAAAGTTTCAAGGGCTTGCTGACTTTTGCTCACCGCTGGTGCATCCAACACGCAGACTTTTTCAAAACCCGAAGAGTGGACATTTCCCGCAGCTGCAAATGGATATACAAAACTATAATAAGTATACCATAGAATGGAGTTCAATTCAACAGAAATCATAAAAATTTCAGCTGTTTTGTGAATATTTTCGTTTCTGCCACACAATGTCATACCCCAGTGCGTCCGCCAACTCCACCGCCTCACCGTAGCGGAGTGAGCCGCGCTTGAGTTTGCCGGAAAGATTGGGAACGCTGCGGCTCCAGCCATATTCATCGGAGAGGTAGTCCACCACCTCGGTCATCGTCATGCCGGCGCGGACGATGTAGGACTTGATCTCGTTGCGATAGGTTTCAGATTTTCT
>CAVCWT010000081.1:0-4636 GCA_963605745.1 Lachnospiraceae bacterium
CCGGATCGGCTATCCGTCTGATCTTCCGATGCCGTAGCCAAGGATGCTGTGTCTCTATCTCATGGATATGTTTAAACTGCTCCTCTGGTGACATCTTGAGACCCTCGTTTGGCTCCCCGTTGCATCCGTACCACTCAAGGATGCGGTATAGCCTCCCATCATAGTCAACCGCATACCATGCCGCCGAAAACGGTTTTCGATAGCCAAAGTCATACCCCATCATGATGTTCCATCCCGGAGGTATCTCGAAAGGCTCGATAACGTGCGTCCACTCCCTATCGGTATAATGCGCAGGATCATCTCGGAACTCTTCGAAGAATGCCCCAGAGAGCGCACCCCAGTCGCCATCCAGCCATGCCTTTCTCAGCTTTGCCGGTAATGCTTGCAGGTGTTTTATATACTCTGGATCCGCAGCCATGAGTGCTGTGTTGTCTGTCACCTTGGCCTGTATGAAGGAGTAGTCCTCAGCGTTCTCTCCCTCGATATACTTCTTGTCGATAAAGATTCTCTTGATATATTGATGGCCAACACCGCCCGGATTGCAGGTGTAATAGATCCGCTTGATAGGAACCAGATTGCCACGATTGCACGCAGATATGATCTTCAACTCCTCTTCAGACCATTGTGTAGCTTCATCAACAAAGATCACATCCCACTCGATACCCTGTGTCTTGATCTTGAGTTCCTCTTCACGTTGGGCGAAAACAAACTCGATCACGCTGCCATTGATCATCGTTAGCCGCTTCTCCTGTTTGCTATAGGTGGCTAGATGCGCTCCAACAAGTGCCGGTACCAATGTCCTGATGTGGTTCTTCTCTAGGTCTGGATATGTCCGTCTGAAGATCGATATGCGAATACCCGGATGCTTCAATGCGAGTAGCTTTGCCTTGAACTGCACTGACCATGACTTGCCGCCGCCTCTTGCGCCACCGTACCCCACAATCCTGTGATGATCCAGCAGGAATTCCTTCTGTTTTTCCGATGGCCGTTGCAAGACCAACTCAGTCGGCATATTCCTCTGCTCCTTCGTACTTCACGATAACCTCATGCGACTGCTGTACTTCCGGCGCAACTCCGTAATACTCTGCCAGTTTCCCCAGAGCATTCGCCACATCGGTCGCTCTGACCTTGCGATCCTTCCTGGTTACATTCCCATCGCCATCCCATGTGGTGCTCTCATCGCAGATCTCACCGCTTGCGATCTTCGCATACTGGGCAATGATGAACGTTCTCATGTCGGCAGCTGATGTCACTGCATCCTTGGCAGCCTCTTTTGCTTTCTCTGCCGCCTCCTGTGCTGATTTCTTCGCTTCTGCGTCAGCTTCTGCGCGTAGCTGGTCATACTTCAACCTAACTTCAACTTTCTTCAACTCCTTGCCAGCCATCGTAGATGCGCTGTGTCCTGTCGTCTTGCTGTTAGGGAACGCAGCCTTGTATGCAGCTGTCTTGTTGCCGCCATTCCGCAGTAACTCCTGTATGAACTTCTCTTGTTGTGCTGTCAGACTCATTTCAGCCACATGTCCTACCTGTTATCATCTCGATTCCTCAGTGCCTTTAATACCCCACCATGTCAAAAATGGTAGAGACATCGCTGTCCCTACCGCACCCTTTTGCCAATCTTTTTAACATCCTTCGGATCTACCAACACCCACTCTTGATCTATTGTCTTGCCACACTTCTCGCAGACATCTTTTCTCTCTTTGTTCATCACGCACCCTATACGTGAGCCTATACTTGTGCCGGCAGAATAATCTAAACATGTTCCACCTCCCCATATCTGTAGTGCTCGATATCCTCGAATGCTCTGTAGATCTCGCACCCCTTGTAGCATGACTTGCAGAAGTCTCGCATATACTCCACCTTGTCTACCTTGCTGGGGAAGCACGATATGGTTGACTCCCCTACAAGACCGGCACCGCCTGCCAGTTCTCCACGATCCTTGCACTTGATGTCAATGGAGGTTTCCCGGTAGAAGTACGGACAATTAACGTATGGGTTTTTCTGAAATTGCGTTGGCATCCTGCAATACCTCCATCGCCGTCTCCAGAGCGGCAATGCGTCCAGAGGCTGGCATGATCACCAGCCCCATGCGCATCTGTTCTGCCATGTCATACAACCACATCATCACTTCGTCCTTGCTCATATCTTCGGTTCCATCGGATCCGTGCTGATCCCCTGCAATACAATCCTGTTCTGCATCTGCATTGAGCATTTGTGCAGACGATGAAATGCTTTCCAGCTGATGCCACATACTTTTCCTCAGCCTTGTGTCCGCAGAATGGGCAAGGCTTTAAATTATTTTCCGACATGTTCCACATCCCCGGTACCCAACCAATCAATTCCCCATTTCTCGATGCATGCTCGGAAGTCTCCGATATCGTGCGGATTGATAGATAACGCATCCTCTCCTGCATAGCCAATGTGCAGGAGTTCGTGGAACATCAGTCGCTCTAACTGCCATCCCTCCAGATTCTCCACGTTCGGAGCATAGAACGTGATAACGAAATCCACGTTCGAAAATGCTTTTGTCTTTGCCGTTGCCTTCGTGCAGTCTCCAAACACGAACATATCACCATGCTTTCTCTGCCCGGAACCGATCTGGTAGCCGATCCGCACGTTGCCGTTCCTAAGATGTGCCAACTCATCATTCTCTGCTATCACCTTGTCTGCAATAACCTTCATCTCTGGACTCATTACATATTCCATGCTCATCCCCCTATCCGATCAGCATCGACAGCGCAACACACGCTACCGATGCCATTATCATTGCTGCCCCTGCCGCCATGATGGCAGTGCTGATATCGAGCAAGTCAATGGCCATGCCGATAATGCAGCACCCAATCAGCACACCGCCCAGCAGTAGCAGCACCATTGCCACGTAAGCCATCATGCGCCTCCATCAGTTAAACGGAAGCTCTTCCGGGAATCCGTCCGGAATGCTCATAAATCCATCAATCGCATTGCTCTGTGCCGTCTGCTGTGGTGCTGTGTTCTGTGCTACATCGCTTGCGCCTTTGGACTCGCAGAAGTCATGTTCTTCCACCACAATATCTGTGGTGTATACCTTGTTGCCGTCCTTGTTGGTGTAGGATCCAGTCTGGATCCGTCCGCTGATGCAGATCTTGATACCCTTGTGCAAATACTTCTCAGCGAACTCGCCGCTCTTGTCGAAGGCCACGCACGAGATGAAGTCCGATTGCCGATTGCCATTGGCATCCTTGGTCTTCCGATCCACCGCCAATGTATACCTGGCAATCGCTTTGGAATCACTCCCTTCCGTGTAGCGCACATCTGGATCCTTCGTTAATCTTCCCATCAGAATCACTTTATTCATCTCTGCATTTCCTCTCTTTCGATTTCCGTAACCTTTCCTGCCAACTCCATCAGCGCAACGCAAGCAGAACAGAACGCTTCCTCTGTGCTCTCTCCGCTGATCTTGTGCGACATAATCGCCCCGGTACCGTCATCACAGGCAGTCACATTCTCCTCGCCAATGGTCAACGTGATTGTCCTCATCACTTCGCCACCCCTTTTGGTGCTACTCCAATGCTCCCGGTATACCCAATCCCTTCCAGCTCTTTCCGCAACTTTCGCAAGGTCTTGCCGCCTTTGGAAATGTACTCTTCCTCTGGCAGATGCACATACACCACTCCGTCAGCGATGTTTGCATCATAGCCTTCAGCCAACAGATACTTCAGCACATCCGCTTTGCTCGTTTCGTTTTCGTGCATTTGCTCTCCTTTCTCTTGCTCTGGCATTGATTTCATCTTTGTGCGCAGCATAATATGCACGGCTTTTCGCCCTGGCTAATTCTGGATTTTTTGCTCGATCTTTCCGCTTTCGTTCTGCCCTCTCTGCCTTGTGAGCCGCATCGTATGACCTCTGATATGCAATCCGCTCCTCTTTGTGTTCGTCATAATAGATGGCATGGTATGCAGACCAATACTCTTTCCGTCCATTCTTCTTGTTCTCCAGCAGTTCGGCTTCCCTCTGCTGTTTTGCTTCCTTCCACTTCCTCCGCAGTAGGTGTTCAGCCTTTGCGGCTTCCATTCCTGTCATGATGCAATCGGCATGCGGACAATGGTTTGTGCAATAGTCGATATCATCGCAATGTTCACACTGCATCTTTCTGCTCCCTTTCTAGCCGCTTTGCCGCCCTTCTCCTCGCCTGGTACTCTCTGTCTGCCTTTCTGATTTCTTCCCGGTGTGCATCTCTGTACGCTTTTTTCTTTTTCGTGATCTCCTCTTTGTGCGCTTCCACGTACGCTTTCCTCTTTGCGCTGATCTCTACTTTGTGTGCCTCGTTATATGCCTTCTGTTTTGCGATTAACTCGTCTCTGTGCGCAGCATAGTGTGCTTTCCGGTATGCTCTTTTAGCATTCCTCGCATCCTCGTCCGTCAGAACGCAGTCAGCTTCTGGGCACGTGAAGCAGTCGCAGTGTCCACATGCCATCACATGTAGTTCCTCTGAAAAACCTTCATCCACTCTTTGTGTCCCCATCTTTTTTCAAACTCCTGCTGTGCTATCTTCTGCAACTCCCGGTCATGCGTTCCATGATCGTGTAGTTCATGATGACAATGGTGGCAGAGGTACACTTTTAATCCGTAATGTTCTGCGTTCCGGCGATTCGCTGTG
>CAVCWT010000082.1:0-4454 GCA_963605745.1 Lachnospiraceae bacterium
TACTGTGTCCGCTCTGCCAAGAATGCTTCGAGTGCCTCCTGTGATATGCGGTATGTTTTGCCCAACTTGATCGCCTTGAGCTTTCCGGCCTTGATGTATCTGTACATTGTCCGCTGGGTAACCTTCAGGATGTCCTGAACCTCCTTGGTGGTGTAGAGCTTGATCTCATCCATGTGCATTCTCCTTCTTCAGATAGTCCTTGATGGCCTCCGTGATCGTTTCGTTCAGACTCATCCCCTGAGCCTTGGCAAGTGCTTTGATCTCATCCGCAACACTGGGCTGTAATACCAACTGCACTCTCTTACTCTTGAGCTCGATGAACTCAGGATTCCTTCTGTATCCGGCAGGAACATCATTTTCAGCCTTTAAGGGTAGATCTGTCCCCTTGGGCTCCGGCTGGATCTGGGGCTGTGGCTCTCCATCCGGCACACTAATAAAAGACATCGCAGGATTCCCTGCGGCCTTGAAGTCCCTCTTTGCTCTCTTCTTCGCTGGTTCACGCTCCTGTCCTAGCATCTCAATTTCCTCCTTGGAATAAATGAGCTTGTGCAATGCCCTGTCATATCGAATGAGCTCTCTGCCGTGATCCCTGAGTGCTCTATATACCTTAAAGGCCTCTTCCTTGCTCCGGCATGAGTAGAGCTCTTCCCCGAACAGGCAAACCTTGCAGATCTTCATGCCCTGAGGTTGATTCAAGCTCTGTAATCATCCCAGAACCTCCTTCAGCAGATCCATGTAATCCTGTGCTCCGTTGCTCTTGGGTGCGTAATCGAATATGGATTGCCGCATGGCCTGAGCCTCCTTCAGGGCTTGGCACTCTCTGATTTTTGTGGTGAACACCTTCGTGCCTAGTCCGGCGGCTGTGTCCTTGTACATATCCAGCATTTGCCGTGCTAGTGCTGATCTGTAATTGAATCTGGTGAGGACGATGCCCAGCACATCAAGATGCCTGTTACAGTACTTACATACTGCCTGAATCGTGTTTGCCAGCTGCCCGATTCCCTGAAGGCTCACTATATCCGGCTGTGCTGGGATGATGACCTTCGTGCAAGCCGTCAGAGCGTTTACAGTGAGGATTCCCAATGCAGGAGGGCAATCTATCACAACATAGTCATAACTGCCCAGAATGGGTTTCAGAGCCTCTTTTAAGCGGTATTCCTTGCCAACCTCCGTCAGCATCAGATCCGCTCCTGCGAGGGCAGGAGAGCCCTTCAGCAGATCGCCCTGTTCCGTGTGGATGATCGCATCCTGTGTGAATACTGAACCTGTCAGCACCTCTAAGACAGATACCCCTCCTATATCTGCGCCAAGGCAGTAAGTGAGGTTACACTGCGCATCCATATCGACATATAACACACGGTATCCAGATCGCTGGAGGCCGTCCCCCAGAGCTCCGGCTGTGGTGCTCTTACCAACTCCACCTTTCTGGTTGCTGATCGCAATGATATCTTCCATGGCTCCCTCTTTGTTACACAATACAGATTGTGTAATTCATATTGCGTAACCTGTGTTGTGTAATTGATGTTGTGTAACCGTAATTGTGTATACGGTATTGCGTATGCTGAATTGTGTATGCAGTTGCTCCGCTTGTCCTATCATATCATGCCGTTGTCATATTGTGTCATGTATGTGTAAAAATCCCAGGAACGAAAAAAGAGCCGGAGCGATTGCCCCAGCCCTCCATGCAGTGCTCTATTCTTCAGGTTCTTCTGCCTTCGGTTCCTTCTCCAATGCCTCCAGCATCTTTATCCGTTCTTCCTTCCGGCGAACAACATCCTTCAGCCCTGCGACCTGTGCGGCGAACTCTTCCTCCTGCTTCTGGAGCTTCTTCAGCTTTCTCAGATCCTTCTTTTCCTGCGCAATGACTTCATCCAGCTGTTTCAGCTCGCCAAGCCCCATTCCATACACCGCTTTAACCTTGGCCTCTAAAGTAGAATCTTCCCACCTTGTCATCTTCTCAACGATGGTAGCTACATCCAGCAACAGCGTGCATGGATCTTCAGCCCGATCTAATCCGGCAGTGATTGCCGTTTGCAGATCGTTCGCAAGCTCTAGGAGGCGGTTCAGCTCCTGCTCTGTGCTGTTATGCTTGCGGTATTCGTTAAGCATAGCCTTTCTTTGCGTCTCTGTGGACTTCTCCTGCGGTTTTGGCTCTTCCGTGTCCTTTTGTGCCTCTTCGCACGTTGCAGGGCTAGAATCGCCTTCCTGAGGCCTTCCTTGGGCTATCTGGTTCATCCATTCGACAAAATCATCATTCATGCATTGCCCTCCTTCTCCAGATCATTCCGTTTTCCATCTTCAAGCCTCCTCGAAGTAATTGTACAAGGGATAGTAGTCATACCCGATGACATCCCCTGTTTCTCCGTTTCTGTTCTTCAGAATTACCAATTCGATGCTCCTAGGGTTCGCCTTCTTCGCCGCCTTCACATCGAAGTTAGCCCCTCCGCATCCCTTGAACTGGAGTCCGATCAATACATCAGAGCCGTATTCGATAGCCCCCGATTCCTTGAACGCACTCAGCGTTATTTCTCCGTCATAACTCTGTCTGTTCAATGCGCTAATATCAATGATCGGGATCTTCAGATCTCTGGATATACGCTTGAGCTCCAGCACGGCCTTATCTGTATTCTGCTTATCGGAGTTGCGCACTTCATACGGAGCGAGGATCTGGAGGTAGTCGATAAACACAACTGGTTTGTTTCCAGTTACCCGAATGTGTTTCCTGATGATCTCCCCGATCTGAGTTACCCCGACATCTCCAACACCTTCCGTCACGTAAATGTTTCCGGCATACTCTTCATACTTGCTCATAGCCCTCTGAATGAGCTCCATCTCTGTTTTTGAGTAGTTCTTATATCGAGATCCAACTGTGATTCCTCTGTATGTTTTCGCATCCTCCAGCCTTCCCCCATTCTCCTGCACATCGAGGAAAGTAAGCCGTGAAATGCTCTTGCCCATCAGCTCATGCTCTGACATCTCCATCGAGAATATCAGGACATCCTGCCCAGCCTTTGCAATGTTGTCCGCAATCTGGAGGACGAGGGTTGTTTTGCCAAGCGATGAGATAGCCCCGACTGTGTACAGCCCTTCATAGAATCCACCATCAAGAGCACCATCAAGCTGTTCGAATCCGGTAGGGATGCATGGAGTATCTGCGCTTTGCTGAATCCCATTTTTGAAGTTCTGGAGATGGCTCAGGGCTGAGGTTTTCATGTACTCCTGCTTGTCAGCCTCTAAGGATTGAATTTCCTCTTCCTTGGCACTCTCTGCCGCCTTCCGTGCCAACGCCTCGCCTTCTGCGACATTCTTTATCAGATCTTCCTTCGACTTCAGCAGGAGCTCATTCGCATCCTTGTAGCCTTCGCTCACGTTGTAGCTGATCGCCGTGATGTTCCGTGCCTTCAGTTCCTCCATGAGCTTCTCTGCGGCACTCTGCCCAGCTGCATCCGCATCAAGTGAAACAATGAGCGGCTGAGATGGCCTGAACTTATCCAACGCAAGGCAGAACATCCTGATATAGGCCGTGCTCCCGATTGCGACAGCCTCCCCTCCTGCCTCGATAACTGACATTGCATCAATTTCACCTTCCACCACGAAGATGGGCTTCTGAGCCTTCTCTAAGCCCTTTGCGTTGAAGATCCAACTGACGGAATCCCTCCCCTTCACCTTCTGTTTGGTGTAGTCCTTTGCGTTCTCTGGGATCTGATCGGCTGGTCTTGCATCCCTTGCGAGGTAACTCCATTCACTGATGGGAATAATCATCCTTGGGCTTGCCGGAGCGTTAGGATGGTCTGGATGCCTCCAGCTTGGCACGTATCCAATCCAGAACCTCTTCAGCACGGCCTCACTGATGCCCCTGTGATAGTCCGTTTCGCCTATATGCTTTGCCGCCTCCGCATAGAACTCCTTGAAACTGGTTACCTTCTCCGGCTCTGGTTCCGGCTGAGGATCTGGTTCACTTTTCTGGGGAGGCTCCCCCTCACCTGGGATAACATCGTCCCATCCGTACCCCTGAACCTGCGATGCCTTTAAGGGTGAATCAACCTCGATGCCGTAATAGGAATATATTTCCTTAAAGGCCTCCTTCTGGTCTGAGATGCCTCGATCTGTTGCCCATAGCCCAATGATGTCCTCAGACAGTCCGCACTTCATGCACTTCCACCTTTTGCCATTGCCCTTGTGCTTGTCGGCAGGAATCAGAACAATTCCGTCCCCATCCTTCCCAGTACCATTTCCGCATGAAGGGCAAACATACCCCTTCTTTCTAGCCTTGCGGAGGAAAGTAGGTTCCTTCTGCTTCAGTTCTGCCTTCGCCTCTTCTCTAGTCATCCGAATTTCCTTTCTGAGCAATTTCCCAGCTATCCGGCCTTTAAGGGTAGATCGCTGGGGTTGGTTGTCTGTGTCCGTGTCTATTGTACGAACCGCACTTCGCAAGAGTGCGAGTTCGTGCGTAT
>CAVCWT010000083.1:0-4445 GCA_963605745.1 Lachnospiraceae bacterium
TTGCGGCGATTGCCAAGGAACTGAAAGCCGAAAATCTCACCGAGGCGCACATTGTCATCGCCGCCGGTCTGCCGCTGACTTGGACAAGCGGACAAAAAGCAGATTTTAAGGCGTATCTGATGAAAAACGCCGAGGTAGAGTTCACTTACAAAAAGACGGGATACCACCTCTATATCGACGATGTGCGTATCTATCCGCAGGGGTACGCCGCCATTGCGAGCTTCGCTACCACGCTGAAAGGCGTCAACCTGATTGCCGACATCGGCAACGGCACGATGAACACCCTGTATATGATCAACGGCAAGCCGCAGCAGGGCAAAATGTTCACCGAGAAATTTGGGACTTACCAGTGTACGCTCGCCATTCGTGAGGCATTTATGCGTAAAACGCAGCGGGAGATCAACGACACCATCATCGACGAGGTTCTTGTCACAGGCACGGCGGATATTGCGCCGTCTGATTTGAAAATTGTCAAGAGCGTAGCCGCAGAGTATGTGCGAGATATTTTCCGCAGACTTCGTGAACATGGCTATGATGAAAGTACGATGACCTTGTATGTTACCGGTGGCGGATGTGTTCGTCAAGTAAAAATGTTAGCAAAAGGTCCCCAAAAAGGTTAGCGCCTTGGAGCACCTAATTTGTTGTTTAGTGTATGTAACGTCAAGGCCTTTTTAGGGGCCAAACAGGGCAAGCCCCAACGCTCACTTTTTGGAGCGCTTTTTCAGTGGGTGCGCTGGCGTTGCATGGATTGGGTCAGCCGGTAGCTCTCACCGGAGAAGATTACAATGTGGGAATGGTGAATCAGCCGGTCAACCAACGCTGCCGTTAAGCGGTTGTCGCCAAAGACGGTGTTCCACTGCGAGAACTCCAGATTGGATGTAATGATGAGGCTCTTTCGCTCGTAGCAATCGGAGATCACCTGAAACAGCAGTTCAGCAGCATCCTTGTGCAGCGGCACGAAGCCGATTTCGTCAATCACAATGAGTTCCACTTTCTTCAGCGTGCTGAGATAGTTGTTCAGCGTACCTTTGTTGTTCTTCTCCAACAGGATATTGGCAAGAGATGCCGCCGTGTAAAAGCGGACATGCCGCCCTTCCTGGCAGGCTTTCAAGGCAATGGCTGTGGCGAGATGGGTTTTGCCGGTACCAACAGTGCCCATAAAAATGAGATTCTCTTTGGACACAAGAAATTGCAAGTCCTCCATGTACCCGGCAGTCAAGCCGCTGGGCAGTTCAATGGCAGAAGTCCACACAAAGTCATCCAGCGTTTTCAGAACACGGAAACCGGCGGTTTTCACCATGCGGTTAATCCTGTTGGCTTCACGCTCTTTAAGCTCCAGTTTCAGTAGATCGGTCACATATTGCTCCGTGCTTTCAAACTGGACGGAGCGCCATTCCCTGGCCATGCCGCCCAGCTTCACCTGTCGCATCATCAGTTCAATTTCCTCAGACACCTGCGCCACCTCCTGTCAGACTGTCGTAGGCGGAGAGGTTGGGATTGTAGTGTAGTGCCGGGGAACCGGGCAATTTCAGCGGATCAGGCCGGTATTCCTTTTTGGCAATCATGTAATAGCACTGCCGGAGGCTGTCCGCATCCGTACGGCCATTCTCGCCGGCGAGCTCCAGTGCATCGGTACACAAGTCGGCGTTGCCGTCAGAGACAATCTCATTGAGTAGCTGAAGCACATTTTTACGCTCTCTGCCGCTGGTCTTTTCCAAGAATGCCTGCCACTGCTGCGGCATCTGGTGGAAGAAGCGAGTGTGTTCAATTGCACCAGGCTTTTTGCAGAGTACAGACACATATTGTGTCCAGTCGTAGACCTCATCATTGGTTTTGTAGCTCCTGCGGTAGTTCCCAACCGGGTGGTGATCATGGAAAAACTCCACATGGTCATAGAAAATCTTGGCCTGCACTGTTTCGCCAGACAGCATTGGGGAAAGACCGTATTTGTTCGTTTCAATGGTCACGAAGCCATTTTTGTTCACCGTCAGCGAAGCATACCGGAACACTGAAAACGGATACTCCGGCAGACACAGAAGGCTGGCTTTGTCCTCTTCCCAAAGCTCCGCAATCAGCAGCTTCTTCTTGTAATGCGGCCGCTGGGCATCCTTCTCACACCATTCCCACAGGGACTCGTTAAAATCCTCAAAGGACGTAATGGTCGGAATCGGCACAAATGCATTTCTGCGGCTGTAACCCACCTTGTTTTCCACGTTGCCCTTTTCGTTGCCGGACGCCGGATTACAGAACTCTGCCCGGAAACGGTAATGCATCATAAACCGGGTAAAGCCGTCTGTAAGGATTCGCTCAGTCCCCTTGAGTACCTGCACAACAGCAGTGGACATATTGTCAAAGCGCAGCACCGGCGGCACGCCGCCAATGTGCTCAAAGATGCGCTTCATGCCTGTAAGCAAGCATTCCTGATTCTGTGAGGGGAAGGTCTGGGTGTAACCCTTGTTGGAATTCGGAAACGAAATCGTCAGCGCATAGCCGTCCTGTTCCTGCCCGGTTCCGTCGTAATAGAGGTGCTTACCGAAATCCACCTGCCCACTACCCAGCGAATGCTCCAGCGGTAAATAACCGCTGTTCCTGGAATTCATAACAAACCGCTTTTTGCGGACGTACTTTTTCACGCTGGAATAGCTGCCGCTGAAACCGCGTTCATCCCGCAAGCGGCAGAAGATCCTCCAGACAGTGTGACGCTGCTTGCGCGGGATTTTGCGGTCAGCCTCCAGCCATTCATCAATCACAGGAATAAAATCTCCCAACACCGGATAGCTCGCTGGCTCAGTATCCGGCAGATTGTCCTCGCTCCAGTCAAGCTGGTAGGCGTACTTTTGGACGGTCTTGAAGCTGTGACCCGTTTGACGAGATATTTCTCGCAAACTCAGGTCTTCATTTTCGTAGAGATCTTTGATATAATTTATTGGCGCATTGTAAAATGAAGTTGCGCATTTAGACAAATAAAAAGGTCCATAGCGAGGGCCTCTGTGTTAGAATCAATTTGCTATAAAAGTTCAACACAGAAAGAGGTAATCGCTATGGACTCCCCCAATCATATCACAAACCATAAAAAAGGTAAACACCTGAGTTATGAAGATTACGTGCTAATCGAGCTACGGCTAAAGGATGGCTGGAGCCCCAATGCCATCGCACAGCGGGAACTGCATTGCACCCCGAACACAATACGCAATATCATCAGGAAAGGCATGACGCCACTGTACAATGGCAAGGTGCTGCGCTTTAAGGCGAAGACCGCCTGGAAAGCGTATCAGGAAAACAGAAGCCACAGCTGCCGCCATTATGCTTCTCTGGAAAAACGCTCATTTCTACAGTATGTGGAGAAGCATTTCAAGGAAGACGGCTGGTCTCTGGATGCCTGTGCCGGTCGTGCATTACAGGATGGTACGTTCTCCAGAGAAGAGACCCTCTGCACGAAATCCTTGTACAATTACACGGATTTAGGCCTGATCAACGTGAAAAACATCGATCTCCCCCAGAAACTCCGCCGTAAAGCAAAGAAAGCCAAATGTCGCCAGCATAAGAAGGTGCTTGGCAGATGCATCGAGGAACGTCCTTCCGAAGTAGGCACACGAGAAGAATTCGGCCACTGGGAGACCGATCTGGTGATCGGCAGCAAGTCCGGCGAGGACAATGTGCTGCTGACATTGCTTGAACGGAAGACGCGGCAACTGAAGGCAATACGGCTTCTGGATAAGAGCGCAGAATCGGTGATGGCTGCATTCCAAAGTATCCGCGACAGTCTTGGAGACCATTTCAGCGATGTTTTCAAAACAATTACCACAGATAACGGTTCTGAGTTCGCAAAGCTGTCAGGGCTGGAACAGAGCTCTCAGACAAAGGTTTACTTTGCGCATCCCTATAGTTCGTGGGAAAAGGGCAGCATTGAAAATCATAACGGCTTGATTCGCCGCTTTTTGCGGAAAGGCAGACGCATGGATTCCTATAGCGCAGAAGACATTCTGGCTGTAGAGCTTTGGGCAAATGCGCTTCCCCGTAAAATATTAGGATATCAAACCCCAGACGAAGCCTTTGCTGCCGAGATGGATGCGATCTACGCCGCATAACCATCCGCCGACCTTGACAGGCGGCTTCCGGCCTGTTGTGCGTATTCCGGCGATGGGCAACGGGGTCAGATATATCCCCATCGCCCCACCGCCTGACCGATGGTAACAGGCCGCCAACCACCTGTCAAGGCAACCTGCTTCGCAGGCGGCTACTCGCTGATCCTCGATACTTCTTGGCTCAGGATCAGCCAGGGTCAGATTGATGGCCTTCTAACACAGAAAATGCTCAACTTGTTATTGCAATTTTCAAGTGAAGGACGGTGAAATTGATTATCTGGAAATGTATAAAAGCAATATTTTCGAAAATTGCAAGTGCAAGTTGGACACCTGCATGGTAGAAATTAGTTAATCAGAGCG
>CAVCWT010000084.1:0-4419 GCA_963605745.1 Lachnospiraceae bacterium
TCCGCCCAGTGTTTTCAAGCCTTCGCGCGTATACTAGCGTGTAAACTTGCTCCCTTTTACTGGTTTACTGGTTTACAATTTTTCCAAATTATCGATAGATAGCTGGTACACAAAATCGCCCGCTGGTTTACAACTGCACCCGCTGGCTGGGTCTCCAGGATGGGGCCATCCTTCCTCTTGATTTTTCGGCAAATAGCCTGGCCAATAGTAGTCGCTGTTTGCTGTCTCCTGAGTTAATACACGGTGTGGCTGTTTCCATAAAAGGGCCTGCTATTTGCCTCTCCGGGCTCAGGTTGTCTCCTGCTGCTTTTGAGCTCTGCGAACCTTTATGTCATAGATCTGCTTCTGATCCGCGCCGGTTAGTGGATGCGCTGCTATGTACTCCTCGAAGGCGGCGGCCCCTAACTGGTCCATTTTCATTCCGCGTGCATCGGCGTAGGCTCTCCAGCTGGTGGCCTTCTCCTGGTCAGCACGGAAGGAAAATACCTTTTTAGCCTTCAAATTAGGCTCATTTTGGCCCTTCAATGGTTCAGGGGTGGAATTCTCCACCTTTACTTCTTCCGTGGCTTTTTGGGGCGAAATACGCGGCTCCTGCTGTGTCTGCGAAAAGAATTTATCAAATACACCGGCACCAGCTGCCGCCATTGTCTCGGATTTTTTACTTGTTGCCATTGTTGATTACCTCCAGAAGCTCATCCAAAAAGCTGTTATAGTCTTGTGTTGCCTTCGCCTGCGGAGACTCTGTAAAAAAGTCCTGCTGCTGCAGCTCCGCTTCTCTTACGGCTACGCTTTCCCTAATCCTGGTTTTAAATACCTGGGTTCCCAGCTGCTCGGCCGCACGCTCCAGCATGTCATTAACGGCTTTGCTTACCGTCTGCCTGCCGTTAAACTTTGTAAGTAGTAGGCCGTACTCCTTCAGATCGGCGTTACAATAGCGCCTATTTGCGTTTATCAGTCCAGCTAACTGGGATAAACCCTGGATAGAGTAAACATCTGCGTTCACTGGTATAACAATGCCATCTGAGGCGGTAAGCGCGTTTACAGTAAGAATTCCAAGCGTTGGAGGCGTATCTATAACAGCAAAATCGTATTCACTGGAGAGTTGCTGCAATGCTTCCCGGAGCATGTACTCCCGGCCCTGCTGGGTAAAGTCCATATCGGCTCCGGCCAGCTCCAGGCCACCAGGCAGCATGTCATAGCCCAAAGGGGCTTTTACCACAGCGGCTCCCGGTTGCTTTGACTTTTTAAAAATATCGTAAATTGTTGCTTCTGCGTTTAACAGATCCAGTCCGGAGCTCAGGCTAAAATTACATTGTGGGTCCAGGTCTACGGCCAGAACCTTTTTACCTCTGTGCGTGAGGCCTGCAGCTATTGCCTGGGCCGTGGTGGTTTTGGCCACTCCTCCTTTTTGGTTTGATAGTGTAATGGTGATCATCCTTTTTCCCTCCCGCTTTTAAATTATCCGGGACCGTTCGCCCCGGTTGTACGTTTGTTTAAATCATGCTTTTCTGATCAGGTGCTCATAGCCGGTGGCCTGCTTCAGCTGCTGCGCTATTAGTCCAGCGTCCTTGTCAAAGTAGACTGTCGCGCGCAGCTCCTCTCCGTCCTGTCCCTTGCTATCCACTCCGGCAGCTTCCAGGAGCTCAGATGGATATACTCTGTAAATCTCGAAAACGCCTTTTGTTGCTCTGTCCTCGCTAGTCTGTGCTGGAGCCTCTCTGCGCTCTGCCAGTTTGGTTAATGACTGAATGGCAGCCAGTGCCTCCTCGCTGTTAATGTTCTGCAGCGCCTCTGTGATTTCTCTGATCATTGTTTCCTTCATTTTGTTTTCCTTTCTGGGCCCGCATGCTATAATTAACAGGCCCTGTTAATGTTGGGTTGATAGGGTACCTTTTGCCATGGCCGCTTATAGTCAGTAAGCAGCCATGGTTTTTTTATTGAATAGGGTTATACAGCCCTGCTTCAATCTGCTTTTTATACTTGTAATAAGTGTTTCGGGAAAGTCCCAGCAGCTTAATACAGTCCTTGTCTGACAGGGTGCCAGTAAATGAGCGGGACAGCTCCCAGATCCTTTTCCGGCTCTCCTTCGCCTTTTTGGTGTCCACCTTCTCACCGGTGGCCCGTCCGATTTGTTTCCCATCCGCCTGGGCCCTGCGCACTCCTTCACTGGTTCGCTGTCTCAGCAATTCAACCTCCCGCTGTGATGCTTCGAAGCAGAGCTTTATCTGTTCTTTTGCCAGGTCAAGTATAAGTGTATTCAAGAGCTTTTCCTGGCCCTCAAGGTATTTGTCTACTGACTCTCTGCCGGTGCTGGCCTCTAGACTGATCCGGCGCTCCAGGGTGCTTTTAAACAGACTGGTGTTTATATATGGCTCCTTCAGGAACACCAGCTGCACACCTTTACAAAAAAGTTTCTCGTAGAGCTGGAAGCCTTCTTCTGCGTCCCTGCTCATCCGGCTGACCTCATCAAAAACAATTAGATCGCCTGGCTGCAGGATGCGCTCCAGCTTCTTCCACTCCGGGCGGTCTGTGGTGACTCCGGTATATTGCTCTTTTATGATCTTGGCCCCTGGGTAAGCCTCTTTTATGTTGTCAATCTGTCGCTGCAGCTTCTGCCTCGGTGTGCTTATCCTGGCATAACCATAAATAAGCCCGGACTGTCCAAGCTGTACATAATTGTCAAGCTGGAGCTGTTCCGCCTCTGAGGTTATGCGGTCATACTCTGCAGCTTCTTCCTGCGTCATTCTTCGCATTTATTTTTCCGCTCCTGTCTTTATTTATTCGTTCGTATAACTTAATACAAATACTAACACGACACTTTACGGAAAACAATAACATTTTAATACTTTTTCAAAAGTGGGATAAAATAAGATTTTGAAAACAAGTTTACATGTAGACACGTAGACAAGTTTTCAAGTAGACATGTAGGCAAGTAGACTTGTATACACAAAAATAGCCTGTCAGCCAGCGAAAGGAATTCAGCCCTGCCTGGACAGGGAAAAAAGACCGGCTAACAAGCTATTTTGGAGCGCATCGACTAGCGCTAAGTTGGAGGATATGCCCTGCCAGTGCAAACGGCCGGAAGGGGCAGCCATAGAATGAACAGCTTTTGTGGCTGCACCAGTTCCCCGCCGTGGACTTCCACAGCAGGGCGGCGCATTGGAAAAATGATCCTGCCAAGAAAAGCTGAGATGGCCCAGGCTTTGGCCGGACTGGGCCTAAAGCTCCGATAACTTTTGACGGCTACCAGAGCTGGAAAGAGTGTATATGGGAGCCCTGCCAGGTGGAGATTGACCTGAGCGCGGGGCTCCCTAATCCCCCGTGGCCTTTTGACGGACCGCAGGAGCGGGGAAGGGGTAACTATGCATTTAGGCACAATCCTAAATGCTGAGAAATAAACGGAAGTCGGTTTGCCTCAGGCGCTCCGGATCTGTCCTTAAGAGGAGTATGATCCTTTAACAGCTCGTCATTTACTCGCGCGATCACCTCGTTACCTTCACGGATGATGTCGTTTGCATCGGCCAGGATGTCATAGGCCTGCTTGATGAGCTCCAAGGCTTTTTCGCGTGCCTCTGCTGCTGTTTTATCCTGCAGCTCGTGCACTGGCTGGATCATCTTTGCCGCTTCGTCCTCTGTTATGAGCGCATGGTTTATTATTCCAAGGCGGGCATTTATCCAGTCAATATTTTCATTAGCGGCAGCGGCCCTTCTTTTGGCCTCTATATAGTGGTCCTTGTCTGCTGCTGCCATGTAAACATCCATGTCATTTTCAGCCGTGCTCAGCTCGTTTTCATAGCCAGCAAGGCTTCTTTTAAGCTCTTCAACCTCTGAATTATATTTATCCAGGGTTTTTTCAATAGTCGCATTTAATGCCGTTATGACATTATTTTTCTTAAATTGTGCCATGTGTGTTACCTCCTGATCTGATAGCTTCTAAATACTGGTCCAGCTTCTCGCGGTCGTATAAAACACGGCGGGCCCCTGGTACCTCAATCCTGGCTCCTGCAGCTATTGCCAAGCGTTCAGCGGCAGGCCTTCCCAGGGTGGTGTATTCATAGAGCTGGAAGCGGGTAAGGTAGCGCGGCACTGGCTTAATTTCATCCATCTGGGCGCCTCCTATTCATGTGTTGGTTAGTGTTTTTAAGTGTTCTGTGATGTGATATATAGAATTATAAGGCTACAAATAAAGGCTTTAAATAGACACTTATAGTTTAAATGCTTAGTTGTCTACAAGTCTACATGTAGACAAGTAGACATGTAGACATGCGATTATTTTTACCTGGGCAGAGAGTGCGGATCAGGAACGGCACCAGCTGGGTGAGCCGGAGGGGCGCTTCCCGTTAATGGTCTGAGGATGGATTGACAAATAGGCGCACGCCGGAGCACCTTTTGGAAATAATATACAAGTGTGTAAAAGAC
>CAVCWT010000085.1:0-4265 GCA_963605745.1 Lachnospiraceae bacterium
CAGACGGTTATTCTCCGCACCCAGCGTTTGACCAGCTTTTCGTCAAACTCCGTCAGCTCGGTCGGCTGGGCGGATATAAAATCCTGCAGCTCTGTGATGCGGCTGATCTGTTCATCCTGCGAGGCCGTATCGACGGCTACCTGCTGTTTTAGTTCACGAAGCCGGAATATCTCATTGGCAATATCGTCATAGGCTTCCCTCTGATGCGCCCGTTTCAAAAGCTCCTGCTGCAACGCCAGCAGCTTTTCGTCTATAACATCCGTAGAGCCTGTCTCCGCCACCCGGATGACAGCGGCAATGTTCCGCTGAAGCTTACCTTGGTAACTTTCCCGGTGAGAGAGCAGTTCGTTCATAGCCTTTATTACAACTTTCTCTAATTCCTTCTCATTGACTGTCCGGGCATGGCATTCGAGTCCGGTCGACTCCAGTCTGCTGAGGCAGCGCCAGACGATGGATTTGCAGCCGTGATTGTTCCAGTGAATGCGCCTGAACATTTCACCGCACTCGCCGCAGTAGATAATCTGTGTGAAGCAGTGATTACTGCTGTAGGTGCGTTTCTTCCCGTTGGCGCTGGTGTTAACCACCCGTCTGCGAACAAGCTCTTCCTGTACCTGGAGATAGATTTCTTTCGGGATAATGGCTTCATGGTCGCCTTCCACATAGTACTGTGGAACAATGCCGTTATTCTTCTTGCGGGTCTTATTCAGGAAATCGGTGGTATAGGTCTTCTGCAGAAGCGCGTCCCCGATGTATTTCTCATTTCGAAGGATTTTGTTGACGGTGCTGGTGTACCATTTCGTTCCCCCGGCGCCGGTGAGCACTCCGTCAATCTCCAGACCGGCGGCGATTTTTTCCATGGTGTAGCCTTCGAGGTATTCATGGTAAATGCGCTTGACCACCTCGGCCTGCTCCGGGTCAATGATCAGATTGCCATTTGCGTCCTTGGTATAGCCGAGGAAGCGATTGTGGTTTATCTGCACCTTCCCGTTCTGATATCGAAACTGCAGTCCCAGCTTTACATTCTGGCTCAGTGACTGACTTTCCTGCTGGGCCAGCGAGGCCATAATGGTAATCAGCACCTCACCCTTGGCGTCCAGGGTGTTGATGGACTCCTTCTCGAAGAAAACCGGAATATTCTTTTCCTTGAGCTGGCGGATGTATTTCAGGCAGTCCAGCGTGTTTCGAGCGAACCGGCTGATTGACTTCGTAATCACCATATCGATGGCGCCGTCCATGCAGTCATCAATCATACGGTTGAATTCCGTCCGCTTTTTTGTGTTGGTGCCGGAGATGCCGTCGTCCGCGTATATGCCCGCCAATACCCAATCGGGATTTTTCTGAATATATTCGGTGTAGTGTTCCACTTGAGCCTCATAGCTTGTAGCCTGCTCATCACTGTCTGTGCTGACGCGGCAGTACGCTGCGACACGGAGCTTAGGGATTTCTTCCTTGCCAGCACCGGTGTTGCCGACTTGGCGTCTGGCAGGAATAATCGTTACATTACCCATCAATTTTCCTCGCTTTCTATCAGACTGTACAGATACTCGGCCTGTGCCGCAGGGTCATCGTAATAGTCTTTGACCTCACCGAGGTGGAAATTCACCGGAGCCTTTCTAACCGGGGCGGGCTTGATTCTGTTAGTCCGGCCCAGCTTTATTTTCCGACGATCCATCTCCTGCGCGGCCTTCGCGAAAGTGTCCACGTCGATGATTGCCGGATAAAAATCGTCACCGAGGTAATGCCGGGTTTGCATTATGTGCCTGGCGGAGCCGTGGTAGGCTTTGATTCCAGCTTCTTTGGCGGCATTCTCCAAGGTGAGCCCGCTGAGGTAACTTTTGTACAGCAGCCGTATCTTTTCCGCGGCAGGCTCATCTATGAATACCTTGCCATCTTTTATATAGTAGCCAAACAGAACCATTTAAATCCCTTCCTTCAGCGTCAAACCGCATTTCATAATGAAGCTTATTTGATGCCGGGAATCCACCCGGATATTGTCCACGAACTGTGTGAAAAGAAGCTCATCAAACTCAGTTGCCATGTCGGCATGCTCGACAAAGCGGATAAGCTGTTCAGTTTCCATTATCTTTGAAACATTGATGCTCTGTCCTCCGCTGATGGCGGCGATTTCGTCCCTTAAGCTGTCAGCCTGCGCCAGCAGCGCATTGCTTTCACTGTTATAGAAAATCTGGTCAATGTATCCCTGCGCCATCAGTTTTGTCAGCGTTTCCCGCTGCTCGGTATTCTGCGCCAGCAGGTTTTGCAAATTTTTAATCCGCTGAACGCCGGTATCGCCGGAATTTTCCTGCAAGGCTTTAAGGTAAGGTTTCAGAATGAACTTGTGGCAGTAGACCAGCTTGTTCATAAGCGTGACGAAAGCCAGCTTCAAATCGTCATCCCGTACAAAGAGCATCGAGCATCTTTCTTTGTCCACAATATGCGTATTGCAGCACCACGCAGCATATTTCCCGCCAGCAGAGCTGTGAATTCTTCTCTTAAAGGTGTTGCCGCATTCTCCGCAGATAATTTTTCCAGAAAAAGCGTACCGGACCAGATATTTTCCTGCGCCCTTTGCTATACCTTTTTCAGCTGACCGCTGCGCGACAAGCCGGGCTACTGCGTCAAAGTCCTCATGGCTTATAATGGCTTCGTGGTGGTTGACCGCCATGAACTGATCGCGCTGGCCGGCATTGCGGCAACGGTTGAACTGACTGTCTGTAAAGGTTTTTTGAAAGATAACATCACCGGTGTATTTCTCATTTGCCAGCATTCCGCGGATGGTGTTGGTGTTCCAGCGTTCACCCTTCCTCGGCTTGATGCCGTCACGTGTCAGGCCGGACGCAATGGCATAGGCGCCTTTGCCGGAAAGCGCCTCGGCAAAGATGCGTCTTACCACCTTGGCCTGCTCCTGATCGACAACCATGTTTTCACCATTCCAAACGTAGCCGTAAGGTGTGTAGCTCAGTTTGTATGTGCCATTCCGGAACCGTTGCTGTATGCCCCATTTGCCGTTTTTGGAAATGGAAACTGATTCGCCCTCGGCCATACTGCTGAGGATGGCGAGAAACATCTCGCTTTCCATCGAGCCGGTATTTATGTTTTCCTTCTCGAAGAAAACGGGAACACCGAGGCTTTGAAGCGTCCGAACCAACTCTAAGCAATCGGTCGTATTTCTGGAAAAGCGGCTGATCGACTTCGTAATAACAAAATCCACCAGCTTTGCCGCGCAGTCGTCCATAAGGCGCTTCAGCTCAGGGCGCTTTTCTTTTTTGATGCCGGTGATGCCCTCGTCGTAATAAAGGCCGGCAAAATCCCAGTCATCACGGGAAAGAATGTAATTTTCGTAATGCGCTTTCTGGGCTTCGAGACTTTCCAATTGCGCATCGCTGTCCGTGGAAACACGGCAGTAGGCAGCTACCCGGAGCTTCTTTTTTCTTGGTGCAGTATCTGTGATTTTGTCAATCTTGGTTACCGTCTTCATGACCGTTTACCTCCTTGTTAGTGTGACATATTAACTCATAAACACTATATTTTCAACGAATTTCCGGCATAATTTCCACCAAATATGGTAAAAAAGTTTCCCGATTTAGCTGGGTTAATTTGTTGAATTCGGACAAGGAAATAAGTCCAAGGGAGAGCATGTTTTTAGCTACCTTCTGAGCCTTATAATAATTGATGTCACGGTCGATTTCTTCCTGCGTGATGGGTTTAGGTGCTACATTGATTTGGTCAGCGGTATTTGTCATTATGATTCCTCCAATCCGAGAGAGGCTTCTCTCAATAACCCATCTGGACAAAAAAGCGGGTTTTGGCCGAAAGCATTTGTAAAAAATCTCTCTCACTACCTACTGGAGGGAAATAGCCATTTTGAACGAAAAAAATTCAAAAAAAATTTGCCCGCCACAGAAAAAATTCCATGACGGGCAAAAACACTCAATATTTCATTGGCCTTCCTCCGTTTCAGCACGGTCGTGGAGTTGCTCGAGCACGAGCTTGAGCTTGCCGGGAATTGGCAAACCGAGGTGCGCGGCATTCTCGATCATGCTTACACCCTCGTTGGAGAGGTAGAAGAAAATAACCGCCGTGCGCAGGACCGAGCCTGTTCCGATGACGTGGACATCGAGGATATGCCCGATGCCGACCATTGTGAAAATAAGCACCTTGCGGCAGATGCCTTTGAAGCCTACCGCGCTGGATAGTGTGTGGTCAGCCACCGCGCACATCACGCCTGTGATGTAATCCACCACGACAAAAGCGATGAGCGTGTA
>CAVCWT010000086.1:0-4169 GCA_963605745.1 Lachnospiraceae bacterium
GCAGTTTCCCTTTATCGTCCAGCTGCTTTGCCAGCTCAACATGCTCTGCGTAGTTGTAGACCGTCTCCCGGCTGTAGTTCCGATAAACGGCCTGCAAGTTGTTCACATTGCAATCTTCAATTTCTTCTTTCCTCACAAGCCGGTCCCCGCTGGATCTCCAATATGCGTGCGCATCAATCTGCCATTGCGCTCTTGTATATTCCTCTTTCGTCTTTTCGACCGGATGGTCCGCATAAGCCTTGCTTGTGTCGCTCGGCAGCTTGCGGAAGAGAAGGATATATTCTGGACATCCCACGCCCATCTTTGAACCATCCTTGCATTGCTCTGTCCATCCCAATCGGTATGTCTGGTTATTCTCTCTCACCACATCCGTCACCACCGTTATCATGCCGAAATAAGCGAATCCATGCTTAATGAAATGATTGATGCAGTCTGCATGAAACGGCTCTATTGTCGGCATTCCCGTGCCCGTCGCATTTCCGAACAGTACTCTGTCCTTTACATGAATGGCAGCCACGCGCCCGGGTTCCAGAACCCTCAACAGCTCCGGTGTGAGATAATCCATCTGCTCAAAGAACTTCTCATCGTTTTCGTTATGCCCGAAGTCGTTATAGTTCGCGCTGTACTCATAATGATTTCCGAACGGAATAGACGTATGAATAAGCTGCACAGAGTTGTCCGCTATGTCCCGGCATTCCTTCACGCAGTCGTTATTTACCGCCGTGTATCTTTCGCCCTTTACTTCGAGCCTGTCCACGCCCATTTTTCTTTGCATCTTATATTCCTTCCTGCTCTCGCCCAGTCCATACTTCTTCACGATCTCGATCATTTTGGCGACCATGTGATTGTGCTGTTCCCATTTCTTTTCCAGAGCTTCCCTGATGCCCTGCTCTGACTCCATGTAAATGATGTCGACCACTACCTTGTGGTCCTGCAGGAAACGATAGCATCTATGTATCGCCTGGATAAAATCGTTAAACTCATAATCAATGCCTAGGAAGATTTCCCGATGGCAATGCTTCTGGAAATTGCAGCCGGATCCGGACAGACTCTTCTTCGTCGCGAACAGGCGGCACTCGCCGTCCCTGAACTGATTCAGCCGTTTCTCCCGGATGTCCATGTCTTGAGATCCGTAGATGTCCACGGTATCCGGAATTGCTTCCTTTATGGCATGTCGCTCCTTTTCAAGGTCATGCCACAATACAAAATGATCATCCGGGTGTGCATCAACGATTTCTTTCATCTTGGCAACTCGTTTGTCAATGCTGTCTCGTTTCTCGCTCGCGGCTTCCTTTAGCCCGGCTGCTGCCTCCTGGAACAGAACATACTGTCCGTCTCTGTCCATGTTTTCCCCATAAAGTACCGGGATCTTGTGCCAGTTGATTTCCAGTTCCGGCAGATCGTATCCCTCATCGGAATATGTCGGGTTGATGTCGCTGGGCTTCGTAACGAACAGCGCCCAGCTTGATAGCCACATCCAGAATTCATCTTCTTGTGCTTCGTACAGCGTCAGATTGTTCGCCTTTGTGCTGTCTCTTTTAAAGAATCTTGTCAGGGCCTGTCCTGTGTCCATGACTTCCAGATACCCGGCGTAATGAATCAGCTCTTTGTACTTGTTCGGTGACGGTGTCGCCGTGGCCACCAGCTTATAAGGGACACCCTTGAACTTATCCAGAAACGTCTGGTAAGTCTTGCTCCCGAAGCTCCGCAGTACGGAGGCTTCGTCTAATGACGTCGCTTTAAACCATGTCGGATCAATATCTCCATCTCGCACGCGCTCATAGTTCGTTATGACGATGTCTGATTTTGCCGCCCTGGCCTCCGCCATGTTCTTCACATAGACCGGTGGATCATAATGCAGCAGCTTTATCGCATCCTCCGCAAATTCCTGTTTTACGCCTAACGGACATACGATCAAAGCTTTGCCGCCTTCTCTCTTTATGACCTGATGGCAATACTCCAGCTCCTGGATTGTTTTCCCCAGACCAAAGCTTTCAAACAGTGCCCTACGCCCCCCCCTCAGCGCCCAGACCACTGCATCTCTCTGATGCGGCTTCAGGGCTTCGTTAATCTCTTCGGGGTTCACCTCGAAGCCGGTGTCTTTCGCCAGTTCGATCTTTGAATTTAAAAATTCCTGATATGTCATCTCGTAATTCCTTCAATCTCTATTGCTTCCCTCATCAGCTTCATGGCGCTATTCATTCTCTTCAGCCTATCCCTGAACTCCTTCAGTGCATCGTCGTTCGAATACATGCACAACCCGTCCAATCTGCCCATCATCATTGCCTCTATTTCAGAATTCCACCGGATGATGTTCTCGCAAATCTTTTCCTTATTCACGGCTCTTCCTCTTCCATCTCTTCGCTATCTGTTCCCTCATCCATGCCACACCGCACATAAGCTCGATCGCAAGTGCCGCTGCTGCCACCAGCGGCCAGAACAGAAGCAGCGCCGCGAGCTCCAGCAGTGCTCCCCGGCCCGTGAAGGTATGCAGCCAAAGCCACGCCGCGAAGCCTATTGCAATATAATTCCTTGCATTCATTATCTGTTTGCCTTCTTTCCCTTCTTCCAGCATTGTGCTACAATCCGTATGTACGCGATTCAAACAAAGGGCATATCTATCCTTTCCCCTGGATGTTCCGGCATCCGGGGATTTTTTATGTTTATCTTTCACGCCTGCCGCCTCTTCATTCTCTGCTTTTTCCGTCTAATGTCTTCAGCTAGAGCTTCGTCAATCTCCTTCACGGCCCACAACATCGCAAATCCAATGATCATCGTCAGCACCGCAGCTACGATCACACTGATGTGTACCAGCTCCCCGCATTCGTAGTTGCCGCCTTCTCCAAAGAGCGCAAGCCCGCCGATAATCATCATGGCCATGCCGATGATTTCCATCGCACCCGGCACGTTCCGGCAGATCCATCGCCATGCTCTTCTCATTTGCCATTCACTCCGCTTTGACAATTCAATCGTGATCTTCATCTTTATCTCCTCTTCTTTTCCTTATGCCCTTTATTGGCTTCGCCTCACCTCGCTATTTCAAACAGCTTTCGTTCTGCGTCATAGTGATATACCCGGTCGCTGAGTCTGTTCTCCGGTGAGACTTCGTGTTCGTTGACTTCCTGTATAATCTCTTTCAGCCTGTCCGCATCTCCTTCGGTTCCACCCGGCCATATCAGCATTTCGTGAACGGATGACGGAATAATCCAGTAGCTGCCGCCGGCAATTTCCGTGATCCGGCTCATAATTCCCGGATAAAAAACTGCTGCCGCGCCGTTCTGGTTTCTTTTATTTGTCACGACCATCAGCTGTGGTTTATCATCGCCCGGATCCAGCGACACGCCCATCGATCCCAGCATTTCCTGCATGTTCTTAATTACCGGCGGGTCAATCTCCGGTGCGCTTTTCATCGCCCAGGCATGCAGTTGATCTGTATCCCGGCACATTTCGTTTGTAACGTAAAAAACATGCCTAGCTCTGTCAGTTTCCTTTAGCAGGACTTTGTATGCGATTGCAAGGTCGCCCACCATCGTATGCGGCTTGTCTTTAAGGAAATCCTCATTCCAGTCCGCCTTCATCAGCTCCACCGTCAGTTTGTCCTTGTATTCTTCGATTGGAAATTTCATTTCGTTCTCCCTCTTAGTCCTATTGTCGTGCCTTTACCTTCCCGTGCTACCAAAACCGCCGTCACCGCGTTCTGTGTCATCCAAGCGGTCAGTCTGCATCATCAAGCAGTCTGCGATAGGCTGTATGATCAGCTGTGCGATCTTGTCGCCGGCCCTTACCTCATATGGTTCAGACCCAAGTTTATAGAGTTTCACCGCGATGCTGCCAGTGTATCCGGCGTCGATCGTCCCGACCGGGCAAATGACTCCGTGTTTGACATTGAGCCCGGATTTACTCTGCACAAATCCCACGTATCCATCCGGTATAGCTACATGCACACCAGTGTCAAAGGCTGTGCCGTCATTGCAGCAGTCACTAATCCTCGCATCATGCATAGCCCGCAGGTCAAAACCTGCATCTGATACGTGTGCTTTCTCTGGAGCATAAGCGCCTTTATCAAGCGTAAATTTGATTCTCATCGCTCTTCTTTCCTTCCTTTGGTTAATATCTGCAGCTCACTGCCATGCTCTCACAACCTTTACAATATCCTCCGGGCTGGCATC
>CAVCWT010000087.1:0-4144 GCA_963605745.1 Lachnospiraceae bacterium
GGCATCGTCAAGATCGTCGCCAAATACGGAAAGGATTCCCCGAAATACGTCGGCGCGTTCGTCAAATCCATGAAGGACGCTATTAGGGACCTTTGATCGGGAGGAGGTTGACGGTCTATCGTCAGCCTACCTCTCAAACTGCTTAGATTTCACGGTTGATTTTCATTCAGTGCATTTATCAACCCTTTGAATATCCCGCCGTTTGCTGATGAAATTAACTCAGTGTTACTAATTATTATAATCGTAATACTATCCAGTCATATTTAAGGAGTTTTGCGAACGGATGTTGGATGGTTTAAATCTCCGTTATTTTTCTACAGATTTTCATGTTATTTCTGTGAAAAAGTCACAAAAAATGTCAAAAATTGACCATCTATAAATAGTCACCAAACAGAATTCCTAATTATCTCCTTGCGGAGGTAATGGAGGAAGCAAAAATGGGAAATGAAATGACACCTGCGAGGCGCGCCCTCGCTGCAGTCCTCGGAGGCCGTGTGGACTATGTCCCTCCGGCCAACCCGCTTGCACAGACCACAAAAGAACTGATGGAATGGTGCGGTGCATCATGGCCTAAGGCCCACAGGGATCCGAAGATGATGGCAGACCTCGCTGCAGCACCGTATGAAGTCTGCGGAATTGAAGCTGCAAGACCCCAGTTCGATATTTCGTTGGAAGCAGAAGTGCTCGGATGCAAACTGGATTGGAACAAGCCCGACAGGCCTCCTGTTACCGGCCCCGCGTACAATGATCCCAAGGACATCACCTGGGACGATGACTTCTATAAGAAGGACAGGGCCGCGGTTGTTCTGGAGTCGATTGGTATCCTGCGTGAAAGGTATTGCGGAGATCTTCCGATCATACCTGTCATCACGGCGCCTTTCACTGTCGCAGGACACATCATGGGTGTTGAGAAACTGGTCATGATGACCGTCACAGATCCGGAGAAGGCACATGAGGCGATTTCGGCCGCCACAGAGTTCTGTATCGAATACGGGAGGAAGATGGTCGCCGCCGGAGCGCACATCCTGTTCCCTGCGGACCCGTCCGCATCCGGAGACCTGATCTCGCCTGAGACATACAAGGAGTTCGTTCTTCCGTATCATCAGAAATTCGCAAGGGCAGTCAGTGCACCGAAGATCCTGCACATGTGTGGACACACTGAGAAGCTGCTTCCGCTCATCAGCGAATCGGGAATGGACTGCTTCTCCTTCGATGCGCCTCCCGCATGGTATGTTAGAGCAGTGCTCGGAAACAAGATGCAGTGTCTCGGAAGTCTTGACGTCATAGACTTGATGCCGAACGGAACCCCGGAGCAAGTATATGCAAGGACCCAGGAGTGCATCCGCGAAGGCGTTAATGTCGTAGGAACTGCATGTGATGTTTCCAACGGAACTCCGCTTGCCAACCTGAAGGCATATGTGCAGGCTTGCAAGGACACTCCTGTGCCCGACATAAACGATGCAGATGACTGTGTGCGTGCATACGGAAGGGCCAAAGCGAAGAATCTCAAGGAATTGGCAGAATTCTCCCCTGAAGGAGGTGTGTTCTGATGCAGATGGACATAGTAATGCAGAAAGTAGAGAAGATGCGCCTTGAAGATCCTGTCAGGTTCAACAAACTCGTGCAGGAGGGAATGGCGGTAGAGCTTGGCATCATCAATGAGAAAGGCAAGAAGGAGAAGACCACGGAAAAGATCATCGCCGAGTTCTTCCCCGTGGATCCGAAGTACAGGGCCGTATCGCAGGGTGTCCTCGACGGAAAGAGGAAGATTGTGGAACCTCTCGTGTCAGATCTTATCTCGGTCGGAAAGGATCCTGTGGATATCGTCACCAATGCACTGATGCCCGGAATAACCGTTCAGTGCGAACTGTACGATATGGGTCTTTCGTTCGTTCCCGAGATCCTGATGTCGAACGATGCAATGCAGGCCGGCATCAAACTGTGCCAGGACAAAATCGGAGACGTGCCGAGCAAGGGTAATGTCGTCTCCTTCGTGGCCGCCGGAGATCTGCACGACATCGGTAAGAACATCTGTGCCGCTATCCTGAGGGCCAACGGATACAAGGTCTTCGATATCGGAAGGGATGTCCCAGCTGATGAAGTGCTGAAGACGGTCAAGGAGAACAACATCAAGCTTGCCTGCGGATCGACCCTCATGTCCACCACAAAGCCCGGACTTGTGGACACTGCGGTACTTCTCGAACTGCAGAAGACCGGTGTGCCTGTGGCCTGCGGAGGTGCCGCCGTTTCGAGGGCATTCGTCGATACATTCGACAATTCGATGTATACGAAGTCTCCGCTCGAGACCGTTCATGCCGCCAAGAGGATCATGGACGGCGAATCCTGGAAGGACATCAAGAATTGAAAAAACAGCGGGGGAAACCCCGCATTAATCTGTTTTCAAGAGACGAAAATATGGTCACATAGGCTATTGCTGTAGATATCGGTACCAGCGGAATCAGAGCACAGTTGCTTGATACGGACAATAAAAAGGTTCTGAGCACCTGTATGACCACCCGCAATCCGATTCCGGGATGCAATGTTATGGACCATATGTCTTTTGCAATCGAGTATGGGATTGAAGAGGCACACAGAATACTGTGCGGGGCCGTTAGACAGATCCTCGATAATCTAGGTTGCAGGGATCTTTCATACATCTCCGTATGCGGAAATCCAATTCAGCTTTCGCTTTTCGAAGGCATCGACATTAGGGACCTTGCCTATGCCGGTGAGAACAAACTGAACGCTGAAAATGTCATTCCTCCTGAGAGAAATGGCCATGTCATCAGTGGAGAATTCCTGGGGTATCCTGATACGGAAGTACTGATTCCGCCAGCGGTAAGGCATGAGATCGGTGCAGACGCACTTGCAATGATGACTGAATCGGGGTTCCTCGATGACGATATGTGTATGGTCACGGACTACGGCACCAATGCAGAGATGGCATTGAAGGTCAACGGCCGCATTTATACCGGTTCCGCCGCAGCGGGTCCAGCAATGGAAGGGCAACAGATCAGGTGCGGCATGCTTGCAGGTCCGGGTGCTGTAAGCGATCTTGTACGGACAGCATTGGGCTGGAGAACTAAAGTGCTCGATGAAAATTTGCATCCGCAGGACGGTCCGACGATAAATCTTCGCAGCGATCTGGCGGATAGAACAGGACTGAAACCCTCCGGAATAACCGGCACTGGTGTTGTCGCCCTGATCTATGCCGGATTTGAAGACGACCGTATATCCGAAGCTACGGTTAGAAACGAACCTATCCGTATCGCAAGGAAGATAGAGTTCGGAACCAAAGATCTGAAGGAGGCGGGAAAAGCACTCGGTGCTATCCGTGCCGGACATCTGACGCTCATGATAAAGGCAGGCGTAGATCCCTGTAAGATCCAGAAAATGTATATGGCCGGCGCCTCCGGGACCTATGTCGATCCTCTGAAAGCCAGAAAGGTCGGACTTGTGCCACCTGACTGCACACACATCGTACAGGTCGGAAATACTTCTCTGGAACTCGCGAAAAAGATCGCATTCGATCCGTCTCTCATCGGAAAACTCAACAGTCTTAAAAGCAAGCTTGTGACCGACCACATCATGTTCGCTTCGAGTGATACTTTCCGGGAACTGTACACCTACGAATATGGATTCTGGAATGACGGCATGCCTCTGAACAGATATCGTAGGGCACTCGAACGTTACAGTGTAGGGGGTTATCTCGACAGGTATAGTCCTGCCGAGGTAATCAAACTGCACGAGACCGATATTTCAGACACCGGCGTAAGACTCGAAATTCTAGGAATTTCACCCGTCATTTCTACATCCTGGGACTGTTCAGAATGCATGAACTGTGTCAGGGGGTGTCCGGAAAAAGCACTTTCATTCAAAAACGGTGTGTTTTCGATACGGGCAGGATACTGCCTCGGTACTGCATGTATGAGGTGTGTAGAAAACTGTCCCGAAAAAGTATTCGTATATTCAAGGTTTTTACAGAACAGCAAGGTATGCCAGTGATTCGTGTGTGCTTAGGGTTTAGCAACATCGAGAGTGTTTTCGAAGGTTTTGGGAACATCTATAATATCATCAACGGATTGTGGGTATTATGAGCTGGTATCTCACCTACGGACAGTCGATCAGGTATGACCGTGTTTTC
>CAVCWT010000088.1:0-4086 GCA_963605745.1 Lachnospiraceae bacterium
GATCAGTTCTCCTTTCGCAAAATAGAAAAGCGCCGGCCATATTTCAGACCGACGCTTTTGGGTGACAGATTATTTCTGTCTGTATTGAATTGTAATATCAAGGTTTTAAGATTGTTCGTATTAAGCGGTTCTGACCTTTTCGAACAGATCCTTGCTCACGCCACATACCGGGCAGCGCCAGTCATCAGGCAATAACTCAAATGCCGTTCCCGGTGCGATACCGCTGTCAGGATCGCCCTTCTCCAAATCATAGATATGGCCTTTGCTACATTTTCACCCGTCATGGAGAAAACCTCCGGACAGGTTCCCTCGCAAAGACCACAGCCGATACATCCGTCATTAACCGTATACTTCATAATCGTCACCTTCATTTTAGTGATTTAGAATCAGTTTCTTTACCTTGCCGATGATCACATCAGCATCCATTCCGGATTTTCTGCTCATCTCGGCAATCGTTGCCTTGCCCATCATGACCTTGCCAACTGGGGTGCTCAGCATCTTAAACTTGTCATTAACCTCGGCAAGTTTTTCTTTCAGACACGGATACTCCGTCAGAAGTTCGCTAAGCTTGGTATCCTTCGTGATTTCCGTCATGGTAGCAGCCTCCTTACACCTTTACATCCGGATTCTTTTCGCCGAATTTTTCTTTCAGTGCCGTGCAGATATCGCTTCGCTCCTTGCCCTGCTTTTCCATGTTCTTGATGGTCTTGTATGCCTGGAACAATGGGGAGGGACCGATCTCCGAACTGAAATATCCGATGCCCTGATTCCATGCCAGCAGCTCGAATACATCATCAAGCGCCGCACTGTCGAGACCGTGGATATACGCCTTGACAAGCTCTCTGGTTGCCTGACGCATACGTCCCGCACCGACCGCATTGGTAAGCGATAGCAGGAGGCGCATCTCATACGGTAGATGGCGTTTTTCGTCATTCCAGGTCAGATCCCAGAAGTTTACTGCAATGTTTCCGAGCTTTTCATCGATCAGCGGCATATTAGTCAGAGCAGCAGGACGCATCGGAATGTCCTTTTCTTCCTGCTTTTCTTCCGCACGATAGAAATACGCATGAAACTCCGCTTCGCCCTTTTGCTCGGTGTGATGCTCATATCCAAGATCCTCCATTACTTCATAGAGGGGAATGGGGTCGAAGGACTGAATAATCTCCAAACCGCTTCCTGCGGAAAGTTGCATTGCCTGGTTTTTGATGCCCTGAAAGAAGTTGCCCTGTACGCCTCTTACATCGATCTGCTTAAAAGCAGCTGTTTTAGCTTTCCATTCAGTGTAGCTCATTATGTTATCCTCCTTGTTGTTTCTGTTTTGAGTATACACCAGACTCTTGCGATACGCTGTATCTGGAGATACACAAGCGAGAATAATTGTAGTATAATATGTTCGATGTATTGAAGGAGGAATCGTTATGAACTATTCCGTGCTCGAAAAGAGCGATTTGTTTTCAGGCATATCCGCCGCAGATCTGCGGAGCGTATTGGAAGAGATTCCGCATCACATTCAGTGCTACGAGAAAGGCGAAACCATCTTTCATCTTCTGGAGGAGGCTACACAAATCGGCATTATTCTTGAAGGCAAGGTCGAGGCGCAGAAACCATTTCCTAATGGAAACCAAATGAATGTATCTGTCCGCATACCTGGTGAAATGATCGGTCCGGCTGCAGTCTTTTCAAAAAAACACAAATATCCTTGTGACATGGTGGCCTTAGAGCCTGTTACTGTAATGATGTTCCGAAAAGACGATCTGATCCGGATGATGCAGAGGAATGTTCGCATCTTGGAAAACCTTACGGCAGAAATTGCGACAGCAACCTATATGCTGCAGCAGAAGTTGGAGCTTCTGTCCTACAATGGGATTGCGCAGAAGGCCGCCTTCTGGCTTTTGATGCAGTCCCGGCAAACTGGTAAGGATACTGTGAACATTCCCGGCTCCGTATCAAAGTGGTCAATGCTGATGAATGTATCCCGGCCGTCTCTTCACAGAGAACTGAAAAAGCTCCAGGATCAAGGAATTATTCTATACGATTCGTCGACTATACAAATTCTAAACGCAAAAGCGTTGTATGAAGTTTTGGGAGAATAAACCATTTGGCTGTCCCTTTTTACTTGCGCATAGTCAACTATCAAAATCCGGGTAAAGCTCCAGCTTTTCAAAGTCCTCATCGCTCATCTGCGAGAGCTTAGAAAGAGCCGATTCCGTCAGCGAGAGTAAATCCCACTCATCGCTTTCGAGATACTGCTTCATTTCCGTGAGCTTCGCAATCAATCCGGTGCGAGTGCCTCCGGCGCTGTAAATGCACATGAGATTCAGCTCATCATTTGTAAAATCCATCATAGTAAATCCCTTTCCGCGCTTTTCGTCTGCGCTGTTTTGTCGTTTCTGGGCGGTGTCGGTGTGTGAAGCTTGGCAAGGACGGATTGCTTTCTGCCGTCATCACGGGAAGACTTATCTTCCTGTACGGTGCGCCTGGCTTCCTCAAAGAGGGCCGTCAGATCAGGGGCTTTTGCCTTGACCTCCGGCTGTTCCTTCGGGCCGTTATTGATTACGCCGTCGATCATGCCGTAGTCATCTTCCATCGCCATCTCCGCATTCTTGAGATAGTTTTCCGGAATGAACGAAGGCACATTGGCAAAGCCGATGCTGTCCACATAATGGCAGGATACCACGCCGTTTTGCCTGAGTGCCACGATGTCGCTGACGGACAGGCTGTGCCCGGTAAAGTCCTGCGGGCGCTCTATATTGAACTTCATATAAAGGTCGTCCAATGTTTCCGTACCGGAAAGCTGACCGGAATAGACTGCATCGTAGTTCTCGTAAGAAGGCTCCAGATTGTGCTCTTGCAGGTAATTGCTGCTCATGAACAGCAACTCGGCTGTCTCGTCATTGCGTTTTAGCTGATAAATGCAGTAGCTGTCCGCAGGGTTATCCAGAAACGCTTTCTGCCACTTGTTTTCCGTTACGACCGGAAACTGCTCCTTGACCGCATCCCAGTCGGCACGGTCAATGCCGAAAATGCCGTCATGGTTCAGAATCTCGGTCTGCTCAAATGCCATTGCCTCAGTGTTATCGCCATAGAGCAGATACACAGGCACATCACGTTCAAACAGCTCCATGGCACGTTCCTTTGTCAGCGGCAGCATGGCGTCATCCGTATAGCCAAAGGCGTTTCGGGCTTCAGCCGATATAGCAGGGTCAGGCGGTACATCTATCGGCGGCTCCGATGCTTCCTCCACAGGCGGCTCTATGGAAATTGCCGCATCCTGCACAGCCTGAATCTTTTCAAAAATCCCGATATCCGTAAGCTGAATCGGGCTATTCTGCCCGATCTCATGGAACTTACAGACTTCGATTGCAGCCTCCGCAAGGGTTGTCGTTTCCATATCCAGCTGACCGCCGTCAATCTCCGTGAGGGACGCTTTGTCATAGAGGGTGTAGTCAACACCGGTATCCGTGCGCTGAATGTGGAGATACTTATCATCCACAGTAAAAAGCAGTTCATCCGTTCCGGCTGGCTCGGATGCAATCAGCTCCGCTTCATGCTCTTTCAGAATCTCAGCGTAATGGCGGTCAATATCGTTAATCAGCCCTCCGGCAGTCTTGTTGATGATTTCAAGACTTTCACGCAGCTCCGGCAGCGTCTTATCCTTCGACCAGGACGCAATGTAGCCGAAGCTGTTCTCACCGGTAGCAATGCCGTAATAGGCACAAACTGCGTAAGAAATGCTTTCGGCCTGCACCTCTTCGGTATTGCGTGAGAGATTTTCCTGTTCTGCCGTCTGCTCCGCACCTTTTGTGCGGTTATGAAGCAGGGCGTGCCCCATCTCATGGATGACGGCAGATACCGTCTGCACCTCGCTCATGCCTTTACGGATGGCGATATCCTGATGCTCCAAGTCGAAATAACCGTCCATTTTGCCGTTCATGACCTCGATGGAAATCGGAACCGGAGAACTGCGGCGCAGTGCTTCCATAAACATCTCGTAATTTGCGACATTACCGGCAAGATCATGTGCCAGCTGTGGAAGCGGCTTGCCCTCGGTCTGGCTGACATCAAATACCGTGACCGGGCGGTACA
>CAVCWT010000089.1:0-3944 GCA_963605745.1 Lachnospiraceae bacterium
CGGGAGGTGATGCAAATTGGCAGAGAAAGACGCAGTGGTTTCCGCTGAGGAGACCGCAAAGAAGCCTGTCCGCAAAAGAAAAACGGCGGCAGTGCAGGAGGCGCGAGCCTCTCCCCAGGCAAAAGACGACAAGACACAGGAAATACTGGAGAAAGCCAAAGCTGAATCGAAGCCCGATTGGCAGGTTGCGGAACAGGTTGTGCTGATTCCGCTGGAACAACTGAAGCCCTTCAAAAATCACCCGTTCAAGGTCAGAGATGACGACGAACTGATGCAGGACACCATCGACAGCATCATGGCCGGCGGCGTAATCAATCCGATTCTCGTCCGCCCCACAGAGGACGGCAAATTTGAGGTTGTCTCCGGGCATCGCAGATTTCGGGCATCGGAGCTTGCAGGCAAAGCCAATATCAAGGCGATTGTCCGTGAGATGGATGACGATACCGCCGTGATCACCATGGTGGACAGCAACTTGCAGCGAGAGCAGATCAGCCCCATGGAACGTGCTCAAGCGTACAAGATGAAGCTGGAAGCACTGAAACATCAGGGGAAAAAGCTTGAATTACAAGCGGATTCAACTTCTCCCCAAGTTGGGGAGAAGTCATCGTGGGCAGTCAGCATTGTGGCTGAAGATGCAAATGCCAGTCGAACGCAGATACAAAGATATATCCGTTTGACCGAGCTTCGACCGGAGCTTCAGCAGATGGTCGATGACGGCACAATCTCCCTCACGCCTGCCGTGGAGCTGTCGTATCTCACTAAAGACGAGCAGAAAGGCTTCCTCGACGCGATGGATTATTCGCAGAATATCCCATCGCTCTCCCAAGCGCAGCGACTGAAAAAGCTGAGCCGCGAGGGCAAATGCACTGTGGAGGCCATGTGCGAAATCATGGACGAGGAAAAGAAAAGCGAGCTGGACCGCATCACCATCAAGGGCGATGTTCTCCGAAAGTATTTCCCCAGGTCTTACACGCCATTGCAGATGCAGCAGACCATCATCAAGCTGCTGGAGGCATGGCAGAAAAAACGAACGCGCGAAAATGAGCGCTGAAAGGAGTTTGTATGGCAAATATCACACTGAATATCGACGGAGATCTGAATATCTTCGTCAGCGGCGAGGACGGTCAGCCGGACTGCCTGTATCTGGATGGTGCCGACGGCACGATGAAAATCCAGATTGCCGCAACCAATGAGGACAACGGCGATGAAGCCAATGCGACCGTGCTTTACGCCCTTCCGGGTGAAAAGCCGGAGAGCATGACGCTGTTTGAGGCACTTCAGCTTTCCATGGACAGCGACGGCATGGACACTCTGGAGCCTATGCCTGACTGTGAGCTGCTTGCCGCTTTCAACAGCGACGATGTGATTATCGATGGTCTGGGCAGAATGTTTCTTGCAGGCCCGGTCATGGTTTTCAAGATTGAGGACGGAGATGTGGTTTCTCTCACCGATGAGGAGATGGATACCGCCTGCAAGGTGCTGACTGACGGCACGGCAAAGCTTCAGAGCGGCAGAGTGAAGCTCTACGCCTACGGACTGTGAGGTGACGGCATGAAGGAATTTGAAGTGACCATCACTGAAACACTCCAGAAAGCCGTTACCGTGGAAGCCTCCACCCGCGAGGAAGCGCAGGCTATGGTCGAGGAAATGTGGGATAAGGGCGATGTTGTCCTGGATGCCGATAATTTCGTCGGCGCAGACTTCACTTGCGACAACGGGCATGAAATCGAGGAGAACAAAAGCATCGAGGTTCTGCTGGTACAGCCCGGACAGTACGCCAGGATGGCGACCATCGGTTCTGACCTCAAATCCATGCAGGATGTGGTTGGCGGCAGCATTCAGGAGGCATTCTTCTTCCGCGACCCGGTTTCACTGGTCTGCAATGAAGAAGGCAAAATCAACGGAATGCCGCTGAATCGGGCTGTTCGTGATGACGGCGGCAATGTCGTGGATATCGTGGCAGGCACATTCTTCATCTGTGGTGCCGAGGGTGAGAGCTTTTCTTCCCTGCCGAAGGAGTTCCGCAAGAAATACGAGGACAAATTCAAAAAGCCGGAGACATTTCTCAAGATGGGACGCAGCATCATGGCGATTCCCGTTGAGCCGACTGCCGCAAAAGAAAAGTCGGAAAAGAAATCCCCCGGCATGGAGCTGTGAGAAAGTGAGGTTCAAATATGTCTGAATGGAGACACTGGGGCTCGGATATGATGGAGCGCTTTGACGAGAGCCTGTTGCCCCGTAATCTGCATGATACCCTGGAAGATTATCAGTATGAATTTGGCGATGAGTTTACGATTCAAGACCTGCTGAAAATCAAGGAGATGCGCAGTAAGGCGTTAGTTGCCGCTGCCATCAGCGATTTTCCGGAATTTCTGATTGACCAGATCGGCCTCGTGGAAAATGACTACAGTACGCCCACTATCGCAAAGAGCCTGGAATCTATTGCAGATGCACTGCGAGACTGATTTGGAGCTTGCAAGGAACGGAGGTGATGACTCTTGCAGGAGGAGGTTCAAAACAGGACAGTTACGCTGACGATTTCCGGCGCAAAGCTGACGGGACGCACTCTCAAGTGGGCAATCCGTCAGCTTTTGAACAGCCACAGTAAATCAAAGGCAAAAAAGGCGCAGGCCAAGGCGGTAACGCCCAAGGGCAAGCAGTCCGTGAAGGAGCTGGTCGGTCAGAACCAGGGCGTTCAGAACATCGAGATCAGCGATAAGAACATCAAGGACTTTGACCGTGTGGCCCGCAAGTACGGCATCGACTATGCCGTAAAGCGGGATACCACTGAGGCAATTCCAAAATACCTGGTCTTTTTCAAGGCGAGAGACGGTGACGCGCTGAACGCTGCGTTTCGTGAATATTCCGCTGTTACCGCCAAAAAGAAGGCGCGTCCCTCGGTTATTCAGAGGCTGCGCAGCATCAATCCGCTGGAGAAGGCCGCAAAGAAGGACAAGGTACGCAACAAAGACAAGGGGTTGGAGCTATGAGGATGGATAAGAAGCTGAAAAAACGGCTGATTCTCACGGCTCCCTATTTGCTGTTTGTGTATCTGTTCGGAAAGGTGGCGCAGGCGATACGCCTTGCACCGGGTTCGGATGCCAGCCAGAAGTTGCTGCATTTGGGAGACGGGTTCAGCACTGCGTTTTCCAATGCGCTGCCGAGCTTCAATCCCATTGACCTGCTCATCGGCCTTGCCGGTGCGGTCATTGTGTGGATCGCGGTTTATGTGAAAGGCAAGAACGCCAAGAAATTTCGCAAAAACATGGAATACGGCTCCGCACGCTGGGGCACGGCAGACGACATCGCGCCGTATATCGACCCGAATTTTCAGAACAACATCCTGCTCACACAGACGGAACGGCTCACGATGAGCAGCCGCCCGAAGGACCCGAAGACAGCGCGAAATAAAAACGTGCTGGTAATCGGTGGTTCCGGCTCCGGCAAGACCCGGTTTTTCATTAAACCGAACCTCATGCAGCTGCACAGCTCCTATGTGGTCACTGACCCGAAAGGAAGCCTTCTGGTCGAGTGCGGAACCCTTCTGAAGCGTGCCGGATACAAGATCAAGGTGCTGAACACTATCAATTTCAAGAAGTCGATGCACTATAACCCCTTCGCCTACATTCACAGCGAAAAGGACATCTTAAAGCTCGTGAATACGCTCATTACCAACACCAAGGGCGAAGGAAAAGGCGGAGATGATTTCTGGCTCAAGGCGGAGACGCTGCTCTACACCGCGCTGATCGGGTACATCTACTACGAAGCACCAAAGGAGGAGCAAAACTTCGCCACACTGGTGGAGTTCGTCAATGCCATGGAGGTTCGCGAGGACGATGAAACCTTTGAAAACAACGTGGATATCGCCTTCCGTGAGCTTGGCGAGCGCGACCCGAATCACTTCGCTGTACGCCAATGGCGTAAGTACAAATTGGCGGCGGGCA
>CAVCWT010000090.1:0-3877 GCA_963605745.1 Lachnospiraceae bacterium
ACATGATAGCACGTATATGCGAGGTCGATTCACAGAAAGGGGATGGAAAATACAGGGATGTGAACAAACTTCGGAAGACTATTTCATCTCTTGCGAGGAATGAGAGTACGAGGGCAGCTAAATCCAAAATCGCCTCAGACATCCTTGAATTCAGTGAAGAAAAGGTTGAGGAGGAGACGGTCTCGGAGTATCTGGGTCTTTTCATGAAACTGTTCCTAATCGAGGATCACCCCGCATTCTCGCCCAATTACAGGTCTTCCGTGAGGGTCGGAAAATCGCCGAAGAGGCACCTCACCGATCCCTCCCTCGCCGTGCCGCAATGGGTCTGGATTCCGGATCTCTGAAATATGATCTGAAGACATTTGGATTTCTGTTCGAGGCCCTTTGCGAGAGGGATCTGAGAATATATGCACAGACCTTCGGAGGGAAACTGTATCAGTATCGTGACCACAGCGGCAGGGAGATCGATGCAGTGGTGGAGGTCCCGGGAAAAGGCTGGGGTGCCTTCGAGATCAAACTCGGGAGCGATCAGATCGATGAGGCCGTACATAATCTGCTCACAATCGACGGGTTTATGAGAAAGGACGGAAAGGCGGAACCTCCTCTGTTCCTTTGTGTCATATGCGGCATCGAAGCATGCGCCTACCGCAGACCCGACGGCGTGTATGTAGTTCCTATATGCATGCTGGGGCCCTGAAACATCCAATCGATCGACACTCTTGAACTTCAAAATGTTGCGAAAATGATATTCACCTCAGCAACCAGTCTATGATATTCACGGTCCGGATGCCGTCATAGTTACCCAGTCCGAATCTGTCAAGCGTCAGCACGGTCTTGGGAAAGTTGTCCTTTACGGACCGAAGGGGACGCATTTCTCTTTCTTTTGTCTCCGGTGCGAGCACGGTCTCGGAGACCTGGTAGTATTCCGTCTCTTCACCTTTCACGGCGGAGAAATCGATCTCACTGTCCCTGTACGAACCGACCCTCACTTTGTAACCGCGTCTCAGCAGCTCCAGGAATACGACGTTCTCCATCGATCTGCCGATGTCAGGGGTTCCCCCCGCCATGGCATTATTCCTCATGCCGATGTCGGATGCGTAGTATTTTCCGTTCGTGGACAGCAGTTTCTTTCCTACGATATCGTATCTGTCCGCATGATGGAACAGCAGTGCCTCCTCCATGGCATCCACGTATCTGTTCACGGTGGCCTGGTTCAGTCCGGCCCCTTTGGATATGGCGGACCTGTTGGTGATGTTTCCGATGTTGGAGTACAGGAACACGGCGATCGATTTGATCACTCCTATGTCGTCCGTTTTCAGTCTTTCCAAGATGTCTTTCACGAGAACGGTGTTGAACACTGCGTCAAGATAACCCCTGCAGTATCTGTCCCCCCTGTCCGGGTCTGCATCGGGAAGGCCCCCGTATCTCAGATACTGAAGGAACCTCTCATTCTTGTCTCCGGGGTGCAGCTGCATGTATTCCTTGAACGAGAATGGAAACATGTGGATCTCGATGTATCTTCCAGACAGGTGGGTGGCCAGGTTCGTCGAGAGTATGTGCGAGTTGGAACCTGTGATGTAGACATCGTAATTCTTTATCGTTTCCAGGGCGGCCACGATCATCTCCCATCCGTTCACATCCTGTATCTCATCAAGCATCACGTAGACCATACCTGAGGTGGGGAGCGATCTCAGCGCATTTTTGAGATCTTCGGCGGAAGCGGTGTTCTGACCCTCAAAGGATTCGAAGTTCATGTGGAATATGTGTTCGGGATCCACTCCGCTGTCCCTGAGTTCTTCAGCGAACTGGTCCAGGAGCGTGGATTTTCCGCAGCGGCGGATCCCGGTGATGACCTTGATCACGCCTGGGGCATCTTTGAACTCTCTGAGCAGTTCAAGATACTCTGTTCTTTTTACATACTCCAACATAATAAAATCAATAAATTTGAAAAATTTATATGTTACGTTATGTAAAATTTTCAAATTATGAAATTTTTACTACTTGGACGAATTTATTCCATAGAAATACGGAACCTGTAGACGTGGCCTTTGTGTTCGAAGGATACGGTGCTGTCGCTGTTGGCAGGTCTGTCCGGTTCTATACGGATAAGTTCCTGAGGTTCTTCGGAGAAGTTCACAGATCTGATGCACTCCGGATTTATGCTCTTTGAATAGAAGATGTCCGGGATTATGGCGCTAGGCGCTTCCTAACAGCAGAGAACATCCATATGGGAATCTTCATCTGCAATAAATCTCGATTCACCGTAGATCGAGATGTACGATCTTCCCAGTTCAGTGAGTCTGAAGACATTCCTGCAGGGGCATTCCAGCCATCCATTCTTGACCGCCGGGTCGATGTAATGCCTTTTGAGGTACATATTCTCCTTGTCGTCCAGGTCGGAACGTCCGCTGTTGGTTTTCCTTTGAGGGTCGTAGGACCAGAATCCCGCAGCTTTGAGCCGATCCATGATATCGGAGCGTCTGGGGGACCTTGAGACCGTCAGCAGCGCTTTCATGATCGAAAGGAAGGCCGCCATCTCCTCATCCGGGTTCTGCTGCGTGTGCACCGGATATTTCTCCGGTTCCGAGAAGTCGAGGGAATCCGAAAGGGTGCTGGAGATCCCGGAGATCGTTTCATATGAAAGGCGCGAGTCTGAGACATCTACTCTGAACGCGGTGGAAGGTTCGGGGAGCATCGATGCGAACATTGCCGCGGCGGCGTATTCATTGGTGCCGGAGCTGATGTTCATGAAAAGGTCGAGTCTGTCCCCGAACTGGGAATTGAGATTTTTCTTGAGGTCCACCAGGGTTGCGAGGATTTCGTTGTAATTGCAGGTATCGACGATGATGTCGTTGATGTCCTGACACTTGAATTCCTTCTTCAGTGATTCATATTGGTCGCGCTGGAACTTTTCGGTGTTGCCGTCGCCGGGGTCGATAAGGGCGTAGATCCGGTCGGGTTCGTAATGTTCGACCGGGCCGAGATAGAGTTCTTTGATCGGGGAGATGCAGAATACGAGAACGGAGATCCTTTTGCCTGAGGATATGACAGATTTCCAATGGATTGATAGTATAAGCAGGTGATGAATGAGGCCCCCTCTATCATTGTGGAACTTGTGTTTCTGAGGCCTGAACTGACCGGGCAAATGACAGGGTAAATGTACAAAAATGTCCCGATAAAACATTTATTTTTTGTTTATCTGGCACTATTAAATGTCCCGATTAATGATCTAATTGTCACAGTTGGTGTCAAGGGTGTTGCTGTGTCTTAATAAGCATACCATTCTCTGCATGGCTGGGGCGATAAATGACACAATATCTGTTAGATTATGCTTTGGGAAATTTGAATAGAATGAGCCTATAGATGAGCCGATAAATTACTCTATTTTGCAATGTCTGGCACTATTAAATGTCTCGATAAATGAGTCTATAGATGAGCCGATTCTTCCATAAGCCCAATTTATGTCTACGCATCACCGAATCAATCTTAAAATGATATATCAGGTAGATCGAGGTTTACTTTCAAGACTTTTAATTTCGGTTTTGAAAAAACCTTTGGGGGTTACCTGAAAATCTGAATCAATGTTTCGCTGATTCGGTCTTGATCAATATCGATGCAGAATAAAGTTCATTGTAAAGCTGCAGAGAATCCTCACTGACGGGACAGGCTTCACTGGTTCCTCTTTAACAAAAGAATCCACTATCGGGCTGAACACATCCGGCGATTGAACTGTATGTTTCTTATCGGATCTGTTATAATGTCATTGATAACTAGCCGCGGATCGATTTTAATAAAATCCGTTTTACTTAATGCGGATTCTTCGTTTAAGCAGTATATTCTGTACAATTCTTGCTTTTCGGCCGGATCCCGGCTGTCG
>CAVCWT010000091.1:0-784 GCA_963605745.1 Lachnospiraceae bacterium
ACGGTGAGGTTGCCCCGCAACAGGAAAAGGCGCTGGAGGCGTTGGGCTTTGAACTGCCGGATCCGACAAAGAAATCAGGTAAGTACAATAATCGGAAAATGGTTTTTGATGCAACGTGCCGGACAATGCTTTTCGACATTGCCAGGCAGCACGGTCTGCGCCTGACGGAAGAAACCGAGTACGGCGGTCGGAAGTATCTGGAGAAGCAGGACTTCATCCTCATGCAGCAAAAGAAGAAGCTGGAGCAAGGCGAGGTTCAGTTGGATGCCCAGCAGACGCAGCTCACAGAAAATGAAAATCAGCTGGAGGTACAGAAAAGCGAAATCACGGAAAATGCCGATGCGATCGCCGAGCAGGAGGAGCACTTGGAGGAGCTGAGCATGAAGATCGAGGATGTGGATTCTCTGATCGAGGAAGTGTCAGCAGTTGCCTATGACAAGGCGGTAGATGCAGTGGCAGACATGGCCCGGAAGGAGGTGCTGGATGCCAGCGTGGAACAAATCGACAGCTACGTTGGCTGGCTTGGCAGGCCGGAGCGCAAGGCCGATGTAAAATTCAGAAATTATGCGATCAGCCAGCTGGGGAAGCTTCGTGAGCTAGTCACCAGTGCTGTGGCAAAGCTGTCACCAAACTTGGCGCAGCTGCTCAAGCAAACGGAGGTCAAACAGTCAGCTGTCCAAGACATTGGGAAGAAGGTCAGACCTTCTGTCATGGCGATGCTTCGAAAAAAAAGAAGAATCCGCCAGACAGTCGGAAGAGCAAAAACGTCAAGTCAACAGAAAAC
>CAVCWT010000091.1:794-3804 GCA_963605745.1 Lachnospiraceae bacterium
GGCATTCGATGAACAACATCGGATGCTTTTTTGTTTCCTGAGAGGAAGGAGAACGCATGAAAAAGTACAAATGCAGCTGCACCTATGAGGATGGTGAAACGGCAGCATGGGAAAGTACCGTCACGCTGGTCCGAGCAACGAAGGACCAGGTCGAAGCTGATGTGGAAGGAAGAGGATCGAGCTTCCGTGTTGTGATTGGAAATTATCAGTACGGTCACTTCATCTGCATTCCTGCGATTGATGTGGGATGCCCGCTTGCCGGATGGAACGATGTCTTTTGGAATAGGGAACGGCTGTCGAAACTGATGAGTATCACGGACGCAGCGACTGTTGCCTATGGAATCAAGACCATAATGCTGGAACTTGAGAAGAAACGGAATAGAGGGATGGAACGATAAAAAATAGAGGAAGAGGTGATGAAGATGAATGTGTTTGAAGTAGTCAAGGCTGCAGTGACAGCAAGACAGGCTGCCGAGATGTACGGCATACAGGTTAGACGCAATGGCATGGCCTGCTGTCCGTTTCACAAGGACAAAAATCCAAGCATGAAGGTGGACAGGCGGTTTCACTGCTTTGGATGCCAGGCAGATGGGGATGTGATCGACTTCACTGCTCTCCTGTTCTGCCTTGGCAAGAAGGATGCAGCTGAGAAGCTGGCAGCTGATTTCGGAATCGATTATGACCGGAGGCCTGCTCAGGATCGGAGAAAACGACTGAGTGTGCTTCCGAGAATCCGGCCGGATCCGATCAGGGAACTGTCCAAGTGGCGTGACCATGCCATAGACGTGCTGATTGCTTACAAGTGGAAATTGAAGGGTTGGCAGGAGCAATTCGCTCCGAAGAGCATGGAGGACGAGGACTGGCATCCTCTGTTCATTGAGGCTTTGCGCAACAAGGACAGGATTGAATATCTTTTGGATGAGCTGATGGATTGCAGCGCCGATCAGCTGTCAGAAATGAGGAAATGCTGCGGAAAGGAGGTTGAATTACTTGATAAGAGACTGGGACAACATGCCGACCGAGATGCTGCAACAGATCGCAAGTGTCAGAGAAATGCTGGTTACCGATAACAATGGCAGGCCCTACCAGACAAAGCAGAATTGCGTGACTGTGTTTGAGAATGATCCGATGCTGGCCGGAGCCTTCCGGTGGAATGAGTTCACGGAGAACAAGGCAGTCGTCAAGGAACTTGGCTGGGAACGCAGCGGCACGGAAGTCACAGATGCGGACATGAGCTTCCTATACTTGTATCTGGAGCGTTTCTATGATCTGCGCAGTGAGAAGAACATTGACCATGCCGTGACCGTTGTCAGCAATCGACTGCGGTTCCATCCGGTGCGGGATCTTCTGAATTCCCTTCAATGGGATGGTCAGGAACGGATCCGCTACGTGTTGCATCACTTCCTGGGTGCTGAGGTATCCGATCTGAACTATGAGGTCATGAAAACCTTCATGTTGGGCGCAGTGGAGCGAGTCTTCCACCCTGGATGCAAGTTTGAGATGATGCTCTGCATCGTTGGCACTCAAGGCGCAGGCATGAGCACATTCTTTCGGTTCCTGACCATGCAGGATGAGTGGTTCTCGGATGACCTTCGCAAGCTGGATGACAAGGATGTGTACCGCAAGATGCGCAATCACTGGATCATCGAGATGGCGGAGATGCTGGGAACGTCCAGCGCCAAGAGCGTGGAGGAGATCAAGGCTTTTATTTCCCGACAAAAGGAAACTTACAAGGATCCTTACGCCAAATTTCCCAGAGACAGACCACGGCAGTGTGTGTTTGTGGGCACGTCCAACCAGGAACGGTTCCTGCCCCTTGATCGAACCGGAAACCGCAGGTTCTATCCTGTTCAGGCGGACAGTGAGCAGGCGGAGGTGCACATTCTGAAGGATCCGGAGGCCAGCCGTGAGTATATGCGCCAGCTGTGGGCGGAGATCATGACGATCTATCGGAATGGTGGCTGGTCATTGAGGTTATCGCCTGAGATGGAGCATCAGATGGATCTGCGCCGGATGGATTATATGGCGGAGGACACGGCAACCGGAACGATGCAGGCATGGCTGGATGATGAATTCAAGGGAGACTACGTCTGCACAAGACAGATCTACAACGAATGCTACAAGATGCTGGGGGATCCCGATCCCAAGGCAAAGAGTGAGATCAATTCCATCATGAACAATACGATTGATGGCTGGGAGGGAGGGCCGACTCACCGCTTCGGTGGTGTGTACGGCACACAGAGAAGCTGGCATCGTGTAAACAGGACTTGTAAACAGGATGAAAAAGCCGACCAGGACGATGGCTTCGTGAAGCTGTCTGATGAGGAGTACAGGCAGCTGAAAATCGATGAAATCTTCGGAAAATGACGTTTCCCGTTTACACTTGTTTACGCTGCGGTTTACACCGCGAACCCGCATGGTTACTGGCTTTCTCCCCTCTTTTCTTCTTTGTAAACCTGTAAACAGGGTAAAAAGATAATATGGAAAAGAGGGTGAGAAGAGGCCTCATCAAAATGAATTTAAAAATGTTTCCGGCCTCGTTTACGTTTTCGTTTACAAGGCGGAGCCGATTGATTACCCCTGCTTTGTCGGGCAACTCGTGCCGTCAGGCACGGACCCCAGCGGGGGCAGATATGGAGGATTACAAATGAGCAACGGAATGAATATGAATGCCGTACAGGCAGAGAACAAGACACAGGTTGAAAACATGGCACAGGCAAAGGCCGAGCCGGAGAAGCAGCCAGCAAGAATTATCCGCAGCGTTGGCGGACGAACCTACACGGTGCTGATCCACTTCAATGAGGATGCCAGGGAAAGCGTGAGCAAGAAGATGGAGCGCGTCATCCTGTCGGATCTGGCAGGTATGGCGAGTTGAGCGCACATTTCCGCTTGAGTTACCCGCAATTGTCTATGGAAATCGGAGAGGGTACTAAAAAGTTGTTGACATTTAGTCTCAGGAGGTGCCCGTTATGTTTTTAATGAAGAAGAAATGAAGGTAGCAGAGGACTTG
>CAVCWT010000092.1:0-3599 GCA_963605745.1 Lachnospiraceae bacterium
ACGGTCTGCTCTCCGACGAAGATGCCAAGACCTATGCTCAGATGGAAAAGAAGGTGCAGGACTACAGCGCCGAAATTGAGCGTATGGAGCAGATGGCGGCTATGGAGGCAAAACTTAACATGCCCACATCCTCTCCCATTACTGAAAAGCCCATGAACGCCAAACCCGCCACAGACGAGAAACCCAAGACCGGCCGTGCGTCCGATGCATATCGCAGTGGCATGCTCACGGCTCTGCGCACTAACTTCCGCCAGATCAGCAATGTTCTGCAGGAGGGTGTAGATGCCGACGGCGGTTATCTTGTACCCGAGGAATATGACCACAGGCTCATCGATGTGCTCAATGAAGAGAATATCATGAGAAAGCTCGGTCACAAGATTACTACCAGCGGCGAGCACAAGATTAATATTGCAGCTACCAAGCCGGCCGCGGCATGGATTGAGGAAGGCGGTGCCCTGCAGTTTTCCGATGCCACCTTCGATCAGATCCTGCTTGATGCCCACAAGCTCCATGTTGCCATCAAGGTAACCGAGGAGCTTCTGTACGATAACGCTTTCGGCCTGGAAAACTACATCATCACCGAGTTCGGCAGAGCACTTGCCAATGCCGAGGAGGATGCATTTCTCAACGGTACCGGTGTCGGTCAGCCTCTCGGCCTGTTTGCCGCGACCGGCGGCGGACATATTGCGGAAACGCTGACTGCGGCACTTAAGACAGATGATCTGCTTACGCTCATTTATGCTCTGCGCCGTCCATACCGAAAGAATGCATCGTTTATTATGAACGACAAGACCGTTGCTCAGATTCGCAAGTTCAAGGACAGCAACGGTGCGTATATCTGGCAGCCGTCCTATCAAGTGGGTGAGCCGGACAAGGTGCTGGGGTATCAGGTCCACACTTCTCCGTATGTCCCCGAGGATGCAATCGCATTCGGTGACTACAGCTACTACAACATCGGTGACCGCGGCACCCGTTCGTTTAAGCAGCTCAACGAGCTGTTCGCCGGTAATGGCATGATCGGCTATGTCGCTAAGGAGCGCGTGGACGGCAAGCTCATTCTGCCCGAGGCCGTACAGATTCTGAAGCTGAAGGTCGGCTAATAATTTTATGGGGACTTCGGTTTATGCCGGAGTCCCTGCTTTTATGGAGGTTCACCATGATAGTTACTCTTGAAGAGGTCAAACAATACCTCCGTCTTGATACTGAGGATGAGGACAATCTCCTGGCTACGCTCATTACCGGAGCAGAAAAGCTGTGTGCCGATGTAGCAAGAGTATCTGTTTCAGAACTAGAGGATGCGATGGACGACAACATTCACATCGCCGTGCTCTATACAGTTGCGTATCTCTTTGAACACCGTGAAGAGGCTGACCATCATGCTCTTACGCTTACCCTCCGGCATCTGATGTTCGGTATCCGTGAGGAGAGATTCTGATGAACATTGCTCTCTTAAACGTGCGTATAACAATACAGCGAAATTCTGCGTCCGTTGATAAGATTGGCAACCACAGACTTTCATGGATAGACTGGTTTTCCTGCTGCGCTACCGTGAGCAATGAAAGTAACGCAGAGGCAGAAGACGTAGGAACCACTGTGGATAACACGAATGCGGATTTTACCGTTCGCTACAGTTCTGAAACCGCTGCTGTTACTCCTACGGAATACCGTGTGGTTATGGACGGTCAGGTATATGACATTCTGTCTGTAGATCACATGAACTACAAACGAAAGTCCGTAAAGCTCAAATGCAGAAAGGCAAGGCGGTAGTTATGGGCACTAGGACATCTATAGGCAACATGGCCTCAGAAATAATGAAGCTTCTGGATGACTACTCCGGTGCCACGGCAGAAGGCGTCAAGGCCGCCGTGAGTGATGCCGGCAAAACAGTAAAGAAAGAGATAAAAGCAAACGCTCCGACGGGTACAGATACATACTCGAAGAACTGGTCAGTTAAGAAAGTGAAAGAAAGCAGTACTTCTCTCGAGGTTACCGTGTATTCGCCGAAGCGTTATTGGCAGGCACATCTCTTGGAGTTCGGTCACGCCCTACGCCAAGGTGGACGGGTCAGAGCGTTTCCGCATATAGCAGACGCTGAGGAAGCCGGCATCCGTCAGCTTGAGCAGGATATAGAGAGGTGCATCAGAGATGGATGAGCTGTTATCTATTATACGGGAAATTAATCTGCCGAGCGCATACGACCACTTTGCCGAGGGTGAGGTGCCGCATGTGCCGTATCTTCTGTATCTGATCCCCTGCAATGATAATTTTGCCGCGGATAACAAGGCATACTACAAAGTCGATGAGGTACATCTGGAGCTGTATACCGACTACAAAGACCCATCAGCAGAACAGCAGGTCGAGTCCGTTTTGGACGCGCATGACATATTCTATGACAGGTCTGAAACATGGATAGAGAGCGAAAAGCTCTACGAGGTCCTTTATATTTTTGATTTGGAGGCATAACAATGGCTAACAAAGTTAAATACGGTCTTAAAAATGTATATGCGGCGGTTCTGACTGAGACCGAGTCAGACGGCAATACCGTATATACCTACGCCACACCCCAGGCAATCCCCGGTGCTGTGAGTCTCTCCCTTGACTCCGAGGGCGATACTTCTCCGTTCTATGCGGACGATATTGTATATTTCCGTACCAGCACCAACAACGGCTATTCCGGCGATTTGGAGCTTGCTCTTATTCCGGAGTGGTTCCGCACGCAGATACTCGGCGAGTCACTGGACAGCAAAAAGGTGCTTGTTGAACGCAGCGATATAGGTGAAAGCACGAAGTTCGCTCTGCTGTTTGAGTTTGCAGGCGATGCCAAAGCAATCCGCCATGCGCTTTACTACTGCTCAGTCTCCCGTCCTTCTATCGAGTCGTCTACCAAGGAGGACACCATCGAGCCGGGCACTGAAAAGCTCACCATTACAGCCGACCCCCGGCCGGACGGTCTTGTGAAAGCACGTACAGGTGATACCACCGACAGCACAACCTATGACGGTTGGTATAGTGCGGTGTATACCGTAACCCCTGCGGCCACTAAGTGATTCGGAGGTAACGATATATGATAGAGAAAACAATAGAAGTCTGCGGACAGCCGGTGAAGTTCAAATCATCGGCTGCAGTTCCAAGGCTGTACAGAGCCAAATTCGGCAGAGACATATTTAAGGATTTCTCCCGGCTCGAGGCAACTTACACCCGCAAGTCTGAAGGCAGCAGTGAGTCATTCGCTATTGAAGATTTGGAGATTTTCGAGAACGTGGCTTACATCATGGCGTATCATGCCGACCACAGTGTTCCGGACAGTATTGATGACTGGCTCGACCAGTTTGATATGTTTTCTATCTATGAGGTGCTGCCGCAGATTCTCGAAATGTGGGGTACCAATATGCTCACGGATGTGAAAGCAAAAAAAGTCAGCGCCCCAGCTCACGGGAAATGACCACACCGTTGTTTCTCCTGCGTTGCGTGGAGCTGGGGATTTCTATTTCTGACCTCGAATTGCTTACCATCGGCATAATACTGGATATGTGGACAGAGAAAAGCAACGATAGCGTCAATTACGCAGCGACTGCAACGCAGGAGGATTTCGATAGGTT
>CAVCWT010000093.1:0-3587 GCA_963605745.1 Lachnospiraceae bacterium
GTGCATTCGTTCCGCTCGATAGGAAACAGATCAGACTTCAGATGGATCATGCGGTTTAATGGATTCAACCGGCAACAATCACCATAGAAAGGAACACGGTATGCACTTGTCTGGATTCTAACAGGAATATCTCAAAAAAGATAGCCGGAATGTGAAGATCCATCACCGTAAGTTTCCGTTTCTCGATTGCAAAAGTAACTTCCACATATAGAATTTACTTTTGCAATCGAGAGGTCGAACCATTTGTCAGAAAATATCGCGGTACACTTTGCAATTCTGTAATGGGGGGGTAAAATAAACCCATGTGCAAAGAGACCGTGAAGGATTACACCAGAATCCATAACAACATAAAAGGAAGCGTAAATAACGACTCCACTGGTCAGGGTAACGTCCCAGCGGAGAGTGAACAAATGCGGCCACAACAAATCGACAGCAAAGGCGTAGTCTTCGCTATCGATTTGTTGTGGCTGCGTTCCGGAAAAGTGGGCGGAACGGAGAGCTTTGTCCGGAATCTGATCCGAGGCCTTCTGGAAGTGGAGAATGCCTTTGAATGTTATCTGATTGTGGCCGCTGATGAGGCAGACGGAGTAGCAGAATATACGAAGGATCCCCGGTTTCACAGCATTGTCTGTGAGATTCAGTCTGCTGAGGTTGGCAAGAGAATTGTCTGGGAGAATCTGCACCTGGGGGCTTTGCTGCGTCGAAATGGCATCGACAAGCTGTTAGAGCCGGTATACTCCCTGCCAATATTGGGAATGAGAGGTATAGCGTGTTATACTGTCATTCATGACATTCAGGCGATCCATTTTCCACAGTACTTTTCGAAGGCCAAAAACCTATGGTTTCGCATGAGCTGGAAGAGTGCGGTCAAAGGATCCAAATGCGTGATTGCCACAACGAATTACACTGCAGAGGATCTTGCAAGGCACTATCCGGATGGCGCAGACAAGATCGCAACAATCCCCATCCCGATTCTGATCGATTATGACAGCTGGAATGAAACGGAGGATGAGGCATGGTTGGAACGGGAGTTCCATGTACAGCCAGAGGCCTACTACTACGTGGTTTCATCCTTGTTGCCGCACAAGAATCTGCTGACATTGATTCGAGCTATGGCAGAGATTCCGGAAAACGAGAGAAAGAAGCTGCTGATTTCGGGTGTAGGCGGAGAACAACAGGATGCACTGCTAGGCGAAATTCAGCAAAGAGGGCTGCAAAATAACGTTTCGATCCTGCCATTTCTGTCGAACGAGCAACGAAATCTCCTGTATCGTAACTGTGCGATATTCCTTTTCCCCAGCATGTTCGAAGGCTTTGGAATGCCTCCGGTCGAGGCAATGCTGTGCGGCAACCGTGTGATCACGACTCAGAAAACGAGCCTTGGGGAAGTGACCATGGGGATGGCTGATTATGTCGAGGAACCGATGGATACCTCTGAGTGGGCGCAGATGATTCAGAAAGTACAGAATGAATCGATGAATCCGAATGAAGTAGACCGGATTCGTCACAAAATTTCGAAACGATATAATTGCAGGAACATCGCAGAGGAATATCTGGAACTCTTGGGGAGATGAACATGAGAATCGGAATTGATGCTCGTCCATTCAAATACCGCGAATTCAGTGGAATTCCAGCGACAATTTATGAAATCATGTGCATATGGATGCGACAGAATCCGGAACACGAGTATTACCTGATCTCCAATACACCGGTTCAGCTGCCGTGTGAACTGCCTGATAACTGGCACATTGTTGTTCAGTCTGCGCGGTGCCGCAACGGAACGTTATGGATGTTCCTGGAGCTCCCGCAGATTGTTAAAAGCCTGCAGCTGGACGTCTACTGGGGGACGAACTATCTGTTGCCACAGCGGGTAAAGGAATGTAGATATGTATTAACGGTATATGATCTTTCCTTTGAGCGATATCCGTATGTGAGCAGCCGGAAAACCCGATTCATCTTGAAAACCTTCTGCAAAAAGGCCTGCAAAATCGCAGATGCCATCTTTACAATCTCGCAGTCCTCAGCGGCAGATATCGTAGAGCTGTATGGAATAGCAGCGGAGAAGGTTCACACGGTCTATCTGGGAGCACCGGATAGAAGGGAGCGAAAGGATCTGAGTGCGGGCGAGATTGCATCTGGCACAACGAGATCCCGGTATTTCCTCTTCCTCAGCACCATTGAACCTCGGAAGAATCCGCTCCTCGTCCTGAAAGCCTATGAACAGTATTGCCAAAACTACGGAACCGAGATCCAGCTGGTCTTTGCCGGGAAACATGGATGGAATGTAGAGGATTTCGACCAATACCTGGAAGCGCATCCCTATCGGCAGAACATTCAGATGCTGGGCTATATCAGGAGTGAAGAGAAGGAACAATTACTGGAAAATGCAGAGGCACTGGTCTATCCATCCGTGTACGAAGGCTTTGGCCTGCCGATTCTGGAGGCAATGAATTACGGGATTCCTGTGATCACGAGCGACAATTCGTCCATGCCGGAGGTCGGCGGAGATGCCGCATTGTATATTCATGACATCACATCCGAAGATGAACTGTGCCAGCTGATGAGACAGGTGTCTACCATGTCTTTGGCGGAGAGAACGCAGCTGCAGGAACGGATGATGCGTAATCTCGACCGGTTCCGATGGGATGAATGTGCAGAAAAGGTGATGGGGATTCTGAAGGGTGAATAATATGGAAAAATCTCAGCAAGATGAGGATTCATATCCAGAGGATGTGAATCAAACAGTACGGATGAACCATAGCTGGATATACAGTTGAATTGAAAAAATAGATCACAGAAGTAATGGAAAGGAAAAAAGCGAGAATGAAGAAGATAATGATTACCGGAGTGTCTGGCTTTGTAGGTCATCACTTTATCGACTTTCTGTACAGGGAAAATATCCAGATGGAGATCTGCGGCGTCGACCTTCGTGAGCCAACCTATGATCTGGATCAGTACAGGGACAAGCTGAGCATCCAGTTTCAGTCCATCAATTTGCTGGATATGGAGTCGATTCGGAATGTCTTTCAGAACTTTGTTCCGGATTATATTCTGCATCTGGCTTCCTTCAGCAGTGTGGCCTATAGCTGGCAGCATCCGGAGGACAGCTTCTGCAACAACACGAACCTGTTCCTGAACCTGATGACGGTTGTAGGAGAATTCAACAAGTCCTGCCGGATTCTGTCCGTTGGTTCCTCAGAGGAATATGGCAATGTGACGATTGAGGATGTACCGATCAAGGAGCGTCTGGCAGTTAAGCCCAGCAGCCCGTATGCAATTGCCAGAGTCTCGCAGGAGATGCTGTCGAAACTGTACGTAGATTCCTTTGGATACAATGTAGTCATGACGAGGTCCTTCAATCACATCGGTCCCTGGCAGGATGAGCGCTTTGTCGTTCCGAGCTTTATCAAGAGAATTCGTGACATCAAGGAAAGTGGAAAGACAGAAGGTGTAATTGAGACCGGAGATACCTCCATTGTTCGCGACTTTGTAGATGTTCGTGACGTGGTAAGAGCTTATTATCTGCTGTTGACAAAGGCAGAGGCCGGGAGCATCTACAATATCTGCTCCGGCGAGGGAATTGCTCT
>CAVCWT010000094.1:0-3559 GCA_963605745.1 Lachnospiraceae bacterium
TTAGCCTGCTGAATTTGCAGTTGCAGGTGCAGCGGGTTCGTGCTAGAATGCAGGCGTCATCGGAGGGTGAGTCGTTCAATATGTATTTGTTTAGCATCTGACGATTTTGACATGAATCGGATGCCCAGAGGACGGATTCATGACTGAATTGTCCCCCGGCATCTTCGAGTATCAGAATCGCTGTACCGGATGCGGGTGCGAAACAATTATTTCTATATTTAGAAATGACAGACCGGATAAGATGTCAGGCTGAGATGCCTGCGTCTTGTCCGGTTTTTGTATTCATGATCAAAAAGAAAGGCAGCAAGAGGAGGTGCACATGCAGAAACGACATGACAACAGCAATTTCACCGAGGGAGGAATTCTCCTGCCGCTGATTCGGTTCGCCCTGCCGGTGCTGCTGGCACTGTTCCTGCAGGCTATGTACGGCGCCGTAGACCTTCTGGTGGTTGGAAAATTCGCGGCGTCTGCGGATGTGTCTGCCGTGTCTACCGGATCTCAGCTGCTGGCCACAATCACCAGTGTCATTGCCAGTTTCTCCATGGGGACTACGATCATTCTGGGCCAGCAGATCGGAAGGGGAGAAAGCGAAAAGGGCGGAGATACGATTGGCGCTTCGATTGTTCTGTTTGCGTTCATTGGTCTGGGACTAACGGCCTTTATGATCCTGGGAGCGCCGTGGCTTGCGGGACTTATGAATGCACCTAAGGAAGCCTTTGCACAGACGGTTTCGTATATTCGGATCTGCGGCTGCGGGATTCTCGTTATCATCGCCTATAACATGATCGGCAGTGTGTTCCGCGGGATGGGAGATTCGACAACGCCCCTTATCACCGTGGCGATTGCCTGCGTCTGCAACATTGCAGGAGATCTCTTGCTGGTGGATGGGATGGGAATGGGAGCTTCGGGAGCAGCCATTGCAACGGTTGGAGCACAGGCGGTCAGTGTATTGCTGTCGCTGCTGCTGATTGGCAGGAAGCAGCTGCCGTTCTCGCTGCATCGTGAACAGCTGCGGTTCGTTCCATTCATTGTCAGAAGGGTCGCTTCCCTTGGTACGCCGATTGCCCTGCAGGATTTTCTGGTAGGGCTGTCTTTTCTGATTCTCCTTGCGATCATCAATGCGCTGGGCCTTACAGCGTCGGCGGGAATCGGTGTGGCAGAGAAGGTAGCGGCCTTTATCATGCTGATGCCGTCTGCCTTCATGCAGTCGCTGGCGGCCTTCGTGGCACAGAACTACGGCGCCGGAAGGCTGGATCGGGGCGAGAAGGGACTGCACTATGCAATTGCAATGTCCTTGATCTTAGGCATTGCAATCTCTTTGGTGACAAGATTTCATGGAGATGTGCTCTCCGGAATTTTCTCCAACGACACGGCGGTCATTGCCGCGTCCTGGGATTATCTGAAGGCCTATGCCATCGACTGTCTGCTGACGCCGATCTTTTTTTGCTACATCGGGTTCTTCAACGGTGTTGGACGGACGAGGTTTGTCATGATACAGGGATTGGTGGGAGCCTTCTGTGTGCGCGTTCCGGTTGCCTTTCTGATGAGCCGCATGGAGCCGGTCACCTTGTTCCGGATCGGATTGTCGACGCCCTGTTCGTCTGTCGTTCAGATCATAATGTGCCTGGTGTATATGGCAGTGATCCGGAAGGAACGGAAGCGATCTTCCGTTTCCTGATGATTGCCGGAATGCTGGTTGTGATGGTGTGGACGGATAAAGGCAAGGCGGAAGATATGGGACATTTTCACTTGTGGTATACCAGGACATTATCATTTATGGCTTATAAATGGCTTATAGGCTCAGCAAATTTAGCTTGACACTGGAGAGAATCCATTGTAATATGATTTCTGCTCTGGTGATTTGCGAGAGCACAATAGAATCGAGGCGTGGCTCAGTTTGGTAGAGCGCCGCGTTCGGGACGCGGAGGCCGCAAGTTCGAATCTTGTCGCCTCGATGATGATAAAATCTCCGGAAACGCTTTAAATACAGCGTTCCCGGAGGTTTTTTTGTTGCCCAAAATCAAAACACAGCTCCGGAAGGACTTCCCTCCGGAGCTGTAAACTGAGCTTCAATACATCCATGCTTTAGCGGAATTATTTCACGGAGGGAACGATACCCCTGCGTTGTAATCTGGGACCCTGGCTGGGACCCTTCCCATTGATAACACCCCATTCTCCTTGATGTTATGGGCTTTGGGTGATCAACAAAATACGCTGGAACGTGATAAGATTAAAGCGACAGAAAGGTAGCGAAAGGAGGCCGGGGGAATGGGACGAGTATTGGATTACCAAACGCAGATGTTATTGCAAGGGTATATCGAAGAACTGCGAAAAATTTACGGTGAGCATTTGCAGAAGCTCATTCTGTATGGCTCTCGCGCACGCGGAGATTTTCGGGAAGATTCGGTTTACGACATCATGATTCTGACAGACTTGGATGCCCTTACGCAGAAGGAGTATCAGAAGAATTTGTCCTATATGACGTATAACTTTAGTCTAGATCATGACGTAGACATCAAGCCGATCGCAAAGGAGGAGAAATTCTTCATGCATTGGGCTGCGAACTACCCGTTTTACAGAAATATTCAGCAGGAAGGAGTTGTGCTATATGATGCAGCATGATGGAATGAATCAGGATATTTTTTCGTTTGCAGTATATATGATTCATGCGTGTGCGAATCGGTGGAACATGAGTCCGTCCAGAGTTTACAAGGCACTTAAGAAGAGCGGATGCCTTACTCAATATCTGCTGCCGCATTACGATGTTTTGCATACGCAGAGCACGGAGTACGTGGTGGATGATATCACAGAATATCTTCGCAAGAGAGAGGTGACGGTATGATCGTTTACCATGGATCAAACGTGGCTGTACAGTACCCGGATGTGGCTCATACATTACGGAATCTTGATTTCGGTAAGGGATTTTATGTCACAACGGTAAGAGAGCAGGCAGAACGCTGGGCAAAGCGAAAAACAGACTTTGTGGGCGGTGAGCCTGTTCTTAATTTTTACGAAATGGATGAAGATCTTTGTGATGTCATAGTGCAGGATTTTGGAGAGGATCTGGATTCGTGGCTCGAATTTGTCTGCGGCTGCAGGGACGGTGGCGAAGAATATCTGCAATATGACATCATTAAAGGAAAGGTAGCCGACGATAAGGTGTTCCGCGTGGTGGATATGTATCATCAGGGAATCTGGGACAAAGAACGTGCGCTGCGTGAAATACGTGTTTATCCGACGTATGACCAGATTTCGTTTGTTACACAGAACGCCATTGCCGGCCATCTGAGGTTTGTTCAGTCGGAGGTAGTGAAGCGATGAATGAAGATACTTTGGAAAAGGTTTATCAGGAAAGCCTGGAGGAGCGCCTGATCAGTAATATTGCGAAGCAAAAAGAGATTTCTCTGGAAGACGCCATGGATGTATATTATCGCAGCAAGCTGGCGCAGAGAATACATGAGGGAAAAGAGGGTGTGCAGTATCTTGACTATCGTGTGTTGACGCAGATGCTGCTGGACACGGAACCGGAATTATTTCACGGAGGGAACGATACCCCTGC
>CAVCWT010000095.1:0-3523 GCA_963605745.1 Lachnospiraceae bacterium
GATTAAGCCTTTTAGGCTTTGTTGGGCAGGAAGCGATGTCCTGCCCTTTTACATAAAATCATTGTAACTGTTTAGCACCCGCATCTCGATTTTGGTACTCGAAAATGGCTGATGCCATTTTCTCCTACCTTGGAGTGGCTTCGCTCACTCCGTGCTGCGGAGAAACCGCCTACGCGGCTTTCTCCTTGCATTCGCAAATCCTCGATGTGGCTAGGCAGAGGAGCTCCGCTCCTTGCCCACCTGACAATTTCAATCATGAATCCGTCCGCGGGGCGGCCGATTCATGTTGAAATCGCCAGGTGCTAAACAGGTACATCAAATTTAGAAAGGAGCTGATACGATGGACGCTACACAGGTACATTTTGTCAAGGATGCCGATCGCGTGAAATTCGCGAATCGGCATCCTAATTTTATCCGAAGGCTTCTGTTATCCTCCGTTTAGATCGATCGAGTTTGATAAGGAGGTTTCAGAAAATGAACATACAGGAAAAGAAAACCATGTCCATTCAGGAGATGGGGCGGATCCTTGGGCTGAAGAAGACGGATTCTTACTGGCTGGTACATAAGGGATATTTTGAGACAACTCTGGTACAGGGCGTCATGCGGATCAACATTGAGAGCTTTGAGCACTGGTATGCGAATCAGGTTAAGCACAAGAAGGTGGATGGCACGCCTCCCGGAGAGGAATTGCGGGCATTTTCATATTCCATTCCGGAGATTGCGGATCTTTTGGGAATTCGTCTGAGCAAAGCTTATGAATTAATCAAACGCTACCAGATTGAGACCTTCACGGTCGATACCTGGATGCGGGTCAGAAAAGAGGATTTTCAGAAATGGTACGAATCTCAGACAAAATACCGAACGGCAGAGGATCGCGAACGCGATGCAGAGCTGGAGAAGTCTTCCATGACCATGCCGCAGATGGCGCGCTTGCTGGGAATTACGCGAAATGAAGTTTATGAGATTCTCGGGAGAAAGAAGAATCAAGGCAAATTTCAAATCATCGTAGTTGCAGACAAAAAACGTGTCACACTGGACAGTTTTGAAACATGGTATCAGAGTCAAAGCCGCTACCAGAAGGTATCCAGGGACACCTCCGGTTTGCAGCAGGAGCTTGCTAAGGTGGATGATTCAGAACGTGATGCATTACTTTCGAGTGCTAATGAGAGCTTTACTCCTAAAGAGGCGGCGCTGATCATGGGGGTTCCGCAAAGAGAAGTGTACCGGATGATTGAAGATGATCTGCTGGATATTTTTACCATCGGGAGTTGGATCCGGATCCGAAGGAAATCACTGGAATGGTGGCTGCTTCCACAGGACACTGCATTCGGAACGGAGGAATCCTAAATGGCATCTCTGGTCGAACGGAATAACCGGTTCTATGTCGTTTATTTCTACATGACAGAAAACGGTGAAAAGAAACAAAAATGGGAAAGCTTCAAGGCCAAGGCAGATGCGGTCCGGCGCAAATCGGAAATCGAATATCGTCAGCAGGTGGGGAGTGTGGTTATTTCGCAGTGCGAGACGGTGAGTGATCTTCTGAATGAATACATAGGCATGTACGGCAAAACCAATTGGTCGCTGTCCACGTATGCCAGCAATGTCAGCCTGATTGAGAATTACATTCAGCCTTATCTCGGCGCAATGAAGCTGGAAGATATTACGCCGAGAGTACTGGAAAAGTATTACCAATCCCTGCTGAAAGCCAAGGCTGTTCCGAAGTGTACGGACAAGAAATACAAAAAGGTAGATACCTTCGTGACAGCCGAAACGGTGCGCCGTATCCATAAGCTGCTCCACAGCTGTTTTGAACAGGCGGTGCGCTGGGATTTGCTGCTCCGCAATCCGGCACAATATGCCAATGTTCCGAAATCATCGAGCAAACAACGCGCCATATGGACGGCGGAAACGCTCATGAAGGCAGCTGATCTGTGTGAGGATCCCAAGCTGAAGCTGGCCATTCACCTGGCCTTTGCCTGCTCTCTTCGAATCGGCGAGTTGCTGGGCCTGACCTGGTCCTGTATCGAGATTTCGGAGGAAAGCATCCAGAACGGAACGGCTTATGTGTATGTGAACAAGGAACTGCAGCGAGTGGATCGAGAAACGCTGCAAAAGCTGGACAAGAAGGACGTTATTTTCGAGTTCCCGGTTCTTTCTGAAAAGAATAAAACCCAGCTGGTTCTAAAGAAACCTAAGACTGCAACCAGTACCCGAAAGGTCTTTCTGCCGCGGACAGTAGCGGAAATGCTGCGGGACTGGAGGCGCTCGCAGGATGAGCTTCGGGAGGCACTGGGACACGAGTACACCGATTATGATCTGGTTTTTGCCGGTTACTACGGAATGCCGACAGAGTCCTCCTCCATCACAACGGAATTCCAGAAACTGATTAAGGAAAATGACCTTCCAAGGGTTGTGTTCCACAGCCTGCGGCATTCCAGTATTACATATAAGCTAAAGCTGAACGGCGGCAACATCAAAGCGGTTCAGGGTGACTCAGGACATGCGCAGGCCAAAATGGTCACAGACCAGTATTCGCATATTCTGGATGACGACCGCAAAGTGAATGCGCAGTTGTTCGAGGATGCATTCTATCAGAAACAGCATCCTATAGAGTCAGATGGCGGTATGTTTTCCCCGGCAGCATCGCAGGATCGACTACCTGCGGCAGTTTCATCCGGCAGGAAGCCTGTTGTTTCGGAGGACGACAGGCAGCTGCTGGAAAAGCTTATGGGTGATGAATCAACCGCAGCGCTTCTGATGGCGCTGGTGAAAAAGCTCACATAATTCGAAACAAATATCCTTCCTTTACATAGCCCATGACATCACCGGAAAGGAGATGTCATGGGCTTATCTGCGGAATTGATCAGGGTCTGAACCATTCATGAAAACCGATCGATTGCCTGCGTTTTTTATCTAAAAAAGGTGGTAGCCGGTAAACTCTACTGCCGCCAATTTTAGATATATCTAAAATCTGTCTAATCAAAAGTGATACACTAAGATGAAAACAGAAAAACACAGGTGAACATGAATGACAATGGAATGCGAAAATCCCCGGTAAATTCAGGAACTTTCGTGAACACGCAGAGGAACCAAAAGACAAAAACGACAACGTATGGGGTTAGCTCCTAAGCGAGAGGCCTTGCGTTCGAATCGCGTCGCGAACAGGGGATGAAGAACGTTGGAGACATGTCAGAAATGGCGTGTTTTCAACGTTTTTTCGTGCTTCGCGCTAAATCGGATTACAAATACCGCACGTTCTGCTGAACGCAGACCGATGCGGAAATGCTCCTAAAGCTTCTGCAGAAGCCGGAGCTGGCAGTGTTGCTGAAAACACTGGCGAAGTCGCTGTGACAATTCGATATCATCAAATATTACATAGCGGACAGCTGCTCCTCTTTCGGAAGCGACTGCCCGCTATTATTTATGACAGTAGGAAGATTAGTTGCATAACGTTCTCTAACATTGACGAATTTATTGTTCGCGTTTATAATAATAAACATTATTATGGAGGCGGATGAGATGA
>CAVCWT010000096.1:0-3427 GCA_963605745.1 Lachnospiraceae bacterium
AATACTTTCTGTCTGTTAAAGGGCGGACTGGAAAGAGATGTGGATGCAGAGCTATTAGCCAGTAGAATCCTGGATTGCTTTAAAGTCAGCCATGTGAGATATTATGAGTCCTCGTATAAGGGGCAGAAGGTATCGACTTGCGATATCATCACCAGTCTGGAGAAGAGCATTGTAACAGCAGAGTATGTAGAGATATATGCAATCAACCATGACACAGATTTGCTCAGTCTGGTATACGAGAAATCTTGGTACGAGTACCACATGATGAATATTATGGACTATTTGCTGGGCAACAATGACAGACATTGGGGCAACTGGGGCTTTTTTGTGGATAATAAAACCAATAAACTCCTGGAATTGCACCCATTGATGGATTTTAACAAAGCATTTTGTGCCTATGATGATATGACCGGTGCGATGTGTCTCACAGGCCGGGAGGTTATGACTCAGCAGGAGGCAGCAGTGCGTGCAGTCGAGCAGGTAGGCCTTCATCAGATCAAGGATGTGCCGGAAGAGTGGTTCCCAGACCGGAAGGACTGGGAAATGTTTAATAGGAGACTTAATTTTTTGAGGGAGTCTTAAAGTGGGCACTTGTTTGCCACGAGGCATGTTTTGAGGAGAGCAAACATAGGGGAATCTCCTTCTGGCCGGCGTTAACTACGGCAAGGAATAAAAGCATCCCAGCGTGATAGAGAAACGGCAGATATGATATAATCAAGTGCGACTGTTTCCTGCAACCGGGATCGCAGTACAATACTGTGTGTATCGATTTAACATTTGAGGATTTCCAACATGAATCCGTCTGCGTGCGCCCGATTCATGTTGGAGTCGTCATGTACGGAACAGATACAAAATAACGAGAAAACCCAACGGGATAAAACGAATGCAGAAGAGAATTCAGTGGAAATATCTATACCGCTTTGCCTGCGCAGCCTTGCTGACCATCTGGGCGGCAGGGCTGTTCATTGGTGCCTGGTATGACTTTGTCCTGGTGAACAACCAGACCGGACATCTGACAGGTTGGGGAAACCTTGGCATGTCCTTGCTCCTTTATATCGCCGTCTTTGTTCTCGTGGGCCGCTGGCTCCACGCCTTCAAGATCGGTGTCGAGAGAAAGGCCAGCGTCATGGCCTCGCAGGTTCTGACGCTCCTTGTGACGGACTTTATCGAGCTGTTCCTGTCCCTTGCGATCACCGGCCAGTTCCGCTTCCTTGGCGAATTCTGCGGAATCTATGCAGTGATGTACCTGATCCAGGCGCCGGTCGCGAGCCTTCTCGTCATTCCGATGATCAACCTGTATCGCAAGATCTTCCCGCCGCTGCAGCTCCTGGAGATCCACGGAGAAGAGACGATATCCTTCGCAGGGGAGTGCTGCGAAGACAGAACCGGTGACGATAAAGGATCCTGGCTGCACTCCGTTACGGAGAAACGAATCTCGCATGAAGGGCACGAAACGGGTTCCGTGGCAGGAGATCCGCTTTTGAATGCAGCAGCTCCCGGCCAGCTCCATCTGGATACCCTGGGGCAGAAGGTCGACGGCTTACCGACTAAATATCACATCACGCATTACCTTAGCTGCCATGAATCGGACGAGGTGCTCCGGGCTGCCATGGCGCAGACGGATGCCGTTCTCGTAGGAGACCTGCCTGCTGCAGATAAAAACCACATTCTGAAGCTCTGCTACGATCAGGACAAGCGTGTCTATTTCGTGCCAAAGCTCTCCGATGTCATTGTCAAGGGTTCGGAAGAGCTGAACCTGTTCGACACTCCGCTGTTCCTGTGCAGGAATCGCGGAATCTCGGCGGGAGAGCTGGCCGTAAAGCGCACCTTTGACATTGTGGCGAGCCTCCTTGCATTGGTTATCTTAAGTCCCATCTTTGCGATCACGGCGATCGCCATTAAGGCAGAGGATGGCGGTCCGGTATTCTATCGGCAGGAGCGCTGCACGATCGGCGGCAAACGCTTTATGATCCTGAAATTCCGCTCCATGATCGTGAATGCAGAACAGGACGGACGCCCGTGCCCAGCAGGCGAGCATGACGACCGCATCACGAAGGTCGGCCGTTTCATCCGTGCCTGCCGCATCGACGAGCTGCCGCAGCTCATCAACATCATCCGCGGCGACATGTCCATCGTCGGCCCCCGCCCGGAGCGCGTCGAGCACGTGGCGAAATATACGGCCGACATCCCGGAATTTACCTTCCGCACGAAGGTCAAGGCCGGCCTCACCGGTATGGCGCAGGTCTACGGACGCTACAACACGACCGCCTTGGACAAGCTCAAATACGACCTCCTCTACATCACCGGCTTTAGCCTCCTTCTGGATCTCCAGATCATCTTTGAAACGGTCAAGATTCTGGTACAAAAGGAGAGCACGGAGGGCTTTTCTGAGGAACAGGCGGCACAGATGCGGGAAGAGGCCTCAAAAGAGTGAGCTTGAATCATAAAAGGCTGAATAAATAGAAAGTGGTCAAATGGAGAATTCACAGAGTATGAATTCGAGAGAGCATGGCTCGAGAGAATATGGTACGGCAGGCGCACGCTTTAGCATCGTCACGCCCGTCTACAACGGCGAGGCGACCATCGCACGAACGATTGAATCGGTCCTAAGTCAGTCCTATGCGCCCTTCGAGTATCACATTGTAGACGGCGGATCGCAGGATCAGACCGTTAAGATTGCAGAATCCTACCGCGCAGTGTTTGACCAAAAGGGCATCACCTATGTCATCACCTCCGAGCCGGACAAGGGCATCTATGACGGAATGAACAAAGGGATCCAGCGCTGCACCGGCGACTTTGTCGGCATCATCAATGCTGACGACTGGTACGAGCCCATCGCCCTCGAGACGATGGCACGGCTTCATAAAGAGACCGGGTTCGATATGGCCTACGCTGACATTCGGATGCACAACGGGGATACCACCTTTATCAAAAAAGCGTCCAACCCCAGATTCGTCTCCTCCAGAACCTGGAATCATCCCACCCAGTTCACGAGCCGTGCGATCTACGAACAAAAGCTCTATCAGAATCAAACCGTCTTTGACGATCTGGACATGCTGCTGTGGATTCACCGGCATGGTTATCACATCGAATATATCAATGTTGTGCTGGCCAATTTTACCATGGGGGGAGCCAGCAATAATGAAAAGAAATGGAGCCAGGTCCGGAAACGGATCGGCCTAAAGAGCAGGATCTATCGCGAGAACGGGTATCCCTGGATCTACACCCTGGATGCCGCCGCAATCGAGATTGCCAAAAAGCTGCTGGGAAAAAGCTGAGGGGAACAATTTGAGAATCGCAATTATCAATGTGACGGCACAGTCCGGCAGTACGGGGAAAATTGCATACGGCATGTACCGGGGGCTTCAAAAAGATGGTCACAAGGTTCGTTTGTTTTACGGCAGGAACGACAAAGTGCAGGGGGATC
>CAVCWT010000097.1:0-3265 GCA_963605745.1 Lachnospiraceae bacterium
TCCTTGCTCCTTCCTGTACCGACTGGCGGCTTCATACATGTTTTCTACTATGCTGTTGCTGTTGTTCATATTAGTAGCTCGCTACGTTCCAATATTTGTCGTTCTTGAGTTCAACTGTGATGTACTGAGGGAAGTGGAGTTCGCCCTGTCTCTGTTCTGCCTGAGCTAACGTCGGCGGCAGCGGCTTTCCGCCTGTGAGCTGATGCCACTTCTTTCTGGCTATCTTCTGGCTCCAAAAAGCAGCTCCACATCCTTCTATGTCCAGATAGTCAGACACTGGCGTCGGCAGATCGTCATCCCCAATCAGGCACGGCAGCGTGATCCTCATCATTGTGTTCCCTTTCCGGCTCCGGAAGTGGAAGTTGATGTTCGGTGAACCGACGATCTTGGCCGTCTGCCTACGTTTTCTTGGCGCAGGCATCTCAACAAGCTGAAGCACCTGGGTTCTGGCAAATGTCTTTATTTCCTTCCCACAGTATGGACATATGATTGCCTTCTGGCTGACTTCCATCTGACACCATGGGCAACAATATGACGCTTTCTCTCCCTCCTCTTCATCCGCAGGGAAGCGATATCCGCAACTCATGCACTGGTCGGCATCTCCCCTGTTAACGTAGCCGCATTTGTCGCAGATGCGGGTCTTGAGCAAACAACCGCATTTGGCGCACTCCACGGCGTTAATGTCGTTTTCCTTTCCACAGTCAGGACATTCAGCCCACTCTGTCTTTCTGGGCGGCTTGTTCTTCACAACAGGATCTTCGGGCGCTCCGTGCTCCTCCATGCATCCCGCCAGGTCGAGCATCAGGCACTTGTCCTTCCCCTCGGCTATCCTCAGTCCTCTGCCTACCATCTGGACGTACAGGGCTGCGGATTTCGTCGGGCGGCACAACACTATGCAGTCTGTCTGCGGACAGTCCCACCCCTCAGTCAGTTTGCCCACGTTCACAAGCACGTTCACGCTGCCATTGGCAAAGGCTGCCAGAACGGCTTCAACCTGCGCCTTCGGCATCTTGCTGTGAACAAAAGCCGCTCTGTACCCGCTCTGGCTAAACCTGTTCGCCAGAAGCTCTGCGTGTTCGATGGTGACTGCGAATACCACGATGTGGCGCCTGTCTCTGGCGTAATCCCTCACAGCACTCACAGCGCTTTCAAGGTGCACCTCTCGACTCATTTCGGCAGAGAGCTCATTCTCCTTGTAGTCGCCATTGGCTTTACTGATGGCAATGTGGCTCAGGTCAGGTGCAGAATGTCCCCACTTTTCCAGGGTGCACAGATAGCCCTGTTCGCGTAGCGTGGTGATGTCGATGGAGTAGGTCAGGTCAGGGAACCAGTTCCTTTTCGGATCCTGTGTCTTCACGTCGCCATAGATGTAGCCCCAGTTCAGGCGATATGGCGTCGCTGTCACTCCAAGAATTCTCGCTCTCGGATCAAAGTAGCGGAGGCGCTGAATCACCTGTTCGTACTGACTCGGCTCTTTCCCCTTTTCTGCCATCGGAGGTACCATGTGCACCTCGTCGATGATGAGGACGTTGCACCTTCCAAGCTCCATCTTGTTCAGCTGTCTCGCGATTGTCTGGATGGTGCCGACAACAACCGGTTTGCTGAAGTCCGTACGACTTGAGAGGGACGAACAGGCGATTCCAATCTGAGATGCACCCTCAGGCCATACCTTAAGCAGCTTGTCCACAGCCTGCTGAACCAAGGTCTGCCGATGCGCTGCTATCATGATGCGGACAACGCCAGGGTACTGGGTCAGGTAGTCCCGGATGAGTGCAGAGAAGAGAATTGTCTTTCCTGCACCTGTCGCAGCCTGTAGCAGGACATTCGGCTGTTCCCTGAACGCACTCTTGATGGCGTCAAGCGCTTCCTGTTGGTATGTCCTGAGAGTGATCTCCATTGTCTTGTCTCCTGTCTGTCAGGCTAGAACGGACTGCCCTGTGCCTGTTGCTGTTCTGATGGTTGTACGTTCTGGTTCAACTGGTTGTTCTGGTTCTGTGTGGTCTGGGGCTGACCCTGCATCTGCTGCTGCATCGGGGCGCCCTGTGTGTATGTCGGGAAGCTGTTCTGCTGCTGAGGCATTTGCTGAGACGCAGACTGTGCTGTTGTCGGAGGTGTGGGCGCTGCGGGAAAAGCCTGAACAGCAGGCCTTTGAGCCTGTGCGCCAGGGACTTGATAGTATCTGAGTACTTTATTTTCCTTTTCCCCTGTGTAACTGGCATAATCAGGGTCTTTGTCTTGAAGCTTAATCTGGCACATCACTTCATGCCCTATAAGGTCGGCAAGGTTTCCACACTGCGCCGGATTAGCCCCAACGGCTCTACGAAGCTTTTGCAGTCTTGTCTTCTGATACCTCGGGTTGGCTGACCAAAGCCAGAAATTGTCAAAAACACTTCTCCCTTTGTATGTCCCGTCAACAACAACCAGGCGGACAAAAACAAACTGCTTTCCGGCGTTGGTTGTCTTCCAGTCTCCCTGTTCAACAAGTACTTTGTACCTGCCAGCAGGGAGGGGTTCATCCGAATAGCCATCATCCTCATCATCAACATCATCCATGCTGATGCCGAAGTCCCTATGGAGGATATCGGTTGGATCTTCATCGTAAAGTGACATTTTACAAATCTCCAAGTCTTAGATAGGTTAAGCTAATCTTCCTAAAGCAGCCGTGCACTCTTTAGTCTAGGTCGAAGTTGTCGCCAGACTTAAAGTGCATGGCTCTTTTATTGCTTTGCACTCTTTAAAGGCCTGTAGCGGCAAACCCTGTTTTCCTTTTCCCCTTGTTCTGCGTTGGGACGCACGCTGTCTCTCAGCGATACTTTTCCCATGAACTCATGGCCAATCAGGTCTGCTATGCAGCCGCAGATTGAACTGTCGAGGCCGACAGCCCTGCGCAGCGAGGCAAACCTACACCTGGCAAAACGGCTGTCTTCGTTCCACAGAAAGAAGTTGTCGAACACAACGCCACCACGTCCTTGATACTCACCCGCGGAAACTGTGTACTGAAGGTTCACGTACTTGTCGCCGCTCGCGGAATACTTGATGTCGCCATCCTTGATGCAAAGCTGATACTCACCATGAGGCAGAAGAACACACTCCACTGTTTCCCTTCTCTGCACGTTGGGCATATCGACACCAAGGTCTTGGTAACGGGAGTCGTTTATCTCATCGTACATGCTCATATCTATAACCTCTCTTAGTTAGTTGGCTGCCAAGATCTTGTCCCTGCACATCAGCAGGTTCGGGTACTCCTGTGGACGTAGTTTCCCCG
>CAVCWT010000098.1:0-3242 GCA_963605745.1 Lachnospiraceae bacterium
TTCCGCTCGCGGTACCGTCTCTGGTAATAGTCCATCGTCCGGTACTCAATCACATCCCTCATCTGCTGTGCGAAAACCGGATCTTCCACGCAGGATCTCAAATCCTCTCGCAGCGCTATGGCATACCCCTCTTTTTCTACAAAGAATGTCTTACCGGACTCCAGCAGGAAACGTACCGGCATTTTCTTGATTCTACTCAGATGCTTCTTGTCCGAAATCGCAAGGTATCTACTATAGGTAATATCGGTTTCCAGATCCTTCCAGTTGGTCCCGGTGGAAAAGAACTCCTTCCAGCTTTCCAGCAGCTCCTCTTCCGTGATCGCCATTCTGATATTCCCATGGTTATAAAACGACATCAGTACCGGCATTTTGTAGACCTTGGTCATACTCGTATTCTCAATCAGGGAAATGAATTCCCTTCCGATTGTCTGGCAAAACATCATCTCTCCAGCCGACAGCTCTCCCATCGAACCCAGAAAGCCCAGATAATTCTTAAACGGGTTTTCCTCGTGGCTTCTCTTCAGCACATTTTGATAAACTGCATCGTCCATGTATGTGAACAGCTCCATTCTGGACGGTACTTTCCCCAGCAGCTCTTTTATCCGGCAATACTCTCTGTGGACCAGCTCCGCCAGCTTCTGCTTTTTCCTGTCCAGCTCATCAAAGAGATCGATGAGCTTCATGTCAAAATCTACGATGCAATCGTCCGGATAGATCGACCGATCGGCCGGGTGATAATTCCTACCGGCACCGGCGGATTGCTCCGCCAAAAGGAAGCGAACCCGCCCTGCCTTTTCATAATTGCCAATGAAATCCAAAACGTTAAGGAATTCCTTACCCCTTGCCGTGCGAAGGCCTCGCCCCAGCTGCTGCAGGAAGACAATCGGCGACTCTGTCGGACGCAGGAACATTACCATGTCGATGGATGGAATATCGACACCCTCGTTAAACATATCCACCGTGAAGATCACCTTGATCTCCCCGGCCAGCAGCTTCTGAATCGCCACTGCACGATCTTCCGAATACTCTCCTCCTGTGCCGCTGTACACCGCAGCCGCCGGAATCTTTCTGGCGCAGAACTCCCTGGCCATCTCCTCCGCATGTTCTCTCGAGCAGCAAAAGCCCAGTGCTCTTTTCGAGCCATATTTGCAATAGTATTTATAGATCAACTCGTGCCGGTGAACATTCCCGATATATTTCTCATTCAGTTTCTTTTCATCATATCGGCCTCGCACCAAGTGCAGTCCGGAATAATCCGTATCATCGTAGATTCCGTAATAATGAAAAGGAACCAGCACGCCCTTGTTGATCGCCTCCTTCAGCGTAATCTCATAAGGCACGTTATAATCGCAAATCTCGTAGATGTTACGCCCATCCATTCGATCCGGTGTTGCCGTCAGACCCAGCAGGAACTCCGGCTTAAAATACTCAATGATCCTTCTGTACTGATCATTTACGGCGTGATGAAACTCATCCACAACCAGGTAGTCAAAGGCATCCGGTGCAAAATATCTCTCATTTAAATATTCGCTTCTTCCCAGACTGGCAACCGATGCAAAGATTACTGCCTTATCTGTCGTTTTCTCATCCCCGTTAAAAAAACCGTAGTCATCAGAATTCCGTACGTTTCGGAAAGAAACTGCCGCCTGTTTCAGAATTTCCTCCCTATGCGCTACGAACAATACCCTCTTATAATCTTTCGAATCAAAGGCTGCCAGATACGTCTTTCCAACACCCGTAGCTGCAGAAATCAGCGCCTTTCTTGCTCCCTCTGCTCTGGTATTCTCCAGTGCACACAGTGCCTCAATCTGCGCTCCTCGCGGCTCGAAAATCGGACAAACCTTGCTTCCTTCAGACTCCTCCGAAAAGTCTTCCTCAATGTCATATCGTTCCAGGTCCTTTGCCACTGAAGGCTTGTGCCAGTTTTTGGAATATCGCTGGAGCTCCTCCTCATCAATCTGAATCGAATGATTCGCAAACAAATCCCCAAAGACCTGATAAAACTTCTCGTAATTGTTGCAATCTGTCCGGCTGCTGAACCGGTAATTCCACTCGATTCCGGAGGTCAAGGCGCTCCTGGATATGTTCGATGAGCCAATATAGATCTCGCTGTATCCCTTGTAATGAAAGATATAAGACTTCGGATGAAATGAGCGATTCGGATCGCTGTAAAACCGCAGATCTACCTGATCCCCCAGCTTTCTCTTGATCAAATATAGGGCCGAGGGCTGTGTGATCCCCAGGTAATTGCCCGTCAGGATCCGGATCCTTGCTCCCCGCTTCAATGCCTTCTCCAGGTCCTTGATAAGGAGCTTTACCCCCGATTCCATCAGAAAAGAAACGATAATGTCCACGCTGTCTGCTCTGCTCAGGCTGTTCACCAGCTGATAATACAGATACATGTGCTCATTTTGATCGCCGGTCATAACATCCGTGGAATACTCCCAGGGCTTCCCGATCGGCTCTTCTTCAAAACAATGCTCAACCAACGTGCCTCACCTCCTTTCTCTCTAACAGCAGCCCTTCACTGTCCGCATCCGGCTTTCTGTCTGCTCAGTTATTCAATACCTGCAGCAGCATTTCTGCCTGCGCCAATTGTTCATCGTATGCAACAGTCTACCTCGCCTCTTGAACAATCGATTCAACCAATCTCGCTGTTCCGTCTCAGCAGCAGATTCAGCCACTTTTCATCACTCCTGCCCGGGCGCACGTCTGTCGTGACCCAGCACTCTGTGATCCTCAGCTCCGGCACACCTGATAGAAAATCTTGAAACGATTCCTCAGTAAAATCGGTAAAGAGGCGACCACTCCGTTCACCTTCAAAAGTGCCATACTTAAAGGAAGTGTAAATCACGCCGTCGCCATGAAGAGCCGCCACCATCTTGCTCACAACCGGTAGCAGCTCGTCCTTCGGCAGATGCAGGATTGAAGCACAGGCCCAGATGCCATCGTATCGATCAATTTCATCAAGATCCTGGAAGAGCAGCTGCCGCACCGGAATCCCGGTCTGTTCCGTTGCCTTCCGGGACAGCTCTGCCGAGCCGTCCGTGGCCTCCACCTGATAGCCGCGCTCCAGAAAATATCTCGCGTCTCTCCCTGAACCGCAGCCAAAGTCCAGAATCCTTCCACCAGTCACTACCATGTCAAGGAACCGATCCTGTGCCTCATGCATGTCAGCGTGTAGAGTATTCTCTATGAAGCTATCGGCATTTTGATTGTAGAATTCCAGAGTTGTATTCTGT
>CAVCWT010000099.1:0-3235 GCA_963605745.1 Lachnospiraceae bacterium
AAAGCTGTCCGTTATCTGAAAGCCAACAATCTCACAGCAGATGACCTGGGCAAATGCCGCAGTCAGCGTGATGCGCTCAGAGCAGAAAATCAGGAACTCCGGAAAAAGCTGACGGCGCTCAATCTCGATCCGGAGATGATTTCCGGTATTCAGCATTGCGTAGATACCGTGCTGAAGCATAAAGGCGAGATTCCGGAAGAGAAAGCCAGCGTCCTTGATCGCATTGCAGCAAACAAGGAAGCCATCCAAGCCGCCAATACCCAGCCACCCAGAAAGCGTACCGAACAGGAACGCTGATCCCATTTTCAGAAAGGAAAATGCCACTATGGAAAACAATAAGAACCTCAATCCCAACGCCGTCACCTTTGATGTGCTTGGTGACAAGCTGCGTGTCTTTTACGATGATGACTGCATCCGAATCGTCGGAACGGACATCGCTGAAATCCTCGGCTTTGCCAACGGACGCAACGCCATCGCACGGTATTGCCCCGGCAGAATCCCGCACCCGATGCAGTGCGACAGCGGAACAATCACCCGTGTGTCGGCAATCACGATGGACGAGTTTTTTGACTTTCTCCGTCTCTTCGATATCGAGGAACCGCTGTACACCTTCATTCATCTGATTCTGTATTTTAAGATCGCTGTCAGCTATGAAATGTATATGCTGGCAAAGAGCGAATCTCCTGCTGTCATGAAGGATACCGCACCCAAAAAGCCGAAGCCGGACAAGCGAGATTACCGTGATTGGTACAAGGAGAAAAATCCGATCCGCCGCATGGCAAAGCGTATTCTCTCCGGTTTTCCGCTGGAGGACGGGACGCCAATCAACCGGCTTTTCGACTTTGACGATGCGTTTCTTTCCCGCCTGGCTTGTATTGCCGAGATGGATGATGAAGCGTGCGAACCGTATCTGGAAGCCCTTGCACTCGATTAACCGATATGACTGCGGAGAGGACGTCTTGATGGCGTCCTCTCTGCCATGACGGAGGTGAACCATGCATTACACACAGGAGCAGATTGACAGAGCGAACGCTGTCAGCCTGGAAGATTTTCTTCGTTCGCAGGGCGAGACGCTCATCCGCAGCGGACGGGAGTTTCGCTGGAAGCAGCACGACAGTCTGACCATTCGGGACAACAAATGGTTCCGGCACAGCCAGAGCAAAGGCGGCTTCCCCGTAGATTTCGTGATGGAGTTTTACGGCAAGTCCTTCCCGGAAGCTGTTGCCATGCTGCTCGGTGATACCGGCTATGCGCCGGAGAAGGACGAGCCGCAGTTTCGTCTGCCGCCCAGAAGTCCCACCAACGATGCTGCCTATCGGTATCTCTCAGAGAAAAGGAAAATTGCACCGTCCCTTCTGGATGTGTTCTTCAAATCCGGAGACATCTATGAGGACGCAGCACACAGGAATGTTGTTTTCGTCGGCAGAGACAAGAACGGTATTCCACGATATGCCCACACAAGAGGAATAGAAGATCAAAGCCGCAGAGATGTGTCCGGTTCGGACAAATCCTACGGCTTTTGCTATCACGGAAGCGGCAATCAGCTGTTTGTGTTTGAAGCGCCGATTGACCTGCTTTCCTTCATCTGCCTGTACTCGGACAAATGGACACAGCGCAGTTATGTTTCTCTCGGCGGCGTATCCGGCAAGGCGATTGACCTTTACTACTATGAAGGTATGGGCATCAAGAAAATCTTTTTCTGCACGGATAACGATGAAGCCGGAAACACAGCTGCCCTGCGTTTAGCGCAGGACAGCCCGGACGGCATCGAGGTGATCCGTTTTTCTCCGGCAATGAAAGACTGGAACGAGGTGCTTTGCCATGCGGAGCAGTTTCCGAACAAGCGGTATCACGCTGAGAATGTCGTTCTGAAGGAAGCTGTCGTTGAAAAGCCTGTGCCGGTCATTCGTATGAGCGAGGTGGTCAGCACAAATGTGGAATGGCTCTGGAAGCCGTATATCCCATTCGGCAAGGTGAGCATTTTGCAGGGCAACCCCGGCGAAGGCAAAACCTATTTCGCCATGCAGCTTGCGGCAGCCTGCACCGGCAGGAAGCCGCTCCCCGGCATGGACGAGATTGAGCCGTTCAACATGATCTACCAGACCGCCGAGGACGGCCTGGGCGATACGATACGACCCCGCCTTGAAGAAGCCGGAGCCGACCTGGAACGGATACTTGTCATTGATGACGGAGATAAGCCGCTCACACTCACCGATGAACGTCTGGAAAAGGCAATCCGTGAGAACAACGCACGACTTGTGATTATCGACCCGATACAGGCGTTTCTCGGTGCCGATGTGGATATGAACAGAGCCAACGAGGTGCGCCCCGTGTTCCGCAAGCTGGGAGATATCGCCCAGGACAACCGTGCTGCCATCCTTCTGATTGGACATCTGAATAAGGCAAACGGCATGAGCAGTCTGCAACGGGGACTCGGCTCCACGGATATCATCGCAGCCGTCCGAAGTGCGCTGTTTATCGGGAAATTGAAAGATGATCCGACCACTCGTGTACTGACTCATGAGAAAAGCTCTCTTGCCCCGGCTGGGGATTCTATCGCATTCACACTTGGTGACGAAGATGGCTTTTCATGGATCGGTGCTGTTGAGATCACCGCAGACCAGCTCTTGTCCGGAGCGAAGGAGGCCCCGTCCAAAGCCACGAAGGTGGAACAGGGCGTGAAGCTTCTGGAAGAGATGCTACGGGACGGAGCAAAAGCGTCCAACAAAGATATCCTTGCCAGGGCGAAGAGCCTTGGCATTTCCCGCCGGACGCTCAACGATTCAAAAGCGAGACTCGGAGAACGGCTGAAATCCGAACCGTCTGCTGACGGAAGCTGCATCTACAGTCTCATCATGTAACCCCAGCTTGGCAGGCTTGGCAGGCTTGGCAGACTTTCAGATACCCGGAAATGTCTGCCATCCTGCCAAGGGTACCCTTTTATCTCTACACAGGAGGATTCTGAATGACCGAAAACAAGACCATGACCAAAGAAGAAACACAGGATTGCCCCACCACGCAGGTGCGCATCGGCAAGACCACCTATATCGTCAAACTCCACTTCAATGAGGACGCTAAGGAGACGCTGGAGGACAAAATCAAGCGGCTGATCCAGGACGAGGTGCTGAAAATGTAAGTTTTTTCGGAAAAAGATGAAAAAGTCCTTGACAACTCGCAACAGGCAAAACAGCAAAATCGATCAACATTTCAGCCGGTGCGCGTCTTGCTCCCTTTG
>CAVCWT010000100.1:0-3233 GCA_963605745.1 Lachnospiraceae bacterium
GTTCGCCTTCCCGAATTCCCGTGAAATACAGCGTCATGAATACCGCATAGCTGGCAGGGCGGTCTTTCATGGCCTCAATGAAGGTCTGAAACTCCTGCCTTGTCCAGAACAGCATCTCATCGGCGTGCTTCTTCCCCATACTGCCTGCCTTGTGGCAGGGATTCTCTTTCAGCCCGTAATATTTGACTGCGTAGTTGAAAATCGCCGTGAGCTGGTTGTTGATGCACTTGAGATAGGTCTGGGAGTAGGGCTTGCCATTCTCATCACGATAGCTGGTCAGAGAGTTCTGCCACTGCCGCACATGAGTGGGCTTGATCTCGTTGAGCGGAATTTTCTCGAAGAAAGGCGTCACCTTCAGATCAATCAGCCATTTCTTACTGGCAACCGTGGAAGGTTTGAGCCGGTGCTCCATGTCCTTGACATACAATTCAATGAAGTCCCCGAAGGTCATGCCGAGACTGCCTGTGGATTGGCTGATGAAGTCGCGCTCCCATTGCAGGGCTTCCTTCTTTGTGGCGAAGCCGCGCTTCTTCTTATGAATGGTCTTGCCTGTCCAATCCGTGACGCGAATCTGGGACATCCAGCGACCGGTGTCGCCGTCTTTTGTTACTGACATAATTTCCTCCTTTCCCGCAAGAATCAGACCTTGATAGGGTTATTTACTCGTCATTCTCGGTTTTACCGTATTCTCTTTCCAGATATTCGTTTCGTTTCGCAATCCGCTCGCTGCGGTCAAGCTCTTCCGGCTCAACGCAGGTTACGGCATTGGCAGCGTAGTATGCCAGCGTCTGCTCCTTCCATTTCTTATATGCTGCCTGGGTGGAGTTGTAGGCGCGAAGCTCTTTGCGTTCTTCCTCCCACTGTTCCAGGAACAGGCACATATCCGCGTTGAAGTCCGCTGTGCTCTTGCCATCAAAGGAAATGGAGCATTCCCACTGCTTGCTGCGGGGCGGCTTCTGTACATCAATCTTGAAATCAACGCCCTCTACCGTTTCCAGCTTAAAGAGGAAGTCCATTACATCGGCAAGCGTCCTGATCTGCGTCGTGCTGGATTCATAGCCGAGAATATATGTGGATGTTGTGTCCAGCAGATCGGCGATCTGATTCACGACGGCAATCGATACTTCAATCTCTCCGGTTTCGTACTTCTGTACGGTGCGGAGAGATTTTTTTAGCATCTGTGCCAGTTCGGTCTGGTTCAGTCCCTTCCGCTTTCGAAGCTGCTTGATTCTCTGCCCAATGGCGGGATAATCGAAATTGTCCATGTCTGATTCACCTCGTCCATATAATATCACAACATAAAGCGAATTGCAAGTACATATTTTTATTTCTTGTAGGCTTGACAAATGTATCTGGTATGCATATAATAAATATGTACTCAGGGTGCGTAATTTTGAATTACATTAGAAAGGAGAGCGAACAGAGCATACGTCAAACGCGCTCAAAGGGATTAAATTTGAAACAGGAGGTACTATGAGAGCACAGTTTATCACAGCAACAGAGGTAGCGGAGATCATGGGCATCAGCCGCAGCAAGGCATATCAGATCGTCCGGGAGATGAACAAAGAACTGAAATCTCGGGGTTATCTGACTGTGGCGGGAAAGTGCCCGGCGCAGTATTTCAAGCAGAAGTTCTACGGCTTCCAGCTTCCCGGAGGTGAACACAATGACAGTAAATGAGAAAACGACCGCCCTCGTCCCATCTGTTGGCGCAGATGGAGGGCAGTCGTCCCAAAATTCAACTAAGCAGAGTATAGCAGATGAGAACCCGGAATTCAATCCTGAATCCGAAAATTTGGAGGATATGCTCCGAAAAATGCGGCGTATGACCAACCCGCATTATCTGCATACAGTCTCCATGACCGAGCTTTACCAGACGGCCTACAAGAGCAGACCGCCGATCATCGACGGTTTGCTCTACTCCGGAGCCTATATCCTCGCCGGTGCGCCCAAAATCGGCAAGTCCTTTCTCGTGGCGCAGATTGCCTATCATGTCAGCACGGGCGAGGCTCTGTGGGGCTACGAAGTCCATTCCGGTACAGTCCTATATCTCGCCTTGGAGGATGACTTTCAGCGTATCCAAAGCCGGATGTTTATGATGTATGGCGTCAATGATACCGATCGGCTGCATTTTGCAACGGCAGCAAACAAAATCGGAAACGGTCTTGATGAGCAGCTTGAAAATTTTATGAAGGAGCACCCCGACACAAAGCTGGTTATCATTGACACCATGCAGAAGATTCGTGAAGTCGGCGGCGAGGCTTACAGCTATGCCAGCGACTATGAGATCATCGGTCGGCTCAAGCAGTTTGCCGACAGGCACTGCATCTGTGTCCTGACCGTTCATCACACGCGCAAGCAACCTGCCGGTGACAGCTTTGAGATGATCTCCGGTACGACGGGTTTACTCGGCTGTGCGGATGGATCGCTCCTCATGCAGAAGAAAAAACGCACGGCGCTGGATGCTACTGTCGATGTGGTAGGCCGTGACCAGCAGGATCAGATTTTATATCTGAAAAAGGACGCCGATACACAAATATGGGAGCTTGAACGGACAGAAAATGAACCGTATAAGGACCCCCCTGACCCGGTGTTGGGCGCGGTTTCCGGTCTTGTCTCCTCTGAAAGCAGAGAATGGACAGGCAGCCCGACCGAGCTTGCGGAGGCGGTCAATACGGGCATGGCGGCAAATGCTCTAACAAAGTATCTGAACGTCAAGTCCGGCAGGCTGCTGGATGAGTACCATGTGAAGTACGAGAACAGAGCAAAACACTCCGGGCGGCAGGTGAAGCTCACCTATATGGTAATCGACAATGTAGAGTACGAAATCATCGAATAAGAACGGCGCGACGGCTGCGACGGTTGCGACGGTGAAAGCGATACCATCAAAACAACCGTCGCAATCGTTGCGACCGTCGCGGATAGGAAAGGATTGGAATATGAAAAACGTGCAAATCCCCTATGACCTGTTTATCGACCTCGCCATGTACCATCTGCGGGGCGAGGATGATTGCGAGGAAGAAATCCGTCAGGGCTTGGAACAGAAGCTCGACGCTATGCTGAACCGGCAGCTCTATTCTCGCTACAAGACGGCCCCAACCGAGGAGGAACGTGAGCAGGCGCGTCAGGAATATCTTGACCGGCGCGGCGTTCCGCAGAGCTATCGCTGGACTGTTTCGCCCTGGGAGCTGTGACAGGAGCGTGCCACGCTCCTGTTGCCGTCAGACAAGGCA
>CAVCWT010000101.1:0-3219 GCA_963605745.1 Lachnospiraceae bacterium
ACCGCATGATCCATCTGAAGTCTGATCTGTTTCCTATCGAGCGGAACGAATGCACAAAATATTCCTTTTGATTTAGCAGGAGTTTTGCAAGAGACGATACAGAGGGACTTTTGGGGTAGAGTTTTTTGGCAATTGCGAATGGGATTGCAGCGTAGTATTGAATTGTGAATGGGATTGGTTGTGTGACATTCCATTGCGATCCCATATGCGCATGTGCAATTACAGGCTGCGAATCTCCTGCGCCATGTTCATCACAGGAGGGTTACCGGATGAAGAAGCTGCACAAAGTATCAGGAAAGACTGCATTAACAACGACACACAGTGAGGCGGCGGTGCCGGAAAATTCCGGAAATGAAATCGGAAAGCCAGCTACAGTGTCGGCCGACTCCGAAAGTGAAGCCAGAAAACCGGACACGGGATTGCCAGATCCCGTAAGCGGGATGCGGCCGCCGGAAGGATCACTCGAACGACGTGACATCCTTGCTGAATCCGGAATGACACCGACTGCATCGGTTCCCAGGGAGGAAACTCCTGAGGAGAAATGGGAGAAGGCGGGCATCAGCTCGGATCTGATCTTTACCCATGTCATGCAGAACAAAGAGTTGTTTCTGGGACTCATGCAGCGAATCTTTCCGGAATTGCACCTGATCGAGGTCCATGATCATGAGACTCAGAAGTCCGAATACGGACGCCTTACCAGTAAGGGTGTTCGCTTCGATGTGTATTCCGAAATCGACGGGAGGTGTTTTGACGTCGAGATGCAGGTGGTGCAGCGCGGTGATGAACCGAGGCGGACGCGCTATTACCAATGCATGATGGACATGCAGACGCTCAAGGCCGGCAAGTCCTATAATCAGCTGCCGGATTCGTATGTTGTCATGATCGGACAGTTCGATCTGTTCGAAAAGGAAAGGCACATCTATCGGTTCCAGAATATCGAGATGAATGATCACGATCTCCGGCTGGAAGATGGTACAATGAAGGTGTTCCTGAACAGCAAAGGAACAGAAAACGACATCCCGGAGGAGCTATTACATTTCCTGGATCTGGTGAATGGAAATGCTCCGGAGGATGATTTCTGCAGACGCGTTGAGCTGGAGATCGCGAGGATCAAGCAGGACGCGCAGATAAGGAGCGCTTTTATGGATATGGAAGATAAACTCAGGTATGAACGAGAGCGTGCGCGGGAGGAAGGACTCAGTGAAGGACTTGACCGTGGTCGACAGGAAGGTCTTGACGAAGGTCGGCAGAAAGGAATTATGGAAGCGCTGTCTGCGCTTGTAAGGAATAAAACAATCACCCTACAAATGGCAGCTGCGCAGGCTGGTGTTAGTGAGAGCGTGTTTGCAAAACTACTGCAGGAGCAGACGTAGTTTTGCACGTGTGTTGTCAACAGCGCCTTCTGCTGTGCGAATGCAACGCTGTTGAACAAAAAGTTGTTGGAATTAAACGGCCAGTTGCGATGAAATATTCATCGTAGCCGGCCTTACTTTTTTTGTATGGAAACTGCCATTTCCTTTCGACCGCAGAATCAAATCTGGCTAGTACAGTGATAATACGAACTTGAAAAATACTGATTAAATCAACCATCGAATACCTACGATGATGGATCTTCATGTTACATCTATCTTTTTTGAGATATTCCTGTTAGAATCCAGACAAGTGCATACCGTGTTCCTTTCTATGGTGATTGTTGCCGGTTGAATCCATTAAACCGCATGATCCATCTGAAGTCTGATCTGTTTCCTATCGAGCGGAACGAATGCACGAATATTCCATTTTATCAGCAGGGGTTTTGCAAGAGGTGGTTCAGAAAGACTTTTGGGGTAGAGTTTTCTGGTCGGCCGGTCGTGTTTGGCGATTGCGAATGAGATTGCATCGTATTATTGAATTGTGAATGGGATTGGTTGTGTGACATTCCATTGCGATCCCATATGCGCATGTGCAATTACAGGCTGCGAATCTCCTGCGCCATGTTCATCACAGGAGGGTTACCGGATGAAGAAGCTGCACAAAGTATCAGGAAAGACTGCATTAACAACGACACACAGTGAGGCGGCGGTGCCGGACAATTCCGGAAATGAAATCGGAAAGCCGGTCACAGTGCCGGCTGATTCCAGAAGCGAAGCCAGAAAGCCTGCCACAATGCCGGCCGATTCCAGAAGCGAAGCCAGAAAACCAAACACGGGATTGCCAGATCCCGGAAGTAAGATTAGACCGACGGAAGCATCGCTTGAACGCCATGACGTCTCTGCTAAATCCGGGATGTCACCAACTGCATCAGCTCCCAGGGAGGAAACTCCCGAGGAGAAATGGGAAAAGGCGGGCATCAGCTCGGATCTGATCTTTACCCATGTCATGCAGAACAAGGAATTGTTCTTAGGGCTCATGCAGCGAATCTTTCCGGAGCTGCACCTAGTCAAGGTCCTCGACCACGAGACGCAGAAGGCCGAATACGGCCGCCTTACCAGTAAGGGCGTCCGCTTTGATGTGTATTCTGAAATCGACGGGAAGTGTTTTGATGTCGAAATGCAGGTGGTGCAGCGAGGCGATGAGCAAAGACGAACGAGATATTATCAGTGCATGATGGACATGCAGACGCTCAAGGCCGGCAAATCCTATAATCAGCTGCCGGATTCGTATGTTGTCATGATCGGACAGTTCGATCTGTTCGAAAAGGAAAGGCACATCTATCGGTTCCAGAATATCGAGATGAATGATCACGATCTCCGGCTGGAAGATGGTACAATGAAGGTGTTCCTGAACAGCAAAGGAACAGAAAACGACATCCCGGAGGAGCTATTACATTTCCTGGATCTGGTGAATGGAAATGCTCCGGAGGATGATTTCTGCAGACGCGTTGAGCTGGAGATCGCGAGGATCAAGCAGGACGCGCAGATAAGGAGCGCTTTTATGGATATGGAAGATAAACTCAGGTATGAACGAGAGCGGGCGCGAGAGGAAGGGCTCAGTGAAGGACTTGACCGTGGTCGACAGGAAGGTCTTGACGAAGGACTCAGCCGTGGTCGACAGGAAGGTCTTGACGAAGGACTCAGCCGTGGTCGACAGGAAGGTCTTGACGAAGGACTCAGCCGTGGTCGACAGGAAGGTCTTGACGAAGGACTCAGCCGTGGTCGACAGGAAGGTCTTGACGAAGGACTCAGCCGTGGTCGACAGGAAGGTCTTGACGAAGGTCGGCAGAAAGGAATTATGGAAGCG
>CAVCWT010000102.1:0-3032 GCA_963605745.1 Lachnospiraceae bacterium
GAGAATGCAAGGGAGTTAAAGCAACTCGCAAATTCCTGATGGAATTTGCTCCTTGTCTGGAGTGATTGCCGCCTTTGGCGTCAATGCACTCCGCGCATCGGAGAAACCGCATGCGCGGATTTCTCCTCGCAACTCGCAAATTCCTGATGGAATTTGCTCCTTGCCTGGAGTGATTGCCGCCTTTGGCGCCAATGCACTCCGCGCATCGGAGAAACCGCATGCGCGGATTTCTCCTCGCAACTCGCAAATTCCTGATGAAGAGATAACAACATGAGCATATATGATACTTTGAATAAAGAGCAGCGGGAGGCATGCTGTCACACACAGGGACCGGTTCTGATCCTGGCAGGAGCTGGCAGCGGCAAGACCCGTGTGATCACACACCGCATTGCCTATCTGATGGAGGAATGCGGCGTCAATCCATGGAATATCCTGGCGATTACCTTTACCAATAAGGCGGCCGGGGAGATGCGTGAGCGCGTGGATCACCTCATCGGCTTTGGCTCTGAGAGCATCTGGATCTCCACGTTCCATTCCATGTGCGTGCGGATTCTGCGCCGCCACATCGATGCGATGGGAATGGATCCCGGGTTTACCATCTATGACAGCGACGACCAGAAGACCCTCATCCGGCAGATCTGCCGCCGCATGAATATTGATACCAAACAGCTCAAGGAGCGGACGATCATTGGTGCCATCTCGCAGGCTAAAAACGAGCTGATCCCTGCCTTTCGCTACCAGGAGCTCCACGGCACATCGAATTTTCTCGAGCAGCGGATCGGTGAGGTCTATGCAGAATACGAGAAGGAGCTGCGATCCAACAATGCATTGGATTTTGATGACCTTCTGATGAAGACGGTGGAGCTGTTCCAGGCAAGAGAGGATGTGCTAAGGAGCTATCAGGAGAGATTCCGCTACATCTGTGTGGACGAGTATCAGGACACCAACAAGGCCCAGTTCGAGATCGTGCGCCTTCTGGCGGCCGGCTCGCGGAATCTGTGCGTTGTGGGCGATGATGATCAGTCGATCTATAAATTCCGCGGCGCCGACATTCGCAACATTCTGGATTTTGAAAAGGTATATCCGGATGCCTATGTGGTGCGTCTCGAGCAGAATTACCGCTCAACCCAGAACATTCTGGATGCCGCCAATGCCGTGATTGCCCACAATTACAGCCGCAAGGACAAGCGCCTCTGGACCGATCAAGGCGAGGGCAGCAGGATTCATTTCCGGGAATTCGCAGGCGGAAACGACGAGGCCTCCTTCATTGCCGCAGACATCAAGAGGAATCTGCGCGAGAACCGGCACCTTTCCTACAAGGATTTTGCCATCCTGTACCGGACGAATGCACAGTCGCGTCTTCTCGAGGATCGGCTGGTTCTGGAGTCCATCCCTTATAACATCGTGGGCGGCCACAATTTCTATGACCGCATGGAGATTCGGGACATCCTGGGCTACCTTCGAACCATCGACAACGGACGGGATGACATCAGCACGCAGCGCATTCTCAATGTCCCCAAGCGCGGCATCGGCAAAACAACGATTGACAAGGCCACAGCCATTGCCCATGACAACGGGATCAGTCTGTTCTCCGTGCTCGAGAGAGCAGAGGAATTCCCGGAACTGGCAAGAGCCAGAGCCAAGGTAAAGATCTTTACCGATCTCATTCAGGAGCTGCGCTCCTATGCACAAGGCCACAGCGTTGCAGACCTTATTAAGAAGATAGTGGACGAATCGGAATATGAGGACTATCTGGAGGATTATGACGAGGAAACAGCAGAGGACCGAAGCGAAAACATTGGAGAGCTGGTGAGTAAGGCAGCAGCCTATGAAGAAGAGGCCGAAATCCACGAGGATTCCGACGGCCCTTCTCTTTCCGGCTTCCTCGAAGAGGTTTCCCTGGTTGCGGAGATCGATCAGCTGGGCGAAAATGATGACCGAGTGCTCCTCATGACACTGCACTCCGCCAAGGGTCTGGAGTTTCCTCACGTGTATCTGGCCGGCATGGAGGATGGAATGTTCCCATCCTATCAGTCGATTCAGTCAGACGATCCCGGCACGATGGAGGAGGAGAGGCGCCTTGCGTATGTTGGTATCACAAGAGCCAAGGACGACCTCACAATTACGAGTGCCAGGAGCCGGATGATCAACGGCGAGTTCAAATACAATGCCGTTAGCCGCTTTGTCATGGAAATCCCGGAAAAGCTCCTGGATGAGAATCCCAGAAGGGGAGGATTCAGCTCCTGGGATGAAGACGATGACAATGAGGATTTCACAGAGTATAATTCTTACTACGGTTCGAGGAATGCGAGAACCTCTTACTCATTAAAGGGAGATGCGGCGCAGAATAGAGGCTCTGTTTCAAGAGACTCTGTTTCAAGAGGCTCTGCTTCAAGAGGTTCCGATTCAAGGAATTCTGTTTCGAGGGGAGCTAATTCAGGCGGCGGACAATATCAAGGCCAGGCGGGTTATGTGGGTACGAATCCGGGATTCGGAAAGACCTGGGATCCTGCTGCCTTCCGGAACGGAACCGGGAAGAATCCAGGAGGAAGAAGTGCATTAGGCGTAACGGGGACATCGGGAGTTGCTGCACGGACTGTGGATAGCAGGACGGATTCGAGAACGAATCCGGGGACCGGCAGGAGTCTGGCAAGGAGCAGCGACGGAAGGCTTCGGGCAACGTATGTAAAGCCCCACACCTCTTCCGAGAAAAAACCGTACCTTACCGGCAAGACCGGTCTGGACAGCCTGCATAAGGGAGCGCCCACAGCAGGAAAGCCGGACTATAGCGTGGGTGACCGCGTCGAGCATATCAAATACGGACAGGGTACTGTGCAGAGCATGGAAGAGACACCAAGAGACTACAAGGTCAGCGTTGCCTTTGACAGCGGTGAGACGAGAACGATGTATGCCGCGTTTGCTAAGATGCGAACACTCAAAGATGCGAACACTCAAAGATGACTGATGACTGATGGTTGATGACTGATGTCTGATGGATGATGACTGATGTCTGAGGTCATTAAAAAGGATAT
>CAVCWT010000103.1:0-3019 GCA_963605745.1 Lachnospiraceae bacterium
GGCGAGGCTTCAAAGCTCAACCTTGCAGGCTTCCACAACAGCCTGTACCGAGGCAAGTATCTCGGAAACCAGCTGACTGCAGCACAGTCTGCGGCCATCAGGGCAGGCACTTTTGATGATCTTTTCATCGGAGACTACTGGACGATCAACGGCGTCAACTGGCGCATCGCTGACTTCGACTACTGGTACATGACCGGTGATACAGCATGCACGACTCATCATGTCGTTGTGGTTCCGGATTCTTCGCTTTACAGCGCCCAAATGAACACGTCTAACATTACGACCGGCGCCTATATCGGATCCGCGATGTATAAGTCCAACCTGGCAGAAGCGAAGAGCACTGTAAACACGGCCTTCGGATCCGGCCACGTGCTGAGTCACAGATTACACCTGCAGAACGCAGTGACGAACGGCTATCCGTCCGGCGGCAGCTGGTACGATAGCACCGTTGACCTGATGTCTGAATCAATGGTTTACGGCGCTCCACATTTTGCTCCGGCCACATCCATCAACGGAACCTCAATCACGATTCCGAATAATTATTCGGTAGACAACCGACAGCTGAAGCTGTTCGCCCTGGATCCGCAGAGACTTGTGGCAAACAGAAACTGGTGGTGGCTGCGTGATGTCGTTAATGCTGCCTCCTTTGCCGGTGTCAACGGCCTTGGCTTTTGCTCCTGCAACTACGCTTCGGACTCCAACGGCGTGCGCCCCGCGATCGCCATTTATTGATCTGGAATCCCGGGCGGGCTTGCCCGCCCGGTTAGATAAAGGAAGGATTTATTCATGTCACAGATTCCACCTTCAAAACGTGTGCCGTCAGATCTTAAAGCGCAGAGCTTCTGCTATGAGATCCGGAAGCGCATTACCGCCGAGCTGATGGCTTCCTTCGGCTACAGCCAGAAGAGGCTTGATGCTCACATCAAGAAGATCACGAACTGGATGCCGGAGGACATCCGGAAGGAACAGGCCGCGCATCTCATGCGGGTCGAGGAAGATTTCGACATGTGGTTCATCCAGCAGGAACGGATCCGGATCTTAAACTTCTGCAGTGACATATCTTGCCACATGCGGGCAGCAAATACCATCTGGCCGGAATACTGGTCAGAATTTAAGGAGCGCCGCCTTGAATGGGACCGGGCGCTATGCTGCTGCAACAAGCTGCAGGACGAGCTTCAGTACATAGCTGAGACAATGCCTGCAGATAAGAACAAATACACGAAGATCGTCCTCGACATCAACACTCTTTTCAAGATGATTAAGTCCCTGCGGCAGTCAGACAACCGCTTCAAGGCACATCTGAAAGACGATTCTGCCTGAGGAGCTTCGCAGGGCTTCCCTTGTAATGCTGCCTACTTTGCCAATGTCAACAGCAATGGCAATTGCAACTACAACAACGCTTCGAACTCCAACGGCGTGCGCCCCGATTCGACAGACTCACGATGCGGCCCCGGAGCCGAGTGAGTAAATGGCGAAGGAAGGGAAGTCCTTCCCGGGTGGAACCGGGTAAATGCAGACTGTAACGGATCCCGATACGTCGTGATCCTATATGTACGGTTTATTTTATGAGCATATACTACGATGCAAATATTCTTTATGATGCCGGTACGAAGGCCATTAAAGGAAGTAGCTTTAAGAGACGGACGCAGAGCTTTCAGATGAATCATCTTCTGGAAACTGCAAAGCTCCAGAAGGCTCTCATCGATGGCACGTATCAGCCTCAGCCTGGTGTCAAGTTCCGGATCAGTGAACGAGGAAAGACCAGGGATATAACGAGCAATGGTATGGCAGATAAGACGATCAATCATGTGATATGCGACAGCATACTGACTCCGGCCCTCATCCCGCTTGTCATTTATGATAATTCAGCGAGCCAGGTCGGAAAAGGCGTGAGCTTCCACAGGGAGCGCTTTGTGCAGGCCCTGCGGAACTATTACAATAAGCACCATACGAACGAGGGCTACATCCTCTTCATTGACTTCTCGAAATACTATGCCTCCATCCCTCATGAGAAATGCCTTGAGACCGTGGAGAAGATTCTGAAGAGATCCACGGATCCGGAGGATGCAGCCATCACGCTGGACATCCTCGACAGGATATTCCATGTATTCGGTGGAGACAAGGGTATTGATATCGGGAATCAATGCAGCCAGGATCTCGGCGTGATCTATCCGTATCTTATGGATAACTACGCCACGATCGTGAAGGGCCTCAAGTATGCACGGTACACGGACGACTCTTATCTGATATCACAGGACAAAGCGGAGCTTCAGGCAGCGCTTGATGGCATCCGTAAGATCGCATCAGATCTCGGCCTGATCATCAATGAGCGGAAAACAAGGATATGCAAGCTGTCAGAGTGCTATCGGCACCTGCAGATAATGTACTCCCTCACAAGCTCCGGGCGGATAATCAGGAAGATCAATCCGAAGGCGATCACCAGAGAACGCAGGAAGCTCAAAGCCTACAAGCGCCTGCTGGACAAGGGCACCATGACTATGGACGACATAGAAGGATGCTTCCGGAGCTGGCTCGGCGGTAACTGGAGAGTGATGAGCAGACAGCAGATCATGAACATGAGCAGCCTATATCGTGAGCTGTTCGGAAAGGATGTAACATGGAAGAAAATACCTGGAAGATTACGCTGGCTGATGGCACAGCAATCGAGGACCTGAAGCTGAACGGAAACAACTTTATCAGCTCCAAAAAGCTCACGGAGGCGAGCTTTGCTGGTGGCCTCACGGAAGTGACTTATGAATGCAGCGACGGATCCGCAGAGATGCATCACGACATGGAGCTGGTGCAGATCACGCATCCGGCCACGAAAGAATGGTGGTTCGTTCTTCGCGAGCTGTCAGAGGCAGAGCTCTCCGCCATCAAGACGCAGAGCCAGATCGAGTACATCGCGATGATGTCAGACATTGACCTTGAGGAGGGCTGAAGCTATGAGCAAAAAGTACAACACAGTCAAGAAGTATTATGATCTCGGCATGTGGTCCGTGAATCAGGTGAAGAATGC
>CAVCWT010000104.1:0-2960 GCA_963605745.1 Lachnospiraceae bacterium
ATGTCAATAAAGGTCTGGCGGTCAAATTCTCCCGGTAACTTGTCCAGGAACATCTGGCGACGGACGGTTTTCTGTCCAGTGCCTGTCGTTGAAGTTCCTGCCTTCGGGAGTTCCTTGAACACCTTTGCCGTGTGCTGGAGCAAAACTTCCGTGATGTTCATCGCGGTCTGGAAGTCCGCGTCCTGACAACTCAGATCAGGCTCAAAACATCCGTCCTCCATAATCCTCAAGGCAGAGAGAATCATTGCTATACGGAAGGTTATCAGCCCCATACGCCGTACTGAGGCAATAATTTCCATCCCAAGAGATTCTGCATACTGAAGCTGGACATCACCGAAGTACTTGTTGAATTCTTGTTGCTGGCCCTCTGTCAGGGAGAAGTGAATCTCTCCGGCATCCTTCAGTATGACATAGAAGTCGTTGAAATCTTTCCCGAGCGAGATGAAATAATCATCAACAGTTCCATCTCCCGAAGAGTCAAAGACATTCTGCCAGATGACTCTGGTGTTCAGGAAATAAAAGATGAACCTGCTGAAAAGTCCATTCTCCGCATCTGTGATGAGGCTTGTAACCTGTTTGGGCGTGCCGGTAAGCAGCGTGGAGAGACGCGGCCTTTTGAGATTGACATACTCCTTGTCCTTGCGTCGTACATAGCTGATGGATTCGTGGTGAAATGCCTTTCGGAAGCCATCGGAATAATTGCCGTAGTCGCTCGCAAAGGTGTTGGCCAGAGTATCGCCTTCGGTCTCAAACATAATTCCCTGTCCACCGTTGTCATTGAGTACCTGGTACACAGCCGTCGCACTGGAGTTGGCCGGGATGAAGAGCATCCTGAGGGGTGGTTCTTCCGGCTTTTCAATCTCGGCCTTCTTCTTGCCGGCAGCATTGTAACGCTGCATCTTTTCATTGTACTCCATAAATTCCGCTTCGTTCAGTTCACGGAGACTCTCGTGGATGGGCTCGATGAGGTATTTGCAGAGTGTCAGGCGGCCTTTGCCGGATGACGCCCTTGCAGTGACAAACAGAAAGAGATTGGCATAGACCGGACGTTTGTTGTAGATGCCGGTGATGTTGGGCAAAGCTGCTGAGATTACGACAAGGGAGCCAAGAATTAGAATGTCTGCGTCCTCATCGGAATCTGCCTGAATGACGACTTTCCTGAGCAAATCGGGAAGGTTATCACGCACTTTCTGTGAAAAGGTCGGCATGTCCTCCTCATCTTCCTTTGTTCCCTCACTTGCTTCAGTTCCCTCAATTCCCTCATCCTGAGCCGTTGAGGCTGCGGTGTTAGAAGGTCTCCCGTTTTTGCGGAATGAGGTATTCGAGGTATTTGAGGTGTTTGAGGGAATGGAGATACTGATTCCGTGGTCTTTTGCCAACTGGAAGAAAGTCTTGACAGTGATGCCTGAGCCGTGACCTCCCATACACTTGTCGTACTGTTTGTCAGTTTCCGAAGCAGAGTATTCCGGGTGGAAGCGGCTGAGACGATGATAGTACGAACGGCCATTCTCGCCAAGTGCATCAGACAGGGCGAAGCCGAGGTCACGCCAGTTGGCGTAACCTGCGGTAATATCGACCTGTGCTGATTCTATGCGAGAGGTAACGGTCTCGATGTCGCTGTAAGGATTGTTGCTTGATGAGGATGTGACAGAGATGGCTTGCGTGGACGGCTCTGCGGATGTATTTTTTATCCATTGGCGAGGATCAAATTTCTTGCTCATAATCTACTTTAAATTGGGATTGATAAATGCTTGTGGGTCATACGGAAGGAAGCAGGCACGGCTGATATCTTTGCCAGACTTGTCCACTTCCACGCCATAGGTGGCGAGAACATAGTTTGCGATTGCCCGGAAGTAGTCACTGTGGGGCATATCGGCAATGTTGATGGGTACGATCCACTTGAGCCCGTTGCCGGAAGGGCTGCGGAAAAGCAGTTGGGTATCGAAGCATTCATCATTCAAAAGGCGATTGAACAGCGTTTCGACATTGTCAAGATGGTCGAAATCCAGGCATATCAAGCCACTGTGCTCAATCAGAGCCTTGTCGCTGCGTCTGCTGAATGTCCCGGAGAAACTGCAGTAATCGAAGTTGGCCGCCTTGTAATTGCGTGCCCTCTTCGAGTCATCAATGGAGCGCAGTTTCTGTGTTCTCTCAGCTGCTGTGTCTCCTGTAATGTAGTGCCAGGCATCGAGCAGGGTGATGTTCCGGTATGGCTTCGTGTTCGTGACCGGCGCCTTATAGAATGTGAAAAGATTTTGACGCAGAGAATGGTGGAGTTCATCTTTCTTCTGGGATGAAGAATAGGGCGAGTATCCTTCTTCAAGATGAAGGTACAATTCAGCATTGATTGTGTTCAGCAGGTCCTGACCTGCCTTGTGCCAGTACAATTCCGCAAAGTCGAAGCAGTCTCCGGGCTGTATGGTACCGCAGAGGTCTTCGTGCCGGGCGATTTCATCTGAGAGTTTCTGCTTCGGGTGAATCTTTTCTGTCCATATCCTGAGGGTTTGGCTGCCATTGGCGAAAGGGTTGCGGCATACGCCGCAGTCCCTTCCTGCAATGTGCATAACGATTTCGTTGGGATAGAATTGTCTCAGGATGTGGGAGTAGATACCTGTGCCGTAGTGAGTCTGGCTCAGAATGGATTCTCTACTTATCATTATCCACCTCCTTTCCATCTTCTTCGAGAAACTTGCCGCCGTGCTCCCTGTATAATTCTCTGAAAGCTTTGGCGAAATCATCATCGGAGTTCAGAAGATAATCCTTCATAATATCTCCAAGTTTACGCGGCTCGCTCATCTCTGACTTCCTTTCCTGTACCCGAGGGTTTCCAGGGCGACGTCTTTCATGTCGCCAGTTGTCGCGTGGGCCGAGTTCTTCAGCCAAGCATCTATCTCTGTCTTAGAGAAGGAGAGTTTCTTGGTCTTTTTGTGGAATGGGATGCTGCGGTTGCAGACCCAGGA
>CAVCWT010000105.1:0-2842 GCA_963605745.1 Lachnospiraceae bacterium
ACTCCCTCCCCAGGCACTCGCCGTAGAGCCGGAGGTACTCGGCGTAGCGGGATTCCTTGCGGAAATGCGCGAGGGCGTGGGTGCGGCAAGGGACGCGGAAATAGTCATTGCCTCGGGATTCGATGGCATCGATGGCGCTGCGAAGGCCGCCGACATCACCGGTCTCCACAACAAGGCCCGTCTGCGGCGTTATCGACTCGATGCTGCCCCCCGTGCGGTAGGTTATCACCGGAGTCCCGCAGGAAATGGACTCAAGGTTCACTGTCGGATAGTTGTCCTGGTAGGTCGGATTCACGAACACCTCCGCTGCTGAATACAGTTCAGCTAGCTGCCGCACGTTTTCAGTCCTCGAGACAGGAATGATTCCGGCCGGCAGCTCCTTCGCCTGTTCCGGCTTAACCCCTACCATCACGATCACTTCATCCTCCCTGAGCAGTTTCGAAAGCGCTATGAAATCGTCCCATCCCTTCTCCCTGCACCAGATGCTCGCCAGACCGAGAATGATCTTCCGGTTCCCGATGCCATACTTCTCTCTGACGGCGGCATCAGAGTCGGAAGGCGTGAATATGCTTGTGTCTATCCCGTTGTGTATCACCTTGAAACGATAGCCCTTCAGAAATGATTGCGACATCTCCTGCCTCATCCATTCCGAGACCGGCACGATGGTCAGAAGGTCCTTCGGCACAGAGCAGAAGGCCTTTGCCTTGTCCTTGAAATTCTGCGCCGAACGGTCGAGCAGCAGGCTGGCGGGGAACAGACGTTTCTGCGGACAATGCCCGCAGCCGGTTTTCCAGCGGCCGCACCCGGCAAACATATAGTGATAGCAATGCCCGGTGTAAAGCCAGCAGTCGTGGACAGTCCAGATGACAGGCTTCCCGGCTTTGCTGAGATAGTCGAACAGAACCTTATAGTTGAGAAAATAACCGTGGATGTTGTGGATGTGGATTATGTCAGGGTCTATTCTCCGGATTTCATTTACGAACTCCTTTGTCGCCTTTGTGGAAGCCAGCCCGTGCCTGTCCAGAAGCCTGGTCTCAATGCCGTGCCAGGCAACGCTCAGACGGCTTCCGATCGGAACGGTCTGCGAGGTGCTTCCCCTCAGTCCGTCACGCCCCCTGCTGTAAGCCACGTAACTTTCCCATCCGGAGGCCATAGCCAGGTCCCCGATTTCCTGCATAATCCTCCCCGTGGAAGTGTTCATCCTGATCACGGGGTTTATCTGTAACAACTTAGGCATTCCTGAAAGTGAATTCTAACGTTTGCCGACTAGCCCATTGAACAGCCGGATCCAGCGCCCCATAACCTTTTCTTCTGAGTATTTCTCCTTGATTTTCAGCGCTTCCTCTCCCATCCGGCGGCGGAGAGAGTCATCGGACATAATCTTCATCATCGCTTTCGCAAGAGCCTGAACATCCCCTTCAGGAGCCAGAAGGCCGTTCTTGCCGTTTTCTATTATGTCCTTCGGACCGCATTTGTAATCGAAAGTCACAGCCGGAAGGCCGCAGGTCATAGCCTCTATCATCACCATCGGCAGCCCCTCGAAATGCGAACTCATAACCAGAAATGAACTGTGGGCATATTCATTCCAGATGTCGTTGGTCGGCTTGTTGATGTGTGTGCTGCCGGTGAGACCCTTTGCCGCTATCATATTCTCCAGCATTTCCTTCCATTCGCCCTGGCCGAAGATGTCAAGTCTCCAGTCTGAATATTCAGGCTCCCTTTTGACTATGCTCCAGGCCTCTATCAGCCGGTCAAACCCTTTCTGGTAATCGAGCCTGCCGACGGCGATGACTCTGTGGGCCGAGCAGTCGGAACGGATCGACTCTGCAATGTTGGCTGCATTTGGTATGGCTTCAATATTCGGCAGATTACCCCAATAACCTTTGTCCTCTTCCGTCAGTACGACGAACGAGTCGAACTTACTTACAATCCTTTCATCCTGTCTGCTTCTGAGCCTGTCCGACAATCCCAACAGCCCGTGCCGTCCGTACTGAAGTCTGAAAAACCTATTGAAATGCAGTTCCAACACTTTCTTGCTGCCGTCCTTTATTGCAGGAATGAACGACGATTCGGAAGGATAGAGCGAGTCCACGATGTCCGGCCGCTCATTGAGAAGAAGTTCCGTCAGTGCCTTTTTGTGCTTCCTCCTGCGCCTGAGGTATCCGAGTGTCTTGAGAACCGGGTTCTTCCCGTTGTCGTCAGTATAGTTGACTCCCAGGTCGATAATCCGCACACCGTCCGGAAACGGATAGAACGTCGGCCTCCCGTGCTGGTCGGTTGTCACCACCGACACGTCCCATCCCATCTTTTCCTTCAGGTACCTGACCTTGTTCAGCAGCACCCTCTCCATTCCCCCCGGATTGTACAGGGAACACATGCAGTAGATTATTTTCATCGGTAATGAAGTATATCTTGCGTAAGGTCTTGATGTTTTTGTAATAAATACAGAGAATTTTATTGCAATGGGCTTGAACCTGTTAACTGTAATGTGTCTTTTTTACAAAACAACGGGTAATAAAAAGCATAAATGAAAAAAATGTCAGTGGAGACTTTGCACCAAATAACCAATTGCAGTATAAACAGCAAAAAGAACAGCGATGAATAATCCGTGAACTTTTTCATATAGTTTCGTGTCAGGTAAATAAAGAAACTCATGAATATGCTCAAACCAAGCAGTCCGCAATAGAATATCATACGGGCGTACCCAACGTCGGTCCTCATATAATATAGTTTAGGATTATTGGGATCTGAAAAATATCCGTCGCCGATTATCCAAGTTTTGAAATTCTGCGGCCAGACATTCCACATACCTTGCAATATCGAAGTTGAGTGAGTATCCCAC
>CAVCWT010000106.1:0-2751 GCA_963605745.1 Lachnospiraceae bacterium
CAGACTCGACCCTGTCTATGCCCCCGACCCCGGAGGGGAGATGAACCGTCTCGCTACGTAGGTGCAGTGCAAGCCTTGTCCCTCTTAATCCGCAAGTTAACATAATCAGAGCTTAGTTGTATAACAGGCCGCTATCGCGTCCAGATTATACAACCCTGATTATGTTAACTAGCTCTGTCAGTGGAAGTTCCACCGTCCGTGCTCCGATGTCGCTCTGAGTCAGGTCTGTCATTAAGACTTGTAGAGGGCCGGAGGGATCTTAAATATGCCGAGGTTTTATCAGAATACTCGCTTCAGCGACTGCTGGGCTTCTGTGGGGAATGTCACGTTCTATCATCGTGACGGGGTTTGCTATTTCCGGTCGAAGGCGTATTCGGAGTTTGCGGGGACGGCTGAGCAGCTGGAGAATCTGGATCTGCACCGGAGGGCGCTGCGTGCCTGGCAGAGATTGGATCATCAGGTCCAGGAGGTGTGGCGGGAGAATGCCAGGTGTGTGGCTGCGCACAGGCCGCCGTTCGACAACCGTAATCACATCAGCGGGTACAATCTGTTCGTGAGCGCTTATCACGGGTTTGCGCAGCTGGGGAATGAGCACGTGCCGGGGCCGCAGGCGTTTGTCCCATTCCCTATTTTCAGTCTTGATTACAGCGGTTGCTGCAGGGATGGTGAGAGCGGGCTTTCGCTGGCGTTCCGGCTGACGCTTTGCGGGACGGAGGAGTTTCCCAGATACAGGGTTCTCTGCAAGGTGCAGCTGGAGGAGCCGGGGCTTGGCCGGAATCCCGGCAAGATGAGGAATTTTCTCTCGGGCTCAATTCCGTCGGGGTCTTCTTCGGAAATCTCCGTCACCATCAAGGATTACCGGAGCATCTGGGGGCTGTCGCTCGACACGTACCAGCTGCATCTGCGGTACATTCTGCTGGATACGGTTACCGGCTATAGGTCGCAGTATCACAGCCTAAGCACTCTGATGAGCCTGTAGAGCGAACGTTTTGCTGATATCGTCAAGACATCCATCGGTGCGACAGATTGCCTATTTTATCTTTTTCTGATGGCCGGATGCTCCCTTTAGAGCCTTTTTCTCTTCAGATCGCAGTCTCGTCTCCACCTGCTTGATGTCCTCCGCAGGTTTCTGCAATTCCGGGGTAATCCCTCTGCTGATAAGCATATCGCGGACTGCCTGATTGTTCTTGATGTGTTCGGTCTCTATGCCGCGCTGGCCGCGTATATCCTTGTTAACGACATTGGTATTTGTCATTTCCGCTGCGAGGTCTTTAGCCTTGATGTCAACGGTGGGAAGAAAGTCTGCAAGAGGGCGGCCTTTCTTTACTTTGAACCTTACCTTTGCCTGTTCAGTGGTCAGATGGAACAGCGCCACATCCCCTTTGGAGCGCAGAATTCCAAATCCCTTGTCATTCACGCCACGCTCATAGGATATTTCAGAGAGTTTTGCTTCTGTGGCTCTGAGCCGATTTCTGGCTTCCACCCTTTCGACATCGAGGATGCGTTGCGTGATGATTTCCGCCCGCCTTGTCTGGACGGCGAAATAGGTCTGGGCGAATGCAATCTCCGGCTTCTGCGGGTCTCCGTTCTGGGCTACCAGATAACAGGCATATCTTGTGAGGAGAATATCATCAATCTCCTTTTCCGCAATACCCGTTTTTACTATTTTGCTGACATCAGCAAAATTGGATAGAACATCGCCAGTGGCGTTTTTGCAGGATTCCTTCGCCTTTTCAATGGCGTTCTGAAAATTTCTCCATTGTGAATAGCCGAATAGCGGACACAAGTCTCTCGCGCTCCAACATTCAACCCCATTCACCTGTGATGCAGCATTCTCAAAACGCTCAAACAAATCATTGATTACCTGTGTCTCCATAGCGGAATAAATTGTTTTGTCAAATTTACGAATAATCTTCCATACTGCCATTGATTTTTCGCAATATTATGGCAAAGTAAAGCATCAAGAAGCAGCAGAAACCATTTCTATTTCAGCGCGTTATCTATTATGTATCTTCGCTCTCAGAATTACTGTTACGAGTATTTGAGAGATGAAAGCACTGCCATCAATTGCATTCAATGACTTCTCGGGTTCGGCCGGAGATGTGACCGCCAAGACTTCCAAGTCGGGTACGGTTCTTACTGTCCGTCCGTTCCCGAGCAAAGTCACCAGTTCAGCCCAAAAGACGAAGAGGAACGCCCTCTCCGCCATTTCCCGCGCATATAAGACTCTGGATGATGATCAGATGGCAGCCTGGGCGAAGCTCGCGGAGAGGATGAAGGGGATTTCGACCTTCGGAGTCGCCGCAGAAATGACAGCCCACAATGCCTTTGTCCGAATCAATTCCAACCGCGCCCTGGCGGGGATGCCGTTGCTGTCCGATGCTCCGATCTATACTTCGGATGTGCCGGAGGTGGATTACGAGGACTTCTGGGTTACGCCGGAGAAAATCGTGTTCGTGGGGCTGAATGTGCCGTCTTCGAGTTATCGGCTCGTTATGAAGATGTCCCGCACGGAGAGTACGGGAGTGTCCTCGGGTTGGGGCAACACGGTGATCGTGGCTCCGGCGCTCTCGCCCGACTGGGGAGATGCCGACATAACGGAGAGTTATCTTTCCACGATTGGCTTCCTGCCGGTAGCCGGGCAGAAATACTTTCTCTCCTTCTGGTGGATGGACACCGAGACCGGGTTCACCGGAGAGTCTATGATGGTGTCGGTCATCTGTCAGGAGCTTTCGGCCGTGAAGAAAGAGG
>CAVCWT010000107.1:0-2710 GCA_963605745.1 Lachnospiraceae bacterium
GAAAAGGAGTGCTTGTCCGTGCGCTTCAATCGCCCTATGAGCGAAGAAAAGCGAAACGCCGCCAGGGCGCGAGCGCAGGCAAATGGACTCGGCGGCAAGGCAGAACGCTGACCGCCAAAGCAGAGGGCATCAACCGCAAAACGGCTGGTGCCTTTTCCTTTGCTGGCCAGCAAAAATCAATCATTAGGAGGGAAAACCAATGTCCAGAATTGTTTCGCCCGAAATGCAGAAGCTCCTGCAGCAGCAGGAGAAGGCGCTTGCCGAAAAGCGGGAGGTCCAGAACAAGAGGAACGCCCTGAAGGCAAAGATCGCCGAACAGGAACATCACGAGCATGACTGTCACCTTCGTGCCATCGGTGAGTGTGTCGAAAGGCACCTCATTGAACCCGAGCTGTTCACCACGGAGGAGGTCACTTTCCTGCTTGACTTCCTGTTCATGTCGAACTACGTGCACGGGTTGATTCGCAAGATGACGGCCATCGGGCACAATGAAATGTCCGGCACGATTGAGGAGCTGATTAAGGCGGAAACCGACCGCCAGCGCGCCAAGGACGCTGCAGGAAGTACCAATGACGCAAGCAAGCTGCAGGAACGCTAACCATCCCGACTGAAAGGAGGGCGCACTTATACGCAACCTTGTTGCGAGTGCGCTCTCCGAGGGCCCTGCGGGAGCTCGATGCCGTCGGCATCACCAGGGGCAAGCCCCTGCGCTGACTGCGTCAGCTACCCTTCCTGCAGTGCTTCGCACTGAAAGTGAGGTGAATCCCATGCCATGCCCAACCATGCACATCGACATCGTCAGCCGCGGCAAAGGGCAATCCTGCATGGCGACATGTGCCTACAACGCCGGAAAGAAGATGTGGTCACAGTATGAATGCTGCTGGAAACAGCCGCACAGCAGTGCCAGGCGTGTGAAGCGAATCGAGGTGATGCTGCCGCCCAACGCGCCGAAAAAGTACGCCGATCCTCAGACCTTGTGGAACGCTGTTGATGCCGCTGAAAAGTCTTCCTCTGCCCAGACGGCACGGACGATCATCATTGCTCTGCCGAAGGAGCTGACCTACGAGCAAAATCTCGACCTGATTCATGATTACTGCCAGAAGCAGTTTGTGGACAAGGGCATGTGCGTCAATCTCTTCTACCATGATGAGGGTGACGGCAATCCCCACGTCCACCTGATGCTGACCATGCGAGCCATGGACGAGCAAGGCCGATGGCTGCCGAAATCCAGAAATGTCTATCAGCTGAACGCCAACGGCGAACGCATGACACGCGCTAACGGAAGTTTCATTCGCACAAAGGTCGATACGGTTGACTGGAATGACCGCAAGTACGGTGAAATCTGGCGTCACGAATGGGAGCTTGCGCAGAACGCCGCTCTCGAAGCTGCCGGCAGAACCGAGCGAATCGACATGCGATCCTTGCAGCGCCAGGGCATTGCTGACCAAATGCCGCAGATGCATCTGGGTCCTGCCGCTTCCGCACTGGAACGCAAAGGGGAAGTCACGAATCGGGGCAATGAGAACCGAAATCGAATCGGCATCAATAAGCTGCTGGCATATCTCAGAAAGACGATTCAAAAGCTGACTGCTTCGCTGGAGGAGATGCAGAAGGTCACCAAGGCATACCAGACTGTCAAAGCACCAGAGGATTACACGCTGACGGATGTTGTCATGGCCTACGGCGATCTCCGAAAGGCAGAACGATCTCTATGGAGCAAGGGCGCACGGTCACGAGGAGATCAACAGGATCTGACCCGATTGTCTGAGACGGTCATCTTCATGAAGGAAAACAACGTGCGCACCGTCGGCGACATTGCCGCCATGCTGGACAGAAACCGTGCTGCGGTGAAAGAGATTGGCTCTGTCATTCAGGAGAAAAATCAGCAGATTCGTGACATCAACGCCTTCCTCAACGGCATAGACGCCATAAAGGAAACCAAAGCCGTTGTTGATGGTCTCGACAGACTTCACTGGAAAAGGCAGCGGGAAGCCTATCTGCAAGACCATGCAGCTGAATTCAAGAAGTACAACGATGCTCGCTGGCTATGTGAAAAGCTGATTAAGAAGCTGAATCTCCCGACCCCAGTCACGAAGGAACAGCAAAAGGCATTGAAGGTGACCGCTGCGAAACTGCAATCCGAAATTGAGCAGCTTCGCCCTGAGCTGGAATGCAGCAAACACGAGCTGGATCAGCTGAAGGGATTCCGTTACATCATTCGCAAGGTATTGCCAGAGGCATTGCCCGATCCGGAACAGAGTGAGCTTGCGAACCAGGGTGAAACGATGCGGAATCAATACGACCTTGATCGCTTGATCTCGCACGTTGTTGATGCAGTGACCGAAACAAGAGAGGGAGATGTGCAGTCTGCCGAAAAGGAAGAACCCAAGCGACAGAAGCAGGGACAAGAATTGTGACAGATCAGGAGGCAAGTTTGGAGAAGATGAACACATATCAGACAACAATCAACGGCACAAGATACACCGTAGGACTTTTCTCATCTGAAAAAGCCAAGGAGACCTACGAAACCCTTGTAAAACAACGAATTCGAAGAGCTTGTGAAGATGTAAAAGCTGACGATGAAGTTAAAAAAATACAAGCTGAGTCATGAGCATTTCGGAAAAAATTTTTGAATATCGTAGAATTAGGGTTGCGCACGGGTTTTCCCATAGAGAGAAATGCGGTTATCTTCTTCATCCGTAATCACAGT
>CAVCWT010000108.1:0-2684 GCA_963605745.1 Lachnospiraceae bacterium
AATATTCGATAATATTCGATAATATTCAATAATATTCGATAATACTTGAAAATAATTGCAATATGAAGATTAAAGAAGGATTTGTTCTCCGCAGCATCGGAGACAACTATATGGTAGTCGGCGAGGGACTCGCCCAGATCGACTTCAACAAGATCATCTCTCTCAACTCCACCGCGGCGTTCCTCTGGAAAGAGGTGCAGGGCAAGGACTTTGACGCCGAAACACTGAAGGATCTGCTGCTCGGGAAATACGATGTGGACGAGGCCACGGCTTTCAGGGACGCCGGTGTCTTGATTGAGAAGTGGGTCGCCGCAGGACTTGTGGAATAGTTCAACAACCCCGACAGTGCAAACCAATCTCAAGGGAAGGCGCACTAAAAACGATCCAAGATCTTGAAAGGCTCGGCCTTTGAGGATGGCGTACTCTATTCAGAATCCCCTTCCAGACCGGGGAATATGCAAATATCGCCGGAAATGATTATTCCGTAAGGAACATTTCTCTGTATTCCGTCTTTTGCGACAAGAATGCCTTTGTCCACAAGATCCTTGATGTCTCTGGCCGCAGTGTCCGGAGACGACTTTGACTGCTTCGCCCAATTCTTGACAGTCAACTTCCCAGGACATCCGTCAAGCCAGACATTGAGCATATTCTTCTGTCTGTCAGACAGAACTGCCTGTGAATGCGTCTGCCAGAAAATCGCTTTGTTCAGAATGGATGACAGCATCCCTTCCGCCCCCTCAATTGCACGGAGCATACAGTCCAGATACCAATCAATCCACGCAGAGATGTCGCAGCTCCCTTTCTGGCATCGCTCAAGAATATCATTGTATTTGCGTTTCTCCTTGTTGATCTGCCGTGATATGCTGAAATACCGCAATGTCGAGTTATCCGCCTGACTAAGCGCCATATCCGCGATTGCTCTGCTTATACGGCCATTGCCATCATCGAAAGGGTGAATGCTGACAAACCAGAAATGAGCGACGGCCGACTTCACATAGTCCTTCGGAGTGTCGGCAGAATTAAACCAGTCGAGGAATTTACCCATCTCGGCCGGAACGAGTTCCGCTTCAGGTGCTTGATAATGAACCTTCTCGCGCCCCAAAGCGCCGGATTCAACATTCATCGGATCCGTCCTGTACTTTCCGACGTTGATAAGCTCCATTCCGCTTCTGCCAGTCGGGAACAGACAATTATGCCAGCCGAACAGCCTCTCATCAGTCAGGGGAGCGCCATAATTGCAGACCGCATCAACCATCATCTCCACTACTCCATCCACATAATGTGAAGGCTCGGTTTCGTTTAAAATGCTTACCCCCATCCGCCTAGCCACAGATGAACGGACCTGGTCTGAATTCAATACGACATTCTCGATTTCGGAAGAGGCCACAATGTCGTGCGTCAAGGCTTCCACTGCGGCTTGCTGCTGCACATTGAATCCGATTGCTGACAAGCGTCCCTCAAGGTATCCCGCCGCCTTGTTTACTTTTGCCAACTTGGCATCGATTAGCGACCTGTCCCATAAGAAATTCGGCCATTCCGATGTTTGATGAATGTACATATCCTGTTCATTTTGCTGCAAATATAACAATTTCCGGTTTGTTATCCGCAAAATGTGCGGGTAATAAACCGCATAAAAACGAAGAATCCACTTGTGAACTTCCCGCGAGAGGATCCGGAGACATTGGCGGAGGCCAAAGAACTGCTGTCAAGACTATGAGCCACGCCCAAAAAAAAATCGGTTCTTTGAAATTCAACGGCGGTAAATTTTACCGCCGTTGCAAAAGCAAAACGACATCATTTTCGCACAATATTGCACTGGACTTTATGGAATTCCATAAAAGTCCATAGAGCGGGGTGAAACAGGATTGAAATCCTTGTACTGTCTGGTAGTAAACCTGGACCTCTTCTGGGTGATGATGTCCGTCAGTGTTGCATACTGACTATCCTTGACACCGGTCCGCTTCCATTCATCCGTCAGAGCCTTGCGGGCGTCCTTGCCCTTCATACGCTCATTAATCCACCAGCTCTCGCTGTATCTCTTTCGTCTGTAATATTCAATACCCCTGTCAATCGCCTTCTCCGGGTCTTGAATCTCATCCACCCGTTCCGATGCCACCTGACACCCATACCTTAAAAGGCTCGGCCTTTGGCGACGGAATGGACTGGATAAGACGGAATTACTGTACCTGGTCAGCCACATCAGTCAAATAAGATTTCCCGTCCGTAGAAGTCATCTTCAGTTGACTACAAATTGTAGTCAACTCAGCAGACTCTTTCTTTATGCGGCTCTTCAGTACGCTCCAGTACTTCCTCGGCACCGGACTGTCCGTCAGCGCCGCCACCACATCCACGATAGAGAAATACCATATCTCCTCCTTGTCATCCCAAGCAGTACTGATCTGCCTGTCATTGAACAACTGCAAAGCATCCTTCTGTCCCATAATCAACGATATATAACTCTTAACCTGCGAATGCGTCAAAACGGGAGGGACTGCAGAGGGGTGCCGTGCGTGAAACGGGGACTCTGGCGCACGGGAGGCGCCTTTCGCAAGGGTCGTGCGTAGGAACGGCTATCTGGCGCACGGGAGGGACTACGGAGGGGGTGCCGTGCGTGAAACGGGCTATCTGACGCACGGGAGGGACTGCGGGGGGCTGCCGTGCGTGAAACGGGCTTTCTGACGCAC
>CAVCWT010000109.1:0-2678 GCA_963605745.1 Lachnospiraceae bacterium
CAGCGCTTGATCCACCATTGGCTGTAATAGTGCCACCTTCGATGGTGATGTTGCTGCCAGTACCGTTGTATCCACCGCCGATGCCCGCACCGTCATAACCTTCGTCACCATCTCCTCCGCCTTTCGCATAAATCTTACCGCCGGTGATGGTGATGTTGCTGCCGCTGCCACCATAGCCGCCGCCGATACCAGCACCCTTCCAACCACCTGTGGCATCAAGGCTGCCGTCATCCTTGTCCCCATCGGTAATGGTCAGCTCGCCGGTGCTGTTCTTTTCCAGACCGGCGTGGTCATGGTCACTCTTGATCGTATTATCGTTATCCAGCTCGATGGTCACATTGCCTTCGCCCTCGACAGATACCGCGGCTTTACTATCACCACTTACATCGATGTTCACGCCATCAAGCGTCACCTCGGCGGTTGCGCCTGCTTCGGCGTTGATGGTGACGGTGTTGGTCGTTGATGTGCTGTTCGTCTCATGCTTGATGACCGTATCCGAGGTCTGCAACTCATTCGTTACGCCATTTTTTTGCGTGACATACTGGTTGCCGTCAGCTTCAGCCGAAACGGTAATGTCACCATTGGCAATGTCATACTCCTGCGCAAACGCCGTAACCGGCAGGCTTGCCACGAGCAGCAGCGCCATGGATATGGACAGCAATCGTTTCAGTTTCATTTATGACCATTCCTTTCTGCGAAAGGCACCAACGAGAGATGAAACGGGGTTGGTACTTCCGCCGTAGAGTGTTGTTTGGTAAACTAAGTCTGAGGGCAGCTATACTACAGAGTACGAGGAGGTAGGTGCGGTGCGGCTTGCTGTAACCGCGCTCATTTATAAGTCACCGGACATCCATTCAAGCACCAATGAGTAGGACAATCATAGAGCCTGTAAACTTATCTTTGTAAAGACGCAACTCGTTTTTAGCTGGATGCCCAGTCCCTGGCTGCCCTCAACGATATTTTTTGAGGGGAGTTGTTTATGGGAAAGCTAAAAATTGTGTACCCCATCTGCTGTGGAATGGATGTTCACCGGGATTTTCTCATTGCCTGCATCGCCTCCACAAACAGTCAGGGAGTTACAGAGTACCAGTCACGGCGGTTTTCAACCTACACTGGGAGTCTGCGTGAGCTGCGGGACTGGCTTTTAGCCAATGGCTGCAAGGATGTCTGCATGGAATCCACCGGGAAGTATTGGTTTCCCGTCCACAACATTCTGGAGGATACCTGCCATGTGGTAGTCAGTCATCCGAAGTTCGTCAAAGCAATCAAGGGGAAGAAGACTGACAAGAAAGACGCTCAATGGATTGCTGACTTGTTTAAGCACGACCTCGTTCGTGGCAGCTTCATTCCGCCAAAGGACATCCGGCAGCTTCGAGATCTTTGTCGTTACTGGGTCAAGCTTTCGTCCTACATGACCGGAGAGAAGAATCGCGCCCAGAATTGTCTCACTGTTTCCAACTTCAAGCTTGATGACGTGTTCAGTAATGTGTTCGGCAAGAGCGCATCCGCCATCACAACGCAGTTGTTGGAGCATCCCGGAGAGAAGTTTGACGTAGCTCCCTTTGTACATGGACGCTGCAAAACGCCTGTTGCCCAAATTCAGGAAGCGGTTGACGGTATCTTTACCCACGAACAGGCAGAGAAGCTCAAAATCATCCGCAGCCACATGGATTCTCTGGAAAGGCACAAAGCGGAGCTTGAATCCCTTATCCTGGAGATTGCTCAAAACTATCTCCCGCAAATCGAACTGCTGCTGACGGTCCCTGGCATCCATGATGCTTTTACCGCAATCCGTATCCTGGCTGAAATCGGTGCCGACATGACGGTGTTTGATACCTCCAAGCATCTTTGCTCCTGGGCTGGCCTTACTCCGCAGAATGCGGAGAGCGCCGGCAAGAAGAAAACCACCCGCATTGGCAAATCCGGTGCTTATCTCAAGCCCCTGCTAATTCAGGTTGCGCTTGCTGCCAGCCGCAGCGAGAAACATCCTGAGATTTATGGGAAGAAACAGGCACTCCAAAAGCGGCGCGGCAAGAAAAAGGCCATCATTGCCATTGCGCGGAGACTGCTCACTGCCATCTACCACATCCTGAGCAAAGGCGAAGCCTACGATCCGTCTGCATACAGAAAAGAAGATAAGCCTCCGGTGGTTCGCCAGATTCCTCTGGAAAAGGCATTTGAAATGCTTGCGAGGTTGGGGTATGTTGTTTTGGACACCTTGCCCCCGCCGCTGCCAGCATAGCTATCCTACTTCCTTTTTTTGACCGCCGAACTGACGGTCTGTTTTGCTATGTCCTTTTTAGGGCGGTGCATCACGGATTTGTTTCAAACTTGGTTCCTCCCGGGTAAAAGCTCCGTGGACGCCGCCTGTCTTTTGCAGCAGACGAATGTCCGTGATGCACATATCCTTCTGCACAGCTTTGCACATATCGTAGACCGTGAGCGCGGCGGTCGAGACGGCGGTCAGCGCCTCCATTTCGACGCCCGTTCTTCCGTCGCACGAGACGCTCGCCTCAATTTCCACGCTGCGCCTTTCTTCATCCAGCCATAATTTCAAATTGATGCCGCTGAGCAGAATCGGGTGGCACATCGGAATGATGTCCGGCGTGCGCTTCGCGCCCATTACGCCCGCGATCTGCGCGACGCTCAAGACGTCGCCTTTTTTCATGCCGCCGCTT
>CAVCWT010000110.1:0-2649 GCA_963605745.1 Lachnospiraceae bacterium
ATGACCATCTACCTTGCAAATCTGAATGATGGTTCTGCAAGAGCCATAAGAATTGCAGGAGAGTATGGATATAAGGAGGTTCAGGAGCTCAAGGATGTAACCTTCTCCTTTGATGAGATTATCAAGCTCTGGGCAGAAAAGTACGTTTATCCAAAAGAAGATAAAGATAAAATGGCTGATATGCTGGGACTTCAGCATTTGCGTGAGGTATTCGCTGCTCAGGACAGCTATGTAGGAAACTACCGCAGCATGGAGCAGGGAACGGTAAATCATTATCAGTTCGATATCAGAAAAATAGATGATAATGGCAATGTCGTAGCCGGTTTCCGCAACATTGACTCGATTATTGAGGAGCATGAGGCACAGGCCAAGAGAGAAAGAGAACTGGAGGAGCTGCATCTCAAAGAGGAGAGGGAGCATGCAGAGGTCGTAAATTCTCTGTCAACGATTTACTCTACCATTTTCCGAGCAGATACTGAGACCCATGAGTATGAGATTTTAGGAAGCGTTCCTCTCATGGCTAAAGTGGCACCAACTACCGGTAACTTCGATGATGTAAAGGAACTCATTATTGAGAACTTTATGGAACCGGAATTCCGTGAGCCACTCAGCGAGTTCCTTGACCTTAATACTCTGGCAGACAGACTGGAAAAGGTGAATACGGTAACGGTTGACTACAAGGCTCCTACCGGACAGTGGATGCAGGCCCGTTTTATTAGTAAGAGAAGGGATGAAAATGGCAGAGCGAAGGAAATCCTTTATGTTGCCCGTGATATTACCATCGAGAAGATGCGAGACCTTGAGCAGCAGGAGGCATTGACCAATGCTTTGGCAGCGGCTCAGCAGGCCAATAAGGCGAAGACCACCTTCCTCAACAGTATGTCCCACGACATTCGTACGCCGATGAATGCCATCATTGGCTTTACGGCTCTGGCGCAGACTCATATCGAGGAACAGGCGCAGGTGCAGGATTATCTTGGAAAGATCAGTACATCCAGTACACATCTTTTGAGCCTGATTAACGACATTCTGGATATGAGCCGTATCGAGAGCGGTACGGTTAAGCTGGATGAGAAGGCAGTTCATATTCCGGATCTCTTGCATGACCTTAGAACCATGATTCAGAGCTTGGTAAATTCCAAGAATCTGAATCTCTTCATCGATACCCAGGATGTAGTGCATGAGGACGTATTGACGGACAAGCTGCGCCTGAATCAGGTGCTTTTAAATATCGTAAGCAATGCCATCAAGTTCACTCATCCGGGCGGTGATATCATTATCCGCCTTGTGGAGAAGCCTTGCAATCTGAAGCATTACACAACCTATGAGTTTTCGGTGAAGGATAACGGTATTGGTATGTCTCAGGAGTTCCTCGAGCATATCTTCGAGACCTTCACAAGAGAGCGCAGTGCAACGGTCAGCGGCATTCAGGGAACAGGCCTTGGTATGGCTATCACCAAGAATATCGTGGACATGATGAGCGGTGAGATCCAGGTAGAGAGTGAGGAAGGCAAGGGATCCCTGTTTACGGTAACTCTGAACCTTCGTCTTGCCAATGAACCGGTGAAGAATGAACCGATTCCGGCACTTCTCGGAGCAAGGGCACTGATCGTAGATGATGATATCAATACCTGCAGAAGTGTCAGCAAGATGCTCAGAGATATCGAGATGCGTCCAGACTGGACAGCCTCTGGTAAAGAGGCGATTCTGCGTGCCCAGGATGCAGCGGAGATCAAGGATGAGTATAAGGTTTACATTATCGACTATCTCATGCCGGACATGAATGGTATCGAGACAGTCCGCAGAATCCGCAAGGTCATCAGCGAGGATGTTCCGATCATTGTTCTTACGGCTTATGATTGGGCTGACTTTGAGTATGAGGCAAGACAGGCAGGTGTTACAGCTTTTGTATCGAAGCCGATCTTCATGTCAGAGCTTAGAGCGGTGCTGACACAGCCGGTCATCAAGGAAGGTATAGAAAAGGAAAAAGAGAAGAAAAAGATCTACGATTACAGTGATAAGCACGTTCTTCTGGTTGAGGACAACGAGCTGAACCGTGAGATTGCGACAGCTATCCTGGAAGAAACCGGCATGACCATCGACAGTGTAAATGACGGTGACGTAGCGGTATCTACCATTAATGGCGCTCCGGCAGACAAGTATGATTTGATCCTCATGGATGTTCAGATGCCCAAGATGGACGGCTATACCGCTACCAGAGAGATTCGAACTTTGCCGGATAACACGAAGGCAAATATTCCAATCGTTGCTATGACGGCCAACGCTTTTGATGAGGACAGGAAGAAGGCATTCGAGGCAGGCATGAACGGCCACATCATCAAGCCAATCAGTATTGATGAGATCGCCAAGGTGCTGGACGAGATCTTTGCGGAGAAGAAGTAATACAAATGAAAGACTCCCCATCACCGGAAAACCTCCAGTGGTGAGGAGCCTTTGTACATCTAGGGGATTATCCCTCAATCTCAATCTTCAGCCCGGACTTTAGTTCCACAGTGAAGTGGTCGTTCCAGACGGTGATCTGCTTAAGCCAGCGCTTTACCAGGGCTTCGTCGAAGGCTTCCAGGCGGGCGGGCTGCTGGTTAATGAAGTCCTGCAGCTCGTTGATGCGGGCAATCTGTGCGTCTCTGG
>CAVCWT010000111.1:0-2638 GCA_963605745.1 Lachnospiraceae bacterium
ATATTCTCGCACACTTCGCCGACCTCTTCAATCCGGCCTGTTATTTGACGCTTACCTATAGAAAAATGGTAAGCGCTCAATAATGGCACGGCTGGAACAAAGGAGAAAGGTGTGCGAAAATCTTCCCATATGTCGAAAAACTCCCGGTAAGTTTTTCGAGAGAATGGGAGGAATGTCAGATGACAGAAGTCATGCAAGTACGAGAAGTATACCGAGCAGAGCAATGGCGGCAGCTTATGCAGCAGCGCAAAGATAGCCCCTTGAATAATCGGGAATTCTGTGCGCAGCAAGGGATCAGCGAAAAGAGCTATTACTATTGGCTGAAAAAACTGCGCGAGTCCGCAATGGAACGCGGGATTCCGCAGCTTGTGGCGTTAGAAGATCGTGAGAAGCCGGATGAACTGCGGATAGAGTATCATGGAGCCAGCATGGTACTGCCGGGACATGTGGACATAGATGCAGTCGCCGTAGTCCTGCGTTCGCTGCAGCAAACATGATAGACCTGAGTCGGGTAGAAAAATACTATGTGGCCTGCGGCTATACGGATATGCGCCGGGGCATAGACGGCCTTGCCTCCATCGTGTCACAACAATTTGGGGCGTCGCTGTGTGAGGACAGTCTGTTTCTGTTTTGCGGGCGGCGGACAGACCGGATCAAAGCGCTGTATTTCTCGGGGGATGGGTATGTACTGCTCTACAAGCGGTTAAACAATGGTGCGTTTCAGTGGCCAAGATCGGAGCAGGAGCTTCGGTTGTTGGATAAGCGAAGCTTTCGGTGGCTCATGGAGGGGCTGAAGCCGGAGCAGCCAAAGGCCATCCAAAAGTGTAAAAAACAAGATCTATTTTAGAGAAAGTGCTGTACTTTAAGCTCATTTTATGGTACAATATAGCCAAGAAATGAGAGAAAAGGCGGTGGTGTTAAATGGGCAGAACAAATCCTTCTGCAGCCAATAACACTGCCGCTTTTTCGCAGCTGCAGGCAGAGAACGATGCACTGAAAAAGGAAAACAGGGATCTGCGCCAGAAGCTCGAGCGAATGAATGAACTCCTGCTCAACGCGCAGCGTGCCCGCTTCGGTCCGTCCAGCGAGAAGCAGGACTATGTCATGCCGAATCAGGTCGGCATTTTCAATGAAGCAGAAGCGGAGCAGGATCCAAAGACGCCGGAGCCTACGGAAGAAACGATCCTCGTGCCGGCACATACCCGCAAGCCGAAGCGGACGATGGACGAGCTGGCTGCCGGTCTTCCGGTAAAGGAGATCCTTATCACCCTGCCGGAGGAAGAACTCATTTGCGATGTATGCGGCAGTAAAATGGTCATGATTGGGAAAAAGCTGGTATCCAGACGTCTGGAGGTCATTCCGCGTCAGTGCAATCTTTTGGAGTATTATGCGGCTACCTACGCCTGTAAGCCTTGTGAGGAAAAGACAGGGTATGCCCATTTGGTAACTACGGTAACGCCGCCTCTCCTGCTCAAGCACAGTCTGGCCTCGGCCAGCACGGTAGCGGATATTATGGTACGGAAGTATGTGGACGGGCTGCCGCTGGCGCGTCAGGAGAAGATTTGGGCGCGCGAGGGAGTGGCCCTGTCCCGTGCCACCATGGCCAACTGGGTCATTCAGACGGCACAGACATGGCTGAAGCCGCTATACCGCACACTGAAGAAGGAACTGCTTGGCAGTAGTACCATTTATGCAGACGAGACCGTTGTTCAGGTCCTGAAGGAGGATGGAAAGGCAGCTGTCTCAGAGTCGCGGATGTGGGTCTATGCCGGCAGCGAACGGAGTGGGCGGCCGGTGCGATACTTTGAGTATCAGCCCAGCCGCAGCGGCAAGCACGCAGCAGCCTTCCTGAAGGGGTTCCATGGCTGTCTTGTGACAGACGGCTATGCCGGATACAATCAGGTGGAAGGCGTTACACGCTGCGGGTGTTGGGCGCATATGCGGCGCAAATGGCGGGAAGCCATGCCGCGCGGTGCGACAAAGGAGAATTCCAAGGCAGCTGTGGGCTATGACTATTGCAGCAAGCTCTTCGCCGCAGAGCGAAAATATGCGCATTTGAGCAGTTCGGTGCGAAAGACAGCGCGTCAGGTGGAGACGGAGCCTCTGCTTGAGGCTTATTGGTGGTGGGTAAATACGCTGGAACCAACACCGGGCAGCAAGCTGGCGGAAGCTGTGACCTACGCCAGGAATCAGAAGGGATACCTGAATGCCTTTCTGGAGCATGGCGAAGTAGATATTTCCAACAATTACGCGGAGAATGCGATCCGCCCATTCACCGTGGGGCGAAAAAACTGGCTGTTCTGTGATACGCCGAAGGGGGCAGACGCCAGTGCCATTGTTTACACAGTGGTAGAGACTGCCAAGGCGAACGGACTGGAACCGTATCGTTATCTGAAACTGCTTTTGACAGAACTGCCCTATTTGGGCAAGACTCCGAGCCAGGAGGATCTGATGCAGTTTCTCCCGTGGTCCAAGACCATGCAGGCTGCCTGCACGGAGCTGAAAACAAACATCAATGCACCGAGGGATCTCTAACGAGATCCCTCGGTTGTCTTTTTATCCCGTGCGGTTATTAAGCGCTTACGACTTTCCTTCCTGCGCCCACGGACGCGGACCTGCGACGGGGAGGACGGTGAGG
>CAVCWT010000112.1:0-2590 GCA_963605745.1 Lachnospiraceae bacterium
TGGCCATCATGTACGATGGCAGATTGCCGGACTGATACCAGAATCAGTTTGATCGAGCCTGTTCAAAGTTTTCTGTAAAACGATATGCAGAGGTGTGATATAATACTACAGACACACAGGAGGAAGCATATGGGCAGGAAAAGGAATAACGGGCTGAGTGAAGAGAAGCGGAACATTATCGGGCAACTCGTAGAGATGTACGACATCAAGTCGGCAGCGGATATCCAGGACGCATTGAAGGATTTGCTGGGTGGTACGATCCAAAGTATACTGGAGGCGGAACTGGACGAACAGGTGGCGGAACGTGAAGAAAGCGACCCGGAATACCACGACAGCCGCAACGGATACAAGCCGAAGACGCTGCGTTCAAGCATGGGTGAAATTCCGATCCAAGTTCCGCAGGACCGCAACAGCGACTTTGACCCGCAGGTGGTGCCGAAGTACAAGAAGGACATCAGCGAGATCGAAGGAAAGGTCATCGCGATGTACGCGCGAGGGATGAGCGTGGACCAGATTTCGGAGCAGATCAAAGATATCTATGGATTCGAGATCAGTGAAGGAATGGTGACGACCATCACGAACAAGTTGCTTCCTGAGATCGAGGCATGGCAGAAACGGCCGTTGAGCAGCGTATATCCCATCGTGTACATTGACGCAATCGTGTTTAATCTGCGCGAGAACAACGTCATCCGCAAGGCTGCGGCATATGTGATACTGGGGCTTAACGAGGAAGGTCACAAAGAAGTCCTGAGTATCAGTATAGGCGAAAACGAAAGCGCCAAATACTGGCTGAGCGTGCTCAACGAGCTGAAAAACCGCGGTGTACAGGACATTTTCGTGCTGTGCGCGGATGGCTTGACCGGGATCAAGGAGGCTATTGCGGCAGCCTATCCACTGGCAGAATATCAGCGCTGCATCGTACACATGGTTCGCAATACTCTCAAATACATTGCTGATAAAGATAAAAAGGTGTTTGCCAATGATCTGAAAATGATCTATCATGCCCCGGAGGAGCAGACAGCTTTGGTACGTCTGGATGAGGTGCGATCTGCCTGGGAGAAAAAATATCCGGGCTGTATGAGGCGCTGGAGCGACAATTGGGACTGCATCAGTCCGATGTTCAAGTTCTCCCAAACCGTCCGGAAGGTCATATACACGACCAACGCCATTGAGAGTCTCAACAGCGGCTTCCGTCGTTTGAACCGTGGCCGCACAATTTTTCCCAATGTCATGGCGCTCACCAAAGCACTCTATTTGGCGACGTGGGAACTGACGAAAAAATGGACCATGCCCGTTCGCAACTGGGGACAGGTTTATGCGGAGCTGGATGTCATGTATCCCGGCAGACTGACTCACAATTGACAGCCGGGAGGAGTCAAAACGCAGGTCGCGCTTTCAATCGACGCCGGCCTTGACAGAACACCGTGGAAATGCTATGCTGACTTCACCGACGGCGATGGGAATCAGAGATTGAATCGGCTTCCCGTCGGCTATCCATTTTAGCATTTCCCCGGCAACCTGCCAAGGCAACCGCTTCGCGGCGGCTGTGTTTGCAGGCAGTCGTAGGCAGTGACCTCCGGCTCCGAGAATCATTGCATAGCACCTGTATGTTGCTTACAGAAAATCTTGAATACAGCCATTACAAACCGCGCAAACGCCGTTTCTTCGTTCACGCATATATTATTGTGTACCAAAGTTTTTCTTGCAAGGGTGTAAAAAGAAAATCCTATTAAAAGAAACCCCTTCCCACTTCATATTTATTTCCACACGGTCTTTTTTTCGTTTCATATATATCCATTGTGTATTCGGTTTCTTTACGGAAGGTGCGGAAATCCCTTTTCTTTTCCGAATTTCTTTTCCGAATTTCTTTTCCGAAAGAAAAGATTTCCGCCATATCCTCTCCCACACACACATTGTTCCTTCGATCCAACAATCAATATTGTGAATTAAAGTTTTCCTTGGATGGGTACGGGAAGGGATTCCTTTTTCAAAAGGAACCCCTTCCCGCCCTATCATATTCCCTCCCCGCCTGATCGTTTTCCCCATTTCCCATGTGTTTTTCCTCTCTCGTGGTTGCAATGGTCTCTGTTTCGTGGTATGATAAAATGTGTTGCCGTTTTGCGGCACAAATCCGGAAAGGGGAATGTTCATGGACATGAAACGTGTACTCGCCGAGAGGCTGAGGCAGACCATCGGCAAGGCGTATCCGGACGCACAGGGTGTGCCGGACGACCTGCTTGCGCTCTTAGAGGTGCCGCCGGACAAGCAGATGGGCGATTATGCCTTCCCCTGCTTCAAGCTGTCCAAGGCGCTGCGCAAAGCGCCGCCGATGATTGCCAAGGAGCTGTGTGCGGCGTTTGACGAGCCGGACTTGGCGCGGGCGGAATGCGTGAACGGATATTTGAATTTCTTTTTGAATAGAGGCGAATTCGCCAAGACCCTGCTGAACGCCATCGGGCAAGCGCCGGACAAGTGGGGCGCATCCCAAATGGGCGCAGGCAAGACCATTTGCTTGGACTATTCGTCCGTCAACATTGCCAAGCGTTTCCACATCGGTCATCTGTCTACGACCATGATCGGCAATGCGCTC
>CAVCWT010000113.1:0-2571 GCA_963605745.1 Lachnospiraceae bacterium
CCCGTTGGTCAAGCGGTTAAGACACGGCCCTTTCACGGCTGTAACATGGGTTCGAGTCCCGTACGGGTCACCATTTGGAGGCTTAGCTCAGCTGGCTAGAGCGCATGCTTCACACGCATGAGGTCGAGAGTTCGAGTCTCCCAGTCTCCACCAAGAAAACCTGAAACCGTTTGGTTTCAGGTTTTCTTTTTTTTATTTATTTAGTAAAGAAAAGGGGCTGTCTCACTAAGAGGCAGCCCCAAAAATACGAAGCCCGACTCTTGCACAGAGCCGGGCTTCGGCGTATTATTGATGTGTGAAAACAAACAAAACGCAAGTAGAGTATACAGCATACGGGACTGGATATCAAGTCTGCTTGCCTATGAATTTAGAAATCATCATCCCGTCAGACGAACCAGTGAGATTACTCAGTGCTGTTACAGAGGAGTTGGATTACAGAAGATTGACAGCGACATACTCCCGGTTGGGGAGAATCGAGTACTCACCGCGCCTGCTATTCAAGATCGTTCTTTACGGCTGCACCCGTGGAATTTACACAACACGGGAGATCGAACGTGCCTGCCGCGAGAACGTAAACTTCATGTACCTGCTGGAGGGCCAACACGCGCCGGATCACAATACCATTTCGCGTTTTCGCAAGGAGCATCTTCCTTATGCGGCGGAGGATCTGCTGGAGCAGATGGTAAAGCTGCTGATGAAGCATGGAGAGATCTCTTTTAGCGAATCTGCAGTGTTTATTGACGGCACAAAAATAGAGGCCAATGCAAACCGGTATTCCTTTGTATGGAAAACCGCTGTCAGTAAGCACCAGACAAAGCTCGGCGAGAAAATTGTGGAAGAGCTGCCCAGGCTGCTGGAGGCTTCCGGAACCGGGATCACTGCGCCCCGCACGATTACAGTTCAGCGGCTAAAGAAGCTTAGGAAGAGACTGTATGCAAAGAAGCACGCGTGGAATGCTACCTTTGTCAAAGGAAAAGGCCACCACAAATCCGGCCTGCAAAGAGCAATTGAGCGGATTGAGGAATGGTTGGCGAAGCTGAAGCGTTACAATCTGGATATCCACATCTGCGGCGATCGGAACAGCTACAGCAAAACAGATCCGGACGCAACATTTATGCACATGAAGGAAGACCACATGAAAAACGGTCAGCTGAAGCCCGGATATAACGTAAACGTGGCGACGGTCAGCGAGTACATCGTCGGCAATTACATCTCTGCGGACAGAACCGACACCAAGACCTTTATTCCGTTCCTGAAAAAGCTGTGCGGGGCCTATCCCGTGCAGCGGGTAGTGGTCGATTCCGGCTATGAAAGCGAAGAAAACTACAGCTTTGTGGATGGCAGCGAGCAGTTATCCCTGTTTGTAAAACCCTCAAACCACGAGCAGAAGAAGAAACGCACATACAAAACCGATATTGGACGCAGAGAAAATATGGCCTACGACGCAGAACAGGACGAATATACCTGCGCGCAGGGTCGGAAGCTGCGGGCATCGGCAGTAAAGACAAGGAAATCCGGGACAGGCTATGTCCAAAAGGTAACCGTCTACGAATGCGAGAACTGCAAGGACTGCCCCGTAAAAGAGCAGTGCATCCGCACCAGGAAGACAGACAAACTGCCAATGACGGATCGAGTCAAGCGTTTGAACGTCTCCAAATATTTTGTCCACAAACGCGAGCTGATGGAGAAAAAGATTTCCACAGCCGAGGGCATTTTGCTTCGGGTCAACCGATCCATTCAGGCAGAAGGTGTGTTTGCCATGATCAAGGAAGATATGAATTTCCGTCGTTTTCTGACCAGAGGAAACGACAATGTTAAGACGGAATGGTATCTTGTGAGCATGGCGTATAACATTATGAAGCTGCATCATAAAATACAAACAGGCCGGTTGGGAAACCACCTTTTTGCACAGGATACGGCTTGATGCCCAAATTAAGAAAACAGCGCACTTTTTTGAGAGGTAAAATATACCCCTCAGTTTTTGTGCGCTGTTTTTTGGCGTTTTGGGCCGATTTTTCTTCCATTTGCTGCAGAAAGAGGGGCTGCCTCAATTGATTTTTTCAAATCATTTTGAGACAGCCCCTTATGCTTTTTCATATATTCAGGGAGATAGGAGATTTGCGGGAAATTTAGCCGATAACCATAGCAATCAGCATGCCGACGATGGTGGCAATGGAGGTTGCACCGATCTGAACGACGGCAATCTGCTTATAGACGTCCTTGTGGCTCAGACCCAGGAAGCCCATGGTGACGTTCAGCATGCTGGAGAAGGGCATGGAGTCGAAGGTGGTGGAGGCAGCCAGAGTCAGTCTGTGCACCAGACCGGCGTTGGCACCAGCGGCGATGGCCTTCGCACCAACGGTGCTGACAGCGCCGGAAACGCCGCCCATACCGTCCGCGCACAGAGCGGCGAACAGAGCGGTACCGAGAACGACCATGACATAGGGGCTGATGTTCATGTTGCCGATGGCGCCCATGGCGGCATCAAAGAAAGCGGTCTTGGAGATCAGGGTGGAGTAGCCAACGATAGCGCAGACGCACAGCAGAGGCACGGAGCACTGAATGCAGCCG
>CAVCWT010000114.1:0-2510 GCA_963605745.1 Lachnospiraceae bacterium
AACAGGTAATCAAACTCCATATGGAGGGAATGCCGAACAGGGCTATAGGTCGGGAGCTCGGCCTGTATATGTTTTCCGGTCGATACCCGTTCAGTGATTCCGGTGATACCCGTTCACTCTGGGTGTGAGATTTTCGATATTCGGCTACAAAGTTAATATTTTTTACGTAGGCTTTCACCTGTAAGTTGGAAGCGGACTGGTTTATGAACCATCCTGTCCATGCAGGCGTCTGCTATGAGTTCGTTTTTGAAGAGCGCATGCCAGTCTGAGACAGGCAGTTGGCTCGATATGATGAGGGCCTTGCGTTTGTATCTGTCATCGAGGATCTGTTCGAAGTCGTTCTGCTGTTGTCCTTCTATGGGTTTCATCCCAAAGTCATCGATGATGAGTATGTCCAGCTTGTTGAGCCGATCCATTAGTTTCTGGTCCTTGCCCTCTATACGTGCTATCCTGATGGCATCCATCAGTTTTTGCATTGTGTAGTAGGCGACCTTGTAGCCCTGCCTGCAGGCCTTGTTTCCGAGGGCGCAGGCGAGGAACGACTTGCCTGTCCCTGTGGCGCCACAGATGATCACGGTTTGGCCATTTTTGATGTATTCTCCGCCGGAGAGCTGAAGAACGATGTCTGCGGGAACGCCGCGGGTCTCGTCTATGTCAAGTTCTTCCAGAAGTGCCGGAAGACGGAAGTTGGCATCCTTGACAAGTTTGTTGATTCTGTTGCTTTCGCGGCTGTCTTTCTCCGCCTGGATAAGGATTTGGAGGCCGTCCCTGAGGGACAGTTTGTCCGCCTGGCGAGTTTCCTCCATTGTCTGCCAGCAGGCGGCCATCCCGGGCATTTTAAGGCCTTTCAGGATTGTTTGCAGTTGATGTTCCATATTCTTACTTGTATTGTGTTGATCCTCTTGTATTCTCGTGATTTGTTGGGATTACGGTGCTCTTCTCCGCATCTTCCTCTGCGATCTCCTTGCTCATCGCGCTGATGACGGATTCCAGACCGTCCCCTCGGTATATCTGGTTGATGCGGCATATGTCGCAGGCCCTGTCGAAGAGTTTAGTGTCGGTCTTCTTCTGGAGCGAGAGCATCTTCTCACAGCTGCGGTAGTACACATCGGAGTGCACTCCCGTGGCCCTGTTGTAGAACATTGACTGGAAGAGTTTCTCGAGAGGCTCAGAGACGTGTCTGGCCTTCTCGCAATAGCTTTCCGGCGAACGGTCCAGATAGGCCCTCACGTTTGGGTGGAGATGCTCCGGAAGTTGGGTGTGGCCGCCCGGGGTGCGGTCCCGCGCAATGATGGTGACGCTCTTGTTGTCAACATACACCTTGACCAGGGATCTGGTGTATATGATTGTGGCCTTACGGCCAATATGCTCATACGGAACGGTGTAGAAGTGCTTGTCGCAACTTAGATACACCTCTCCTGTGTCCTTTACGGTTACGTGGGAGTAGCACTTCATCTCGTAGATTGAGTCTGGGAGCGGCTGCAGGGCTGATTTCTCCATCGTATGGAAGTGCTCCTCACGTGAGTAGGGCTGAAGCTGTTTCCTTGTCCGGTTGTACTCCTGAAGCAGTTTGGCTACCGCATCGTTCAGTTCTTTGAGAGAGTAGAACTGACGGTTGCGGAGTTTGGCATAGACGCGGTGATATATCCTGCTAACCGTGCTCTCGACGAGAGCTTTGTCCTTCGGGTGAAGACTGCGGGCCGGGATTATGGCGAAGCTGTAGTGGTTGCCCATATCTTCAAAGGCTTTGTTCAAGGTAGGCTCGTAAGTGTCCGGCTTGATTACGGCCGATTTGAGATTGTCGGGCACAATGATTTTTGGCACTCCGCCGAGATGTTCGAGACACATTCTGATGCAGTGCAGGAAGTCCTCCACCTTCTGTGATTCTATGCACAAGGCGTATGCATAGTCTGTGTACGGCAGGGTGGCCACAAAGACCTGCACCTTGATTTCCTCTCCGGTACTTGGATCGACATAACCGAGAGGGTCACCGGCAAAGTCCACGAAGAGTTCCTTGCCGGGTTCATACAAGTTCTTGAGCACACCTACGGGAGTCTTCTCGACAACAAGGTTCTGCTTCAAATGAAAGAAGAACTGGCTCTTGCCATAGCCGTCAGGATGCTTCCGCCTGTACTCCTCCCAGAGAAGGAACCTTGTCACGTGGGGTATGGCCAGCTGCTCACGGAAGTACGGCAGCTCCTTGAGGAAAGTATCCATCCTCTTGTCAGCATAGGCTGGATTGCCGGCGAACAGACGGCCCTCAAGTTCAGGGTCTTCCAGTTTCAGAAGCCCGTCTGTCCCAAGCGGGTCAAGACGGATCTTTCGCATATAGTCATTGACCGTGCCTTTGTCTATTTTGATTTCCTTTGCGATGTCCCTGTTGGACATCCCCTGCTTGTGCAATATCAGCACCTGTTTGACCTTGCTCATTGATGTGATTTTTCCTGCCATATCGCCTTTGTGTCTTTGATTAAAGACACAAAGGTACTCACACCAAAAAAAGTGAACGG
>CAVCWT010000115.1:0-2429 GCA_963605745.1 Lachnospiraceae bacterium
TGTAAACGCTAATATAAAAGTGAGCCACTTAGGTGGCAAACGCTCATGAATAATTGAGCCACCAGGAACAGTCCTCTATAATAGTCTCAGACTGTATAGGGGGCGAACAAAGGTGGTTATAACAGTGGAAATTTATAAACAGATTCGGAGGATGCGGCTGGACGGCATGAGTCAGCGGCAAATCGCAGCGGTGCTGCATATCTCCCGTAACACCGTCAAGAAATACTGGGACGGCAACTGCGTCCCCTGGGAGCGGAAGGAGTATTCCCGGGAACCTGGCGTACTTACCGAGGATGTAGTGGCTTTCGTCGGACAGTGTGTGGATGAGGACAGCCAGTGTGGATCTAAGAAGCAGCATCACACAGCCAAACGGATTTATGACCGGCTGGTAGCGGAACGCGGCTTTACCGGCGGCGAGACAACCATCAGGCGGCTGGTGAAAGAGCTTCGCGAGAAGCACCAGGAGGCGTTCGTTCCGCTGGCTTTTCCGGCGGGAGATGCCCTGCAGATCGACTGGGGTGAGGCTACCATCTACTTGAGCGGTGTCAAAACTACCGTCAACCTTTTCTGTGCCCGGCTGTGCTACAGTGGCGCACCCATGGTTCTGGCATACCGCAGGCAGAATGAAGAGAGCTTCCTGGATGCATTGGTTCAGGTGTTCCAATATTATGGCGGTGTCCCCAGACGGGTTATCTTTGACAATGGCAAGGTTGCTGTCAAGGACGGCTTCGGTGCCCATGCCCGGAAGCAGGCAGGATATGCTGCTCTGGCCGCTCATTATGGTTTTGAAGCAGTATTCTGCAATCCGGCATCCGGCAATGAAAAAGGGCTCGTAGAAGGTCTGGTGGGCTATATCCGCCGCAACGTCTGCGTTCCGGTTCCCAAGGTGAAAAGCCTGGAGGAACTGAACCGGATGCTCCAGGAAAAGTGCCTGAATTACCTGTCCCACCAGATTCGCGGCAAAGAAGCCTCGGTGGGTGAAATGCTCACCAGGGAGCGAGAAAAGCTGTATCCTCTGCCCGGTTATCCCTTCGATGCCTGTAAGCGTGTTACCGGGCGGGTGGACAGGTTCTGCACCGTCCGCTTCGATACAAATAATTACTCCGTTCCTGCTGCTTACTGCGGAAGAGAAGTATCTGTCAAGGCCGGGCCCGAGACAGTATCCATCTACTTTGAGGGACAGTGTATTGCCCAGCACCACCGTTGCCTGGACAGACAGCAGAATATCTACAAGCTTGAGCATTATCTGCACTTGCTGGAGAAGAAAGGACGAGCCATCTTCTATGCCAGACCGGTACAGGAAGCACTGCCTGCCTACTTCTTGAATTGGCTTCAAAAGCAGTCTTTATCCCCGAAAGAGCTGGTTGAAATTCTAAGCCGCTGCCGGGAGGAAGATTGTGAAAGTATTATGACAGAAGCATCCTGCCACGCCGCCCCTGTTCAGATCGAGGATACCGTTGTTGTTCAGACTGTAGACCTGCATGCTTATGATGCGTTCCTGTGTGGAAAGGCAGGTGCTGTAGTATGAACGCTGTGGATGAACAGATCCGGTTCTATGCAAAGCAGCTGAAGATTCCTTCCTTTGCAGAATACCAGGAAGTTCTGCGGCAGACAGCCCCCTCCGCTGGATTTGGTGATCTGCTGCTGGAGCTCATGAAAGCAGAAACGGCATCCCGCCAAGAAAACCAGAACAGGCGGCGGCTGAAGGCTGCAGGGTTCCCGTATTTGAAGACCATGGAGGAATTCGACTGCAGCCAGCTCAATGATGCTGTCTCACATCTGTTCCTGCAGGAGCTGGCCAGCTGCCAGTTTGTTCAGAACCGACAAAACGTCATTATGATTGGCAACCCCGGACGAGGCAAAACCCACTTGGCAATTGCTCTGGGGTTGAAAGCCTGTACCCAGGGATACAATGTCCTGTTTAAGAATGCGGCAACACTTTCCACGGAATTGTGTGAAGCCAAGGACAACTACCATCTGGGGAAGCTGGAACGTACACTGGCCAAGGCAGATCTGCTGATTCTGGATGAGCTGAGCTATCTTAGCTTTAACCGTCATCAGTCTGAACTGCTGTTTAAGGTTATCTCAGATCGAAGCGAGAAAAGCAGTACCATTGTGACCACGAATCTGCCGTTTTCCAAGTGGACGGATCTGTTCGAGAATACCACAATGGTAGCAGCCCTGATTGACCGGCTGACATTTCGCAGTCATGTGCTGGACATGAACGGAGATTCCTACCGGCTGAAAGTGACCATGCAGAACAGGGGTTAGAAGGGCAGCTCAAATTTTCGTGAGCGGAGTGGCTCACTTTTTCATGGTCGTTAGTGGCTCAAAATTTCATGAGCGCGTGGCTCACTTTTTCATTGACATTTACAATGTCAAAACGCGCTGCTGACAGGCTACCAACTCAAAGGAACACTCGGTGAATA
>CAVCWT010000116.1:0-2312 GCA_963605745.1 Lachnospiraceae bacterium
TTGCGATTGCCGGTTATTTTCATGTGAGTACCGATTATCTCCTCACGGGCAAGGACTATGACATGGTGGAGAATCGCACGAAGATTCTGGATGTGGTGACGCAGCTGACGGAGATTGCAAAGAATATGTAGGCCGTACAACCAGGGCGGGGTTCCCGTACGGCCTGGACCTTAAGAATCAAGGCCTGCAGGAATAGACTTGATCATGTCAGGAGCCAAGAAACTCCGGACATGCACCTTGAAAACTACACGTTTTTTTTGAGGTAAAGCCTTTGGGCTTTATTGGGCAGGAAGCGAAACCCTGCCCTTTTACATAGATTTACCAAGGAGGAATAGCATGCTTAGAAAAGATTGGAATTATCGGCGCGGTGATATTTATCTGGTGGATCTCGGAGAGCATCGCGGAAATATTCAGGGAGGTGTCCGTCCGGTGATCAATATTCAGAACAACAGCGGCAACTTCTTTGGCCCGACGTTGATCGTCGTGCCTCTTACGACGGAGCTGAAGAAGCTGGGACAGCCAACACACTACGTTCTGCAGCGGCAGCGCGGTCTGAACGAAACATCCATGAGCGAGGCGGAACAAATCGTTACGATTAATAAGTGCCAGGTCATTAAGTATCTGGGGCGAACGAACGACAGACATATGTCACACATCGATGACAGTATTCGTGTCAGCCTTCAGCTGGAGCCGGAGGCGGCATTGCCAATACCGGAATGTGTGGAGTTCCCGTGATACAAAAAACGAAGAGATCATCAATGAAGATAGAAAGTGAGGAACATATATGGACGCAATGGAAACTTTTGAATTACCGGGAGAGAGTGTTGCCGCAGTGGCAGAAAAGCGCTGCTATACCGTTGAGGACCTGCAGATAATCCTCGGCATCAGCCGCGTCACCGTGTACAAGCTGTTGGATCGGAAGGAATTCCGCTGGTTTAAGATTGGTTCGGTCTACCGTATTTCCAGGAAGAGCTTTGATGAATGGCTGGACGAGAAAATGTGACCGGCTAGGGTTCGAAGGACCAATCGATATTAAATGGAAAGGTTAAATAGAAAGGAACAGGACGAATGGCTTCCATTGTACAGAGGAATCATCGGTACCATGTCGTTTATCTTTACAATGATGAGGAAACCGGAAAACGCAAGCAGAAATGGGAAAGCTTTAAGACAAAGGCCGAGGCAAAACGCAGAAAGTCTGAGATTGAATACCGACAGCAAATGGGAACCCTTGTCATTCGTCAGTGCAAGACAGTGGATGAACTGCTGGAGGAGTATGTTGCTCTGTACGGCAAGAGCACCTGGTCCATGTCTGCGTACACCAGCAACACCGGATTGATTGAGCATTATATCTCGCCGATCATCGGTAGCATGAAGCTGAGTGAGGTGACGGCCCGTGTTCTGGAGCAGTACTATATGCAGCTGTTGAAAACACCTGCGGTGCATCGCATTACGCAAAAAAATGGAGCAAAGAACGAGGTTTGTGTCGCCCCTCCAACGGTGAGAAAAATACATAACGTTCTACGCAGCGCATTTCATCAGGCAGTGAAATGGGAGCTCATGGAGAAAAATCCGGCCATGTACGCAACGGTTCCGAAGGCGGAAATCCAAAAGCGTGAAATCTGGGATGCCCCGACGCTTTTTCACGCCATTGAAGTGTGTGAAGATGAGCGCCTGAAGCTGGCCATGAACCTTGCCTTTGCCTGCTCACTTCGAATCGGTGAGCTGCTGGGACTGACCTGGGACTGCGTTGATATCTCTTCGGAAAGCATTGCTGCCGGAAGAGCTTTCATTTATGTCAATAAGGAGCTGCAGCGTGTGAACAAGAACGTTATGAAAACCCTGGATCAGAAGGATGTCCTTCGGGTATTCCCGGAGCTTCGGGAGAGCAACAAGACGGTCCTGGTATTAAAGAAGCCAAAGACCGCCACCAGTACGCGAAAGATTTTCCTTCCAAGGACTGTGGCCGGGATGTTGGTGGACTGGAAGCGGGAACAGGATCTGACAAAGGAAGCTCTGGGCGATGAGTATAGCGATTTCAATCTGGTTATGGCCAATGGTTTTGGCATGCCGACAGAGCAGTCTCGCATTACAGCACTCTTTTCGGAACTGATTGAGAAGAATGGTTTGCCGCACGTTGTTTTTCACAGTCTTCGTCATTCCAGCATCACCTACAAGCTAAAGCTCAACGGCGGTGATATCAAGTCGGTGCAGGGCGATTCCGGTCATGCGCAGGCGCAGATGGTTACGGATCAGTATTCGCACATTCTGGATGAGGACAGACGGAATAACGCACAGCTCTTTGAAAATGCCTT
>CAVCWT010000117.1:0-2264 GCA_963605745.1 Lachnospiraceae bacterium
ATGAATGTTTCTACAGGCATCGTTTCGTTCGAATGAACAGGATTAGATTCAGATGGTGCAGTGTGATGCTGCACCGTGAAGAAGAAACGTTATGCTGTTGCGGACAGAATAACACAGTGGCATTCGGAATGCTACAGGAAATTTGCGCAGAACAGCGTTTGCAAAATAAATAGCCAGATAACACAGATGATTGCTGAACAAATAAAGAAGACACCCGGGAAGTAATGTCTCCCGGGGGTGTCTGAAAATCGTCTCATTTCCTGCTATTTTTCAATGAGTGAGCACATACGAATACTTTACGGAAAATCACATGGCATGTTATGATAGGAGCACTCGCGTCAGAAAATAACAGTTTAGGGATCTAGTTAGCCAGTTCTGTTGAGGTTTTTCAAAGGAAAATCGAGATAGTACTAATCGGAACTAATTTAGCTTCATATCAATATGACATCTTTGGGAAAAGTCTGTGCGGGAAGCAGCGATCGTTATATTCTTATTTCAGTCTTCACAGGGGAGAAAACATGAAAAAGTTTGTTCGCCACATTTTGACGGCGGTGACGGCGGCTTTATTGCTGACCGGTGCAGGTATGACAGCCGGCACAGTATTGACTGCAGCAGGAGCGGCTACGGTGGATGTTCTGTCTGCCGAGGCAGCGGGAGTGTACACGGTAACAGCGACAAAGGCTGTGATTCAAGGCAGCAATGTCGTAGTTACGGCAACGGCATCGCAGATTCCGTCCTCGGATGACGGCGTCTATCATTTGATGGCATCCTCTGTGAACCAGACAGACAATGCAGGAAAAGAGGTGGCAACCGCGCAGGCTGGGAGCGGCGCCACGTTTGTTTTTGCATTAAACCGGAATACGGCCAATTCCAATCTGAGCCGAAAATTCACGGTTTGTGTTAAGAAAAACGGTGTGATGACGGCAGTCTCCAATGCGATCTACATTCAGAATCCGGAGGCGATTGCAACACATACAACGGCAAGAAATGACCATGGCAAAAAGGGACTCCTTCCGGAATCCACACTGCTGCACAGCGGGACCGTGAAGGCTTCAGGCGTTCAGCAGATCACCTACAATGTGATGGTGGGTGATATTCTGGCCGGGACCGGCATCAACTATACCTATAACGGCAAGACCTATACCTTCAGTTCGGCAGCTGTCGGGCAGATGGACGATCTGGTTCCTCTGATGAACCGGCAGGGAATTCAGGTCACCCTGATCCTCCTCAATAACTGGACGGCAGGCGGTGCCTATGTACATCCTCTTTCAAGGGATAATACGTCGCAGAACTATTATGCATTCAATACGATGGATCAGGCCGCTGTGGAAAAGCTCGAGGCCCTCGCTTCCTTCCTCGGCCAGCGCTTCTCCGGAACCGGCCACGGCACGGTGGACAACTGGATTGTCGGCAACGAGATCAATGCAAGGTCTCCGTGGCATTATATGACGGCAAGTGCCGGAATTGATGTCTTTACCGCAGAGTATGCCAAGGCCTTTCGTATTTTCTACAACGGTCTGAAATCCGAGAATGCGAACTGCCGCGTGTACACGTGCATTGACAACGAGTATGCGACAGCAGATTCGAGCCTGCATTATGCCGGCAAGACATGGCTGGTATTGTTCAATCAGCAGATCAGTGCCACCGGCAACATCGGATGGGATGTTGCCATCCATCCTTATGATTATCCGTTGTATGATCCGTTAGTATGGTTGCAGACGGTGAATTATCCCACCAAGGTCAATCACACGCAGGATTCGCCTTACCTGACGATGGCAAATGTGGAGATCTTTACAGATCTCATGATTACACCGGCGATGCTCGCACCAAACGGTCAAGTCCGCAGCATTGTCTGCACAGAGCAGGGCTATGTCAGCTCCCTGTCTGAGAACTATCAGGCAGCGGCTGTTGTGTATGCATATCTGCAGGCAGCGAATAACCAGCACATTGATGCCTTCATCCTCTCAAGAGAGATGGATCATGTGGAAGAGATTCGGCAGGGGCTAAATGTCGGCGTCCGCAATCTGAACGGAACGGCGAAAAAGGCACTGAGCTGGTACATGACGGCGGAGAGTGCCGAGACACAGGCGGCGGCATCTGCCATCATCGGAACATCGATTACGTCGCTGCTGACACCCAGGTAATGTTGAGAATATGGTATCTGTTTAGTACCTGACGATTTCAACATGAATCGGCCGCCTCGCGGACTGATTCATGATTGAAACCCTCAGGTGGCCAAGGCCAAACAGGAGAAGGCAGTGCAG
>CAVCWT010000118.1:0-2247 GCA_963605745.1 Lachnospiraceae bacterium
GCGTCACGGACAAGGAACGCCGCAGCGGAAAGTCCGGCGATACCGCCGCCGACAATGTAAGCCTTTCTTTCGTCAATACCCTCGGGCTTGCGGGGGTGGACACGATCATAGTTTCTCATAATAAAACATCCTTTCTGTAAAGTTAATTAAAGTGGTTTTGCTTAAATATCTTCGGCAAAGGCCGGAATGGTGCGCAGCATCTCTTTGAGCTGAGAACCGGTCAGCGGGGGCAGGTCTTCCGGCAGAGTCTCGCCGTTGCCGGTGGCATAGCGGATCATGGAAGAAATGACGCGAATATCAAACTTGGTGGGAGCAACGGGAATCACGGGGCGACCGAGGTCAAACAGTCCGTACACCGCCATCATAGCGGAACGGATGGAGGTCTCCACAGTAAACACCACATCACCGGTCTCCAGATACTGGCCCATCAGAGCGAGGTTCGTGCAGCCATCAGGGATGACATTGGGGCGGTCGCCTGCCTGCCGCGGCATGAACTGACTGGTGATGTAGGGCATCATAGCGGTGCGGACGGTGCAGTGGGGCAAAATCTCAGCGATCTTGTCCGCAAGGCCCAAGTGATACAGCATCTCGGAAAGAATCTCCTCGCCGGTGCACTCGTTCATGGGCTTCTTGATATAATCGCCGGTGTTCCACGGATGCAGGCCGTAGTTCCAGATGAATTGCACATTCTCCGGCTGATCCGGGTAGAACGGCTGATGCTGCACATAGGTGGACAGGCACCAGGAGGAATCCTTAAAGGTCATCAGGCCCGCGCAGCCGTCATAGTCGCTGGTCAGCTTTTCCATCGTCGCAAGCAGCTCCGGGTAATCACGGATCGTCAGGCTGAACGAGATCCACTGGGTCTTATCCGTTGCGGAGATGAACTTTTCGGGATGACCGAACTTGGCGTCATGCGCCGCCAGTTTCTCCCAAAGTGTAAAGCAGCCGCGGTTTTCCTTGTCATTGTTGACCTCTGCCACGGTACGATTATCGCCGTAGGTGGTGTTCTGGATCATAGAGCCGGAGGTCAGGAAAACATAATCATCCGCGCCCAGCGTAATTGTTTCCGAGCTGCCGTTCTGCTTGATTGTGAGGGCGGTCACGCTGGTCTTTCCATCCTCGTCTTTGAGGGAAATATCCGTGACCTCCGTGCTGGCCTTGAAAGAGACGCCTTGCTTCTCCAGAAATACGATGATGGGCTTTGCCAGCGAATCATACTCGTTGTACTTGAAGTGGAGAATTCCTTTGTGCAGCTCAGAGCCCTCGCCCAAATGCAGGAAACGGTGGATGTACTGCTTCATTTCCATCGCGCTGTCCCATTTCTGGAATGCCAGCTTCGTGGAGAAGTCCTTCCACATATTGCTCTCAAAGTAATCGGCGTCAAACCAGTCGGCAAGAGAGACATTCTCCAAATCCTTATCCGGCGTCATCAAAAGCTGCATCAGCTTCATGCCGTTTGCGGGATCAAGCTCCATCTGGTGCTGGGTTTCATCGACCTTGCCCTGCTTTTCAAGGAAGCGGGTGTTGCAGTAGATTGGATACTTCTTATTGAACTCGACGGTTTCATCCAGAATGGTTTTGCCGGGTTCCTCCAACGAGGGAATGCGCCTGCACAGCTCCCACATGCACTGGAAATAAGGCTCCGGCTCGCGGGCACCGGTGCTCAGATAACCTTCCTCCGCATTGCCGAAGGCTTCCAGACAACCGCCGAGGTTGGGGCGGGATTCATAGATCGTAATGTTCTTGCCGGGCATCCCGGCATCCTGCACGAGATACACCGCAGCGGCAAGTCCTGCAATGCCGCTGCCGATAATATGAGCGCATTTGTTTTCCACGTTTTCCGGCTTTTTGGGTGTGGTCATGTCGTAAAACTTCATAAGCGTTGCCTCCTAAATTGTGTTGAAAATCAGATAGCTGTTGCTTTTTGCTATCGAATATAGTATGCTTGTTATGCTGGAATTCATCAACCAGCAATTTTTAAGGAAATATATAAAAACCGACATTTATATAAAAATTAACGGTTTTTGAGGGGGACTATCATGGGACAGAAAGCAGAATACCGCAGCGCGATCCGCTCCCGGCGTATGATCCGGGAGGCCTACACCCAGCTTTTGAAAGAAAAGGACCTGTCCAAAATTACAGTGACGGACATTATCAAGCGCGCTGATTTGAACCGGGCGACCTTTTACGCACACTATCCGGATGTGCGCGGCGTAACAGAGGAAATTGAAAATGAGATCATCGCAA
>CAVCWT010000119.1:0-2224 GCA_963605745.1 Lachnospiraceae bacterium
ACGGAGAGTGGGATGAGCGGTTCGTGACAGCCTGCTACGCGCTGCCGGAGCTGGAGGACGCAATCAACGAATATGAGGAAGTGATGACAGGATGAACGTGGACGCGCTGGACGGAAATCCCCGCGATGAAGCGATACCCAACTATACGCTGGCGCAGTATCAGACCACCGAGCCCTACGAGTTTCTGTGGAAGATTGAAGACAGATTCACGCAGGAACAAGTGCTCAAGAAGATGCAGCGGAAAGCGCGGGATGTGGGATTTACGGGCTTTGCCAAGCTGTGGGATGTGTACAAGCGCGGAAAGCGCGGAGAGAACATTGAGGATGCCAGCAATGTGACGGACTTTCCCGAACAACCGCTGGAGCTGAGCTGCGGACGGTATCAGTGTGATGTGCACGGCGTGACGCTGCCCGATGTGAGCGGATTTAATGTGGTTGTCTGTCAGCACCCGTTAATGCCGGTAAAGCGGCTGAAGAACATTGATACGGGGTTTGAGAAGACAGAGATTGCCTATTATCGTCGCGGCAGATGGCAGAAGCTGGTTGTGGATCAGCCGACGCTGAACATTGCGGGCAGGATTGTGGAACTGAGCGCTCAGGGCTTGAACATCAACAGCGAAAACGCGAAGGACATTGTAAAGTACATGGCGACGCTGAACAGCATGAACGATGACAAGCTGGGCGAGGAGCACAGTGTGGGCCGCTTGGGCTGGATCGGCGAAAAGTACAAGCACTTTAGCCCATATGAAGACGGACTGCGGTTTGACGGAAATGTGGCGTATCAGAGCATGTACAAAGCTGTCAGGGAATGCGGCGACTTTGACAAGTGGCTGGAGGTTGCACGGCATGGACGGGAGATGAGCATTGTCGGGCGGCTGATGCTGGACGCGAGCTTTGCAAGCGCTTTGGTTGATCCGCTGGGAGCGCTGCCATTCATGGTACATGCCTGGGGCGGGAGCGGCGCCGGAAAAACGCTGGGGCTTCTGCTGGCGGCCTCTGTCTGGGCGGAGCCTGCAACGGGCGGATTTATCAAGACCTTCAATTCGACGGGCGTCGGGCAGGAGCTGACGGCGGGATTCCTAAACAGCATGCCATTCTGTCTGGATGAATTACAGGTGATCAAGGACAGACGCGACTTTGACCAGATGATTTACATGCTGACAGAGGGCGCGGGCAAGACAAGGGGCGCGAAGGCCGGCGGCGTACAGAGTACCGTGACCTGGGCGAATGCCATTATCACGACAGGCGAGATGCCCATTACAAGTGCCTCCTCGGGCGGCGGCGCTGTCAACCGTGTGATCAATCTGGACTGTCAGGATCAGAAGCTGTTTGATGACGGCCCGACATGCGCCAATGTGCTGAAGACGAATTTCGGATTCGCGGGCAAGCGGTTTGTGGCACGGCTGATGGAAGACGGGATGATTGACAGGGCTGTGCAGATGCAGCAGGGATTCAACAAGGAGCTGCGGGATGCGGGAGCAACGGACAAACAGGCGCTGAGCGCGTCCATCCTGCTGGTTGCCGATGTGATGGTGACGGAACAGTTCTTTGACGGATTCGGAGCGCTGACAGCACAGGATATCGCACCATTGCTGGTGACCAAACAGGAAGCGGACGTCAACGCGAGATGCTATGACTGGCTGTGCGGAGAGATTGCGACAAACAACATCCGATTCAACAACAGCGTGGAAGACAACAAGGGCGCGATTTGGGGCAAGATTGACGGGAACATCTGTTACTTCATTGCCACAACGCTGCGCAAGATCATGACGGAGGAGGGATTCAACTACACGAGCTTCAAGCAGTGGTGCAAGAGGAACAACAAGCTGGCAATCACAGGAGACGGCGCACATGATGCTTGCAGGGTGCGTATCGGTCAGGTGAATGCCCGTTGTCTGGCAATCAGGCTGCCCGAAGACAGCGAAGAAGCGGTTGTGGTGGATGACGAGAAGATGCCATTCGATGACTGATTTGTTCCCACTGTTCCCACTTTTTTGCGCGAAATTAAAGAACCTTATTCCGCAAAATATTTTTTGAAATATATTTTCCCTCGTGTGAGACAAAACGTGTGGGAACACTGGGAAAAGTGGGAACAAGCCAATAAAATCAAGGGTTTTCGCGTTTTGAAAGTGGGAACAAAAGTGGGAACATCGGTAACGGAATGGGAACAGGAGGAGATGATACCCATCAGGGACGGCGTTATACGGGGCACAATGAATTACGCG
>CAVCWT010000120.1:0-2195 GCA_963605745.1 Lachnospiraceae bacterium
GCAGTGCGGCCATAATACAGTACTTAATCTTCATATCTGTTTGTTTTACGTTTCTGCTGTTGTCCCAAAATTAAGGATTATTCGGGTCACCTGCAAATCCCTGATCAATCAATGCCCCCGTTCGCCGGAGAGAGAGCCTGATATCTTCTGGAGCAGAATGCCTGAATCAGATAGACGATTCCGAAAGCTATGCCGATGACGTATGGAGAAGTCGGTGAACCGAGAATGCTGGCCAGAGGGCTGATTATCAGCGGGGAAGTAAACTGTCCCAGATACAGGGAGGCTGATATGAGCGGCATAACCGTCGTGGCGGCGTTCTTGCCGCCCTTGATGGAGGCGATGGTATTCAGGTATGGCATTCCTATTCCGTTGGCAAGTCCCACCAGCGCCGAACCGGCAAGCAGAAGCGGTGTGGACACACCGAGGGAATAGCATCCGTATCCGAGGATGAAGGTAAGCGGCGCCAGATATTTCATATATCGGCCCATATGCCCCATCATCCAGCCGAACGCCAGTCCGATGATGGCGGCCACCACATCGAGCCCCACCATAATCAGGGTTATGTCATTGCCTGTCAGGGCTGCATTTGCGCGGGCCGTGACGGCGAAATTCGTCGGGAAGATGAAGAACAGGAGCATCTGCAGGTACATTCCCACCACTGACGGGGCAAAGCGCATAAGCGATGCCGCAGGGCGGCCGGGTTTCTTGCGGGCCTTTGTAATACCGGTCTCACTTTCGTAGTAGTCCGGGGAATTCTTCAGGGTTTCTTCGCCTGTGACAAGTCTCTCATTCGGCAGGAACAGGGCCACAAAAATGACAGCGAAGATGCCCAGAAGATAGACCAGGAAGGAACAGTTCCAGCTGATATTGGACAGCAGGCCGCTCAGCAGCGTGGCGATTACCCCGCCCATCTGGTTCATGAATGCAGAAAGTCCCATCAGTTTAGCCTGCTTCTCCGGAGGAAAGTAATAGGCAAGAAGTCCTGTCGAGAGAGGCATTATCATTCCCACGCTGACACCAAGCAAAGCTCTCATAATCAGAACAATCCCGAGACTGCGTGCGAAGAACGCCCCGGCCCCGAATACCAGATACATAACGAGTCCCAGCAGCGCAAGAGTGCGGGTCTTGAAGAGCTTGCAGAGCGGCGCGAAGAAAAAGTTCGTGAGGATGATAAAGAGTGCCGGCATACTGATTATCAGCTGTATCAGCACACTGCTGTGCCCGGCGAAGTGTTCGTGGATTACTCCCAATGCAGGGGCGATGGCGGCGCCCGCCATAACCGTCAGGAGCGAAATGGACAGAATGGTGAAGGTCAGTTTGTTTGACTGATTCATAATGATGATTGTTGATGTTCGGTGGAGTTTCCAGCTCTTCCAGGCTGCAAATCTTCAGTCACCGGCAATCCCACATTTATGAATCTTCAGCTGCCTCGATTTTGCGCCGCAAAATTAGAAATTTTTTACACTTTCCGATTAATTTTTCGAGAGCGAAAAGACGCTAAAACGTTTCTTCGCATATCCCGGTGTACTTTAGAACATCGAAAGTAACATTTGAAACGTTATCCGCACATCTCGATTCCCCACTTGGCCTCCGGCCAATTTTGCATTCCCGAGGCTCCCCTTCTGCACGCGCGCATCAAGAGCCTTCTCGTCATCGGCACGGACGAGGCCATGGAATGGTACAAACTCGACAGGGCGGCTGAGATTCTGCAGGAAGTGTGAAGCCGAAGCTCGCAGGATGGCCGGGAACGTCGTCGCCAGCGGCGGCAATTTCTGGCCGGTCGTGCTGCTGGGATTGATTTTCTGTACCGGGAAGACGGACAGCGTATCCCGGGCGGCGAAGATTTGACGAAGAAAACAGTCAGCGGAGGGCTAGTCAGTCTTTTTCCGTACGCCTCTTGTGGGAGGGGCTTCCAGAGGATTGTCGGGCCAGAAGTGCTTGGGATACCTGCGGCGGAGCTCCTTTCTCACTTCAAAATAGGTCCCGTTCCAGAACGAAGCCAGGTCACTTGTCAGCTGCACCGGCTTGAATCCGGGCGAGAGCAACTCCATAAGCACAGGCCTTCTGCCGAGGTCCACGGCGGGGGTCTGCGTCAGGCCGAAACATTCCTGAAGCCGGACTTTGAGCACCGGAGAGTCGGCGCCCTGCCGGTATTCCAGGCGTATGCGGCTGCCGGTGGGCACTTCTATGTGCGA
>CAVCWT010000121.1:0-2139 GCA_963605745.1 Lachnospiraceae bacterium
ATCAATGGCTTTGCACATATTAGCTCGCTCCTCGGCCCTGCCTTCTTCTCTGCTGCGTTTTTTAATGTCATCAATTGCCTTGCACATATTAGCTCGCTCCTCAGCCCTGCCTTCTTCTCTGCTGCGTTTTTTCATATCGTCAATTGCCTTGCACATATTAATTTTCACCTCGTCCTTTCCAAGATTTAATTCAGTTTTTGTCGCCTCCTCAATGAGCCGAACCGCATCTACATCCAGACTGTTCATTCTGGGATTGCCTGTGATGTACCTTTCCAGTTCCTGGTCATCAGAAGAGTACTTGATATAGCCCATAACCTCCCGGAGGCTCGTTTTAAGGAGCATCAGGTCATCAGCACTCATGCTCTCCGGTGTGATCAGGTTCATTTTGTAATCGGATACGTTCTGCAGTAGTTCAGGATCAAGCCCCTTCATCATGTCATGGAGTGACAGCGGTCCGTCCCATTCTTCAGATCCAAGGTACAGCACGACAGAGATCACTGGGATCAGGCTGTCATCTTTACTGAACCCGGATAAGAATTCCGCATTGCTGTTCCACTTGTGATTGTCATCCTGTTTATGAGCTTGCGAAATCTTCCTGATCTGCCGCTGGTATTCGCCAAAGTCATAGGCGCCTGCACGTACGGGCATGGTATAATCAATCAGGCTCTGCGCTTCCAGTCCCAGATGCAGAATGTAGCAGGCATTTCCATCACTGCGGATGATGGCCTCTTTTAACAGATCCCGATTCCGTGTACTTTCAGAAATTTGTTTCCCGGATTGTCTGGATTCTCTTCGCACGGATATCGGTTGTGTAGGATCCAGTTCCCTCAGTTGTTCCGGTTTCAGCCGCTGCTCTCCATGGAACAAGCGGTAGTTGAATACATCTGCAAAAATTGCATTGTCTTGCAGATAACGCCTGGCAGTTATGTCAATTCTCCCCATCGGCTTCCTCCTTGCGGGGCGGCAGGAGAATCTAATACAACCAGTTTGTTCGTCAGTCGCTGCGAAATCCTGCCGCAAATACAATTATGAATGTTCTACAGGCATCGTTTCGTTCGAATGAACAAGATTAGATTCAGATGGCGCCGGATGAAACACCTTAAGAAGAAACGTTATGCTGTTGGAGATAGGATAGCATAGCAAAGAATGAGATGCCATAGAGAATTTACAAAAAGGTTCTGCATAAGGAATTGTTCACAACAAAGATACAGAAGGAGACTAAAATGACACAACAGGAAGAATTCTATATTGTAGTTGACGGTATCCGCTTACATGCAAAACTCGACCGGCCGCAAGACATTTCAGAGGGAGACAAGGCGGGGCTGATGCTGCTGTTCCATGGCTTTACCGGTCATATGGAGGAGGAGCATATTGTTGCTGCGATGGAGACGGCAGTCGAGGATGGAATGGCGGTTCTGCGCATCGATTCCTACGGACATGGCGGCAGCGATGGGGATTTTGAGGATCACACCTTATATAAATGGGTGAGCGGAGGCCTTGCAGCGATCGATTATGCAAGGCAGCTGGATTATGTGACGGACCTGTATCTGTGCGGTCACTCGCAGGGGGGGCTTTTGGTGGTTCTCCTGGCCGGAATGTGTCCGGATCTTATCAAGGGCCTGATTCCGATGTCGCCGGCACTCATGATCCCGGATGCGGCAAGAGAAGGGACACTTTTGGGATTCGAATTTGATCCACAGAACATCCCGTATATGCTGCAATGCTGGGACGGCAAAACGCTTAAGGGCGACTATGCAAGAGTAGCACAGACCATTCATGTGGAGGATGAGATCGACCGGTATCATGGAGCGGTTTGTATCCTTCACGGAGATGCGGACAGCTGCGTTCCGTACGAGTGTGCAACAAAAGCGGCAGCACGCTATGACCATTGCTGCCTCAAGACCATTCACGGCGCAGACCATTGCTATGAAGGGCATCTGGAGGAAGAGCGCAGCCTCCTGCGGGAGTCTTTGCGGGAAATGATGCAGTGAGGAGTACCGACTGAGTTTTGAACAGGGAGGGGACAACGCTCCGCTGATGGCCGAAGGTGAATTGAAAAGTTAACTTCCACTTTGCAGAGGTAAGTTCCATCCCTGAGTACCGGGATGGAACTTTTTTATCAAAAAGGGAGTGAATCAG
>CAVCWT010000122.1:0-2078 GCA_963605745.1 Lachnospiraceae bacterium
ACGGCCTCATTCCTGAAGGATGGATGCTGGATATCGTGCACAAGAACTGGAAGATCGATCCCAGGGACCGGATGTCGCTTCTTCTGACCTGCTGTCGGGACTGCATAGGGAATATTAGCATAAGGGAATATGAGCGATAGATGTCTATACTGTTACAGGGCGCTTGAAGAAGGGCAGAAAGACTTTCATCCGGCCTGTGCCCGAAAGTTTTTCGGAAGCAAGTCCGCTCCCCTGCTGCCTTATACCAGGGACAATATAGATGCCCTGGCTCTGGAAGTCCTCAGGACAAGTGCTTCAGTCCCGGGCGTCCAGGCGAAACTTTCACTGGACCTGAATCGCGGAAGGAGGAATGAGCCGGACAGGCTTACCATAGTCGGCCTGTGGGGGAACTTCATACTCAAGCCCCAGAGTCCCGTTTACGATTCCCTGCCGGAACTGGAGGATGTCACGATGAAACTCGCCGCCATTGCCGGCATTGAAGCCGCGCCTCACAGCCTGATACGGATGGCGGACGGGGAACTGGCGTACATTACCCGACGGATGGACCGCTCGAAAGACGGCCGGAAGTTCTCGATGCTGGATATGTGCCAACTGACCAACCGTCTGACTGAGCATAAATATCTCGGTTCATATTCTCAGCTATCCGACGTGATCAGAAAGTATTCCGAGGCCTCGATGCTGGATGTCCAGCGGTTCTGGGAGATAGTCATATTCTCTTGGATTACAGGCAACTCCGATATGCACTGCAAGAACTTCTCGCTCATTGAACGCGAAGGCGTCGGCTATGTCCTTGCCCCGGCCTACGATTTGCTCTCGGTCCTTCTGACCGGCATAGCGGACAATGACGAGCTGGCGATGCCCCTTTCCGGATACGGGTCGGAAAATCTTTCAGGGTTCAGCCGCAAGGATTTCCTTGCCGCAATTCAGGCGGCCGGCGTGGCGGGCAAGATCTGTGAGAAAATCATAGACCATTTGACAGGATGCCGGGAGAAATGGTTTGTCCTGATAGACTCCTCGTTTTTGAAAGACAGCCTGAAACAATCATATAAAAACCTGATAGACAACCGCCTGGATAGATTTTAAACTGACGGCCGTCATGGACGGCACGTGCGAGAGAAAGGGAAAGGCGAAGAAGAAAACGAGTGGCGAAGAGGCAATCATCCTCAGATCCTTAAAATCCGACGGCAAAGAAACGCGTAGAGACTGCAAGATTGTGGCAGTGTCTTGAATTCATCTTCTCCGGCCGGCAAGCCGTCCAATGGGAAAGGAGTTAGACTGGCTAAGTGCCAACGGTTAATTCCTTGCAAAATAACTATCATTCTGCACATCCTTCTGAATTATTTTGTTAATTTTGAATGCGATGAAATATCGCCGAAAACTAATCACCTTTACAGACTGCCAAGGTTTTGCAGTCGGATGACCTATTTTATGCCTCATAATTAAAACAAAAACATTATGCCAAAATTTTACTGCGCCAACTGCGGTATGGAGTACACGAATGTGCGGACTCTTACCTCCAACCCCTGTGCAAGGCATCCTCTCGGGCCGAACAAGGGAAGACACGTCCTATATGAGGGCAGCGAGAAAAACGAGTATACCTGCAAGTACTGCGGACGTCAGTTTCAGTCTATCCGGGTAATGACCGCCAGCCCCTGCTCCCGCCATCCTCTGGGACCGAACAAAGGCAGACATTCTCCAGCGCTGTAAGCTCCGGGGGATCTTAAAAGACAGAAAAGGAGAGCCCTCGAGGCTCTCTTTTTCTGTTGGCTGCAGCTTCAGACTATCCACAGATAGCCATATGAGTTATATGGCAATTATATATTTGTGAAAGTTACAGTAAAGGTTATCGAAGCAGCTCTACATATCATTCATTGACAATCCCTTATAGGAAACGTCATAGTTCTTGAACTCACCTGTGGCACGCAGGAAGGCATCGGCCTTGATGCGCAGTACATCCAAATCGATGTTACCGGTCTTGCGTTTGACCTCGTAGAATGTGGCTTTGCCATCCAGCTCATTCTCTGCGACAATGTCGATTTCGTTCTCTCCCTTTCGGTCCCACCATCCCCCGAGCCTGG
>CAVCWT010000123.1:0-583 GCA_963605745.1 Lachnospiraceae bacterium
CATGGCGCTGGAAATTCTGCGATCCATGCAAGGCTGCAGCATCTGGCGACTGATGGACGGAAGCCTTCTGCAGCTGGGGCTGGACACGGCAAACTGGATTTTGCTGGCAGCAGGGCTGTTGCTCCTTTTGGCGCATGATGTGTGCGTGCACCGGCAGATTTGTCTTCGGGAGGTGATCTGCCGCCAGGGACTGTGGCTGCGGTATCTGGTGCTGATCGGCGGCGTTTTGGTGGTTCTGGTGTGCGGCATCTGGGGACCGGGCTATGATGCGGCAACCTTTATCTACAGCCAGTTCTGAATGCAATCTTGAATATACGGCAATATCGATGGGCAATACCGATGAGGCTTATGAATAAGAAAAGAATACGTCATGTCCTATCCGTCTGCGTGCTGGTGGCGCTGCTCGGCGGAGCAATTCACCTGGCAGGGCAGCTGGTGGAACGAAAGGACAGCAGGGAAAAAAACGAACCGTATTTTGCCCTGGCAGAGCAGACGGATGTGCTGCTGCTGGGATCGTCGCATATGATCAACGGGGTGAATCCGGCCATCCTGTATGAAAATTACGGAATCGCCGCTTATAATC
>CAVCWT010000123.1:651-2052 GCA_963605745.1 Lachnospiraceae bacterium
ACACGGAAATGTCCTGCCGGTAACCTACTGGGAATTTGTCAATGCCCTGGATTATGGGACACCGGGGTACGTTCTGATTGATACCTATCTGCTGGAAAAGGATTATCAATACCTGGATGTTATGACAGAAGGAACCTCGGAGGAGGAGAAGAGTGCGGCAGTCGATCAGCTGCATGAGGTCCTGGATGCCTTTCCATGGTCGATGAACAAGGAGGCGGCCATCAAGGATCTGCTGGCGGACAACGATCTGCGGCAGGAGTTTCGCTTCAACTTTATTCGCTATCATTCCAGGTGGTCGTCTTTGACGCAGGAGGATTATGAGGGCGTCTTTGGCGAAGCGAAGGGAGATTCTATTCTGGGTGCGGCCATGCGCTACGAGGTGGATCCGGATGTAGAGATCTACGAAAGGATTGATCCTTCCGACAGAATGGAGGAGGGAACGGTCGGCAAGACGTATCTGCGCCGAATTCTCGACCTTTGCAGGGAAAAGAGCATCTATCCGATTCTGGTGCAGATTCCCTTTGCGGAGAATGAGGACCTGCAGCGAATTGCCAACAGTGCGCAGAGCATTGCGGATGAGTATGGGATTCCGTTCCTCAACATGAATTATGTGGAGAATATCATCAATCCCGGAACGGATCAGCAGAGCCAGACGCATTTAAATGCCCTTGGTGCAGCCAAAACAACGAACTGGCTCGGACAGGTGTTGTCCTCAGAGGTCGGTGTTCCGGACAGGAGAGGAACCAAAGGGTACGAAGCATGGGAGCAGGCCGTGGAGAAATATCACCGCCAGATTACAGAGAATCTGCTCCACCCGCAGGATCTGTATGCGGAGCTGATGTGTCTGAACTTTAATGATGTCAGTGCCATTGTCTTTATCAACAATGATTCGGTTGCGTTTTATGATGAATCACTCAAGAGCCTGATCAAGAATCTGTCGGGGACAGAAGGCATCGAAACGATGGCGGGCTCCTCCTATGGATATTGTCTGATTCATGATCCTGCAACCAATACCAATGAGGAAACCATGGCGGGAGTCCGACTGGAGAATATTGAGACCTCCTTTGGAACGGTGAACTTTACCCCGTTGGAGCAATATGATCTTTTGAGTGTCGGAGAGAATCTGGATGAAAATCAGCTGGACTATGTGAATAACAGTGAAATTGATGTGCAGATTCTGCTGTATGATCCAAAGACCGGAGAGAAGATCGGACATCTGTACTTTAACAACGGAGGAATTCTGCAGATGAATCAGTAGGTGCCGGCGAGAGAAATGATTTCATCGGCATTTTATGAAAAGATGCGTTACCTGGATCTTTGGATGATGCGTGCGAATACATTTGCAATAAGAGCGCGAATTGATGTAGGACAGTAACGACTTTTGTGGATAGCCTTGTGAAT
>CAVCWT010000124.1:0-2052 GCA_963605745.1 Lachnospiraceae bacterium
TGCGTATACGATCCATAGGGATTTTCAGACGATCCTTTTGATTGGCCTTTTCCTCCGACATGATTTGCATAATCTCAAAGCCATCGAGCTTACCTGCACGGTCTGCCTTGTGCATCCGCCACGCCTGTGAATAGGATGGGGTGCAGTCGTTGACGGCGCACTGTTCTAACACCTCACGCTGGCTCTGCTCATCAAGGAATGACAGCTCTACGCCGACGGACAGGGCAATTTCACCGTTATCCATCTTTTCGAGAAATTCGGGGATGAGATAGGTCAGACGGATATATCGTTTTACGGTATCTTTGCTGATTCCTTCTTGCTCTCCAATTACCTCTGTAGACAACTTCGGCGCAACTTGCACCGAAGTTATATCTGTCCTTTGCCCCTGATGCTTTAAAGCGTCGGCTTTTAGGCGATACGCAAACGCCTTTTCAGACGGTAGAATATACTCACGGTGCAGATTGCTGTCCACTACGGCAATGGCAGCGGAATCCCTGTCAAGGGCATAAATTAAGGCAGGGATTTCTGTTATCCCTGCCTTGACTGCGGCGTGTAAACGTCGGTGTCCGCTTATGACCTCATATTCATCTGTGTTTTCAATGGGACGGACAATGAGCGGTGAAAGTATGCCCTGCGTCTGTATGCTTTCGATCAGCGTATTCATTTCGTCATCGTCCTTGACCTTGAACGGATGTCCGTCAAAGGGTCGCAATTTTTCTACCGGAATTGCCACCGGTGTTTTCATTGTATTTTTCATCTTTCGTAAGACCTCTCTTTCTTTTTCGTTGTAATATTGTTCTGCTGCGGAACATCACGCCCGGCGGCACGCTCCTCATTGGCAGTGATCCGATCCAGTGTGTCCTGTATATGCACGGAACGCTTTTCTATTGCCTTGTTACATTTCAAATCCTTGCGGATTTTTGTAATCTTTTCGGTCAGTGTGGATTTTTCACGGCGTAGGTGAATCTTATCTTCGGGCGATGCCCTGCGTATTTTGTTCTGCAGCTTTGTGCGCTGCGCCGTTAAATCGTTGAGCCGACCTTCCAGATATGCGCGGTCTTCGTATAAATCCTCCAGCGTCTCTATGCGGTTAGAATACATATAGTCCACCTGCGCCGTAAATTCATCGAGCTTGCGCAGGTCTTCACGCAGATACGGGCTCGCCGGCTCGTAATGCTGATTCTTCGGAAGAATACCGAGCTCAAAGCAGTAGTACAGATACAAGCGGTAGATATGGCTCGTCCTAACAAACGGCGTATAATAGCTGCGATAGTGGTAGGGCATATACGGCGAAAACACGACCTTTGCCCTGCGGCTGCCATAGGGAGCATTTCGCCCCATGTGCTTACGCAGATATTCCGGAGTCCACCGTTCCTCCAATGTGTCAAGTCGGGTGAAATGCTCGTACTGCGGCAGACGTATCTTCCAGTGCGCTCCGCTGAAGTCCGTAATATATCCGAGACGCTGCAAATACCTCTCCGCGTTCTGCACCGTGGTACTCTCCGAAAAGGCGGCGGTGACATCCTTGCGGTACACATTGTATCGGGTGGGCTTGCCGCTTTTCTCATCCAGCCACACCGGCCGTGACGGTGCCTTATGCGGATGGGCAATTACGGATAGCTCGTATTCCCGGCAGAGACGGTCGGAGACATCCCGCAGCCGCTGCTGCTCCTTTTGGGAATAGTTATACTTGCCGCCGTCCAGGAAAGAGACGGAGTTGAAAGCAAAGTGATTATGGATATGATCCTTGTCCAGATGTGTCGTGACCACGATCTGAAACCGGTCTCCCCACATTTCAGCTGCTAACTTCATTCCAATCTCGTGGGCAATATCCGGCGTGACTTCACCCACCTTGAAGCTCTGATACCCATGCCAAGCGATATATTTATCCGTTTTTCCGTATTGCTTTTTGGTCAGTATCATCTGCTGCAGCGCTATCTCCTTACGGCAGTTGATGGCGTCCACATACCGGTCGGCGGTTTTATCCGGACGGCGGACATAGTCGAAAACATTGAAGAAATCCTCCGTTCCCTTCGGTACGGTCTTATCCGG
>CAVCWT010000125.1:0-2041 GCA_963605745.1 Lachnospiraceae bacterium
TCCTTGCCCGTGAGGAGATAATCGGTACTCACATGAAAATAACCGGCAATCGCAATGGCCAGATCGATGGACGGCTTCCTCTTGCCGCGCTCCAGTTTCCCGAGATGCTCCAGACTGATGTTCAGCTCCTCGGCCAGCACTTCCTGCGTCATGCCATACTGTGCCTTTCGGAGAGTCTGCAGCCGGGTTCCAAAATCATGTGCGTCAAAATAGTACATACTGTTGTCCTTTCCGCCTGCTGCGGAAGAGCAAAGGATTCTATTGCTCACAGTACGTTCCTGACTCCATCCACCGGAAATGGGTGCACTAAAGAAAGGGTACCGATACTGCTGTTCTAAGAATCAGAAATGAGCAATATATGTATCCTCGGCCCTTAATGCATATCAGGCTTTCGATATTGAGTTCGCTATTGAGCTACGTTTGAAAGCCTTGCCGGAAAAGAACAAAGAGTTTCGCTTGCGAAACTCTCGCGCCGAGCGCGGTCGCTTGCGACATATTTCTTCTTCGCGCGAGTGCGCATCCACGCGGAGCCTTTTTGTCGTATAGGAACGTAGTTTCCTATACGACAAAAAAGACTGCCGGCAAGGCAGGAATCCTGAAAATTCAGGAATTCCGTCTTGTCGGCAGCCTCTCATGTATGTCTGGTTTAACTGACCGATGGTTGCAGCATATGACCTGGAAATGGATTTACGGAGTCTTTTTCACCTCAACCAGTCCGTCGTTATGCCGGTACAACGATTTTAAATAATCGACTGTACCCGTTTCATTCAATTGTAAATAAGCTCCTGACCGCACGGTGCATAGATGTCGATGCGATCATGCCTGCGTCCCATTTTCTTTCGGACCATAATGGCCCCACAGCTCCCGCAGGTCATTTTCGTTCTGCCGTCCTTGTCTTCGAATCCGACACTCAAGCAACGACAGTTGGGGCAGTAAGTTCTTCTTAACTGCCACTCCAGGCCTTCTTTGGGCATATGTACATCCCCCTTTCTTGCCCGAGCCCCAATCCCGGGGTTCTTTTCACAATGGTATCTATTTAGCACCCACATCTCGAATTTGCGTTGCAAATCCTCGATGTGGCTGGCCAGAGGGGTTTCGCCCCTTGGCCACCTGCCTATTTCAACCATGAATTCGTCTGCAAGCAGCCGCTTCATGTTGAAACAGGCAGGTGCTAAACAGATATTCACAACGTCTTGATTACTCGCCTGGCAACGCCCTGGGTGATCACCTGCTGTACCAGGATCACCTTGCCCGGATATTTAGCCTGATTGCGATACTCGAGAATTCCCATCCCCGTATCCTGATCAACCCCGCCAAAAACCTTCAATGTGCTCTCGTTGTTCTCCGTAAGAGCAACAACGATGTCGCCAACCTCCGCATTGCAATCTTTTTGGATCACAACCTGATCTCCGTCATCAATGCCCGCATCCACCATAGAGTCGCCCGAAGCCTCCAGAATATAGAATCGGCCTTTCCCGAAAAGGGAAACAGGAAGGCTGATGTATTCCCGGATGCTCTCCTCCTCTGTCTGTGCAGCGCCGCATGGAATGGAGCCGACAAGCGGACAAGGGGCGGAATCGGGAGCAAACTTATTGATCAGCGGCGTACGGATGGTACGAGAACCCCCATCGTATTCAATCATTCCGCGGCGATCCATCTCGACCAGGTAGCGATAAGCAGTCGTTCTGGGTATGCCGACACCCACTGCAATCTCACCTGCAGAGGGAGTGGCATGTCTGTCGCAGTAATACTGATCAATAAAAGAAATGATGGCTTTCATCGTTTCTTCGCTCATGACTCTCATGATTTGCATTCCTTTCATCTATAACGGAACAGGTTGTTCCACTAAGTGCATTATAAAACCCCTCGTACCGGGGTACAAGGGGCGATCTTTTTAACGGAACAGTGGTGCGCAGAATTTTGAGCAGCTAAGCCGTTTATTCCTCGTCCAGCGCCTTCCGCAGCATATCTCTGTACTCGGATACGACCTCCTGCGGGCCCAGGATCCGGATCTTTCCGCTGAATCCGAAGACCCAGCGAT